>JAPYTQ010000140.1:0-2516 GCA_029941905.1 Pseudomonadales bacterium | reverse complement strand
CGGATTATATCAACTGCCGGTAGCAGCTTAATTTAAGAAATCGCACAGGACAGGAAGTTAGAATCTTGTAATTTGCGTAGTAAACATACGTAATACGTGGTAAATTCTCCCTGCTTTTCTAAACCCCTAATAAATTTGAGTCGACCCATGAATAAAACAACATCAAATAAAGTCCCCGAGAGTGTGCACAGTATCCCGCTAGATGAGATTGATCCTTCTGATCCAACCTTGTATGAAACAGACAGCCACTGGTCAATGTTCGAACGGTTGCGTGAGGAAGCACCAGTCCACTTTTGTAAGGAAAGTCCGTTCGGGCCATATTGGTCCGTCACTAAATTTGCAGATATATCAGAGGTTGAGAAGAATCATCAGGTTTTTTCATCTGAACCGGCGGTGTTCATTGGTGATAATCCAGAAGACTTCCAGCTCGATATGTTCATAGCAATGGACCCGCCCAGGCATGACGAGCAACGTAAAGCGGTTACGGGTGTTGTCGCTCCAACTAATCTAGCCTTACTTGAGCCTCTGATTCGTGAACGTGTGGTGGAAATCATGGAAGGCTTGCCAGTAGGAGAAACATTTGACTGGGTGGAGCGTGTGTCGATCGAATTGACAACCCGTATGTTGGCGACACTTTTTGACTTTCCATTTGAACGACGTTCTAAATTAACCTACTGGTCCGATATGGCAACGGCAAGCCCCGAGATTGCAGGAGATGATAGTGTCTCGGCCGAAGAGCGGATGGCAGCATTGATGGAATGTCTGGAAGAATTCACAGTTATCTGGAATGAGCGAGTCAATAAAGACCCTGATGGCAGCCTTGATTTTATAACGATGCTATCGCACTCGCCTGCGACTAAAAACATGACACCCTATGAGTATCTTGGAAACCTAATACTGCTTATTGTTGGTGGCAACGACACGACTCGAAATTCGATTTCCGGTGGCGTTATTGCGCTTAACCAGAATCCAGGTGAGTACGAAAAATTAAGGGCGGATGCCAGTCTCATCCCAAGCCTTGTATCAGAGGTTATACGCTATCAAACACCGCTAATGCACATGCGAAGATGTGCAACAGAAGATACCATTCTATCTGGTCAGCATATTAAGAAAGGTGACAAGGTGGTGATGTGGTATATCTCAGGAAATCGGGATGAAGCAAGAATTGAACGCCCTAATGAATTCATCATTGACCGAAAGACTCCGCGTAATCATCTTTCTTTTGGGTTTGGTATTCATCGATGCATGGGAAACAGACTCGCCGAGATGCAATTACGAATTGTCTGGGAAGAAATTATGGAGCGATTCAGTATGGTTGAAATGGTAGGGGAGCCAACACGCTTAAGATCAAATTTTGTTAGAGGCATTACAAAAATGCCGGTTCGTTTGCATAGACGATAATTGGGTTCGATAAACGACCATGAAGATGAAAGAGCTTGAAGAGCATAGTGGCGTCAGCCGTGAGGCAATACGTTTTTACATACGCGAAGGTATTCTGCCTCAACCAGAAAAACCAAAACGTAATGTTGCCTTTTATTCTGATATCCATCTCAAACGTCTTTTGGGTATTAAGTTCATGCAGCAGGAGCGGGAGATGTCCCTTGCCAGGATCAAGTCTTTACTCGCCGATGGTGAGTTTGATGCCATTGCGAACCCATCTTCGCTGCGTGGGCTTGAGCAATTGTTGCCTGCACTCGTGGATGGTGAGGCACCCGCAGAAGATAAATCGCTTAATGAGGTTTCACTTGAAACAGGTCTGTCAGTTTCAGAAATAATCGAGATTGCTGATTGCGGTGTGATAGATATACGAGTTGATGAAGGTGAGAGGCGGATCGGTTTTCGCGATGTCATCGTTCTTAGAAATTGGGGCCTGGCACGACAAGCAGGATTTTCTGAGGCACGAGGGTTTGGCTCTGGTTTTCTGAAGGTATACCAGGATTTGGCAGTGCAATTGGCGGAATATGAGGTGGATCATGTGTTCAGTGGTTTTGAAAACGAGATAGGGGCAGGAGAGACAGCAGATGCTGTCGCAAAGGGAATCGAATATGCAAATAACATGCTGCGCCAATTACATACCAAGGCCTTGTTGAATGCTGTGAGGAAAAGGATAAATCCATCCGACAAGTAGAATTCAGACAATAGAAAAATGGAGATTTTACAATGAGCTATGAAGATATTCTTTATGAAGAACGGGATGGGGCTGCATGGATTACGATAAACCGGCCTGACGTCTATAACGCATTTCGTGGAACGACTTGTGAGGAGCTTATTAAGGCATTTAACAAGGCAGGATATAACCCGGATATTGGCGTCATTGTATTTGCCGGTGCTGGTGATAAGGCTTTTTGTACGGGTGGAGATCAATCTGCCCATGATGGTAATTATGATGGACGTGGCATGATTGGCTTGCCAGTTGAAGACTTGCACGCAGCCATTCGTGATGTTCCAAAACCAGTTATTGCGCGCGTGCAGGGCTACGCTATTGGTGGGGGTAATGTCTTCGCAACACTTTGTGA
>JAPYTQ010000139.1:0-2600 GCA_029941905.1 Pseudomonadales bacterium | reverse complement strand
TAACTATTGATGGTCGAGTTATTCTTCGAACGGGTTTGGCAACAACATCTCAATGCGGCACTTTCCTCCGACCCCATTACTTCCTTTACTCCGGCACTTTCCTCCGACCCCATTACTTTGCGGCACTTTCCTCCGACCCCATTACTTTGGATTATGTCTGGATCAGGTTTTATATTTATGTCATCGAAGCCTTTGGCGCCAATCGATGTATGTTCGAAAGTAACTTCCCCGTAGACAAGGAGTGTGTCTCTTACGGTACACTCTGGAATACCTTCAAGCGCATCGCCAACGAGGCTGGTTTAAGTGAAACAGAAAAATCAGCCATATTTAGCGGTACTGCTGCCCAAGTCTATCGCCTGGAATAATAACAACGACTTTTGGAGTCCAGAATGAGCCAGTGTCCCTACCCCAATTTACTCGACCCCGCAATGTACACCGAGGGTATGCCCTACGAAAAACTGAAGGAGATCAGGCAGGCAGGTCCGGTGGTCAAAATAGAAGACCCGCTGACCGACGTACCCTACTGGGCCGTGATGCGCCAGGAAGAAATGGACTTCGTGTCAAAGAATCCGCAAATTTTCTCTTCCGCCGAACGAACCGCTTATCCAATGGAATCCAGTCAGGACATGGTCGAAGGTGTTCATCGCTTGATGATTATCAATATGGATCCGCCGAATCACCAAAAGGTGAGGCGATTGGTGCGCAACGCCTTTACGCCCAAGGCAGTGGATGCCTACGCGGCTAATTTTCGAGAACACGCCAGACATATCGTTGACAGTGTCGCCAGTAAAGGTGAATGCGAATTCGTCAAAGAAGTCGCCGCTGAACTGCCTTTGATCAGTATTCTGGAACTCCTGGGTGTTGATCTCGACGACCGCCAGGACTTCTTCGACTGGACTAATACGATGATATTCGCTGATGACCCGGACATGTCAATTTCGGTTGAAGAAGGCCAGACCGCCGCCGCTAATGTGATTGGCTACGCAATGCAGTTGGCAGCCAAACACAGGGAAACTCCGATGGACAACATTACGGGCGCCCTGCTTGATGGCGAGGTAGACGGCGAGCCGATCTCTGAGCTGGATTTTAGTTGGATGTTCGTGTTATTTCTGGTCGGCGGTAATGAGAGCACCCGAACCGTTATTTCACAGGGGATGCGTTTGCTGATAGAAAACCTGGACCAGTTACAATACCTGGTCGACAACCCGGACAAAATTGACAATGCCTGCGAAGAAATGTTGCGTTACAACACCGCCTTTACCACCATGCGCCGCACTGCGATGCAAGATGTTGAGCTCGCTGGCCAACAGATAAAAAAGGGTGACAAGGTGATTCTCCACTACCATGCGATCAATCACGACGAAGAAGTATTCGGTGAAGACGCCATGATATTCGATGTCAGCCGTGCAGAACGGGAACCGCAGCTTTCGAGGAAACTGCGCTCATTTGGTCAAGGGCAGCACTTCTGTATCGGTTCCCATCTCGCCCGCCTTGAGTTACGGACCATGATGCAAGAAATCATTCCTCGACTCCGCAACCCGAAGTTCAATGGCGAACCCCAATACGTTAGGTCCTATTTTGTCAACGCCATGAAGGAAATGAATATCACCTTTGATCTCGAGAAAAAACAGTAACCAAGCCCTGGAATCCCGATGAGTGTACTAACAGGTGGCTGCCTGTGTGGCACGTGCGATATGAAGCCGAAGGCGCGCCGGTATCCGTGATTTATTGCCATTGCAACAGCTGCCGCAAACATACCGGTGCACCTGTGGTTGCCCTCGCAGGCTTCAAACGGGAGCAGGTTCGTTTCACCCACAGCGAGCGTACCATCTACTATTCGTCCTCCGGCGTCGACCGAGGGTTTTGCTGTCCTTCGCAAATATTGATCCGGGTGAAATTCAAGCTACTTCTCGCCACTCATATCGATGGTGAAGCCTACCCATTGATAAAACTCGTTGCTGAAAAAGCTTTCCAAAGGTCTGGTCTCGGTCTCTGAGTAAATACCTCGGCGTAGTATCCCATGGAAAAGCTTCGGTAATCTGTTGTGCGGTCCATTGGGCTGTGGGACTTGCTGTGACATTGAAGTGAACAACGCGTCGTCTGGCATGGTATATGGAATGAGCGTCATTTTAAAAAGGTTCTTCGTGGGTATTTCAATTACTACAATAATGATTGAACTCACTTAGTTAGGTCTTCTCAAACAAATGCCGGTTGACCGTCAAGTGTCTAAAAGAGCTTCACGAACGGATCAGTTAGTAGTAGTTCCGAAAGTAGGTTGAGGAAGTGTTAACGGCTTACCGCAGTCCTTGGCAAAATGCTTATGTCGAAAGACTCAATGGCAGTATTCGAAGAGAATGTACTGACCATGTCATCGTCTGGAATGAACGCCATCTGAAACGGATCTTGCGCGGATATTTTGAATACCATAATAATGATCGCACGCACCTGGGACTCGCTAAAGAACCACCCGTGGAGAGACCGATATCGAAAATGACCTTAGTCACAGCTCAATTACTCGAAATGCCAAGAGTAGGTGGGCTTCACCATCGATATGAATGGCGTGAAGCTGCTTGAATTTTCTCCGGATCATTATTTGCGAG
>JAPYTQ010000138.1:0-2644 GCA_029941905.1 Pseudomonadales bacterium | reverse complement strand
ATCTCATGCGCCATAGAAAGAGTGGTAGACAACTAAACAGGAACTCATCGCACCGTAAGGCGATGTTTCGGAATATGGCGTGTTCTTTGATTGACCATGAAGTCATCAAGACGACATTGCCAAAGGCGAAAGAACTGAGAAAGGTTGCTGAACCACTCATTACACTTGCGAAAACCGACTCGGTTGCCAATCGACGTCTCGCTTTTGCGCGCATGGGCAGCAAGGCCAGTGTTGGTAAACTCTTCACCGACATCGGACCGCGTTATGAAGATCGACCGGGAGGCTACACCCGTATTTTAAAGTGCGGCTTTCGGGCAGGTGATGCTGCGCCGATGGCATTTATTGAATTAGTAGATAGACCGGTTCCAGATTTTGACGATGATGATGTCGACGACGATGAAGACTAAATAATCGTCCGCAAAACGTGTCATCGCGTCTTAAAAGTGTGTGATGACTTATCAAGGCTGGTTAGTTACCGGCCTTTTTTTTATTTCACAATAAACTCAGGTTTTTGATTCCCGGAAACTGCCTGCAATCAGAAAAGCCTGCGGAGAAGCAATTAACATGTACAGATCATTTAATCCCACAGTTCGCACGTTAATGGGTCCCGGTCCTTCTGATGTTAATCCGCGTGTTCTTAACGCGATGGCAAAACCCACCATTGGCCATCTGGATCCGGAGTTCATTCGTTTGATGGACGAAATTAAGGGCTTGCTCCAGTTCGCCTTCCAGACTGAAAATGAGTTAACTATCCCCGTTTCTGCCCCAGGGTCCGCGGGTATGGAAACCTGTTTCGTCAATCTGGTGGAACCGGGTGATAAGGTCGTGGTGTGCCAGAACGGTGTGTTTGGGTCTCGGATGTCAGACAATGTAAAAAGAATGGGGGCCGAGTCGGTTGTGGTTGAGCAGGAATGGGGTCGTGCGGTTGATCCTGATGCTTTAAAAAAGGCGCTTGATGCAAACCCCGATGCGAAGATCGTGGCGTTTGTTCATGCTGAAACTTCTACCGGCGCCCGGTCCGATGCCAGGGAACTTTGTGATCTTGCCAGGCGGTATGAATGTCTTTCAATCGTTGACTGTGTAACATCGTTAGGTGGCTGCGATGTTGACCTTGACGGATGGGGAGCCGACGCTTCCTATAGCGGGACCCAGAAATGTCTTTCCTGCGCCCCGGGTTTGTCGCCTATCAGTTTGAGTGAAGCGGCGGTCGAAGCCATAAAAAACAGAAAAACCCAGGTCAGCTCCTGGTTTCTGGACCTGAATCTGGTGATGGGTTACTGGGGCGAAGGTCAGACCCGGGCATACCATCACACAGCGCCAGTCAACGCGTTATATGGTTTGCACGAGGCGTTGGTTGTCCTTTCAGAGGAAGGCCTTGAAGCCAGTTGGCTCAGGCACAACCGTAATCATCTTGCCTTACGGGCAGGGCTTGAGGCGATGGGGCTGTCTTTTATCGTACCTGAAGATGAGCGGCTGACGCAGCTTAATGCGGTAACCATACCAGAGGGTGTTGATGAAGCCGTGGTCCGGAAACAGTTACTGCAACAGTTCAATCTTGAAATCGGAGCTGGCCTTGGGAGTTTAGCGGGTAAAGTCTGGCGTATTGGCCTGATGGGGTACGCCAGTAATCCAAAGAATGTGATGTTGTGTGTCAGTGCGCTGGAAGCGGTGCTGTCCCAATACAATGCACATATCAACAAAGGGGTAGCAACGGCTGCGGTTCAGGCCAGCTACGTCTAACGAGCATGTCAATGTGCTGTCTCTGCCTGTATTTATATGGGCAGCACGGTGGTCGACTTGATTTTCTCCATCGCGAATGAAGACGAAACGTCACTCAGGGGTGCCGCACTGATAATCTTCTTGTAAACCCTGTCATAGTCGGCAACATCCCTCACAACGACTTTAAGCAGGTAATCAATCTCACCGCTTAATCTGTAGAATTCTATTACTTCGGGAATCCTCGCTACTCCTTCAGAAAATTGACTAAGCCATTTGTCGTTGTGCTGATTGGTCCTGACTGAAACGAATGTCGTCAGGCCGAGTCCGAGCTTATTCGCGTCCAGTATAGCCACGTTGTGAGTGATGAAATTTTTTCGCAGTCGTTGAGCCCGGCGCCAGCAGGCATTAACAGAGAGACTCACGGTTTCGGCGATTTCGACTATCGGGGTATCAGATGCTCTCTGAAGGATTTGAAGAATTTGTCTGTCTTTCGAATCTAATTGCATACTATTTGAATAAATGAGTAATATTTCCCAATTTTAGCCTAAAAGAAGCACTAAATTGAGAAGTATTTTCCGCCCGCTGATTTAAAGTTGATAACAATACTGGCTTTGTAAGATATCAATATGTGGGAAAGGTTTTTTTTAGAGCATCCAGCGAGCGTAGGTGAAAGTTACCCGGAACATTTTTGGACGGCCATGTCGTTCTCAATTCGCCTGGCATCTGCAGCGTTGATGTGTGGCATACATGCTTTCTTGCCATTTATGTTCACCAGCAGTGGGAGCAGAATGATCACACTGTTGCATGATGAAATGGTCCTCCATCGCGCGCATTCGGTAGCCTCCAAGAGCCGCTAGTAGTCCATAAATGCTAGGTTTGTCGAGAGCCCTTAGCGAGTACGGAAGCAAGGAACTGGCCTGTAAAC
>JAPYTQ010000137.1:1888-2656 GCA_029941905.1 Pseudomonadales bacterium | reverse complement strand
GTATCATCGCTGGCATGTTAACCCTGATCCTGTCAGCATTTCTGATTCTATTTCTAAACCCCGGAATTAGCGGCGTTGGGTCCTATGCGCTGGGCCAGTCTGCTGAGCCTTTGCTGGATGGCTTTCGGGCAATATACGGGACCGGTACGGCGAATTTGCTTTCATTGGTTGCGGTTGTGGGATTGGTTGCATCGTTTCATACCATCATCTTTGCAGAAGGACGGCAGATCTATTCCCTGTCACGGGCCGGTTACTTTCCGACGTTCCTCAGCATTACCCATGGGACACGCAAAACACCGCATGTCGCAATGCTGTCCGGTGCACTAATGGGTATCTCCGTGATGCTTGGAGTCTGGTTTGTCGTTGGCGTGGAAGGCGGTACCGCGATCATTGGCGGTACGCTGGTGAACATGGCTGTATTTGGCGCCATGTTTTCCTACATCATGCAGGCCGCCAGTTTCATACTGTTGCGACACAAGTACCCCGACATCAAACGTCCTTACCGGAGCCCACTGGGAAAGGGAGGCGCTTACCTGACCATTGTGGTTGCACTAACAACCATCGTCTTTCAGCTCAGTGATGAAACCTATCGCGCCGGTCTCGTTGGCGTAGCCATTTGGTTTATGCTGGGCATCGGTGGTTTTTATTTCTTCAGGCGTCACCACCTGGTGTTATCGCCAGAAGAGAAATTCGCACGCGAACAGTCGAAGTGAGCACTAGCTAGTGCCCGTCCATAAATGGGGTTTTTTCACTTATCTCAGTCCGAGA
>JAPYTQ010000137.1:0-1788 GCA_029941905.1 Pseudomonadales bacterium | reverse complement strand
TCTCTAAATATTTCCTTATATTTCAGTGGTATATGAGTTTATGGATGGGCACTAGCTAGTGCCCGTCCATAAATGGGGTTTTTTCACTTATCTCAGTCCGAGATGAAACTGGGTTTGGGTTTTCTGGCAGTATGCCATCATATTGATATTTAAATATGTCACCTATTCTGATTTCAGGCTTTTTTGGGTGTTTTTTACCCACCTCATATTACTCTGTGGCAGCAGAGTCAGGATAAATCACACTTCAACCTGCCAGAAATGTCCTAGCCAGATTGAAATCGTGCCAAACGCACCAGGTTGTAGCTGATGACTGAACTCCAGACAAATGCTTTAAAACCATCATGACCTTTCCACCTGGCTTTGCTGGCCCCAAAAGCGCGTTTTAATTCTGAAATATTCCCCTCAATACCGGCTCTGAAGTTGCGCAAGCGCACAAAGGTTTTTCTTTTTACACCCATGGCGAGGAAGGATATGCCAGCACGTTTATGGAATACAACGTGTTGAATACCCAGTGCTCTGCCTGTGGAAACATTATCCTTACTCGCGTAACTGCCATCACATACAACAGATTTGGGTAACATGCCCAGGTTTTCTTGGTGCGCCTGGAGAACTGGCAGGAACAGATCGCTATCGGCTGGGTTACCGTTTTCAATCGACAAGTGAGTGATAAAGCCTCTCTTTTCGCTGCTCAAATTAATCTTGTGGCCATATTGTACATCACGAAACCCCTTGACGATAATGTCAGTATGCTCTTCAAATATACTCACAAGTTTCTCTGCCGAGGGTACACTTTCTTTGTTGATAACACGACGTACTGTTTGCTCGACCACTCTCAAAGTTAAGTCTCTGTAGTGTTCCAGATCACGGACCCACTGTTGTGTGGACAGTGATGCGACACCTTCTGCTCTTACCTGCAATAGGCCTCTTTCTACCTGCTTCAAAACGACGCGAACTAACTGCAGTAAATCAGGGTAAAGTGCATCTTTTCCCGCTTTTTTAGCGTTAAATATCTGGAATGCTAACGATCTAGATGCTTTCCTTTTGTCGGTAAACCGAATTTTCTTGCCGGTCGCTTTTCGACTTTTCGCCAAGTACCGACTTAACACACGCACACCATCATTCAGGATCTGACTATCACTGGGTGGTGCGATATTACTCGCAACAACCGTACTGTCTATGCGTATTCGATCCATCGAGATGGTGCCTTCTTTAAGATATTTCTTTGAGAGCAAGTCATGAACTTCTGCTAACGTCTCAGGTTTAATGCTCCGAATCGTGGACTGTAGACAGGACTTTTTTGGCATAAGATGCGGTGGTAATCTGACAAACGTTCGATAGGTCATAGAATCAGATAAATGAAAAGCAAGGGCTTCATAGCTGAGATCTAATTGCTGTTTTAATAACAAGCATCTAAAGATGTTATCGACCGTTAATCCAGAGCGCCCAACAGGTTTGAGTGACTTATTGATCAAATCTTTTTCGATGATAGCGAGTATTTCCGGATGATCATCCAAGATGCTCGCCAAGCGTTTAAGTTGTTTACCGAATTCGTGTTCTGAATAGAATTCAAATATACTTCTCTGCGCAATGCGGGATACTCGCATGGTAAATCCTTCTGTGTTTGTTGTTTTTTTGTGCAAATTAATTCTAACAAAACCAGAAGGATTTTTTTCTGTTTCTCTAAATATTTCCTTATATTTCAGTGGTATATGAGTTTATGGATGGGCACTAGTTAGTTCCTGTCCGTAAAAGGAGTATTTTGAACAAAAAACACAGAACTGTAATGTC
>JAPYTQ010000136.1:0-2793 GCA_029941905.1 Pseudomonadales bacterium | reverse complement strand
CCGGAAAAAGAAGCAGCATAAGAGTTAAAAGCGACAACTACCTTGCAAAACACCGATTCCGGTCTTATCTGAACACTTTTCAGCGACAGCCAGAATGAGTGTTCAGATTCCAGAATCACCGTTCACTTTGAACCAGAATCACATCTAATGCATTGATAATTAATAACTTTTGATACCATTCGTGACTTTCTAATTAGAGTCGTGAGGGGTCAATGGCAAGAGGTAAACTATCAGTGCGTTATATCAAGGAAATCCTTCGCCTCAGGTATGAGGCGAAACTGAGTCAGCGCGAGATCTCCCGCAGCGTCAGGGTGAGTGTGGGATCGGTTAATCAATACCTGGCCCGGGCCGTGGCGGCGGGAATCCGTTGGCCGGTGCCGGACGACATGGATCACAATGCGCTGGTTAAAGCGCTGTTTCCAGATCAACTGGTCACGCACAAGGTCAGGTTTGTTATCCCTGATTGGCCAACCGCCCAGGTTGAGCTGCGACGCAAGGGTGTGACGAAACAGACGCTCTGGGAGGAATACTGTCAGAGCCACCCTCACAATGCGTACAGCTACTCGCAGTATTGCCATCACTATCAGGTCTGGCTGTCGCAGCAGCGACGTTCGATGCGACAGGTACATAAAGCCGGAGAGAAACTTTTTATAGATTACGCCGGGCCCACAGTGCCGGTGATTAATCCTGACACTGGTGAGATCCGGCAGGCAGCTATCTTCGTGGCTGTTCTCGGTGCCTCGAACTACTCTTTTGCAGAAGCAACCTGGGGTCAGTCATTGTCTGACTGGCTTGAATCTCATGTGCGTGCGTTTGAGTTTCTTGGTGGCACCCCGACCATGTTGGTACCTGACAACCTCAAGAGTGCGGTCAACAAAGCCTGCCGTTATGAACCTGAATTGAATCGAAGTTACAACACGCTGGCTGAGCATTACAGTGTCGCCGTGATTCCTGCCAGGCCAAGAAAACCAAAAGATAAATCGAAGGCGGAAGGCAGTGTGCTTTTGGTCGAGAGATGGATCTTGGCGAAGATCCGCCATGAGACCTTTTTTACCCTGGCCAGTCTTAATGCCCGGATTCGGGAGCTGCTTGATCTGCTCAATAACAAGCCTTTCCAGAAGTTACCCGGGAGTCGTCGTAGCCAGTTCGAGTCTTTGGACAAACCCGTGCTTCGTCCGTTACCCACACATCGTTATCAATATGTTGATATCAAGAAAGTCAGGGTCGGTGTGGACTACCACATCGAATACCAGAAACACTTCTACTCTGTTCCACATCAGTTGTCTGGCTACCTTGAGGTCCATGCCAGTTCAAGCAGTGTGCAGGTGTATCACCTGGATACGCTCATTACGACGCATCCTCGCAAGTACCATGCTGGCTTTACCACGAACCCGGTCCATATGCCGGAGAATCACCGCGCACATGCCACATGGACACCGGAAAGATTACTCAAATGGGGTGGCACCATTGGTCCCAACACTAAAATAATGGTGCAACTGTTTATCGATGCCAAGTCGCATCCAGAACAAGCCTACCGCGCATGTCTGGGGTTACTTAATCTCAACAAACTCTATGGTGATGAGCGATTGGAAAACGCCTGCCGCCTTGGGGTTGTCGAGGGCCTGCGAAGCGTAAAGAACATTCGCAATATCCTCAAACACAAACTCGATCAAATACCCACCACCAAGGAGGTCAATGCTCCTCTCAACCAACACCACGAGAATGTTCGTGGATCAACCCAATATCAATAATCGATTTATAAGGAATATCCAATGCAACAGATACAAACCCAACTCCATAGCCTGAAACTCTCTGGTATGGCCGAGTCACTACAACAGCAACGAGAACAACCCAACACCTACGCAGACCTGAGTTTTGAAGAACGCCTTGCACAACTGGTTACAGCCGAGGTGACCTACCGGGATAACCGCCGACTGACACGGTTGCTCAGAGGTGCAAAACTCAAACTCGCTGCCACCATGTCGGAGATAGACTACGCCCATCCACGGGGCTTAAAGAAAAACGTTATGGCATCGCTGTCGGCAGGGGATTGGCTGATCCATCATCAAAATTTGCTGATTACCGGACCCTGTGGTTCAGGTAAAAGTTATCTTGCCTGTGCATTAGGTCATCATGCCTGCTTGCAGGGACATGCTGTGCGTTACTTCAGAACCAATCGGTTACTGGATACCGTGAGCATCGCCAGAACCGATGGCAGTTTCATCCGATTGCTCAAACAACTCGCCAAAACGCAACTGCTTATCCTAGATGATTTTGGCCTAGAGCCACTGAAACAGACCCAACGCAATGATCTTCTGGAAATCATGGATGACAGGTATGGCCATCAGTCGACGATAGTTTTAAGTCAGCTGCCGACCACTGAATGGCACGCATCGATCGGTGATGCCACCCTGGCTGATGCCATATTAGACCGGTTGATGCACAACGCTCATCGGATCGAACTTAAGGGCGAATCATTGCGCAAGACGATGAGTGGCTTGACACAAAATGAACGTATGGGGTAGAAATACAAAACAGGCAATGCATTAGAAACTGGTGTTCATTTATTACCAGAATGACTGTTCATTTTTGCCGGTATACGCAACTACGCCCGAAGTGGCGCTTTGTTTGAAGACCGGTTCAAATCAAGCGTGGTACAGGATGATATTTATCTACTGACCTGCTTGCGATACATTGAACTCAACCCAGTCAGAGCTGGGATGGTGACTGATCCTGGTAACTATCGATGGTCGAGTTATTCTTCGAACGGGTTTGGCAACAACATCTCAATGT
>JAPYTQ010000135.1:0-2834 GCA_029941905.1 Pseudomonadales bacterium | reverse complement strand
CGACATGTTGAAAAATGGCGAAATTGACCTGATTGTTAATACAACCGAAGGCAAACAGGCGATCAGAGACTCCTATACTATTCGCCGCACAGCGCTGCAATACAAGGTCTACAATGCGACCACAATGGCAGGAGCACGGGCATGTATCGAAGCTGTGCGGCACGGCGACAACTATTCTATCCATCGGCTTCAGGACCTTCATCAACAAACTGTCTCCTAGTGTAGTGTCCTATATAGATCATACTTTAAGCAAGTCACTAAATGGCCAGATGGTGGCGAGCTAGATGAGTTTTTGAACCTTGAAAAACGAACAAAACACACATGTATACAATTACTGCTGTCCATTTAGCGACTTGCCCTACGGGTGGTCCTCAAATTCGCCACAGCGGCGTTGTATTTCTTGAAAAGGTACCTACATTTCCTGCGAAACACGCCTTGCTGTGACAAATTTGAGAACCACTTAAAGCACGATTTATATAGGACACTCCACTAGCGCGTAAAAATAATTCTGGGCATTTCCAGTTCTCTCAAGTGTCCAAATTCAGTTTTGTATTTCACGTTGTCCATCTGCGTTCGATCGATCAGATGCGACTCAACTGAAGTGGCAAGGTTGATGTATGCAATAATTTCCGCCAACCCCCTTGTGGCCGGAAATCGTTTCAGGACCTGATGCAGCGTTACTTGTTTGTGTTGCGACAACAGTCTTCGAATATTGTCGGCCATCTCGGCTGGGTCAATGTAGTTTTGTTCGTAAAGAACCGATAGATCCAGATCCGCGTTGCCATTGAGAATATTATCGATTTCCAGGCTGATATCAACCTGTGGCTGAAAAAGTCTGCGCGACATCAGGAGCTCCACAGACGGATGAGCGTGTTCCACAGACACAAACTCCCGTTGGGGCGGCGGTTTATTGGCGACGTTAACGGCTTTTCTCTCAATGTCACCAATGATGTCCATAATGCGCTTGTTTTCCAACCAGGCACGGTCATCGAGAAATCTACGCAGTTGCTCAGCAAGCTGATTATTGGTTCGGTAAATTTTCTCACCTGCCTCGAGAAGGAAAAACTTGATCCTCCGCAGTATGGATTCCGGTAATGCATCATTCAGCTCGGAGAGTGAATCCAATGCCGACAGCAGATCATCAAGTTCATCCTGTCGACCCGGAGACATTAGAAATTCCCAGAATCCTCGAAAACTTCGACCTTGATCCGAATCATGGATTTCGTCCTGGTGGTTAAAGACTTCGTCAAGTAGTTCTCCCTTGGACGCCTGGCTGATCGTGATGCGTTCTCGTGTTCGACGATCCAGATTACGGAAATTGTGTTCAACCTGTCTGAAATCAGAAAGTAGCTTTCGCGCTGTATCTTCAGCTTGAAAAAATCGTTCACGCATTTGCGTCGGGTCCAGGACGTTGAGCTCGCCCATCTGGATCTGCTGAATTTCTTTATCAATCGTTTCCTTTTGCTGTTCCAGAAGACTGATTCTTGCTTCCGGGTTGTGTTCAGACCGATTGACGATATCCCGCAAGAGCTGGAAAACAGTGAGTAATCGAGACTCTGTACCCACAAACTCCCGAGTTTCAAGATCCGCAATCCATTCGATAACCTTTTCGGTTGCCGGGGTTAAATCAAACAGTGGTTCGTCGTTGTCAGTACTGTAGAATTTCCGCAGATAGAGGCTGCGTTCGCCAGACCAGTCATCGATATATTGAGAGGCACTCTTTGGGTACAAATCTTCACCGTGGGATTCCCGAATATGGTGCAGGTAATCTTCCAGGCTCCCGGTCAGTTCCCCATAGGTTAATGTTCTTTGATTGTCTTTGATGAAATAGAGGTGGAAAAAACTCAAAATCAGCGGCGCGTTATCTGCAGCCAGCAACTGGAATGCGGGATTTGATTGTTTCAGGTAGCGCAGGTAGTCAAAATCCACTGATAATCGACAGCATGGTGGCAGTAATTTGAGTGATTCTACCCTTGATCGTTAATCAACGCATTGACCTGTGCGAACCTGATCGCTGCATGTCCGCCTTTATCCGTTTCCAGCATTGCGGTGTTTTCGTCGGTCTGGGAAACAACAGCTCAACCTGCAGTTTTTCCAGCATAACGAAATATTAGAGTATGAACTTGCAGGAATTGTCATATTTCCGTAAGTTGGTGGCTATAGATTCTCATTTATGGGAAATTCTGCAAATTCGTTGCTAAATCCCAGAGCACCATATTACGACTTGCCAAGGTTGCCACCATCGCAATCATTAGATTCTATTGATCTCTATAAAGCTCTCGTACCCGCTTCGGCAGCGTTAGCCAAATTATCTGCTACTGCAGAACATTTACCTAACCAGGCAGCCTTGTATCAGAGCGTTATTCTGCTTGAAGCGAAAGCTTCTTCTGAAATTGAGCAAATAATCACTACAGATGACAGACTGTTTGGGTCAGCTTCAGCCAAAGGTGCAATTGATCCCATGACGAAAGAAGTACATCGATACGGACAAGCTGTTCATTATGGATGGCAAGCAGATCGGTCTATGTGCACGCCTGCAATCGAGGAAATATGTACAATCATTAGAGATCATCAAGTGCAGGTAAGGAAAGTACCGGGTACCGCTTTAAAACGACCTGGTACAGGCGAGGTCATTTCCACGCCGCCTGATGGTGAACCTCTTCTTAGAAGCTTACTGGATAATCTATTTAACTGGTTGAACCAAAAAGACTCAATAGATCCCATCATCAAGTCTGCGATACTCCACTCCCAGTTCGAATCGATCCATCCTTTCACCGACGGTAACGGTAGAACCGGACGCATAATGGTGGTTCTCTACCTCGTAGAGCAAGGAT
>JAPYTQ010000134.1:0-2937 GCA_029941905.1 Pseudomonadales bacterium | reverse complement strand
TGGCCATCATTGCCGTTAACCTGGACCAGGATAGAAAATTGGCGGACAGGTTTCTGGCGCAAGCCGGTGTGCATTTCATCATTGGTTTCGATCCCGGGGGAATCACCCCGCTGGCTTACGAGATAAAAGGCATGCCCAGTTCAGTGATCATCAATCGCGATGGGACTATTTTTTCACAGCGGGTTGGTTTTAATCAGCATCGTCAAAAAGAGCATGAAGCAAGCATAGAAGCTTTGGTAAGTGCGGCTCACCAACCTCTGCTAGTGGAGAAAAGAAATTGAAAAACATGGTAAAGATACTGGCGTGTTGTCTGCTGATGACGGGTTGCGCACAATGGGGGGTACAACCCTGGGAACGAGATCTGCTGGCGAAAAAAGAGATGCAACTCATCAGTGACCCCATTGAAGCCGGGCTTGATGAGCATATTTATTTCAGCAAGGAAGCATCAAGTGGCGGTGCCGCTTTTGGTGGTGGAGGCTGCGGATGCAACTAAAACACAAGAACATTGCCGGTCTGCTGGCGACAGCGACCTGCAGTTTACTGGGCAGTGAAGCCGTGGCTGAGGCAAATCCTGGCTGGCAGATCGACACTGCTGTTTTGGCCTATTCCGAGAAAGATCGCGTGGAAACGATTGAACCTGTCATCAGCCTGACCAGGACTTTTGAAGATGGGAGGATATTAAACTTCAAGCTGGTCGCGGATTCTCTGACCGGTGCTTCTCCCAATGGTGCCATACCGACAAATGTGCCACAGACATTCACCCGCCCTTCGGGCAACAGCGACTATACGATCCCAGCGGGTGACGTGCCACTTGACGATACTTTTAAGGACAGCCGGGCAGCTTTCAGTGTCCAGTATGATTTCCCCCTGAATCGAATAACGAGAATATCCACAGGTTTCGTTTATTCATCTGAATACGACTATGAGTCCATAGGCGCCAACGTCTTAGTAGCGAGAGACTTTAATAACAAGAACACCACGCTGACTGCCGGGTTTGCTTATGCCAGTGATACACTGGACCCGGAAGGCGGCATTCCCATCGCCTTTGCTTCGATGGTTCCAGTTGGAGGCGTGCAACCCCGGTCAGGAACGGAAGACGACAAAACGGTCACCGATGTTTTACTGGGCGTGACCCAGGTGATAAACCGGAAGACACTCATGCAGCTCAACTATTCTTATAGCAGCGCGAGTGGTTACCTGACTGACCCTTACAAAATAGTCAGTGTCGCGGACCAGACTTCCGGCGAAACGCTGGATTACATCTACGAGAACCGACCTGATTCTCGAGATAAACACAGCCTGTATTGGAAGACCAAATACCATCGTGACAACGGGAATATTATTGATGTCTCCTATCGTTATCTCTGGGACGACTGGGATATCACTTCACATACATTTGATATTCGATATCGCTTTCAGTTTTCCGGGCGGCATTATATCGAACCGCACTTTCGTTATTATGCGCAGGAAGCGGCTGAATTCTATCAGCACAGTCTGGTATCCGGAGACAGTCTGCCGGAGTACGTCAGTGCTGACCCACGCCTGGGTACCTTTGAAGGACTGACATACGGAGCGAAATATGCTTTTCGAATCAGCAAGCAGAGTGAGTTCAGCGTTCGGTTAGAATATTACCAGCAAAACGGTGATACGGTTGGCAACCCGATAGGTATCCAAAACAATTATGATCTGTTTCCTGATCTGGAGGCGATAATCTTCCAGCTAGGCTATTCACACAATTTCTAAGAGACTGGCTTACATGGTCAATGCGTCCGTTATTGATCGGCCAAGACACCTGTCAATGCAGATGTCTTCACACCAGGTTAATTGTTGGGTTGGCGAATTCGATGCGATGGCCAGTCCATGCGAAGTATTGATGGCGGTTGATGACAGAGCGCAGGCAGAAGAACTGTTAAAGCTTGCCTCAAAGGAAGCCTGGCGAATCGAGCAGAAATTCAGCCGTTATCGTCAGGATGGGATCATCCCGCGAATAAACAATAACAATGGAAAACCGGTGATTGTCGATGACGAAACGGCGCAGCTGATTAATTTTGCATATCAATGTTATGGGTTAAGCGATGGTCTGTTCGACGTGACATCCGGTATCTTACGTAAGGCCTGGTCTTTTAAGCCGGATAGCGAGCTGCCGGAACAGCATTTAATTAAATCACTACTCCCCTTCATTGGTCTCGAGAAAGCAAGGTGGGATGCGCCGGAATTTGCACTTCCGAGCGGCATGCAGATAGATTTTGGTGGTATTGGGAAAGAATATGCCGTGGATCGTACGCTGAAACTATTGTTGGCAATCGTTGATGCGCCGATGCTGGTGAACTTTGGTGGTGATATCGTTTGCAACCGGGCATTTAGCGAGGAGAAACCCTGGCTGGTCGGTATAGAAAGCCCTGCCGATCAATGTGAGGCGGCGGAGTTTCTGGAAGTGAGAACCGGAGCCCTGGCAACGAGCGGCAGTACACAGCGCTACCTGGTCGACAGGGGCAAACGTTATGGCCACGTTCTGAATCCAACGACTGGCTGGCCGATAGAACAGTCGCCCCTATCCGTTACAGTCGCTGCGACAAGTTGCACGCAAGCGGGCATGCTGGCAACGTTTGCAATGCTCAAGGGAAAGGACGCTGAAGCTTTTCTGGAGCAGCAGGGCGTCAGGTTCTGGGTAATTCGATAGCCGAGCCTGGTTTACTAGGTCAATATCGCCTTTAACCACGGTGGACCATGGGATTTTCCCGACTTTTCTACTGTCCCTCGCAAATAATGATCCGCCAAAATTCAAGCAGCTTCACACCACTCATATCGATGGTAAAGTCCGTTTACTTTTGGCATTTCGAGCAAATTATCTGACATTGATATCAATTTGGAAACTGGACGCGCCTTCAACTACCTTGTAAAAGTCCCCTGCCCGAGCAGAAAACCTAATCAGTGATC
>JAPYTQ010000133.1:0-3008 GCA_029941905.1 Pseudomonadales bacterium | reverse complement strand
CTGATCAAGATACTTTGGCAATCTTGAAAAAATGCGGGTTAAAATCCCTATCTACGGTTTGAGATTAATCTGCTAGATGATGTGACTATTATTGAACAGTTCGGAGCGTTTGAGAAATGTTTCTATGTAGACACCATAGATGTGAATGGCGTAAAGCAGCTTGAATTTCCCGGATCATTATTTGCGAGGGACAAGGAAATAAATACACTGTTATCCGAATGTTTTTCTTAATAATCGACTCTAACCATCCATGCGGTAAGGATTGGGATCCAGAATATGCGGCATGACCGTGATCTTTCTTTAGCACGTGACCTCATGAGGGGTGACGAGCGACTATTCGACCAGTTTTTCGATGACTATTTCCCGCGTCTCTATCGTTTCGCAATCAGCCGTTTGGAATCTGATGAAAATGCGGTCAAGGATATCGTTCAATCCACCCTGATGAACGCCATTAAGTCAATCAAGACATACCGTGGAGAAGCCTCAATGTTTACCTGGTTGTGCCAGATATGCCGCAACGAGATCAACGGTCATTTTCGACGACTTGCCAGGTCTGTGCCTGTTGTTCCGCAGGACGACGAAAACATCCGCCCGATTCTGGAGTCCCTTGAGTCCGCAGATAAGGATGATCCTGATGCGCAATTCGAAAATACCCAGTTAATTCGACTAGTCCAGGAAGTTCTGGATTTCCTGCCGCCCAATTACGGCAACGCACTGGAGTGGAAATATATTGAAGGTTTCTCGGTGTCGGAAATTGCCAGTCGACTGAAGATAACTGAACTGGCTGCGCAGTCGACACTCGCCCGTGCTCGCGCGGCGTTTCGCGAGACTCTTATTCAAATTTCTCCCCAGCTAATCCCCGCCAGGGTGAGGTGATTAACATGGATAGTAACAACGGTGATCAGATTAGCGAAGACCAGATAGCCAGGTTGCTCTTGAAAACGGGTTCGCGAAATAAACCTTCAGAAGCCCTTAGCAACGAAATCAAGGCGAATGTAAAGTTAGCATGGCAAGAGGAAGTTGAGGCTCAGGGAAGAAGGAGAAGTACAAGATTCAGGTATTCAGTTGCAGCAGGTTTTCTGCTGGCGATGAGTATTGGGATTGGTGTGTTAACCATACCGGGCCACCCGTCCAGCAGCTATGCAACGGTAGCGAAAGTCGTCAACCGGGTTGAATACCAACTGGAAGCAGGTGGTATCTGGCGAGATTTTGAAGGTGCTGAGATTAAGGGGGAAATACGGGTCAGGACCATGGCAAATAGTTTTGCCTCTATTGTCATGGTAAATGGGTTGAATTTGCGGATTGCGCAGGACAGCCTGATTCAGCTGACTGGCCTCGATGAGGTTGACTTGATTACGGGGCAGATCTACGTTGATTCGAATGATGGTGGCAGCCGTGCAAATAGTATTGTGGTAACAACACCATTTGGTCACGCCCGGGATATAGGTACGCAATTCTCTGTGCGGGTACTACGCAGTAACTGGCAAGTGCAGGTCAGGGAAGGTTCAGTGGAGATCAACCATGGTGACGTTGTTGCATTTGCCGGGGAACGTATCCTAATGGCTGAAAATGCGTCTGTGCAGAAATCTGCCATTGATACAGACGATGAGAGTTGGGCCTGGACTCAGAAAGTTTCAGTCACGTTCGACCTGGAAGGTGCGGCACTTTCCTCCTATCTCGATTGGGTCAGTCGAGAAACCGGTAAAACACTAAAATATCGATCGGAAGTTGCACGAAATCAAGCAAAACGTACTATGCTCCATGGGTCGATCAAAGGACTCAAACCACTGGAGTCATTGAGAATTGTATTAGCAACGACTGATTTTTACGTGGTGACTGTTGAGTCTGGAAGTTTTGTTGTTGATAGGTAGATACGCGGACGTGCTGGTGCGCGACCAGAAGGAAATTGCTTGCCACCGATATTCAGATTATTTTTTGCTTTCCTGCTGGCTCTTAACGCATCACCCGGTTTCGCCGTAGAATCAATTTCACTGACCGAGTACTTGCAGCGTGCCGAAAAGGTTGGGATAAACACGATATATTCTTCGGACCTCATCACCTCGAGGTTTATGGTGACCTTTGATCCGACGCAATTAATCGACTCGACGAAACTACGTCAGGTCCTGAATGGATTCAATCTGGACCTTCAATCCTTTACAAGTGATTCTTTTCTCATTGTCAGACTTAAACAATCTGATACCGAGCTTATACAAACAAGTGATGAGATCTCATCAATGGGGTACGTCGCCGACATAGAGGAAGTGGCGGTCACCTCGAGCCAGTATCATCTGCTGGCGGATGCAGGGAATAGCAAGATGACCCTGGGGCAAGCAGATCTGTCAGCTCGCCCGGCGATTGGCAATGATGTGAGTCGACTGGTTAACCAATTGCCTGGAAGTGCAACATCCGGCGTCTCTGCCAGGCCAAATGTCAGAGGTGGTAATGAAGATGAGACCCTTATTCTCTTCGATGGTGTCACCCTGTACGAGCCATTTCACTTTAATCATTTTCACAATCTGTTTGGCAGCTTCGATTCGCGTATTGTCGATTCACTGCATTTCCACAGCGGTGGATTCAGTACTCAATACGGTGATCGATTAAGTGCGGTAATGGATATCCACAGCAGGAATACAACTGAAATTCTTGGCAGAAGAGAGTTAGGCCTGGGGCTGTACTATTTTTCCTATTTGCAGGCGGGTGGCGATACCGATAAGAATTGGCTGCTCAATGCTCGCATCAGTAGCATCGGGTTAATCAGTGGTCTGGCGGAGTCTGACCTGGGAGATCCTAAGTTTGCTGACTTGTTCGGACGATACAGTTTCAATACGGCAGCGCTTGGGCGACTCTCCGTTAATCTGTTCTGGTTTGGCGACGATACAACACTGAAAAATTCATCGGGTACTGAACAGGCGAGTAGCTTGTATGGAAATACCTATATTTGGATAAAGTCGGAAAGAGAATTTTCGAACCGTTTATATGGTGAGACGATTCTGGGATTCTCTGCAATA
>JAPYTQ010000132.1:0-3350 GCA_029941905.1 Pseudomonadales bacterium | reverse complement strand
TCAACCCTACCGAGTGTAAGCCAGCAGATAAGCATCATGACAGTCATTGACCATCTACATGAACACAACCTCAGGGCGTCTTAAATTTGAATGAAAATCTGCAACTACCGTACTTGACCGATCTTATGAATATGGGGTTTATTTGCCCTATCCTCCAAAATATTCTTGTGCTTTCTCGCCATAAAGCTCGTAAGTGTAGTGGTGCCGCGAAAGATGTCCCGCTGAATATTCTTTGGAAAACCTATATGCAAACAATTTCTCTTTCTTATGCAGTTCTTCCTTTTTTCCGAATGCCATGTTGGTCTTTATCGTTATGCAGAAGAGGGTACAATCTTCCTCCGAAAGCTCTGGTAACAGTTCCTTAGCGAGACTAGAAAAATCTTCTCCTGTGAAAACAATAGTAAAACCCCCTGCCAAACGACTGGCTTTAATTTGCCGGATTGATAGGCCTGCCTCAAAGCTGAGTCGCAGGACTTCTCGTATTTTGCGCATAGTCATTCTCTTTGCTGCCATAACCTCTCCAACTGAAAATCAGAAAGGGTAACAAATAGTAAAATAACAATGCGTTAGGAGCCATTCCTGTAGCTTCTCAATAACCCGTGGCAACTTGAAAATCAATTCGTAACTATTCACGCCCTAACCATCTGACAGTCACTTTTTCTTGACAACATAGTACACGGCGACTATTGTGCTGATCCATTACAGCTCATCAGAACAATACCCATGGTCAATTATTTTGGTTCGAAAGCGACCTCTGGTTTATGCCAGTCAATCATCGCCATAATGCCGCCGCACGACACCTATATTGAAACCCACCTGGGTGGCGGGGCGATCATGAAACGAAAGCCAGCGGCACTCAACAATATTGGCATCGACCTGGACCCGCAGTCGCTGGATGATTTTAACTGTGACTATCGCGTTCAACTGGTGAATGAGTGTGCACACCAATATCTGAAGCACTACGATTATCAGGGTCGTGAGTTAGTCTACTGTGATCCACCCTATCTTCACGAGACACGCAGTTCAGGACGCAGGTACCGCTGTGACTACGAGGAGCAGGATCATATCGAACTGCTGCTACTGCTGAAGACGTTGCCTTGCAATGTCATCCTCTCCGGCTACCCCTCGAGCCTGTACGATGACCTGCTTGCGGGCTGGAACAGCCTCGAGCTACAAGTCATGAACCAGGCGGGCGTACGGACCGAAAAGCTCTGGTACAACTACCGTATCGACCGCGTGTTTTGGGCCCGTTATGCGGGCAAAAACTTCACCGACCGGCAACGGATTAAGCGCAAGGCTGCCAACTGGGGGAAAGCCTACCAGGCTATGCCCCGCGGCGAACGTGTTGCGGTCCTGGCCGCGATGATGGCGGTGGAAGCCGCGGAACCGGCATAAGGTCCAATGCTAATGATGTTAAGCCGCTGAAACAGCTGCTCTGGCTACCCGATATTGCGGCACAGGATCAAACAGCCGTTGTTAAGATGTTACTCGAACGGGTTGAACCGTTAATTAAACGGGTGCAACAGCAAGATGAAGAGATTGCTTTGCTGAAAGATGAAATCAATGTGCTCAAAGGTGAGAAAAAGCGCCCGGTCTTTACAGGCAGTAAACTCGATAAAAACGCCAAACCCAAACACTCATTAAAGTCATCCTCTAACAAACGTCCCGGGTCCGACAAAAAGAAAAAGACCCGGAAACTGGTCATTCATGAAAACAAAGTGATTAAACCTGCTGCGCCTCTTGCACCGGGGTCACGATTTAAAGGCTATCGAGATTTTGTGGTGCAGGATTTGAATATTGAATCACATAATATCCTTTACCGGTTGGAACACTGGGTGACACCGGAAAACGGCTCAGTCACCGGGCAACTTCCTGATGCATTGAATAACCAACACTTTGGTCCTCAATTGATCCGCTATATTCTTTATCAACATCATCATTGTCAAACGACACAACCCTTGTTACTAGAGCAATTACGTGAATGGGGTATTGATATCTCATCCGGACAAGTCAATCGGATTCTGTTGCAAGACCAAGATGCTTTTCACGCAGAAAAAGATGGCTGTTTACAAGCCGGTTTGGCCGCTTCTTCCTATGTGACGGTAGATGATAGCGGCGCACGCCACCAGGGTAAAAATGGGTTTGTGACGCACATTGGCAATGATTGGTTTGGCTGGTTTCAAAGTACCGATTCAAAAAGCCGGGTTAACTTTCTGGAACTGCTCAGAGCCGGCAAAACAGATTACTATTTGAGTGACGCTGCGCTGGATTACATGAAAAAACAATCACTGCCTGAAAAGTTCTTACAGCCGCTAAGGCAGTTAACAGCAACGTCCTTTGCCGACAAAGAAGCCTGGCTGGAATTACTGGCGAGCCTGTCCATCACAACTTCAAGTCACCAACGCTTTGCGACTGAAGGCGCCTTGCTCGGCAGTGTTTTGCAACACGGCCTGTGTGATGATCTTGTCATCGTCAGTGATGATGCCGGGCAGTTCAAAATCTTATTACATGCCTTATGCTGGGTGCATAGCGAACGTCTCATCCACAAAATGTTGCCCCTGAACGAAACACACCGGCAGGAAATAAAATTAATACGAAGTCAAATCTGGGACTTTTATGCTGAATTGAAGCGATATAAAAATAAGCCTGATCAAACTCAGCGCGCAACACTCCGGCAACGCTTTGATGAGATATACACCCAAAAAACCAGCTATGCCACATTAAACCAGACCTTAAAGCGAATCCATCACCAGAAGGAAGAATTGCTGCTGGTGCTTGATCGACCTGAAATCCCTTTGCATACTAATGGCAGTGAAACGGATATCCGTGATTATGTGAAGAAACGAAAAATCAGTGGCGGTACGCGAAGTGAGGAAGGCAGGCGATGTCGGGATACCTTTGCAAGTTTAAAGAAAACCTGTCGCAAATTGGATATCTCATTCTGGCATTACTTAGCGGATCGTCTGAGTATTGCTGAACAGCCTATTCCTCCATTACCTGATATCATCACTGAACGCGCAGCGACTGCCACGGGTTATTGAGAAGCTACCTTAATGGTTCCTATACTGTTGAAATTGGACGGAAAGTCAAAAGAATTGGAGTGTGATAAATGACAAGCAATAATGTGCGGCGTATCGTTACGGGGTTTGATGCTACCGGGCAATCAACGATCATCGAAGATGGACCCGCAACCGCAGTCAAAACTGTACCAGAACGTCCAGGTTATTTCTCCGCCAATCTCTGGCGCACCAGTTCAACACCTGCTGACATTTTTGAATCCAGCAATATCGAAGAGCATGTTGGCGTATCCCCGCCGAATTCCGGAACCGTCCTCCGGGTCATCGAAATAC
>JAPYTQ010000131.1:0-3448 GCA_029941905.1 Pseudomonadales bacterium | reverse complement strand
CAGTTGATGCCGATCAGGCGAAGATTGGTGAAGCATCTGAAATCTTACTGAGCCCTTGGCCTATGAGGGAGCCGAAACGTCTTCACGTTCATCTTTTCCAACGTCGCTTGACGAACATCCGCTAAGCCCAAGAAAGAGCAATTACGCCGACCTCGAGGTGCAAGTTCTCTAAGTCATTACAACATCATTAAATTGGCAGCGGGAAATGTCATTTTCCACGACCAGCCATAGGTCACAGAATTTTTTATCTCGATGATGGTCGAGTTTTTTTTGAGACAAACTGAAATTGGCTACCGATTTTTATTTTGTTATTTTCAAACCATCCCTGGTTGACTTCAAGAGCATACTTGGCAACACCTGAACTTGTGTAAGCCGGATGTCGCTTAACTAAAATCGAGGTAACGGGTTTCATTTTTTTTATATCTACTAATTTTCTGTCTTTATCAAAAAATGCAATGCTTAGAGGAATGAAAGTGTTCTTCATCCAAAAGCTCAATTTTCGAGGATTTTCAACTATGAAAAGCATCCCGCGACCTTGGTCGAGTTGAGTTCTATTCATCAATCCTTGGCGCTGTGTCTCTTCACTATCTGCTATTTCCACAGTGAGCTTGTGCGACTCCAGAATTATTTCTTTAGTGGAAAATCGAACTTCTTCAGCATGGCAAGAGATCGACAAAAGTATAATTGGAAAAATATATTTCACAAATTCCCATCCCAAGACATGGCCAGACCAGAGCGTACACCCCGAGTTGAAACGAAGACGGCACCCGCTTGACGCTGGAGGCCCTTGTCACTAACAGCAGCAGCTTGGACTTGCAGTCCCAACGAAAGAACGAGAACGAATATGCCTGTCGGAAACATTGGCCTATTCAGATTTATTAGACATTCCCTTTTTGTTTTTGTCATTAACTAAACCCCTCGTTAATTTATTCAAGTAATAGTCCACTACCTGCGAACCAGCATAAATAGACACGCAAATATCAAGCCGAAAAGGATTACCAGGGTTTGAGCTGAGAATTCGTTGCTTTTACTGATTCTTTCTTAAAATAATTCTCGTTTTGCGAGACAGATTAGAAATATGGAGAGAAAAGTCCAGGACGTGTACTCCACCACATATCGCGAGTCGCCGTTTGACACGAACATAAAATTTTGCCACGACAATGAATTACATGAAGATTATGTCTACCATCCGTCTTGGGTAGATCAAATTGTTGCCCTGCTAAAGATAATCGCTCCGCAAACGACGTACAACGAGTCACCGGTTTTGATTGGTTGCGTTCTGAGTCAGATATCGTTCCAGCTGTTCAGGGGAATTATGCCATGGCATTAACTTTTCCATTGCCTCTGGTGAGGATACGCAGGGCGGTTCGAAGACATGTTTCAGATAAGCGTACGTATTCAAGTCATTGGCGCGTGCGGTTTCTACCAGAGAGTGAAGGCGCGCTCGATTTGGCACCAGCCATAATACCAAATCGATGGCGTTTCCCACACGATCGTTAGCAGATCGTTGGCAGAGAACTGAGCCAGATCCAATGCATCGATTCGATCTGTCTTGATCGCTTTTGATCCTTTTCGTGGAATACTATCTGATGAGATCATATTGAAATCATAGTTAGACTGCATTAGATCACGCTGTAAACAATAGCCGATATAAGATGCTTTCATAGCAGAGTTTGAGTGACTCAGCTTCAAAGTACTTTTGCATTTTCTCAAGCTGTGCCACAAGACCCTTCAGGTTGGTCGACATTTAAAGCTGACTATTTCACCCGTTTCCTTGTCAAACGCTGCACCGTGATATTGAGTATCATCGACATCAGAACGGTAGTTTCCTTGCCAGTGCAGTCCGAACGACTAACCCAATCAACTATTCTCTCATCCAGATGTCATCACCGAACTGTAGTTACCTTACCAGTGCAGTCCGAACGACTAACCCAATACAACTACTCTCTCATCCAGATGTCATCACCGAACGGTAGTTACCTTGCCAGTGCAGTCCGAACGACTAACCCAGTCAACTAATCTGTTTAGGCTCATGGACTTGGAGGATTTACGAACGCCCAGTTTTAACCGAAACTTGCATCTTCGAAATTATAAGGAACAGGTATTCAAAGTGGCTACTAAATTGATACATTACATCGGGTCTTTCGCTATTTCATTCAACAGTGGTTTTGTCGCATTGGTGGGAATCGCACTGTTTTTCTCCGTTTTTACCGCTGAAGCCAAAGAAGACACTGGAGGCGTTACGACATTTCAAGGTGCCGTTGATAATCGTCACCGTGTCGTGATTTCTGGCACGTGTCCTCAAAGCGCCAAGCAGATTGTAGCTGACGAGCTGAATGTGCGCTGCAAGTTTTTAGGTAACACGGGTCGCTTTCGTTGCCGTGGTTTAGGTTTAGCTTTAGAACCAGGTTTGACCATCACTGCGACTTGTGTCGAGCCGGGAGCAGTCATCGCCGTTACAACACAAGCAGCAGCAGAAGCTTTAGCGGCCTCTGCAAAGAAAGATAAGGAGGATAAGAAGAGGGAGGATAAGATAATAGAAGATAGTAGTAAAACTGCCCAGGCAGACGCGTTGCCTGATATTGGAGGCGTTAAGACGTTTCAAGGTGCCGCTGATAATCGTCACCGTGTCGTGATTTCGGGCACGTGTCCTCAAAGCGCCAACCAGATTGTAGCTGACGAGCTGAATGTGCGCTGCAAGTTTTTAGGTAATACGGGTCGCTTTCGTTGCCGTGGTTTAGGTTTAGAACAAGGCTCGATCATCACTGCGACTTGTGTCGAGCCGGGAGCAGCAGACGCAATCGCGGTAGCCAATGCAGCATCAGCCGCCGCTACAGCACAAGCAGAAGTTTTAGCGGCCGCCGCAAACGCAGAAACTATCCAGAGCACAGAAACTGCTGACGCCGCAGGCGAGAGCGTGTGTACTTTAGCGACGAACCAATTGGGCGTGTGTTTCGCGGAGGAGATTCCCGCTTTGGCTCTTGAAATTCAAGCGCAGGTTTTCAATGACCTTTCAGGTGGCGCAACCCACCTGACCGCGCCCCATGAGGCGATGCAAGGCGCATTTGAAGGCTATAATCTCAACACTGATAAACATGAAGCGGATAAAAACCTGAACCAGAGTGTGCTTCAGAATAACGGGGGACTTGATATTCCTACGGGTGCAGGTCCAAGTCCTCTATTCGGCGCCAAACCTTTCACGCAGCAGATGCTACGTTTCGAGGAGTTTGGTAATGCCCAGTTAGGCGATTACAACGATGTTGAGAAACTGAGTCCGCTCCCCTACCCCACAAATTCGGAGTGGCCAACCGATCAGGACTGGTTCGATCTCGATGGATTTCTCTCGCAGTATATCAACGAGTCAGTTGATGCCGACAATCCCTTTACAGCTCTTCCCTATCCTTATCCGACCAGATGGGCGAACGATCCTGATCACCCGGATCCACAC
>JAPYTQ010000130.1:0-3458 GCA_029941905.1 Pseudomonadales bacterium | reverse complement strand
ACTTAATCCTCCTTTACTAACGTTAAGGGTGGACCAGCTCAGTGGGGGAGGATCACTTGTACGAGATATCATGTACTTTAGACTTTCATCGAGGTTGCGGGTATGATTTGCCTAGGTGCCTAACACAACAATTATTAAATCAATAGGAGGAATCTGGTGAAAAGCAAGCTATTGACTAGAGGAATGTGGCAATCTGCGTTGCTGGCGGTAATTCTCGCGACAACTTCGGTCTGTGTTCAAGCTGGAACCCGAGTCATTTTGACGGGGGAGGACTCAGATCCAAGATCGGTAGAACGTAACTCGGAGATATTCAAACGGGTAATCAGTCAGTTGCAGGAATCCATGGCACGCGGCGGCTATGATGTGATTGATGAAGATATGCTTGCGGTGAAACTTGGTTTTGAAGTCCGCACCCGGCGACCGAAAACCGAGTTAATCGAGACATTGATGGTTGCTAATCAGACCGAAGATGCGACAGTTCAGTCCCGGCTGGCTGTGGTGTTTGCAATTTTTCCAAGAATAAAGGAATTAAGTTTCTCCAAGAAGATGGAAGTCCGGATCCGGGGTGATGTGTACGATCTGAAGACACTCAGACCGATGGCGACCTTTGAATATGAACCGAGAAAAGCCTACCTGATTCCAAAGAGTTATAACCAATGTGACTCATTTTGTATTGAAGAAATTGTCGGGAAAAATTCCAGAACTGTAGCGCGTGAACTGGGAGATGTATTAGTCAAGAAGCTTAATATCGTTGTAAAGTCGCTGGGTGGTACCACTTCCGCTTCTTCCGGTGGTACCGGTTCGGCTACGATTGCAGTAACCTATAACCTTACCTTGATTCGCTTTAAAGCTCTGACTGCAATCAAGCTGAAGAAGTATCTCGAGAGTCGAAAACAGGTATCATCGATCAAGTCGATAGCAGTAAGAGAGTCGGAGAGAGTTTATGCCTTTGATTCAGGTGCGGACATTGGACAAATCGAGGAATACCTCTACGAGGGATTGATGGCAGTCGGAGTTGATGTTGACCAGATTCGAATCGAAATGTCTCAAGAAGAGATTATTGTCGAGAACCTGGCAATGTAGTTAACTTTTCTTCTCCGGGGGATTACAAATGCCCTTTGGCTTTAATCGGCGATTCCGAGTACATAAAGTCGGCATTTTATCAGTCGTTCCACTACTCGCCGCCTGTGCTGGGCCCGTTGCAATGGTTGAAGTGCAGCCTTCTGTCGTTGCCGGCAACTCTTTGGCGGAGGTAAGTGGGCGCCTTCGTTTGGCAGGAAATCCTGGCACAACTCAGTCGGTATTAGAGCGTCTTGCTGGAGATCACAGCGAGGCTGTGCGGATTCAGGTAGCAGCTAATCCCAACACACCAGCAGCGGCCCTTGAGCGACTTGCAAAAGACAGGAGTAATGATGTCCGGACTGCTGTTTATGAAAACCCCCAATCCTCGGCGGCAATTCGGACGATTGTGCTCGGTCAGGCGTACGGTGTTTCTGAATCTATCGTCGAAGGCCTGCCCGTCGTTTACACGGTTAAATTGATTAGATTTAGACCAGATACGGCGATGTTGCTATCCAGGGCGCTCGCTAGACTCAGCGGAACAAGATCCTTCAAGACCATCGCGGTTCGGGAATCTAGTCGAGTTTATTCGCTCGAGACAATAGACGATCCTGATCTCATCGAGGATCGGATCTACCAGGTGTTAAAAGTTCAGGGCATTAATTCAGACGATATTCGTCTCGAGTTTTCGGACACGATTATGTTGGTCGAGAAATTCTAAATCTGATCCTGGCGCCTGAGAGCGCTGGAATTAAGCCACCGGAGATTGATCATATGAAAAATTCCTCGAGGCGAATTTTAACTGGGGGTGGGTTGGCTCCCCTGAAATCTAGTTTGATGCTGCTCGCATTGTCTTTCTTTACGCCGAATGTTTCCGCGATAGAAGAAAACTTGGAAATCTTTGCACAACAATTAATGGAAGGCCTTCAGGGACCGTTGAAGATTGCAGTGCAGCCAATCAATAAGAAGGAAGCCGACCTTCCTGCGGGCACTACGTTAATTCTCGAGGAGCAGGTTAGTAACGCCGTTCAGATGGCAGCATTTAGCAGGGGTGTACAGGTAGTCGAACGCGAGGAACTGGCTAAGATCATGATGGAACAGGAGGAGTTCCAGGGCATTGAAGAATTCTCAGAGCTGCTCGCGAACGCGGGCGCAGATGCGCTGGTGTCGTTGGTGGTTACTCGCATCAACGCAACGACCGTTCGTATGTTTGGTCGTGTCATTGGTGTACGGGGTGACACAGCCGGTATAAGGCTTTCTGCATCAGATCCCGTGGAACTCACGCTGCCAGTTAACTATGCCATTGGAATTGGACAGATTGTCGTGCAGGGTAGGAACGAGAAGCGTTACGTCCGTGCAATTGCCAGGGGGCTAAATGAAATAGATGGGATCACGGTTGTTTCTCAGGGAGGAAAACACCTTCGGGACTTCGAATTGTCTGTCGAAATCGAGTTTGATATGGGAGATAAGGAGACTGAGGAATCCAGGACAGCTAAACAAAGCGGCGAAACCCTGGGCACGATCGGGTCTGTTGTCGGCCAATTAGGTGGTACTACGAGTTTATTTGGTGCTGTTTTGGGAGCGGCAGGTGCGATGAAGACCAGTACCGCCGCTGACAAGGAAAGCACGATCATGATTGTTGGGGTTTCTGCTGAATTGTTAGATTTGAAGGACGATAGCGTGTTAACCGAAGATGTTGTATTCCGAAAAGAAGTGAAGAAATGGACATCGAATATTGAGAAGAAAGCATATCTGAAGGAGGCTATTTCGGAAGCACTTCGTACTACCGGGCGAAAAATTGCGTATCAGGTCATGGATCTGGAGCCGCCGGAGGTATCCACAGATAATAGTCAGGCCGTTTCGGATGGTTCAAGTGGTAGTTCACAGTCGGCTCAAACCGGCGGGACATCTTCCGAGAGTGGATTGTTCTCGTTGTTGAAATCCAGTGCTGCTCCTGCGGATTCTGGTTCCAGTGACCGGAGAGGAGACGGTGGAGCATCGCAATCCTTTGCGACGGCCGCACCACGGATGGTTACTTTGATTGTGCGTTCAAACGTCAAAAAGGATAGGGTCTTTATCGATGGTGAGTTTGCTGGTTCTACGAGTCTGGACACCAAATTGCCATTAGGGCTACATTTGGTTCGCGTCGAAAAAGATGGGTACAACGCCTTTGAAGAATCGGTTAACCTCCAAGAAGCGCTGACGTTGCGGGTCGAACTGGTAAAGATCAAAGAAAAAACAGTAATAGCGGCCGTACCCGGTGCCTATACCCTGACGTTAGTGGGATTTGATAAGAAAGCCGCGATCGGCCTGAAGAGGTTTCTGAAGGGTTTAGATGAGGTAAGCAAAACCAAGACGGTCTCAATAACGACGTCGCAACGTGTTTACGCGCTGTTTAC
>JAPYTQ010000129.1:0-3488 GCA_029941905.1 Pseudomonadales bacterium | reverse complement strand
CCGAGAATAGAGCCCTATTGCACGCATTGTACCCGGCAACACTTTAGCCATTCAGGTGACCGACATTGATGTGGACTGGCGCATGCGACCTTAACCTTATTTGGATGTTTACCTGCTTCGAGTAGTCGCTCGTCAGCTGTCCCTCGCAAATATTCGTACACGTTGATGCCACTGCGTTTCAGGCGTTTCCAGATTAGTGTCTGTGATGTTGTGTTTCATCCAAAAACTCCACAATTGGCTCAGGTGCAAGCTTGACGCCGTTGGCTATTTGACTGCAGAGAATCTTGCACTGCGCCAGCGGTTCATTATATTGAAGAGAAATCAATCTCGCCCGTGTCTAAAAGTACCTGATCGCGTGTTTTGGAAAGTCCTATCGCAGGTCTGGCCACGCTGGTAAGAGTCTCTGGTCATTGTCCAGCCGGAGACTGTGATAGGTTGGCAAGGGAGGGTGTCCTGTGCGAAATGCTAATTTTCAAATAGAAACAACAGTTTAGCCGTCTTGTATCCGGCACGTGATAAAATAGCTGGAATGTAAAATCATCGAACTGCTAATTCATTACCTTGTCACACTGATCAAACTTCTGAAACCAGGCGGAGTGAAAGTAGCGATGGCCGAATCGATTGCTATTAAGCATCAGCTAACTGTTATGAATCGTTCCAGAAAGAGATCACCTGCATTGGTCACAAAAGATCGATTCCTGTTTGGCCTGTTAACAATATAAGTCGGCGAACGCCGTCTGCAAAAAGTTGCCGTCATCCTTAAGCCTGCAACTATTCCTGCCTTCCACAAAGCACTTGTGAAACGAAAATACAGCAAACTTTTTTCGAATCCGACTAGGAAAATCCACGGCAGAAAAGCACGGGAACAGGTTAAATCTCATTGGGAGATGGTTGTCCTTCGCAAATATTGATCCGGGAAAATTCAAGCTGCTTCTCGCCACTCATATCGATGATGAAGTCCACCTACTTTCGAAAATTCCACTAACTGAACTGCTCTTGAAGCTTTTTTAGATACTTGACGGTCAATCGGCGTTTGTTTGACGAGACCTAAGTGAGTTCGATCATTATTGTAGTAAGCAAAATAGTCTCTAAGAATTCCTTTAAGGTGTCGTTCATTCCAGACAACGATGTGAGCGGTGCATTCCCTGCGAATACTGCCATTAGCTCTTTCAACATAGGCATTTTGCCATGGACTTCGACGTGCTGTTAATACTTCTTCGATATCCATTGCTTTAACACGATTTTGAAAAACCTCACCGAATATCTTGTCTCTATCCGGCAGTAAGTATTTCGGCGCCGTGTCCCATGGGAATGCTTCGGTAATTTGTTGAGGAGTCCACTGAGCGGTTGGATTCGCAGTGACATTGAAGTGAATCGCTTTTCTGCGATCATGGCTCAGTACAACAAATACGAATAGCATCTTGAATCTAATCGTAGGCACAACCAGAAAATCAACTGCGACCAGATCTGTCATGTGATTCACGATAAAGGTCTTCCAGGTCTGTGATGGTGGTTTAGGACCATCTCGGCGAATAATGCCTGAAACTGATCTCTCTGAGATCTCGATTCCTAATTTCAGTAACTCACCATGAATCCTGGGAGCTCCCCACAATGGATTTGCTTTGATAGTTTCAGTACGAGGGATTTCGCTTCAGCATCCAGCTTTGGTCTTCCCCGATTGCGACAAGACTTTCCAAAATAGCCGATCACGTTCTTTTAGCTGTGGGCGATTCTGGTTTCGACTCAATACTATTAGCTGCTGGCGAAGGGCAAGATTCTCTGCTGTCAGATAGGCAACGATATCGAGCTTTCGAGCTAGCTATTTCTTGAATGTTTGGATCAAAAGTAACATCAAGAGACACTAATCTGAAAATGTCTGAAAGGCAATGATGCCAAGACTTACGAGTATTTGCGAGGGACACGAGATTACGATGGATTATCCACGTCTTGCCATGTTAATAATCCGGGCCAACGACGAGCCACAAAGAAAAGCGCAAGCACCCCCTCAATCGCAATAACAGAACAAGCCATGGGTGCACCCAACCAACCTGCCAGCAAACCCAGATGCAGAAAACCAACCAGACCTGTACCGATACACATTGACAGGACGCCCATCATTCGGCCCCGGGTGGCATCGTCAGAATTCAGTAGGACCAGCGCGCTTTGCATGGCAGCAAACACAGCAACACTACCGCCTGCTACCAACAATAAAAAAGCAGATAGCCACCAGAGCGTTGAATTAGCGAACGCGAGTGCCATGAAGAGATAAATCATCACACTGATTAAATACAGGTATCGATACCACCGTACCTGGCCGAAGATAGCAAGTGCGCTTGCACCTAAAAACGCACCAACCCCTTCGGTGCTGACAAGCACTCCAACTGAAAACGGATCCAGCATCAGTACTTCTTTGCCGAGAACCGGTAGCATTGACATGAAAGGGAAGCCCCAGATATTAAAAACCACGGTCACGACAAAGATGCCTACCAGGGTTGGATTTTGACGGAGCCCGCGAAAGCCCTCAACGACGTTGGTTATAACACTGCCATGAACCTCTTGCTTTTTATCGTCGCGGTGTTTGAGGCGCCAGAGGAACAGTATGCAGATGGCGTATGCGGTTGTCGTTAATATAAATGCACCGCCCAATCCGAAGGCAGTATAAAGCCCACCACCGAGCACGGGACCAAGCATGCGGGAACCGGAACCTGACAGGATATCAAGACTCATCGCTGTGCCGGTTTGGCCAGGCCCTGCCAGTTCACTTAGCAACGTCCTTCGAACGGGAAAATCCGAGACCCAGATCAGTCCCGAAGCAAGTGCACATAAACCTACATGCCAGACCTCAACCAGACCATTTAGCGCAAGCGCCCCCAGTGTACCTGCAATCAATGTCATCACAGACATCACGGCAATAAGCACGCTGCGTCGATCGTACCTGTCAGCGACAATACCACCAAAAATGCCAAATAAAGCCATCGGCAGCAAGCGCAGGAACAACATCAGCGCGACAAGAAACGGTGAATTTGTTACCTCGAAGACGAAAATTCCTATCACCAGCATCTCGAGCCAGCGTGCCGTGGCGGCAATCGTCCCGACAAGCCAAAGGCTACGGAATGCCGGGTTTCTGAAAAGCGAGCGCTCCGCTGTTATACTTGTTGGCGTGTCGTCACGATTAATGTCATGCACAGGAACATTGGGCTCGTCAGTTTGGCTGCTGTTTTTGTGTATGTTTGTTGCAGGCTCCAAATACGCATACTACGCGACCTGTCACCGGGTCGATAGCCAACCCCAGAATCGGTTAAGCTCCAGGTAAAGGCAGAAGTCTGGTTTTACCGGTAATACCTCGGTTACCTTGAACGCGAATTGGACTAGTTTGAGTCGAACAAGCCGCCAGAAGCCGAATATATGTAAAAACCGTAAATCACTGACACGGGGGTCCAGATAAAGACATACAGTACTCGTAGCGGATTCAGTTAGGTGACGGACTA
>JAPYTQ010000128.1:2155-3503 GCA_029941905.1 Pseudomonadales bacterium | reverse complement strand
ATGGAGCCCCTCTCCAGCGAGAGGGGCCCCATGATTTTCAAATAGAATCTGAATCAGCAGAGTCAGCCACAACTTTCTCCACATCCTCATCGAGAGGAAACTCGACCGTTTCGAACCGCTTCTCGGCCGCGAGACCTTGTCTTTGTCCTGTTCTTCCCCCAGTAGGATCAAAAATAGGGCAAACGAGGGAACATCAGAATAAAGAACTAAAAGCATATCCTGTAATCATGAACATAACCTGGGTCCGGTCTCAAAGGAGACGAAAGGTAGAAGGCAAATGCCGGAATAGCTGGAGTCTTGCTACCATCGCTTCTTTCGAATTGATAACGGTAAATCTGTACGCAAATGTCGGCGCGAGTGTGTACAATAGTGTCCGGTGAATTCAGAGGATAACTATCATTTTCACGATACGGATTGTGCAAATTATAATCGCTATACCCGCCGGCGAAGTTCCCTTTGCAAACGCCAACATCTCCACGCCGTATCTTGACCACACAAGCATTGCGCCAACTACCCCGGCGCTCTGCGATCCCAACTAATTCCAAGAGGGCAGTGTACTGATCATTCTTGGGGCTTCTTAACCTGAGAAGCGCTTCCAAAACGTCGCGAATCGTTGAACTCCCTTGATGGTGCCGAAACTTGCTTCCGTCTTTGTCAGTATGGTAATCCCTGAATTCTAGTTCTTTTGGATCACGCCAATTTGTACTGTCGCAAAGCAAATCAGCCGCTTCAATAAACGATTCTATCGAATCGGCATTGTCGAAATCCGGAACCAATTGGGTCCAGTCACGAAGTTCAGTACGGTGACGGCCCACACACCTGGCCGGTTCCAATGTCGGCTTATAAGCTCTATTTATTATAAACTGACGGCTCCATTTGGAGAAGTCGACCCCGCTTTTCGCGAATTCAGCGACGCTATACCTGAATGCACGATCGCGCTCAGCGTAGTAATTGAAAGCTCCCTGTACCGATGGAAGGTCGCCTCCGTTATCAAAGGTATAACTAGGCCCAGTAAAACATCGGGGAACATATATTCTGGTGCCAGGAAGAAGTTCTTTTCGGTCGCTGAATAGCCACCTTATTACATCAACAATTTCAGCGATTTCCACACCATCATGTCTAGACAAGTAACAAACCGTCAATCCTTTGACCGTAAACCGTCGTTCGAGTGTCTGATCTCCCACAAGAATATGGACACTCGCCGACCCCCAGTTGACCTCAGTATCTTTCGATGAACAAGAATCCAGTACCGTGATACACAACTCACTGAGGACATATCGAATAGGATCGATCAATTCCTCGATATTAGAATCAGGCCATCCAGTGTAGTGATAGGCGAGCTCAGCAT
>JAPYTQ010000128.1:0-2055 GCA_029941905.1 Pseudomonadales bacterium | reverse complement strand
ATCCAGTGTAGTGATAGGCGAGCTCAGCATGAACTCGCTGTGCTTCTGATTCTCCGGATTCATCTCCAAGGGCCGTAGCCCACCGCTCTGTCAACAGGCTCACATAGTTACTGCACTCCCCTTGGAACAACTTATGGGCATGCGTATGGATCAACATCGACTTGATACCAGTATCACCTTCGGCGATACGAGCGGCAGTTCCCACCACAAAAACTGCGAAGGCACAGCGAAGGGATTCAAGTAATTCATCAGTAGCTATCTCTATAAAATTCCCGTTTCGCTCCTCTATTAACCAAGTTGCTTTACCTTCCGAATATATGTCAAGGCCACGATAAATATCTGAACAAGAGTTCGCGTCAACATCGCAATTCCATGGTTCTGGCTTCCACAAATCTACCGAATGTCTACGGTGATTGCCTGGACGACCAGAGAATTCGTCAACTACGCAATTTCCTGTTCCTGGCTCCAACAGCTCTACAAAGTTAGGCGATAGATTGTCCGCAAGAGAAACCAGCTCATTGGCATGTGGAGGTGCGGTGTATTGAAGATAGGAATGCTGGGGAACACAGTCGCGCAATCTTCGGACTGCCGCAGACGTAGCACTTTCCTCATCTCTGATCCAGCTTTCCATAAATAGCCTTTGGGCGACTGGTCTCCAGGGACCAGTAGTAGATCGAGTAAGTGGATTGCAAAGTTGATTGAGACTGGCCGGTTCGGACTCGTCATCGATGATGATGAAGGGAAATCTCTCGACTGCTGTGCCGAGGCGGCCCAGCAAGCCACTCAACCGATCTAGATTGGCCCTGTTTTTTTGCAAGGTAAACACAAGGGTTCTCTTGTGTGTTCCCGGCTTATTGGCTTGATCGCATTGAATCTGTCTAATCTTGGCAACATCTTCGTCTATGGCAACTTGGTTTCCTTGAACCAGACGGCACACTTCCCAGACAGGGCTTTCCTCTGCATTGAGATCGTCAAACAATCGATCGGTATCCTGATCACCCAGATCTGTATACGTGCCCACTAACAGAATAACTCCACGGTAGCCATTGTCATGAGCCAATGCGGCCAGTGTCGTATAGGACAAGGTTGTTCCGCTCTTGAACTGTCCTATCACCAACCCGGTGATCGTGCCTGCATCTTCGGTCGGTGGGACACATTTTGACAGCACTGTCTTCGCCTGGTGCAACACCAGTTCCCGTTGAGAATCCTCGAGCACTCCAGCCCTCTCTAGCACCCTGCTTGCCTCACCATTCACGGGAACTTCTGGAGTCCACGGAATGAAGCCTGAACGGCTATCTTGATCTGTCATCAATTCGCCAACTCTCTAAGAAGTTTGTCGATTCACTGAAATCCAACAAGGTCACTTTTTTTGAAGATCTGCCAATGCCTTCTCGAACTCAAAGATCCGTGGATCTGAATCAGCGAAGTCAGCCACAACTTCCTCCCCATCCTCACCGAGTGGAAACTCGATCGATTCGAACCGTTTCTCGACCGGGAATCCGTGTCTGTATTCCTCTACAAATTCGTCACACGTCATGGCGAACCGGGTACTTGGAACCTGGGGACTTGAAAAACAGGTCCAGATCGCGAAGCACTCACCTTTATGGGCAAAAAGAGAAATACTCCGTTCCCCCAAGGAGGCCTTGAACTGTTGCGCCTCAGTCCAAGAACATGTCTCTCCTGCATACGGATCTTCAACTCCCAGCAACATCGTCCCACATCTGTGCAAGGACATATATTCCCGACACACCCTCGGATTCACGAGTACACGCAGTTTTGGAGTTGTAGATACGATCACTCGATGGGGATGACCGGTGTAAGCTGTTCCGTTCTGTATCATCAATTCAGGAAAAACCAGCGTGTTGGGCGGCTCCTCACGATCTACTTCACTTCCATTTTTCGAAGGCAGCAAAGTGGGCGCTACTACCTTCGGTCGAGGCCCTACATACAGATAATCAGAAAAATGGGACTCACTACACAAACCACTCATGATTCACCGCACCTTCTCGTAGTGCATCAAGAAGGTCGGAAACCGCCAATACAGCATCGATGAAG
>JAPYTQ010000127.1:0-3547 GCA_029941905.1 Pseudomonadales bacterium | reverse complement strand
AGTTCACTCTACAATGGTGAGAGAAGTAAGGTTGATATAGGGGCGTCTATATGAGGCAGTATAAACCCCATTTTTCAAAGAAGCGCCAAGTATGGTGATTGCTGATGATCATTCAGATTTAAGACACCGTGACGTGGCCTTCCTCCACATTTCATAAAACGCTTGCATCGATAACGCATTAAGACTAGTTTCTGAGTACTCAATTCTGAGAGGTGTTTGATGAAACTATCGCGTGTTTGTGGTTATACACTGGCTAGCAGCTTTCTCTTAACGACTCAGATATCCTTTGGCGCCGATAAAGATGTATCCTTCGGCATCGAGGAAGTTGTGGTCACCGCCAGGCGCCGGGAGGAATCCTCACAGTCGGTACCGATACCGATTACGGCGATTAGCGGTGACGCGCTACGTGATCGCGCCAGCTTCGATATGCGTGACCTGGAACGCGTCACACCCAATCTGGCCTATATCAATTCCCCGGTCGCTAAAAATTCCGCTATCGTATTCCTGCGAGGTATCGGCCAGGTCAATTGGGGGCCAGCACAGGATCCAAAAGTCGGAACCTACCTTAACGGCGTATACCTCGGCAGACCGCAGGGTGGCATATTCGACCTTTTGGATATCGATCGAATTGAAGTACTGCGAGGTCCACAGGGAACGCTGTTCGGCCGCAATACGACAGCGGGCCTTATTCACGTTATCACTAAGCAGCCGGATCAGGAATTTGACTTCAGGCTCAAGGTTGGTGCGGGTGAAGATGGACAGCAACTGATCGCGGGTACTGTAAACATCCCACTTTCAGAAACCCTGGCAACACGCATCAGCGTTCAGCACCGGGAGCAGGACGGGTTTGTTCTAAATGAATTCAACGGCTCGAAATGGAACGATGCAAAGTCACAGAATGCCCGGGTGTCACTTTTATGGACACCCACAGACACGTTTGATGCTTCATTAAACCTGGATGCACAGCGGGTGCGGGAAAAACCGACTCTCGCCAGCTGTAACTTCCTGGGTCCTGAGAACGGGGCAACGGCGCCAGGTCTTGAAGGATTAGCCTGGATTTTCGGGACATACGACGCATTGCGAGATAACTGCCGCTCCCAGGGATACCTGCGGTCGTATGAGGACGACCCTGACGACAACAGCGAAATAGACTCGTTCGGTACGGCCCTGACACTGAATTGGGATATCGATGGAATTGGTAAGTTAGCTTCCATCAGTTCGATTCGGGAGATGGACGAGATCAACGGTTCATGGGGTTTCATTTCAGATTCGGCGATTGGCAACGTACTGGAAATTCAACAACCGCCGGGACATGGCAACGAGTTCAGCCAGTGGTCGCAGGAATTTCGTCTTTCCGGTAGCTCGTTTGATGACAAACTCGATTGGGTGGCTGGTATTTATTTTTTCTCGGAAGACGCCAGGCAATTGTTTGACGTTCCTTTGTTTCGCAACAGCGTGGCCCCGGATTGTGCAGATGTACCCCAGTTTTGTATCGACACAGGAGCGGGAACACTTGGTGACATCGCGCTATTTGTTCAGACTTTCGCCAGCAATACGTTAGATTACGACGCCACCAACGAATCTCAGGCAATTTTCGCCGAGGGCACCTATCACCTAACAGAGTCGCTGTCTGTGACCGCAGGTATTCGCTACACCGAGGACGACCGCGAGTTATCCCTGACGCAAACCTTGATTGGTGGTGCGCTAGACGCTGGGTTTACCTGTCCCGATGGATCGGCACCGATCGCAAGTAAATGTTCGCGTAGTACCGGTACCCAAAGCGAGGTGACGCCACGGGTGATATTCAGTTACCAGTGGACGGATGATGTGCTTCTATACGGGGGCTGGAGTAAGGGTTATTCCAGCGGTGGTCTCAACCAGACACCGCGCCTCGAGGACTATCAGCCGGAAATATCAAAAAACTGGGAGCTTGGCTTCAAGTCCCAATTTTGGGACGGGCGCGTCCAACTCAATATGACCAGTTTCTATAATACCTATGAACAGCAGCAACAGTCAGTTGGGCGGATTATCGACAACCAGCCGGTTGTCGCGATTCTAAACGCCCAGGAAGCCACCCTCTTTGGCTTTGAGACTGAACTGACACTGGTACCCGCAGAAGGATGGCTGATTACCGGAGCTCATGGCTACATTCACGGCGAATACGATGAGTTCAGCGTGCTCGACGTTTCAGTTGGCCCCCCGCCGTTATTGTTGGAAACAACCGAGCTGCGGGATATTTCGGATACTAAAGTTGTACGTGGCTCTCCATATACTTATAGCCTCAGTGTGCTTAAGGATCATAACTTCAGCAACGGCCACAATGTCACGGCCCAGGTGGGATGGTCGTTTCGAGGCAGGCGTTACGATGATCTGGAAACGCCACTCCATTCACGGCAACGTAAATACGGCCTGATGGACGCCCGTTTAACCTGGCGATTTCCCGACAACCAGACCGAAATTTCTTTTTGGGGAAGGAATTTGCTGGATCGAAAATACACGGCGAGTCGTGGTGGTGGCCCAGACACAGTCTTCCAACGGATCTATTGGGGGCCACCCAGAATTATGGGCCTGGAGCTGAGTTACGCGTTCGACGGCTGAGTATATGGGGTGGCAGTATATTGCCCCAAAAGAAGGGTGGAATATGTTAGTTACCGGCATAGGCGCCGTTGTGTTCTTCAAACTCTTGTCGACCCTAGAATAAGCCCCTCGTTGGTGCAATGACGAATTTTCGTCATTGCACATCAACTCCCACGTCTAATATGCGCGATGCTAACCCTGGGTCAGCCTTATGTTGAAAAAAGAACTGATGATTGAGATTCACCGCAAGGATCGAGAACTCAGAGCGCTGCAACGTAAGGCCCACACGTTCGGGACGGCGTTAATCAGCGCCGCATGAACAAAGGCAAAAAAAGACATAATAAAACAAAGACCTATATTATGTTTAATGAGAGCTGGCCCAAGATAAATCCTCTGAGCCAATTTCCCCAGACAAACTAAAAATTAGCACCGTACGGCTCCATCCATATAGCATTCTTGCCGCTGAGTCTGCGAGAATCTCTTCCTCTAACATGACAATTTGTTCGCCAGAATATATAGCTGTTAATTTGCAGACCCACTATGGCCTTTCAAAACACGAGTTCCGAGTCCACATGTTTCATTGGATAGCAGTCGAATTGTGGGCCGTCATATTAATTCATTATTACTAGCACATTTTCTTTCTGAAATATTGACAGTAACTGAACAGCAAGCAACATCACTGAACTGCGGTTGGTTTTTCTATAATGAAGTAGGTCACATCACCCCAGTGGACAACTTCTGCGGATGGTTAGATGAATTGCTAATTCACGGTGTTTCAGAAAAATTAGAACAGGGTTTACGCTCACTCGTAAGGAGAACACCACTTGACGGAATACTGGCTACCGCTTTAGTGCAACAAACTAAAGATGCCATTGAGATGACGAAACTGGCGTGGGAGCCAGAGCACGTCCGACTCAGAAGTGGACCCCATCCTTCAGACAACTCAGCAGCACTTTTAAGGTGTAGTCTG
>JAPYTQ010000126.1:0-3770 GCA_029941905.1 Pseudomonadales bacterium | reverse complement strand
GTCTGATAGTCCTGGAAATGAGCATTCTGAACCTGTACCTCCTGCACGGCAGAAGCAAATGTCTCGATGTGCATATCATTCATCGTAGGAATTCTCAAAGCGTACCCGGCCTTAAGAAGATTGATGTTGTCGTTGATAAATGCTTCTGGATTCGCCTGTTTCAGCGCAAGCATTACCTGTTGGATTGATATTGAATTATTCGGGCGAACCCGTTCCGCAATTGTCCACAGGGTATCTCCGTTATTGGTGATTCGAGATTTCTGGAGATCCTGTTGATATTCCGAATTTTGCTGAGTTACCGGTGGACCTGGCAGTGGCTGCAGTGCAACCAGAGATTGTCTGACTGGCTTCACCTGGGCAGGAACTTGTCGTTGCGGGGTTCGATCGCTGAACCGAACAGATTTCACACCATTATCTCTCAAGACGGGGGGATCGAGTAGAACTGTATATTCACGTGAAATTTTGCCGTCAGGCCATAATACCTCGATGATGAAATTCAAGTAAGGCTCTCTGATGGGCTTGTTGCTGGTCACGTGAACCACCAGTCGTCCGTCCTCATGTTGAGCCACTTTGAACATCAAATCTGTTAATGCCCGGTTTCTTACAATGCCAGCCTTGTCGAAATTATCCTGAGATCCCAGGATGGTCAAAATTTCCTCGACAGTTAACTCACGTATCCTGGTTAGCTCAATTTCTGCCTGAAATTGCTGATTCAACGCAGACTTAAGTTCCAACTTTCCTAGACCAAGACCATAAGATTGCCCGGTAGTCATCATCAGTCCGACCAGGAATACAATCCTTGTTATCATTCTCGTACCTCTTCACTCTTCCCTAAATAGAGACCCGTTATCATTGATCACCGACAGTCAGCCAATTCTTGTACGGCCACTGGATTTGTCAGTGCTGCACCTACGCGACCCCCACCTCGTAAGTGATTTTTTCAGATATTCAGATCACACCATCTAACGATTTTATAGCGATAGCTTTTTACTCGAAATATGTTTTCCAGGACAGGACCAGCGATTGGCTGGTTAAATTCGCTCAAACCGATGCGTTTGAGAATATTGCCCTGAGTAACGCTTGTTAAAGACTTTTTAGCAAAACTTTTGCAATTTGTATACTGGTTTTGAGCTGCAACTTGCGAACATCGTCCAGACAAGTTGGAGGTTGAGATCGCCGGTCAGGGAATAGATCCAGACGAATCAGCCAAACTTCGCTTGATCGTCCGCTAAGAGAAAACTACCGGAGGTTGGGTTGGCGTGAAGCTGCCTGAATTTCTTCAGGTCAATGAGTTGCTCGGATCAACCCTTTCCCATCGCCTGCATCTGCAGTTGAAGTATAATGCCCCGGAGATCCTGGTAACTCACCACTAAGCTGGAGACCCCGCGCGATGTTTGAAATGACCCACCGAACTGCTCAATTCAGTGACATTCCCGCAATCATTGAGCTCATGCATGCTTCGATTACAGAGAACATGAAACAATTTCTTTCGCCTGAAGAGATTGAAGCCGCGAAAGAAACCATGGGAGTGGACCGGACCCTGATAGAAGACGGGACTTATTTTATCATTGAAACGCAAGTTGAAGCCGTGACCGTTTTAATTGGCTGTGGTGGCTGGGGTAAGAGGAAAACGCTGTATGGTGGTGATCATACGGTAGGACGTGATGACTCGTTAAGTGACCCATCAATTGATGCGGCAAGGATTCGAGCCATGTATACCCATCCCGATTGGGCAAGACGTGGCATCGGCACTTTGCTGCTGGATCTGGGTGAAGCAGCAGCGAGGAATGCTGGATTTAAAACCATTGAGCTCGGTTCCACTGTGCCGGGAGAGCCATTATATCTTGCGAGAGGTTACGGAGAACTCGGTCGTGAGACACATGTTGCTGCTAACGGATCCGATAATGTCGTGATAAAAATGACGAAGTCACTGGTCTGAATCGACGAGATCTGATGAATAATTCAAGCAGACCTGCTGTTATGTTAAATCTATAAAGGGCTACCCATGAAAAAATTTCTCATTGGCACCGCTATCACTTTGCTCGTTCTGGTATCTGCTGCATTCTGGATGTTGTATTTTTCTCCGCGTCCACCATTAACTACCAATCCTGCAACACTGGCGGGCGACGGTAGCCTGGTAAACTATTGTGAGTTGGCGGTGTTGGACGGCAGCGGGAGAGTTGCCGCGCAGATACCCAAAGGAAACACACCTGGTTGTGGTTACTCTCATTTTCCGTTGCCAATACTGGCGGAATGTACTGAGCCTTTGGTTGAGGGCGCTGCAGATATTCGTGGTTTGTGGGTAGGAGTCGAAGGCAATGTTGGCCATGTCGAGAGGGTGGAGCAATGTGGATCGCGTACGGTGATCACCAGCTCCGGCATTATCCACGACTATGGCCCGAACAGTACGCTGCTCCTGAATACCAACGATACCGAGGGTGCTGTGTTATTTAACATCGGTGACAAAGAATATTGCCCGCGGACCTCCGCGAGTAAAATATGGAAGGACGGAGTGCTGAACTTCCATGTATTTGGCTGGGGGCCAATTGTGGTAAGACGTTACCTCGACGGTGAGCAATTGATATGGGAATACGCTGATGGATCAGTGACGCGGATGGACAGAATTTGTCAATTACCACAGGGGAATAAAACACCCAGGCCTCGAGGCCGCCGGATAGTGTTTTAAGTCTGCTGCGATCTTCAGGCGCTGAACTGATCCCTTGATGACGCCTCCGGTTACCACAGCGACAAGGGGCTAGTGGAGTGTCCTATACAAAACATACTTTAAGCAAGTCACTAAATGGCCAGATGGTGGCGAGCCAGATGGGCTTTTGAACCAATAAGAAACGAACATAACTAACCTGTGGGCGATCACCGCTGTCCATTTAGCGACTTGCCCTGCGGGTGATCCTCAAATTCGCCATAGCGGCGTTGTATTTCTTGAAAAGGTACCTACATTTCCTGCGAAACACGCCTTGCTATGACAAATTTGAGAACCACTTAAAATACGCTTTGTATAGGACACTCCACTAGACAATGGAAACGGGATTGAAGTTGGACAACTTACCGCGCTACATCGCTGTTGAAGGTCCAATAGGCGTGGGTAAAACATCATTCACCCAACGACTGGCAGAAACCCTGAACTACGAAACAATTCTTGAAACACCGGAAACCAATCCTTTTCTGGAGAGGTTTTACGAAAACAGGCGACAGGCCGCGCTGCAAACCCAGCTTTTCTTCCTTTTTGAGCGAGTCAGGCAAATCCAGGACATTCGACAGACAGATATGTTTGAACCCGTGCGAGTTGCTGATTTCCTGCTGGAAAAGGATCGATTGTTCGCCGAGGTTAACCTCGATTCAGATGAGCTTGAACTTTACGAAAAAATATATGCCCACCTGACGATAGATGCACCCACACCAGACCTGGTCATTTATCTACAGGCGCCAGTGGATGTCCTAATGACACGGGTCCAGCAGCGCGGAACCAGGGCGGAACAGAATATTGAAAAAGCATACCTGTCACAGCTCGTAGATGCATACACGAAGTTTTTTCACTACTATGATGCATCACCATTGCTTATTGTAAATGCGGCGGAGATCGATCTGGTCAACAACAAGCAGGACTATGATTCGCTCCTGATGTACCTTCAGTCTGTTACCAAAGGCAGACATTATTATAATCCCACACCTTCGATGATATAACGGTGTCATTGTCATGTTGAATTACACAGGTTGGCCCAAACTCTGCGAAAACGCCGAACAAGCAAGGC
>JAPYTQ010000125.1:0-3774 GCA_029941905.1 Pseudomonadales bacterium | reverse complement strand
TTGTTAGCTGAACGTACAACGACAGATCGGGCACCGTGAACCACCAGGGCGCGTACATACGAGTCACCTTTCTTTGTGATACCTAACAGCTTATCTATACCGCCAGTACTATGCTGACGAGGAACAAGACCGAGTGCTGCTGAGGCATCCCTACCTTTTTTGAAGTGTTGACCATCGCCCATCCAACCTTTTAGCGCACTCGATACAATCGGCCCAATGCCGGGGATCGCAGTGAGTCGGACCGAGATTTCATCTTGTTTCGCCTGGGCTTCGATCCTCTTCGTGAACCATTGCACATCTTCTGAGAGGCGTTCGAATTGTTGGTACAAGCGAGCGAGCAATTCCCGCCCGTTATCGCTTAAATCATTCTCTGCATCTTCAAGTAGACTGGGTACTTGTTTCTCAATAACGGAAATACCCAAAATGAGCACAATCCCTCTTTCATACAAGAAACTTCGGATGTGATTGCTCAGCGCTACCCTGTCCCTAATGATCAAACTTCGCATTCGGTGTTGGGCCTGTTCATCTTGTTGCTCAAGGGTTTTAATCCCAACCGGTCTGATTGCAGCATGAACAGTAGCTTCGGCAATCGCTAGCGCATCATTGAAATCATTTTTTTGCCCTCGTAGATAACCTTTAACGTGCTGCGGTGGTAACAGCTTCACGGTATGGCCCATGGCAATAAACTTCCTGGCCCAATAATGAGCAGAACCACAAGACTCCATCGCCAAAATACAAATCGGCAATTCACTGAAAAAAGGTTCAAGTTGAGAGCGGCGTAACTTCTTTCGCATCATGATGTTGTTCGATTCATCGAGTTGAACCAAGTGAAAGACTCGCTTCGATATATCCAGTCCGATTGTAGTAGCATTATTCATGGTCTCTTTCCTCTTCCTTATTGTGGATTCGAATACACAATAATGGCGCATTGTGACGCCGAAGCTAAGAGGGAAGAGACCATCACATCGTACGGAATCTCGGCATAGTTAAACGATTGTTCCATACCGCGGATACTGTAGCATTTCTGCAGATCGAATTTAGACCTTAAATGCATTGACGCCGCTGGTGAAATCATACTTGAAAGTAGGATCACCTGTGATCGAGCCATCCAGATGAACAATATGAGTCGACGGGCTCGACCAGCCAATAAAGTCGTTGACTGTCAGGTCTCCGATTCGCTCAGAAGTAGGATCAGCTTCGGCATGGTTCTGAAGCAGAACCTCGGTATCGCCCTCAAAAATGCCGACGGTTTGGAACCCCTCGGGACAATCACTAAAGGGTGTGTGAAAAGATCCGGCCGCCTCGTAGGAGAACATACCCGTTGTGATTCGACTTTCCTCAGGCTTTTCGGATTCACGATACCCATACCAACCTTTCACGGTCCAGGCCATGGCGCGGCAGATATGAAAGTGCGAAGGGAAGTCTGGTGCGCCTGGGTCCATTTTGTAACCAAAAGCGACCGTATTAGTCGGCGCATGCACAGTGAGAACCTTGAAGTAAGAACCTGGCCCAACTTCAAACCAATCGATGTCATTCATCTGAACATCGGCGGTGATTTTTTCCATGGCTTCTAGATTAAGACCCATTTTGACATTCCTCTTGTTGTTGTTAGTTCCTGTTCGAAAAATCGGCTTGTGCTACTTTTCCTGATTTAATGGATACTGGCTGGAGATCTGCAATCAAACTATCACAGATCCTTTTAGCGGAACAACCTCTCAATTCCGGGTCAATTTCCAGACACCCGACGACTGTGTCCCCGCCAGAAAACTCTCGTAATGGTTGTCCTTCGCAAATATTGATCCGAAGGAATTCAAGCTGCTTCTCGCCACTCATATCGATGGTGAAGCCCACCTACTTTCGCAATTTCCACCAACTGATCTGCTCTTGAAGCCTTTTTAGATGCTTTGCGGTCAATCGGCGTTTGTTTGACCAGACCTAAGTGAGTTCGATCATTATTGTAGTAATCGAAATAGCCACGAAGAACCTTTTTCAGATGACCCTCATTCCAAACGATGACGTGATCAGTACATTCTCGTCGAATACTTCCATTGAGTCGTTCAAAATAGGCATTCTGCCAAGGGCTACGATAGGCGGTCACTACCTCCTCGATACCCATTGACTTAACGCGACTCTGGAAGACGCTACCGAAAATCTTGTCTCTATCCCGAAGTAAATATCTTGGTGCTGTATCCCACGGAAAAGCTTCAATACGGTGCCTTTCGATAAATAGAATTCAAGTGGGTATAGATTTCGACAAATCCCCAATCGGCCATTCACACGATCTTTTCGAACATGCAACATTCGCGGTTTCTAAAGATTTTACAAGGTAGGCCAATCAGTCTGAAAATCCCCGTGTCGGTGGGCTAGGCGCCCCCGTGCGATTCCACCTCTGGCCACCAAATTGTGGCTTTTGCCAAAGGCAAAAACGCAATCAAACCCCGCAGTATTCGCGGCGGCAGCATTTTCCGAAGGAAAATTGCGAGAGCCCCATCCAGTAGAACCTATCTTCGAACCATGTAGAAAAGTCGTAATTATCCCATGGTCCACCGTCGAGACCACGTAGCCTGCAGAACGAAAAAATTGACGCGTCGTACGGAATCTCTTACATGGACACCGCCCCATTTGCCAAGTAAAAATAGCTTAAGTAGATCATTGCAGTCTTACATCCGGCCTATTGATGGAGTTTATATAAATCTCCTGGCCCCTATGGACTTCGCCGATGAGGCCCTATCTGCATAACGAGGTTTTTACCTCTAGAGATTCCTCGGGTTTGACCCATCGCGGTCTGACCTGTTTCGCCATACTTTACCTATGCAATCAAATTTCCAAACTCCACTATTATTCGACTATCTTCCATTTCCAGCAGGTCGAATTGTTCATACAGGCATCACTACTCGATATCGTTCTTTTTCTGACAAGCACTACCCATGCTACCCTCGCCATCTTATTGGCTAGAGCTACCGTTACTTCATTGACATGACGGCGGTGAAGCAATTGTTCTATCCATGGATTACCTCCTGGTTTACCTGTTTTAATTCTTCGCTGGACGTGTTGTATCACCGACCGGGCACCATGGATCAGCAAGCTGCGTAAATAGCCATCCCCTCGTTTACTGATCCCTAACAGGTGGTCCTTGCCACCCGAGGAAGATTGTCGAGGCACCAATCCTAAATACGCTGATAGTTGCCGACCATTTTTGAACGCCTCACCCTCACCAATCTTTGCAACTAGAGCTGTAGCCGTTAGTGTACCAATTCCAGGTATGCTCTCCAGCCGCTGACTAGCCTCGTTAGTTTTATGCCAAGCCTTCAATAAGCTTTCCATTCGCCTCGCCCTGACTATCAATTCATCGTGTGCTTCCTTAAGCTCAGCCAACAAAGATCGAGCTAACACCGGCAGGCCATTTTCCGCATCTTCAAGCAATTCTGGAACACGTTTTGTAATCACCGCCACTCCTTGTGGCAAAGTAACTCCAAACTCTAGCAAGATTCCGCGTGTGTGATTACTAAGACCAACGCGTTGCCGAACTAACATCTGTCGTCCGTGATGCAGATGTAAAACTGCCTGTTGCTCTGGGTTCTTGGTCGCCACAAATCTCATACTAGGTCTTTGTACTGCTTCACAGATCGCCTCGGCGTCATTGCGATCATTCTTGTTTGACTTCAAGTAAGGTTTTACAAACGTGGGCGCCATTATTTTTACGGTGTGACCAAAACCACCTAGGGAACCTCTGATTAAGTTCTATTTCCGCCATGTCGACGTCAGGGCAGAATT
>JAPYTQ010000124.1:0-3825 GCA_029941905.1 Pseudomonadales bacterium | reverse complement strand
GCGACGACATCAAGCTTGCCTGTAAGCCAATTGTGGAATATTTGGATGAAACACAACATCACCAAACACTAATCTGGAAACGCCTGAAACACAATGGTATCAACGTGTACGAATATTTGCGAAGGACAAATGTTGAAACCGGGCCGTATTCAATCAGATATTGAGAGAGACAAGCGCAGCAGGCCACAGGCAATTATTCCTAACCCGGTGATCGCGTCGTGGATGTTTTTGCAAGTGGTGGATACTACAGCGAACTTATTGGGAGTGTAGTCGGTGATAGTGGAGAAGTCCTGCTGCACAATAATCGGGGGTTTTCTGCCTGGGGTGTCAACGTCCTGAACGATCGTTTTGATGGCAGGACACTTGATAATGTAAAACTGCTCATCCAGGGAAAGTGCAGGCTGACGGCTGTATTGTCCGCGAGTTCCCTGGCCTTTCTACTTTCCAGGTTGGTGTAAAAGACGAGTCCCTTGCTGTCAAAATGCTTGAGTAGAACGATTCTTTGTGAGGGATTGCCATCCTGTCCAACCGTCGCAATACACATGGCCGTTGGGTCTTTAATACCCGCATCAATTGCGTCCCGCATCCATTTCTGAAATTGATCAAAAGGAGAATCCTCCAGGCTCGCTCTACTGAGATGCCCAAAGTCATATTCTCGCCTCGAATCCTCAAGATCCATATTCAATCCCTGTACCACGATGGTAAGCACTATTGAATACAGCATAGGCCCCGCAACGCGAACAGTCCGCGTTGTTTCCGTAACAACAGAAGGTTCGCTCAAATACGCCGCCTTCACCAACATATAGCGGAAGCATATTCTTGAGCCTGCAATTTTCGCCGGAAATACCGGTTGCACTAATCGATTTATCAGACATCATCAATCGCAGCGTACCAACATTGGACCTGATCATGGGATGGGCAGCCTTTAATTCAATCACGCTTTCGATGACATGGTCACGTTCTTCGAGATTTTCCCATGCATATTCACTTATCTCACCCCTATCCGGCACGTAAAATGTAAAGGCGATCCCGTGAATCGGCCACTGTTCGACTTCATCAACGAATGCTTCAATGCAATCTGAATTCTTCTTAGTGACCGTCATTTGCAACATCACTGTCGTCTTATCACGGAGGTTGTGCTCGAAGATCGATTGCTTCACTTTATCAAATACGCCCTCACCCCTGATCTGATCGTTCCGTTCCCTCGGTCCATCGAGTGAAACGGTCACGAGATGACCAGGCACAGAGGGAATACCGTAGGTACCATTTGTCACAATTGAACTCTGCTCAAACAGGTCCATTGCTGCAAACACCAGCCTGGATTTGATCATGGGTTCTCCGCCCATGAACAACATCGATTTAATGTGATGTTTATCCCTGAGCTTTCGCAGTTGATACAACATGTTCGCCTCACTCATCTTGTCCCTTGACTCATTCGGCGTATCCTCTCGATAAACAAAACAGGTCTTGCATCTGAGGTTACAGGCATTCGTCACAAGAACCAGTGCTGCCGGGAAGTCGCCATCTCCAAAGTGTGGAGGTTCTTGCCGTAATGGTATTGTTTCACTCATTTCGCTGTCCAGATTTGCACATTAACTAACCAGCCTAGCATTCATCCTCCATCTTATTCTGATACAGATCAAATGTAAGTGGCATCGTCATTGTCGCCGAGTTGACCCATGTCATAGCAGCTTAACTGCAGCAGCCTTAATCTTAATCCCCGAATGGGTTTTAAGCATTTCCGGACTCTTCTACCTACATGGATCACAACAGGCTGAAACTATTATGGACTACGACATCGTCATCGTCGGCGCGGGACCTGCTGGCTTAAGCTTCGCATCATCCCTGGCCTCAACGGGTCTTCGTATTGCTATCGTGGAAAAGCAATCGCTGGAATCCATTGCTGAACCCGTTTTTGATGGTCGGGATATCGCACTCACCCACCTCTCAGTTCAAATCTTAAAGGAACTGGGCGTCTGGACACGGTTGGCTGATGATGACATTACGCCGATTCTCGAAGCAAAAGTGCTGGACGGGCAATCTCCCTACAGCCTCAACTTCGATCGTAAAAACGATTCAATTGAGGCACTGGGTTACCTCGTATCAAACCACCACATCCGTAAAGCTGTCTATGAGGTAGCTCGAAGAATAGATAACCTGGATATTGTCGCCCATACTTCAGTCACCTCTGTCTCATCCAACATTGATGGTGTCTCGGTAGTAACAGGCGATGGCAGAAATCTTGAGGCTTCCCTGGTGGTTGCAGCAGACAGCCGTTTTTCGGAAACCCGCCGAATGATGGGTATATCGGCATCAATGTTTGACTTCGGCCGGGTATGTGTGGTCTGTCGAATGGATCACGACCTGCCCCACAACAACATTGCTCGTGAGTGTTTTCACTATGGCAGGACCCTGGCAGTGCTACCCCTCAACGGCAATCAATCTTCGATCGTCATTACGGCCCCAATGTCAGATCGGGATAAGATCATGAATATGACTGAAGACGACTTCAATCAGGATGTCCAGCGGCGATTCGGTGGTTTATACGGCGAAATGCGGCTGGCCAGTGAACGATTCGCCTATCCACTGGTTGGAGTCCACGCGCGTAAATTTTACGCCACCAGATTTGCATTGATTGGAGATGCGGCGGTGGGCATGCATCCGGTCACCGCTCATGGATTCAATCTCGGACTCAGTGGGCAACAAATACTGGCAAAAGAAGTTATTAATGCAGTTAATAACGGGTCTGATATTGGTGCTCATGAACTGCTCCAGAGATTTGAATCCAGGCATATGCGCACAACACTTCCCATGTATCATGGAACGAATAACCTGGTGAAGTTTTTCACCGATGACCGGGCACCGGTAAAGGTCGCCAGGAAGATCGCCCTGCGGTTGGCGAACAATTTCCCGCCAATTAAACATGCTATTCGACATAAACTGACGGACTCAAAAGAACACCCTAGTCTGAAACGGTTACTGCTGCCTTAGAGTGCGCGGTTCTGACCAGAGAAAACGGTGAGAGCACAGATGATAAAGTTGGAAGCTTTATTGGCGATAGCCCTGCTGTTATGTGCTGCAGTGGCAGCTATCGCCAGGGATGACGAGTGGCAAAGTATGCGTAAAGAAATGATCGAGGAAATCAAGCAGGATATGGTTGCGACCCGGTCCTACACCGGAAAAGAAGCACTCTCAGACCCGGTATTGGCAGCCCTTGCCAGGGTTGAGCGGCATGAATTTATACCCGAGGAGCTAAGGGACCAGGCCTATGACAACTACCCACTGCCGATCGGAAATGACCAGACGATCTCCCAGCCCTTCATCGTCGCACTCATGACAGAATTGCTGGAGGTTGGGCAGGATTCGATCATACTGGAGATAGGCACTGGCTCCGCCTACCAGGCAGCCATGCTGGCTGAAATCGTTAAGGAAGTCTACACGGTCGAAATCATTGCTGATCTGGCAAATCAGGCCCATGGCAAATCAGGCCCACACATATTTTGTTTTCACCCCTGGATTTTCTTAGCAAGCTAGCAGCGCTGGTACCCAGACCGCGCCACAACCTCGTTCGGTATCACGGCGTATTCGCCCCAAATGCACGAATGAGGAAACTCGTTGTTCCCACAAAATGTAAAAAAAAACAAGGCAAAAATCGATCGAAGTAAACGCAAATCGGTCACAGAATCCGACGTGGCAGATGAATTGATCGCTCCCCTGACCTGGGCACGGCGACTCAAACGAGTCTTTGATGGAGCCGCCTTCGGATTGACATTACCGTGTGTCCATTGTGTGGTGGCTCCATGCGCGTTATCGCCGACATTACTG
>JAPYTQ010000123.1:0-3835 GCA_029941905.1 Pseudomonadales bacterium | reverse complement strand
GTACCGTACTTGCGTGCGAGTAGAGAGAATAAACTGAAGATCGGCCAAGTGGTTAATTGTGGCAACAGGGGATGATCAATTCGAGCAGCCGCTCTCACCAAGATCCAGGTATTCCTGCTCGACAAATGCATCTCCGCGGAACAGATTCTTGTAGGCGGCACAGTGGGCTTCCTGGGTTCGGTAAGATGTGTCTGCTATGAGTCGCTGGCGAAGATCGTCGGTTGCTAATCTGTCGCTGACCATTCTGGTTTTCTGATCGGACTCGGTATCAAACACCATTAATCGAGGCGTGGCATTTTCAGAATTATCCCAGGGTTGCCATTCGATTTGCTGGCCCGATCTTCCCCTGCCCGGTGAACCGGTGTAGGCGAACTCGGCCCAGTATGCCCGCATCTGGCTGGAAACCAGATTGAACTCGTCTTTCATCGAATCTGGGAAAATCACTCGGAGTGGCTTTGGAAAATTACCGAAAACAAAGGGGACTTCGAGAGCGTGTGCGGCGCCAAAGAGATCTTTCAAATTAATAAAACCAAGGTTGCGCCAGTCATCGACATCAAATCGATAGGCGAAGACTTGCCTGTTCCCTGCCTGGCTCATCGCTGAAGCGAGATCATCTACGCCACGGATTTTCCAACTATCGGTGCCGTAGCGATTGTCACGGTTATAACGTGCCAGGTCATTAAACCCAGATGGCAATCCGAATGTTTTATCAATCGTATCGCTGGAAAATGCCATAAATAATTTAATCTCGTCCCTGTTGGTGCCCAACATTACCGGGACGGCGTTGTATGTGTCCGGGTTGGAAAATATTTCATTGGTTTTTAAGTCTGAGGGTAATACAAAGCCGTCGGCAAAAATATCAGGGTTTCCTAACATGCCGCCAAAGGAGCCGGTGTAGAGACCTATCAACTCGGCCGGGCTCAGTTTATGCAGGGCAGCGGAAATTTCAAAAGGGTCCATTTTCTCCTGATATTGTTTTGCAGAATCACGGTCAGTCACACGACCCTGGTCAATCAGCATCTGGTTAACGATCTCCCTGGAACTCAGTCGATGGCCGGGATTGGCATCATCACTGTAGTTTTCGGCGACTTCCACGCTGGTTAGGTTCAACCCGCCGCTCTGGGAGATTGCCCTGTGGAACAAGTTTCGGGCCAGGGGCGACGCCATCATGGTCAGAACGTCAAAGCCACCCGCTGATTCACCAAAAATAGTCACATTGTCGGGGTCGCCGCCGAACCTGGCAATATTATTTTGAACCCATTGCAGGGCAAGCATGATGTCCAGGGTGCCGTAGTTTCCGGAGTCGTCTGCAGGCGTGCTGGTTTCATTGTGTAGTGCGGTGTGCCGGAACCAGCCGAGGGGTCCTAGTCGATAATTAAGGCTTACAAGGACAAGGTTATGTTCCCTGCTGAGACGAGCGCCACTGTAAATCGAGGTGGATGATTCTCCGATGCTGTTGCCGCCACCGTGAATCCAGAACATGACTGGCAATGCCGTATCTCGCCCAGGTTCTCTATTGTGACCTGCTCCTGCTTCACCGAATCTGCCATCGGGTGACCAGACATTGACAAAAAGACAGTCTTCAGATCCCTGGATATTGCCCTGGGCGCGTTGTGGGCAGGCATCGCCAAATGTTAATGCCTGCCTGGTGCCTTCCCATGGAACCGGGGGTCTGGGCGCTCGCCAGCGTAATTCACCCGCCGGTGGTGCTGCATAGGGAATCCCAAGCCAGGTCGAGACACCGTCGTCAACGAAACCGACAATTTCCCCTGATTCGGTTTGCGTCAGAGTTGACTTTGCTATCACTGGTGCGGATCTGCTTGCCGGAGCAAGGTAGAGGTACAGACCGGCTACCACAAACACGACGAGAAGCGCGAGGGCAGCAATAAAATAGGCTAGTTTCCGCATAAGATGACATCCAGGAATATGAATTGTAGTTAGCTGATAGAGAATGTATCAATTCCCTGGCGCGCAAGCCAGCGTGGTTCGGTTCTCGCAACCTGTCGTACCAGGCACTCGGTTCACCGCAGGTTGAAAAATCTTATCGTGATGTTCACTCGACTTATCGATAATTTTCAAACCTTTCTGCCGTTTCTGCCATCCTATAGATAAGTTTCTGAACACAAACAGGAACCCAAGAGATCAAACTCTTCAAAGTGTTCAGTTTGATCTCATCGGAAAACACCAGTCGAACGGCTGAATGTAACTAACAATGGAATTGGAGAAATATCATGAAAATCAACCCCAAGAGTGTCATAGCTGCTGCTGTATTGTTTACACTTACAACACCAATGATGGCGACTGCGGCGGTGAAAACCAGCCAGATCTCAGATAACAAGATTGTCGTAAGTTACAACGCATCCGAGCTGAAAACAGTCGTCGGCAAGCGATACCTGGAAAACGAGATCAAGAGAGCTGCACGCAAGATCTGCGGATCTACGAGCTATAGTGATGTTCGGTCCGTGAGACAAGTTTCGGCGAATAAAACCTGTTATGCCGAGACAGTAAGCAACTCAATGGAAAGAATCCAGGGTCACACATCCACTGCGGACTAGTTAGTTAGTACCACGTTCGCCTGTTGTGAAGAGGTAGCGAGCGTTTGCATATTAACCCCCAACTGATATGCATAGCTCGCTGGCTTTCCAACATCTCTGGCGTAGTGTCCTGTAGAATGGTGCTGAAGTAACCAAAGAGATGTAAGTAATGAGGGGCGATTTCTCTGACTACAAAACAACTTTCGATACAAATCCGTATCACAAATCCCTGGGGATAACGGTTCTTGATCAGCAGCCGGGCTACGGTAAGATCGTGCTAAGGAAAGATGAAAATACCCCCGGTGGAATTGGCGGTAGTGTACATGGGGGTGTACTGGCAGCGATGGTTGATATCGTCATGCTGGTCGCTATTTTTGCAGAAATGCGCGAAGGCGAAACGCCCGCCGGTACAGCAGAATTGAGTATTACCTATCTGCGACAGACCCATGGTGAACATATCTACGCTGAAGCCAAAGTTGTAAAGCGCGGCAGACAACTCTCGTTTGTGGAAATTGACATCACTGACGATGAAGGCAAGCTGTGCGCCAAAGGGCGTACCCTCTATGCGTTCCGAGCATAGTGAGCAGGGGTCAGTAGCAAACGCTAGGGTTTGCCGTAGGGAAGCATCCGCCTCAGTATGCTGTCTTTTTGAAAAAAGTGGTGATAGAGCGAGGCTCCGATATGACCAACCACGAGCACTGATAACACCGTAGCATTAATCCCATGCAGAACGTGAAACACCCTGGCCATGTCGGCACTATCGGTTGCAAGCCCTGAGTAGTTGATGACGCCGAACGCCAGTACCTCGTAATCAGTAATAAACATGGCCTGGAATATCCCCAGAATGGGCTGTAATACCAACAGAATATAAAGCGACCAGTGCATGGTCTTGGAAAGACGAGTCTGCCAAAGACCCATAGACCCGATTGCGCCGGGTGGTTCATGGGACAGGCGCCAGCCCCAGCGCAGCAACATTAGCAGCAGTACCAGCGTGCCAAGTCCGGAATGGCCCATAATCATCTGCTCTCGTTCACTCAGCGGCAGGGATTCAAGGGTTCGCCCGAATATCAACATGATGATGACAATAAAAGCGATAAGCCAGTGCAGCCACTTGGCTGTTGCACCGTATTTCAATACGTCGCTCATAGCGTTTTCCCATTGTTGTTAGCTGGTGCATCGTCTGTAATCTGGCGAGTATTGTCAAATATCCGACTTCTTGAAATGAACTTGATGGTTCCGGAAGTTCCCTAGAAAAGAAAAGTTCCCGAATCAAGACCCAGCAAAGCTCTACCGATATTCTG
>JAPYTQ010000122.1:0-4223 GCA_029941905.1 Pseudomonadales bacterium | reverse complement strand
CCCGATACCGGTTCACTTCTTCGCCACGGAAACGTGCGACCCGATTCATCGGTGGTGGTGACTCGTCATCAAACGAGGTTGGTAAATCCGGATAAAGAGCGTCGTGCACATAATGGAAGAAGAAAGTATCAGCGAAGTCGAGGTATATCGGATCAGACACCTGCGCAACCTCAGGTCAATCCACCGTATTCATTCATCTCTTGCCAAATCCATATGCAGCCCCTTCCATCACTACTAGTATATCGTATGCGATAATTAACGATCCCCATCTTAAGTCAAATCGGGTCGACTAGTATTCGCTTATTGGGTGAGGAAATTACCATGCTACGCAAGTTAGTCAAAAATCGATTGGCGGGATTGAATGTAAAGAACTCTATATCGCTGATAATCTGTAGTTTAGTTTGCTTATCGGTTAGTGCTGATGAAGGGATTCAAGAGATAGAAAGAGCATTGCACAGCATGACGCCAATCATCAAGCCATCAACCATTGAGAAATCACCGATAAAAGACGTCTATCTGGTTACCGTTGGCGAGAATGCATTTTATGTTGCTAAGCAAGATGGATTCCTCATTATGGGTAACATTTATGATTTAGATCGTAATGTCTACTTGCTGGCTGAAAGGTGGAATCAGTTAATTAAGAAAGCCATTGATACGATGCCTCTGAACAAGATGTTGGTTATATCTCCAGCCAAAGCAAAACGTTTCATTACCGTCTTTACTGATGTTGACTGTGTATTTTGCAGACGTTTCCACGAAGAGGTGGGCCAACTGAACAGAGCAGGGCTAGAGGTGCGCTATCTGTTGTATCCTGGTGCTGGTATTCAGTCAGAGAGTTATGAGAGATTGGTTTCAGTATGGTGCGCGGATGATCAAGTTCAAGCCCTGACTGATGCCAAACGGGGAAAATCACTACCCTCGAAGAATTGCGACAATCCTGTTGCAGCTCATTTCAGATTGGGTCAGGACATTGGACTCAAAGGTACCCCATGGATTGTTCTGGACAATGGGAAAGTCATATCTCACTATGTAGCGGTTAGTGAGCTGCTAGAGGAAGTGGGTCTCAATTAAGCATAGTGGGAGTTCGAATGCTCGGTTGAATGTTATTTCTGGCAATGAGTTTTCGCGCCGAGCAGTAGGAAAACTACAGCCGTTATTTTATCACCATGATTTTATTATCTTTGGGTTGTACAAGCTTTGCTAGGCCTTCGGTTTTGGGTACGAAAAATAGATAGCGAAAATATAGGACAGATGGTCTTAATCAGAAAAAAGCCTCTCTGCTGTTAAGCAGAGAGGCCCGGGCCTTTCAATAAGTTAACGGTTTTGTTCTGCCCATTCTCTTATGAGTTGTACTTCAGTTCCGGATGGAGCGTAATTTCATAACCGTTTTTCCCTTTCCAACTACGTCATAACTCACTTGATTAGGGGGGAATGTAGAGGTTGAGGAACTTTTTGTTTTTCTCGATTTAGACCGTTTGGTCTGCTCGCGTTTGCTTTTTGGATCATCTTCGAATTTTCTTGTCACATCCTTTGGGTCACTGACAGCCACGGATAATGTGGCAATTCGATTGAATCGCGCACTTCTAATTTTCCGATCAATCTTGTGAGCATCTCCGGAAGACCTCCAGCGGTTTATATTTCCGTAAATATGAAACGTATAGGCACCCTTTTGGCGAGTATTCGTGTAGACACCAGTATAGATAGCATCATCGGCCATGTCATCACCTTTACGTCCAGGCCTGCGACCCTGATCCCATAGCATCAGGCGATCTCTGCGCCCATTAGGCTTTTCGACTATTGCAAATATTGGTCTTGCCGGATTGCTAACCGGTCCGCGATAACTTTTGGGGTGGGCGAAAAGAGTAATCGGTTCACCCGGTCGAACGGTTGGATAGCGGGTTCCAACCCTAAATCGGTGGATCGAGTTACTCGAGAAAGCGCTTGCTGTATATGTGCCTTCAGAATCACCACCTGGATCAATCATCATTTGCCAGTCTCCAGAAACCGGATTAGTAACGCGTACATAACGACCTTGCTCCATTTCAAGTGACTTGTGTGGAGTTCCTGTGGGGTCAATAACAAGCAGATAAGGTGAAGCATTTGGATTGTCCCACTGGAGTATGAAAGTCGCAGAATTGGAGTCCTTCTCAACAAATACTCTCTGCGGCTGGAAGTGCCTAAGCTGTCCGGATCTTGAATGTATAGCTTCCCGGCCTGAGATCTTTTCGTGAAACGCAGCGAATACTGGAGGTAATGCAGCTGCATCAGCGGAATCTGAGTAAAATCCTCCAGTTCCATTCCCAATTTCAGCGCACTGAGAGTCTAGGGTCAGGTCGCCACCTGTGCAGGTGACATAGACGGGAACCCCTGCACTCAACAGGAAATCAATCTTTGCCTGCAAGTCAGCATCAGCTGTCGATTGCGGCAGTGGTTGATTGTTTACACCATCAGTCATCAGTACGATATAGGTGTTAGCCGTTACACCACCAGCGGTATCTATCATATCCCATGCTTTATCTAAGCCACCACCGATGTTGGTTGAACCACCAGGCGATAGTGCGCCGATTGCATTGGTCCACGCGGCACGATTGGCTCCAAGCGACGCGATGGCGATACTCGCATGGCCATTGGCCGGGTCTGCATCGGTAGAAAACGATACGATACCTAGTTCGGTCCCGTTTTCAGCCAGGGCTACAAAATCATTGGCGGCCACTTGTAATCGATCCATACGAGTTGGGGCTTCCTCATTCATACTGCCCGATTCATCGAGTACCAATACGACCCGGTTGGTAGTAGAGAGATGAACAAAATTGACGGGATTGACGATTGCGCCATTCGCTGCTGGATCCGGCGCACCAACCGGCATAAGGATTGTGTTTGGATAAGACCAGACAACCTGATCCCAGCACGAGCGGCTGCTCCGGCACGAGGACTGTTCAGTGACATTGGTTGCATCGTGGTCACCGCCAGAAAGATCGCTTAGATCGGCCGAATTGGCCTGGCCCCAGCAGAGCTCTGCTCCTAGTGGATTAGTATCCATCAAACATGATGTGGCGCCGGCGGCGATAGTCGCAGGGTCAGGACAAGACCAGCACGAATCACTCACTCCCGGAGTACCACAGTTGTCGGCCCCACAATTGGCAGCCTTCGTTTCGTATTCATCCCGTGGGTCAAATGCCAGGTGCATAAATTCGTGAGCGACTATCGGCCCAGCCGTACCATTAGTAACTGCAGTGGTTACATTATTTATACTTACTTCCATATCTCCACCGACTTGCCAGTTACCCGTAGATGCAAACCACCAAACAGGATTGGTAGTTGGGTGAATGAGCATATCAGCATCTGTTGCTCCTAACGAACCGTTATAGATAAAAGCAGTACCGATTTCAGCTTGGCCATCCGTTGCATCAAATAGTGATGCCGAGCCAGCGGTTATCATGCTTTCAATAGAAGTAAGTTGAGCTGCAGTCGCGGTGAAATTAACTTGTACCTGTATATTGAACACATTGCGGTCCGGACAGTATGAATCTGGGCATTCTGAAGTCTGCTTGCATAAGTCTCCGGCATTGCTGCCTGCGACGCAGCGGCGAAGATAAACCGGTGCTGCTCGAGCTTCTAACTCGCCAAGTACGGTCTGGGCCTGTGCAAAGGGAACAACTACAAGGGGGGGAAACGTCAACAGCAAGGCTACTACGAATGCATTAGCGGATATCGTTAATCTGTTCGATAAAGTGAATTTCATTTTTACCCTCCTGTGATTAACTTGGTCAGTATGTCCACTGATGAAAGTCTACCGACACCCAAGCAACTATACTCCACTGCACCTAGTTAGTTTGTGGGTTTAAACGATCGTGTAGAGGCATAAAATCCCTTTTTTCACCCAAGTCTAACAGCCAATGACTGCTGTCGAATCGCCCGGCAACTGTGTAATACCTCCCCGAATCCGGCTGGTATGGTGCCAGGGTCGCTAAAACCCCGCCCCCTCTTGCAACAATCGGCAAAGCTCCCGCCATCGGGCACACTGAATCTGTGCCGCAGTGGTGAGAGCGCAGCATGTTGATTTGAACCGTTGCGGCTCGGACTGGTCAGTGAAACAGTCCCTTCACGTGTTCAAAGCAACGCTGTTGAATGCCTCAGCCACGAACAAGCCCGCTTGCCACGCTACGTTAAGAACCAGCCAGAGAGTCTATTCCCGATATCGGTTCACTTCTTCGCCACGGAAA
>JAPYTQ010000121.1:0-4249 GCA_029941905.1 Pseudomonadales bacterium | reverse complement strand
TTCGTGCATTCGCCTGGAATTAGGTTCTCAGCAACTCACCACGCGAGCGATAGATTTGATCGCGCCAATCGGAATGGGGCAGCGAGGTTTGATTGTTGCTCCACCGGGCTCCGGGAAAACGACCATTTTAAAACATATTTGCCAGGCGGTTGGGGAAGCTTATCCTGAGATAAAGCTTTATGCGTTACTCATTGATGAGCGGCCGGAAGAAGTGACTGATTTTAAGCGCAGCGTACCGGCGCAAGTACACGCCTCATCCTCGGATGAAAGCTATGACCAACACGTCCGAGTGGCCAATGACCTCCTCAATACCGCCCGCCAGGAAGCTGGCGAAGGTCACGATGTAATGATTGTTATTGATTCTCTCACGAGGCTCTCACGAGTACATAATGCAGGGCGAAAGAGCAGCGGTCGTACCATGTCGGGCGGACTTGACGCTAGAGCCATGGAAATACCACGAAAACTGTTTGGCGCAGCTAGAAAGATTGAGGATGGTGGGTCGCTTACCATTCTAGCAACCATACTCGTTGATACCGGAAGCCGGATGGACCAGGTGATTTTTGAGGAGTTCAAGGGCACGGGTAATATGGAAATCGTTTTATCACGGGAGATTGCGAATCAACGGATATTTCCGGCACTGGATATTGCTAAAAGTAGCACGCGCCGTGAGGAGCTTCTTCTAGATTCGAAAGATATCGAAAATGTAAGAGTTTTGCGGAGGGCACTTACCAATCTAAAACCTGTAGAAGGCGCCAGGAAACTTGTTGAGCTACTTGAGAAATACCCAACGAATGCAGAGCTGCTAAACGGTTAGTTGCCTAAGTGGCTCCAGGATTACCCTATTTCCCTCTCGATAAATCTTGACTTCCTTGCCAGATATTCGGAATTCTTTAGGAAGACGCACGGCTTGCGATCGGCCCGTTTGGAACAATTTCGCCGTGTCCATTCTTGATCTCCATTTTCTCGGTATATACCAATAAAATATATCATTCTGTTCCGCCCAGCAACTCCTCACAAACAAATCGTGTGCCGTGCGATTTTGTAATTTTACAAGTGGAAACAATAGGTTAGCTTTCTTACGTCTGTTCAAGTTGCTCGATGCTTGAGGTCACCTTATGGGGGTGTGAGGCGATATGCCTGTGCAGTAGTACCACTAAAGACGTCGGTTTTTTCCGTTTCACTGAGTCCAAGCGTTGCCGCAATCCGTTTGAACAGATTCCAGCATGCCCTGTAGGAAAGACATTCACGGTCTACTGGAAAATTACTCTCAAACATACAACGTTCAGGACCGAATGCCTCGATCGCATACTGGTACCAGGGCAGTAGCGTTTCGCAGAAGAACTGCGAGTTCATTGGTCGCTCTGTTTGTTGCATATGGTACGCTGGTTCCCAGTCACCAATTCTCATCTGGGCACCACCTAACTTCATGACCGCGTTGGGACATGCTGCAATCGCATGTCCCATAAATGATGATGTGGATCGATGATTGGGCGCCCAGGTCGGTAATGTGCTGCGGATCACCAAATTTTATCCGCGGAGCCGTATCTATCGGGACTGCCCACAACTGCCTCAGATCCATGGTGTAGTACAGCAGTTTGTCATCTTTGCCCCAGACCGTCAGATCCTGACTGAACAGCCCCAGTTTTCGCTTCGAAAAAAGCGATAGTGTTGCCATCCGGACTCCAGACCGGGAATTCACCAAAGTCAGTAAATCGAAAAGAACTGCCCGAGTCGGTGTCGTAAATCAGGATTGCCGGTTTATTTTTGTCATAACGGATACCGACTGCGACCGACTTGCCGTCACTTGAAAAACGGGGTGAAGCAAACGCATGTCCTTGGGCCAGCATATGCTGTGAACCGTCAGGGTTCATCAGAACCAGATTGATCTCTGGTTCGCCCGGGAAAGGCTTATAGAGAAGTGGACCTGTATCGGCTGTTGCGAAAAACGAGCCATAGTAGCCGGTAATTGCACCTTGGATCTGTCTGTGACGCCCGGTAACTGACATCGACGTTGCGTCAAATGGTACAACCCACAACGAACCGAGCTCGTGTGTCTCTTTTTTAGCGTAGAGGACATGACCTTTGGCGAAGCCTGGCGCACTACCATCAAACAGAAATCGCTGCTCCCCGGTAGATTAGATTCAAAGCCCAACCCGAGTCATTAGAACTCGTTGTTGAGACGTATACGGAATACAACAATATTTGTGTTCCCGAAATATGATGCGGTAAGCGATGGCTGGCGTGACCTTCTTTGAGCGTTGTAAGCGCGCTTACTTTTTTGTCTGCGATCGTGAGTATCTTCAATTCTGAATAACCGGAACTGAAGATAATCTGGTCATTCGTTACCCAACAGGCGCCAAAGAATGTATCTGACGATATTGTTGCCATTGTGCTTGTATCGCTACCATCAACCGTAACCCGTTTCAGCCGCCCACCTGCATGGTATACAAGATAGCTAAACTGCTATTTCTATTAGAAAAATAACAATTCGCACAGGACACGATAGACAAAGTGCCAACCTCATCACATTTTCGGTGTTCTCTTGGAAGTACAATCCAACTAATTGGTGTTGTGTCACGTTCGGAGTTTGAAGTCGTGAAAGCCTTAACTTAAGGAGTTAGTATGGAATATAGAATAGAAAAGCGATCCAGTATGCGGATCCCTGTCATGGTATCCACGCTCTGCCTGTTCCTGGTGAGTGGTTGTGGCGGTGGAGGGGGTGGAGGTTCATCCGAACCAGCAACAACGCCAACACCTGTATCGTCCACCCCGACAACAGTCACATCAAGAGGCATACTAACGGGCTTTGGCAGCATATTCGTCAACGGCGTGGAGTTTGAAACAGATTCTGCCGAGATTGAATCAGACGACAATGTTGCGAGCGAAAGCGATTTAAGAATCGGGATGGTTATCACGTTGGAGGGCACCGTTGATGAAGGTGGCAGCACGGGTACCGCAACCAGCGTTGAGTATAACGATAAAGTCGAGGGACCAATCACCAGCATTACAGATAATGTGCTCATCGTGCTGGGGCAGTCCATCGTTGTGGATGACGGCACCGTATTCGACGATGGGATTCAAATGTTGTCAGATCTGACTGCAGGTGATGTGATTGAAGTGAGTGGCTTTTTAAATGCCAATGGTGAGATCGTTGCGACCTACGTGGAATTGAACGACCCAGGTGGAGAATTCGAGTTGGTGGGCACCGTTACTAATTTGGATACCGACACTTCAACATTCGATATCCAAAACCAGACCATCGAATTCTCAGTTGCAGTGTTCGAAGATTTTGATAGCGCTCTGCTCGCTGATGGTGATCAGGTAGAGGTTAAGGGAAGCACTTTTGATTCAAATGGTGCGCTGGTAGCCACCAAAGTAGAACTTGAAGAAGACGATTTGGGTGAAAGCGATGAAGTCGAGTTCGAGGGTCTGGTCACCAGGTTTCAATCGGAAACCGACTTCGATGTATCTGGTGTGACAGTCACCACGAGCGCTGCCACCACCTATGAGGGTGGTTCCGCTGCTGACCTGACATTGAACATCAAGGTAGAAGTCGAAGGCCAGATTGGTGCCGATGGCGTCTTGCTCGCAGAAAAAGTGAAAATTAGAAAGCTGGAAGATACCCGCGTCGAAGGTGTTGTCGACAGTGTGGATACAAACGCGGGTCAGGTTGTTGTGCTGGATATTACTTTTATGGTGACGGGTAGTACCCAGCTTGAGGACGACAGCGATCTGAATGTGATATTTTTTGGACTCGATGACATCGTTGTCGGTAACTACCTGGAAATAAGGGGTAAGTTGGAAACAGACGCCACCGTCACGGCGATAAGACTGGAGCGTGATGACCTGGATGGGGAAACGTCAGTCCGCGGCGCGGTACAGTCCAATAACGGGAGCGTACTGGTCATTGCCGGGGTCACGATTCAAACCACCAGTGGGACCGAATATCTTGATGCGGCAGGTCTGGCTATGAACCAGGCTGACTTTTTTACGAGTGCGGTGATTGATGTTGAGGTAAAAGCAAAGGGTGAAGAAACTAACACATCCGAGATCACAGCCACAGAACTCGAGCTGGAGGATGATAACTAGGGAACCTCTGATTAAAGTCTATTTCCGCCAAGTCGGCGTCAGGGCGGAATTCCAAAAAGTTGTTAATGTACAGCATATTAACAACTTTTCTCCAGTCCTCCCTTCCTTGCCCTGACGAAAATATCCACTTAATCAGAGGTTCCCTAGGTGAGGTGACTCG
>JAPYTQ010000120.1:0-4270 GCA_029941905.1 Pseudomonadales bacterium | reverse complement strand
GGCCATCCCAGGTTGCCCAAAAGAGAGCTGTCCACCATGTGTGTTTAATGGAAAATTGCCCGCATAGCTTAAGTCATGGGCTTCAACAAACGCACCGGCCTCACCGCGTGCACAAAACCCTGCCTCTTCCAGCGTCAACAAAACCATGATGGTGTAGCAGTCATACAATGAAGCAAGGCCCACGTCACGAGGCTGAACACCTGCTTGCGAAAATGCAGACCGTGCTGCAATGCCGACACCTGTGGCATCCAGTGCCGGTGCCTGCGCAAATGATGAGTGAGTCACCGATTCTCCTGCACCCAACAACCATGCCGGTGCGTGCTTCGAATCCATTGCCCGATCCGCTGAGGTCACCAAAACCGCGGCAGCGCCCGCGGCAGGCATAACTATTTCGAGCATATGCAACGGCTCACAGATGATTTCCGACGCTAGCACATCGTCCACGCTTAAAGTGTGTTCATGAAAAAGAGCGCGCGGATTTTCGTTGGCGTTCTTGCGTTGGTCCACGGCAACTTTCACCCGCTGAATATCGGTCAAACCGTACTCATGGGTATACCGTGTTGCGAGCATTGCATAACCCACGTTGGCGCCTAACATACCGTAGGGTATATCGAATTCTGCCTGGGGTGAGCGATCCCTTTTAGGAGAAATTGAACGCGGCCTGATATGACTGCTGGTCGGCTTTGCCGGCTTCGCGGTTCCGTCCCCCCTCCTGCGTGTGCCAGTCAGACATAGACAACTCGTACACATGCCCGCCTGTATTGCAGCCGCTGCACGCCAGATCATCCCTGCACCGGTGGCGCCGCCCAAGTCCACCACCTCGGCGAAGGTGGGCTGCAACCCCAGGTACTCAGCGACGGTCGCCGGAACAAATCCCGGTAAGCCGCCGATAGGATGGACGACCAGACCGTCTATGTCTGATTTTACAAATCCGGCGTCCTCTATTGCCTCGGTTGCAACTTCGCTCAAAAGATCCAGGATGGTTGCATCACCGGTGTAGCGTTGTGGGGCAAGCTCACCCAGACCTACCGCCGCCGCAACTCCTTTAAGAGACACTACGCTGCTCCTCCGAGTGTTTGATATTTAGCCGGTACCTCAACGTTCCAGAATCGTGCCGCATTCAGTCCCAATACCTTGGCTCGGTTCGATTCAGACAAACCACCCATCGTCCTTTCAATAGCGGCTGCTGAATGAGGCCAGGTTCCTTCATGGTGAGGGTAATCGTTCGCCCACAAGAAGTTGTCGATTAGATTGTGGGCAACGCCTAAGTCGAGCCCAGAGCGATCCTCGCCGAAGGAGGCAAAAGCCTGGCGGCGATAGTAGAAGCTTGGTGGCTCCTTCAGATCGGGAGACACCCACATGCGGTGCTTGTAGAACGCTTCGTCCATCACCTCCAGTAACCATGACACCCAGCCAATACCCGCCTCGATCGTGGCAAATCTGAGATTTGGGTGTCGCTCCAACACCCCGGATGCACACAGATTGGCTACAGGCTCCTGGCTGGCGGCACAACAATGCACTGCGTAATTCACGATGGCGCCTCCTGGCCCCGATGCTGCTCTCGGGTCACGCCCGGTTGAAACGTGAATCGTCAAAGGTAGATCGGCATCTGCAATTGCCGCCCACAACGGTTCGAATTCCGGTTGGTTGTAGTTACGCTGATCCATACCGGTGGGACCGTATACGGGTTTTACCGGTATGGTGATACCCCTGAAACCCAACTTCGCCACACGTTGTACTTCCTTGATGGCAGCTTCTACATCCAGTGTAGGTATTTGCGCCATGGGCAGGATTCGATCCTGGTGTGCACCGAACTCTTCGTGCGCCCAGTTGTTCCAGCACTGGGACATCGCCATGGAAAACCCTGGGTCATTAGTCCCAAACGCGTGTATACCTTTGTTACCAAAAACGACTTCGACATCAATACCATCACGGTCCTGATCCGCAATACGTTCAGCGACATTGCGCCCGGTTTTATTTCTTTCAATGTCCTCCGGACCCCAATCCGTTGTGTCCGTCTTGATCTTCCAGGGACGATTACCTTCTGTGATGATGAAGGCCTGACCATCTTTCATTTCCAGCCTAGGCAGGCGCTTCAGGTATTCCGGATCGATGCGAGATTTCACCCAATCCTTCGGCTCGTTTGCGTGGCAGTCCGAGGACATCATGAAATATTTGTTCGGCGTGCCCGGATGAGCACTTCGCGCCCAGTCTTGAGTGCCTGGTGTCTCCATGCGCTTGGCGAGGGTCGTTTCAATTGATGGCATAAGTCTCTCCTAATTGTCTTGCTTACATATCACGGAAGTTAATCGACTGAGTCAAATTTCCTGTAGCTAACGCCAGAGGTCTCTTCGCTCTCGCCACCGGAATATCCGATACTCAATCCAAGTTTCATCTTTTGATCCTGTCCTAGTCTGGAAGTCCTAAAATTGACTGTAGTTGGCCGGTGACATTATTGATCCCTACTTGAGCCGTGAACCAACTTACCGTTCATGTAGGTGCTGAGGATGTTGACCGTGTGGATATCGTGCGGTGGAATAACGAACAGGTTCTGGTCCAACACAACAAGATCCGCAAGCTTGCCAACCTCGATTGAGCCGATTTTGTCGTCCATGCCCATTCCGTAGGCGGCTCCCAGGGTACTGGCGTGGATTGCCAATTCGAGAGGCATTCTCGCGTCTTCGCCACCAAGCGGCGGTTGGTCATCGCGACCGGGCAACTGACGAGTGACGGCAGTCCGAATTGCGACCAGTGGGCGGAATTCGGACGCGTAACCTGAAACCGTCCAGTCAGATCCCAGCGAGACGTTTCCACCTGCATCCGCGACGGCTTTCATGGGAAACATCGCGTCACGCCGATCACGACCCAGGCGCTTCAATGTTAGTGATTGCAGTAACGGATCCAGGCTCATCCAACCGCCGCTCGTATCGTAGATCACGCCAAGCTCACCGAAACGCGCAAGGTCGTCGGGATGAACGAGCGTTGCATGACTGAGTTTATGACGACGATCCCGGTCAGGATTGGCTTCGTTAGCGGTCTCGATCATGTCCAGCAAGGCCCGAACTGCCAGGTCGCCGAAGCAGTGGCAGACAACATCAAAACCGGCTGCGTCGGCGCGCTTGACTGCGTCACGGATTACTTCAAAAGGAATGATCGGATTAACTACCAGATCCGGGTTGTCAGCATACCCATTGATATAAAGTGCATTCCATTTGTCATCGCCGCCATCGGCATTGATCTTCAGGCCGTCCACTTTCACCAGATCAGTGCTGAACTGCAGGTTGAGGCGCTGCAGCGGCGGCAATGGATCGATGGTCACGTCATTCCAGTAATACACACCCTTGATGCGAATAGGTAGATTTCCTACTTCCTCCGGGTCAACATAGATTTGGAATCCTTCTTCCTGCGACTGGCCGCAACCGGTTATCAAAGCAAGGACGAAAACACCGGGGTGCAAAATAGCAAATGGTTTCCACGGCATGGCGATACCTCCAATATGAATATACAGTAGTTAGAGCAGGTGCGTGTTAGTCGAATCGATTTGCTTTTCCGCGGCTGTAACCCAGACATAGGTGCCCTCTACAATTGGACCTGCGCTCGCTGAGCGAAACTCTATTCGCATCGACGAACTGATGCAATCACCAATGTTGGGATCATGACCCGCTAACATTAGTTGAACTTTCGGAAACTAAGTTCAAATCCGCGCACCGAAGAATAAGTGACAATAGATGTTGCACAATCGGAACCAGAAACACATCTTCATTTGACTGTAGATGATTGAGAGTACAATCACCTACATTTGACTGCAATTGACGTAAACAGGTAATTTAAACCGCATTTTTCCAAGATTGCCAAAGTATCCTCAGTGAGAATTATCTAGATGAAAAGTCCAGGGGAACAGTTTATCGATATTGGATTGACCATCTAAAGGATCACGACGTCGCGTGTCTCAAATATGCATGAACATCAGCAATTACCATACATAACTGTTTTTCGGTAAATATGGCTTATTTGCCTTATTCTCTTTCCTATTTGGACTTGTTCAATCTTGTCCGTGTCAGCAATACCCGTTGCACCAGGGGACAGAATACACCATGGCTTTGTTCCGAGGGTTTTGAAGAGTACAACAGGGTTGTGATGCCGTATCGGGAGACAGCAATATTACCCTTTTAGCTTCATGCCAGTCACTTCCAGGGGATGGATTCTCCAGGTTCGACAATGAGCGAACAACTCAACGTTCGTTTTCTGTCGAATCCGCGGGTGATGACTT
>JAPYTQ010000119.1:0-4361 GCA_029941905.1 Pseudomonadales bacterium | reverse complement strand
AAATAAGCTTTATATGTCACTCTCTTCCATGCCCGTTAAATTAAAACAAAACCTGGCATTTGCAAGAAAGTTCCCGTCGTTGTATGGTGGTTTTGTGTAGAGAAGTCACCATTTTATTAGAGCGATAATCCTACCAGGGGGAAAGCAATGACTATTGGACCTTCAAATAGGCGCGTTTCTGCGTCCTATATCTTTAAGAAACTACCGATCGCATCCGCGATAGGGATTTTACTCGTAATACCGCAGGCTGTTAATGCAGCCAGTAGTCGCCAGATCGAAGAAGTAATCGTGACGGCAGAGCGGCAGGAAGCATCGGTCCAGGATACGTCAATTTCTATAACAGCATTTACATCTGAAATGCTCGATGATTTTGGTATTCGTAACCAGGAAGATCTACAAAACTTCGTCCCGGCAACCACCATCCAACCTTATGACGCGACTGTTCGCGGCGTGGGACGGAACTTTCGTGCTTTAGGTGGCGACCCAGGGGTTTCTACCTATATGAATGGTGTTTACTCCGAGGATTTGCCAACAGCGACACACGCAGGTTTCTGGGATGTTGAACGCATTGAGGTCCTGCGTGGACCACAAGGCACGCTGTATGGCAGGAATGCCGTAGGGGGAGCAATCAATATCCTTTACAATCAACCGACCCAAGATCTCGATTATGCCTTTAAAGTCATCGGCGGCAGCTTCGGCACCGAAGAGTATTACGGCATGATCAATGGCCCGATTATCGATGATGTGCTGTCGGCACGTGTTAATTTTGGTGTCCGTGACCGAGACGGTGTCATTGATGAAATTGGCCCCTATAGCGACCTGGATAGTCTTGGGCGCAAGAACCTAGCCGTTCAATTACAGTGGACGCCAGCTGAGAATCTGGAATTTAACGTCCGCGCCAATAAAATGGAAAATGACCGGATCTTTGGCGGTGCCAACGGTGGTGGTTTGGTTGTATTAAATGAACTGGGTGTAGACCAGAGAGACACGTCGCATATTGTACCTGGGTTTCGTCGTATCGATACCACCAATACCGCACCTGGGAACTACTCCACCAACGACTGGTACGACCAGAGTCAGCCTATTCTCAATTTCACCGACCCGAGTACCGGAGCCGCTGTCCAGGCTCAGCATAATCGCATCGGCGTTGATCTGGCAGAATTTGATGGATTCCAGAATGCCGCCGCGTCGCTGGACGGTTTTAACCAGACATCACAGGCAAGCGCAGATGTGTACAATGATTGTGTTTTCCCCGGGGATATCGATGGGTCGGATGTTTGCGCTGCAACCAATGGTATAAACAACGAAATTTTCAACCAGCAGGGGGTTCAATCCAGTGCGATATGGGATGTAACAGAAAACCTGCGGCTTAAATATATCTATGGCTATAACAAGTTGTCTTACGAGAGGACCACCGATGATGACAATACTGCCAGCGCGTTCCATGATCGCCAGTTTTATGTCAATCATGAGGCAAAGTATGAATCACATGAGTTGCAGGCGTTCTATGATTTTACCGATAGCTTCTCGATTACAACCGGTATCTTCTTTTACGATTCAGTGATTGATCAGCGTGGTGATTTCTATTCTACGCTAGATGAACGTCGCTACATCGATCCTTACCAGGACAATACGGGCCTTGCACCTATCTTCTTCGGCAATAACCCCATGGCAACACTTCATTCCGCCAGGACTGCATGTGAAGTCGCAGATCCCGCGCCGTCCTGTTCGACCAACTATGCGGTTGATAACAACCCTAACACCAATGATTTCAACAACAACAACCTGTACATCTCCACGTGGCAGGGTGATGACGGCACTCTCCCAGACCTGGATGTTGTGCATGGCATCAATAGCCTGGGCAGTGATCTGTTGTACCACACCCAGACTCACAAGGAAGCATTTGCAGCCTATGCCCAATCAGTGTGGGACATCAATGATGTTTTCACGCTCACAACGGGTATTCGTTACGCTGAAGATGAGGTGACGGCGGAAGAGAACCTGTTTCGTTACATCGAAGCGGCGGGTGGAGTTATTGAGTCTATACTAGCTGGTGCAGTTGTTCCCGGTGGTCTGGCGAGTTACAACATCATCAATGGTGGCCTTGTGGCAGATGCCAGTGTACCCGGGGGATTCGCTGGGACAGAGCTTGCAGTCAATGGTGGCATCCCGGCCGCAGTTAGTGTTTACCGGCCTTTTAAACGTAAGGACGACAAGATCACCTGGCGAATCAATCTGGACTGGAACTACTCGGACAGTGGCCTGATGTATTTTTCCGCCACCACTGGTACCCGTGCAGGGGGGCATAATCTGGTGTTCTTCAGTGCGACACCCACCTACGATCCTGAAGAACTACTAGCCTGGGAGATCGGGCTGAAGTCGCAGTATTTTAACGATTCACTGCAGGTGAATGCTTCTGTGTACCTATATGACTACGATACTATTCATACTGTGGCGCGTGAAGTCGTTCCGCCTTTAACAGATTTTGGCGGAACTGCGACAACGACCACGTCAGTGCTGGAAGCACCGGGTGCTGACATTTATGGTGTGGAAGTGGAAGTTTTGTGGCTGACCACTGACAACCTGTCTCTGGGTGGTAATTTCAGCTTTACGCCAAGTGAATATACGGGCGATCTCTTTATCTCGGATACGTCCGGCGCTAGCAATCCGGCATCATTGTTCCCCACCTTCACTGGCCTGACGCAAAATATCAAGGGCAACAGAGTTCTACAGGTGCCTGAGATGAAGTACACCGGATGGGCAAGCTATAACCTTCCATTGTCCGGTGGGTCTGCCATAGAGTTCTTTGGTGTTTACAGTTATATCGGCGAAGTCTATTACACGCCTTTTGAAAATGATACCGACAAGGCAGATGCCTACGACAGGGTTGACATGCGTGCAACATGGACTTCCTCTGAAGGTAACTGGACCGTCACCGGTTTTGTCAATAATGTCTTCAACGATGTCGGTGTATTGCAGGTTCTGCGACAAGGTGAAGGTGAAAACTTCCGCCATACGGCAGGTGTGACACTGCCTCGCATGTATGGAATGGAGCTCAGCTACAGGTTGTAAACTGACAGATCTATCATGATCAACGTAGGGCGCTTCGGCGCCCTTACTTTTTAACGCGGTTCGATTCTCTCTTACTAATCGATTCTCTCGTACTAATCGCTAATCGTCTGCACAATTCCGTCTTCTGTCACGACCACCGCTTGTATATCTGCCATTTTTTGCAGGATTGCCTTGGCCTGGTCCTGGGTTAGGCCGAATTGGGCACTGTTTTTTAGCTGGTTAAAATCCTCTAACAGTTCATCCTTGTAGTCCTCTACGCAGGTTTCCCATCGTTTCTCCTTGCGCCTTACCCTATCCATCGTATAGGAATCAACATCCGACTGCGTGACATCACCTTCGCCGCCACTTCCTGACATTTCTGCCACCCGTTCGATAGACCTTGGTTTTGTGCAATCGTTAAGCGGTATCTGGTAGTCGAGAGCAGCTTGTACCTTTTCGTGTACTTCTACGTCATCCGCGAAGGTTGAAAAAGGCAGTATAAGCAACCCAAGAAAAACCAATTTCGATTTGGACACAACGCACTCCTGATTTTGTCTGATCGTCAACACTGGAATATAAACGGTATTTCTCCCAGATAGCAAAAGAATGTCTATTGATGTTGTTGATCCACGCTATCCATCGGCTTGCCCGGAAGCTATTAGAATGGCACTTACCGTTGATTTCAGATCATCGAATATTCAAAGATTAAAGAGTAACCGGAATGAATTGAGAAGGAGTGTACTTGATGTACACTATAATCATCGTTGAGAATTAGTAGTCGTCAAGTCTGAAATGCAGAAGGTGATAACATGACAACTCATCCAGAACGGGAATTTGGCGAGCATGCGATCTAACCGCCCTGACGCACCAAACGACGAGTCGTGGATCGATGTGCTGATCGAGTTTTCGCCTATCGCAACGGGGGTAATCTCGCTCATAGAGAACCGGTACGTGCGTGCGAATGAGGCGATGGCTTGCCTGTCCTGTGCGAATTGCTATTTTTGAAATAGAAACAACGGTTTAACTGCCTTGTGTCGAGCATGATAAAATAGCGGAATGCTATGAAATCATAGAACTGCTAACCCACTACTTCGTCACGCTGATCAAACTTCTGAAACCAGGTGGAGTGAAACGGGTGATGGCCGAGTCGATCGCGATGAAGCAGCAGCTTATTGTCATGAATCGCGCCAGGAAGAGATCACCTGCGTTGGTCACTAGAGATCGATTCCTGTTCGGCTTGTTAGTAATATTAGTCGGCGAACGCCGCCTGCAGAAGATTGCTGTCATCATAAAGCCCGCAACGATTCTTG
>JAPYTQ010000118.1:0-4635 GCA_029941905.1 Pseudomonadales bacterium | reverse complement strand
CTAGGGAACGGCATACCGATCTTTATCAGAGGTTCTCTAGAGCAAATCGCATTTGTAACAGGTTAGAATGTCACAATCAATCGCCACGAAAAGAAGAACGCCATGACATATAAAGTGTTGGGCGAATTTATCGAAACCATGCGTAAAGCGGGCGAGGATGATGCCGTTCGGGTAGTAATTCTGACGGGTACGCCCCCTACTTTCTGTGAAAGTATTCGTAGTTGTGAATTTATCTGATCACAGAATCGTCAGACAATCTTTGGATTTCGCTGGCATCAAAGCCAAATTCTTCCAGAATCTGCTTGGAATGCTCGCCTATTTTAGGCCCTCGCTGGGGCGTTTTTTGGATCTCGTCACTCAGATTGATAGGGGTCGCAAAAGTGTGCGTATTTCCGGGAACCTCAGAGTCCGTCGCTACAATAACCCCATTTGCGATCAATTGGGGATCCTCGATCACTTCTAGCGTGCGGGAAACCAGACTGTAGACAATACCGGAAGCGGCCAACCTATCGCAGACTGTCTTTGCTGGCAGTGCACTGAAGGCCTGGTCCATCTTGTCTTTAACATAAAAACGATTTTTCAGCAGCACCTTGCCCTTTGCCATTCGCTCATCATCCAACCATTCCGGGTGGCCTAACAATTCAGCCAGCTTCGGCCAGTCGCGAGCGGCGTTTTGGACCCCGAGCATGATGTACCGATCATCAGATGTGGTATATACGTTCGATACCGGGTTGGACCATCCCTCCTTGTTACGCCGTGTTGGCCCATCGAGTCCCGCCATTGTCGCTTGCAGGTTGAGCCCGTTGGCCCAGGTGCCAGTTGCGGCGAGTGAGGTTGCTATCATACTGCCCTCGCCGCTACGGTCACGTTTGTACAACGCCATCATGATGCCTGCGAATAGCGTCATCGAGGTTGCATGGTCGCCAACCCCTCCGGCGGGCGGAGCAGGCGGGGCGTCTTTATTGTGCATAATATCCAGTATGCCGCTACGGGCGAACCAGCCGGTCAGGTCGAAAGCCCGGCGTTCGGCGTCCGGGCCTTTTAAACCATAGGCTGATATCTGGGCGAATATTAAACGCGGGTTGTTTGTTTTGAGGATGTCGTAGGTCAGCTTGTATTTTTCGAGATTTGCCGCGCTAAAATTGACGACGAACACATCCGTCTCTTTCAACATCTTCATCAACACGTCATATCCCGCTGGCGTCGTGATGTCCATAGCCAGGCTGCGCTTGTTGCGGCCGGTCAGCTGCCAGGAAAATTCAGATTCATGACCACCGGCAATTGTCCGCTGGCGATCACCCGTCAACGGTTCAATTTTAATTACATCGGCACCATAGTCCGACATGATGGTGGCAGCACAGGGCCCCGCCAGAAAAGACGCAGCATCAATGACCTTGAGGTCTGAAAACAGACTGGGCATCGGATTTATTTCCTCACGATAAATATGTCATCCATTTTCGATTTCGCCCCCCGCAGAAGCTCAACATATCGATTGAAGCCGCCATTGTAGGTGCCGTCCTGGCGACGATTGTCCTCACCTTCAAAGTTATAGTAGCCAGGCGTGCAGTCCTTGTTGCGGTCTGTCTTACCTCGATGTTCAATGACCTCCTGCACCCACCACTCCTCGATTTCCGGGGTGATATCGATCGACTGGTAATCACTTTTACGTGCATGATCGATACACGCAGCGATATGCGCGCCTTGAACAGTCAACACATCAGTGATGTTAAATTGGAATGATGCCTGATAACCAGCCATGATAAACAAATTTGGATAACCGTTGGAATGAATACCGAACAAGGTTCGAATACCATTGCTGTAGTAGTCGTTGATTTCGGTGTTGTTTTTGCCAACTATCTCATTGTAAATGCCGGTTTTTTGCACCTCAAATCCCGTCGCATAGATGATTACATCGACATCATAGACCTTGTCATCAAAAACCGGACCTCGATCTGAAATTTCTTTCACGCCCTTGCCATGGGTATCAACCAGATGCACATTAGGTTTGTTGAAGGCAGGAAGATAGTCTTCATGGAAGCAGGGGCGCTTACACATAAACATGTACCAGGGCTTAAGGGCGTCAGCAATGTCTTTGTCATGGACGATATCGTCGATGCGCTGGTGTATCCACATCATGTGGTCGATGTTGGCGTTTTCCTGACGGCGAATTTTCTCATCAACCGGCATGCTGGCACGCTTTTCGAGTTGCTTTGCGGTTAACTGAGGGCCATCGATGGTTTTCTGGCGTCTTTTCGCCTGCCAGCCGGGTTTCAGTTTACGCGCCCAATTTGGATCGGTTGGCCAGTCTTTTCGGATGTCAATTGACGATGGCGTACGCTGAAATACGTAGAGTTCTTTTGCCTGTTCGGCGAGTTTGGGCACGGCCTGAATCGCAGTTGCACCCGTACCAATAATGGCGACTCGTTTGTCCTGCAGATTTTCCAGATTATCACCACAATAGTCGTAGTCCCAGCGGCCGGTATGAAAAGAATGGCCCTTGAAATTTTCGATGCCGTCAATTCGGGCTAATTTCGGTTTCGACATTGGCCCGTTGGCGCAAATGACAAACTTGGATTTCATATGATCGCCACGGTCAGTTTTGATATGCCACAACTGCTCTTCGTCATTCCATTCGGTAGAGGTGACGGTGGTCTGAAATACAGCAAGGTCATAGAGATCATAATACTTCGCAATGTTCTGGCAATGTTCGAATATCTCCGGCGCCTTGGCGTAGTGGTCCCTGGGCACATAATCCATTTCATCGAGCAAAGGCAGATAATCATAGGAGACGACGTCGCAGGCTGCACCGGGGTAACGATTCCAATACCAGGTACCACCAACATCAGCACCTCGTTCGACGATGCGAATACTCTCAACACCAATTTCCCGTAGTTGAGAAGTTGTCAACAGTGCCGAGAAGCCACCACCAATAAAAAGTACCTCTACTGTATCGTTCAGGGGCGCGCGGGGTTTAACTTCCTTGTTGTACGAATCTTCTCCAAAACGTGACAAGCCGGCATCAAAGTTTGTGTTAAATTGCCGGGTACCTTCGGGCCGATAGTTCAGGCGAAGATCTCTTTCTTCGGCGAATTTTTGTTTAATTTTATCGTAGTATTCCTGCGGGTGTTGGTTGGCGCCCCCGGTCGGATCAAAGGAGGCCAGGTTAGCGGCGTTTTCGTTGGTGTTTTTTGTTTCGCTCATGCGAGAGATCCTGTTGCTGCTTCACAGTTATTGAGACAATCAGATGCATTGCTCGACTTCAAATCAACATTAAGTCTTTAATCGTCGCCGAGACGACTAACGGTTCACACTGGCAAGCAGGGCAAATATTTCGAATTCAAGTAAGGCAAAATTTTGATAGATTGATATTCCTGATATGCTGGAACCTTATTGATGTGATTACATACTTATGTCCAACGACGATAGAATTCATGAAAATCCGGTAAATAGCAAGTAATGCGCAATCTTGTGCAAAAGGAGTAGGAGCAATCGTATATGAGTATTTCATTTGATAACCGGGTAGCCGTTGTTACGGGTGCTGGCTCTGGTCTTGGACGCAGCCATGCAAAGGTCCTTGCCGCTCGCGGTGTGAAAGTTGTAGTGAATGACCTGGGTGGCAATGTCGCGGGGCAGGGAGGTTCCAGTGATGCCGCCGATGAAGTTGTTGAGGCCATAACCGACGCTGGTGGGGTAGCGGTTGCCAACTATGACAGTGTGGCGAGTGCCCAGGGCGGGCGAAATATCATTGAGACCGCCATAGATAATTTTGGCCGTATTGACATCCTTATCAACAACGCCGGTAATGTGCGCGACAAGAGTTTCGCCAAGATGGATCTGGAGAATTTTACGGCTTTGCTGGACGTCCATCTAATGGGGGCAGTGTACTGTACCAGAGCTGCCTGGCCGATCATGCTGGAACAACAATTTGGGCGAGTCATCATGACCTCTTCATCATCCGGATTGTTCGGTGCTCACGGACACACCAATTATGCAAGCGCCAAATTGGCGTTGGTGGGTTTCATGCATGCATTAATCCAGGAAGGCACCAGCAAGAATGTCCTGGTGAATTCGATTGCCCCCATGGCTTTGACGCGCATGACCGAGCAGGTAGTATCGCCCAAGTTCGCGTCGACGATGCAACCTGAATTCGTTAGTGCGATGATCGCTTTTCTATGTTCTGACGAATGTGGCCTCTCGGGTGAAATCGTCGAATGCGGCATGGGCTACTACAGCAAGGTACAGATTTCGGAGGGTGCAGGCATTTTCCTTGGTGATGGTGAAGTACCTACTCCAGACGATATTCAGGATAACTGGGCTGCGATCAGTGATATGTCTGACGCGAAAACTTATCGTCATGCAGGGCAGGTAAGTCGCGCGGTATTTCGCAAAATGAGGGATGAAGGATTGGTACCGGAAGAGTAGGATTACATGATATGACTAACAACGATATTCTGCGTCAGTTGCGTTTCGTATTCGACTATAAAGATCTATTTATGGCGAAGCTGTTTAACCAGGGAGGACTTACAGTTTCGAAGGAACAGGTCGGCAGTTGGCTGAAAAAGGAAGATCACGCTGATTTTCAGGCGCTCGAAGATCCCGCACTTGCCAGTTTTCTTAATGGTTTGATTATTGAAA
>JAPYTQ010000117.1:0-4732 GCA_029941905.1 Pseudomonadales bacterium | reverse complement strand
GGCGTCTATATCTTCTATCCTCGAATATTTGTGAAGGACAAGCCTGTCAGTAGCCAGGATAATGGTAATATATTGGGTCCAATCTCGAAGAACCGTAATGGATTAGTGCAATGCTAAAACACCACAACCTGAGGTACTTTGCGGCGTGGCTGTTTATTCTGGTGTTCTTCAGCTGGACTGTAAATCTATTGTTTAATGTTCAGAATGATTGGGGCCGGTCAAACAAAATTACCCGCGTTAATCAGGACTTACACGGCTTGTTCAACTCCTGGCGAAATCTCAATCGCCCTGGCAACGACGTGCTGGAGAACTACGACGTCGACACACAAAGCAGCGCGCTCGCAGTTTATCTCAAAGAGTACTCTGAAGCCCGGTCAAGGCTGCAAATGCACCACGCGACCACTGTGGAGATGGTGAACTTTTATGCCCATATGGACGAGACCTCTGAGGTCGCCGAGATGCTTGCCAACCGAGTACTGCAATTAGCCGCTGAGCGAGAAGCGTTGCGGCTGTCGGGTGCTGCTGGAGACTCGATTCGTCAGGTCGAAACCGAGGCTGCAACAACGATGGCCCGCATGGATCAGGCCTTCCAGACCGGACTGGATCTTATTGGGGAATATGAGGAGGACCTTGACCAGAACTTACTGGATCTGGTGGCTTCAAGGCGTTCCAGTATTGGTTCCCTGTATCTTATTGTGCTGGTGACGTTGCTGAGTTCAGCGATGAGCCTGGTGCTGCTGAGGCGTACCGCGAAACAGGGTGAAGCATTGCGTGCCAGCGCTGACCGCATCAAGGCAATAGTCAATAGCGTTGTAGATGGTATCATTACCGTCGACGACGCAGGTGATGTAGAATCGTTCAATCGAACTGCAGAGAATATGTTCGGATACACCGCTATTCAGATCGTCGGGCGACCATTTACTGACCTCGTCGATCCTGGTCAGCGCCATCTGTACGGTGACAAAAGATCTGGATCCAGATTAACCTCCTTCCGATGGAACGAGTCCGAATACCTTGGACTGCGCAGGGACGGGTCAGAATTCCCGATGGAAGTCGTCGCAACCAAGATCACAGTTGATCGACGGGTACTGCTGGTTCATATCGTTCGGGACATCACTGAAAGAATTCTGGCAGAGGAACAGTTGAAGCTGGCGGCCAGTGTGTTCGAGAATACGACTGAAGGCATCATGATCACGGATCGCCGTGGGATCATCCAGTCTACCAATCCCGCGTTTACAGCGATTACAGGCTTCACGGCTGATGAGGCAATCGGGGAGAATCCTCGAATTCTTCAGTCAGGTACGCAATCAACGGACTTTTACATCGCCATGTGGCGATCCATTACTGAGGATGGCCACTGGCAGGGGGAAATACTGAATCGCCGGAAGAATGGCGAAACCTATCCGCAATGGCTGAATATCAATGCTGTTAAGGATTCTCGTGGTCATGTTACAAACTACGTGGGCGTAACATTCGATATCAGCGAACTAAAAGCTTCCGAACAATTGAAGGATGAATTCATTGCCACCGTCAGCCATGAATTGAGAACACCGCTCACATCCATACATGGTTCACTGGGTCTGCTGGCAAGTGGTGTAGCCGGTGACCTGCTATCCAGGGATTCCGCCAATCTGATAAGAATTGCACAGGACAACAGTCAACGTCTTGTGCGCCTGATTGATGACATCCTTAGCATTGCCAAGATTGAATCGGAAAAAATACCATTCCATCTGCAATCCATAACGATTCAAGACCTGATTGCCCAGGCCGTTGAAGCAAACCAGAATTTCGCCCGACAACACGGCGTAAACCTGAAGGCAGAACCTGGCGATCGAGACGCTCGGGTGCTGGCCGACATGGATCGATTGATGCAGGTCCTAACCAACCTGCTGTCCAATGCGGTCAAACATTCAACAAGGGGCTCGATGGTAGTCGTTGGCTTGCAGCGACGCGACGCCAACTGGCGAATTAGCGTCACAGACAATGGATCAGGTGTACCCGAATCGTTCCGGGATAGTGTATTCAGTAAATTTGCGCAGGCTGATGGATCTGACCGACGATCAAGCAGCGGCACCGGATTGGGCCTGAGTATCTGTAAAGCGATCATTGATCGTTTGGGGGGACAGATTGGATTCGAATCTGAATGTGGCGTCAGAACCAGCTTCTACTTTGATCTGCCGTTCATGCATCGAGAGGTCGCAGGGCACCCCGAACGTTCGCCGAAATCCCTGGAATCTCTCCCGTGATCAGAAAAAAACCATGTCAGAACCAACACTAAACAAGGTGCTCATTGTTGAAGACGATCCTGACATCAGGGAAGTCGTTAGAATGACTCTGGAAATGATCGGTGAACTGGAGGTCGCTGCCTGCGACTCGTGCGCCGAAGCTCTGGTGCTGGTAGACGAATTTAAACCCGATCTGCTACTGCTCGATGTGATGATGCCGATAATAGACGGCCCCACGACCTTGCGGCTGCTGCGTGAGCGGACCAGTACGAAAAATACACCGGCAATCTTTCTTACAGCGAAAATAGAGGCCGGAGACATGGCACAATACAAAAATCTTGGGGTACTCGATGTTATCATCAAACCTTTTGATCCCCTGTTGTTACCCGACAAACTCGGCGAAATCTGGGTGCGACATCACGGTATTGACAAGGGAGATGGGCATGAAGAGTTTATCCGCCAGTTTGAACAAACGTCTGCGGCGTTTATCACGCAATTGCCGCAGGAAATACAGACACTGATGGACGAACTGTCAGCCTACCGTAAAACCGGTGAGAGCGCTTTTCTTAACAGGTTACGCCAAAAAGTGCACAGATTAAAAGGCACCGGCAGCACCTTCGGTTGCAATGCCATCACCGACCTCTCAAGAAAGCTGGAGCAAAGTCTAGCGCGACTGCATCTTGATGATGCAACGGTTGCAGAGCCCGTGACTCTTGACGAAATCGAATCGCAGATTGAAGCATTACGCGATGAAGCGGATCGGGTGTTTCGCGAATTCCATTGCAACGAACAACCCGGGATAAACACTTGAAAGTACTAGTAATCGAAGATGATCCGAGGATTATGGCGTTGCTGAAGGCGTACTTCGAAACCAAGGGTCATTTCGTAATCACCGCGGGCGATGGCGTTGACGGATTAAGCAGTTTCAACGAAGATTCACCCGACTTGGTCCTGCTGGATATCGGACTACCGAAGCTCGACGGATGGTCTGTACTGGAGGTTATTCGATCCGCAAATATAGTACCGATTGTTTTACTCACAGCGCTTGATGACACCGAGAGTGTGGTCAAGGGACTCGCCCTGGGTGCGGATGACTACCTGATCAAACCGTTCGATGTCCGTGTGCTTGATGCCCGAATACGAGCCATCATGCGTCGGATTGAGAAGTCTGATGAATACACCAACCTTGAGGTCGGCAGAATCCGAATTGACGACCGGGGCAAGCGAGTAACCGTTGGAAATGCCACACTGGCGCTGTCGCCCAAGGAGTTCAGCCTGCTGAAACTACTGGCCAGCGAACCCGGTCGCGTTTTCTCCAGCAATGAAATCATCGCGCACCTCTGGCCTGACAATGACCGGGCTGCCGCAAGCGATGTCAAGCAGTACATCCATCTGCTGCGCAACAAACTCGAGGAAAAGACCCAGATTAAGGATTCTATCGAGAACATCAAGGGATTCGGCTACCGCCTGCTGGGCTGATTTCAACTTCCGTTCCCGGTTTTAACCCTTTTTTGACTTCGTTTTGACGGTGCTTCTATTGGCAAATCCCTCCCCCTGGTAAACACTTCGTGCCGTTTGAAAGGGTATAACGCTCCAAGAGCTGTTTTTGTGTTGTCCCAATGAACCCACCTGAACAAATCGGGTGCAATGAAGATAACTGTAAAAGGAGATTGCAAATGAAGAAACCAGAACACCAAACCACGTTGCGATACGCACTTGTAGTGTTAATCGTCGCTAGCAGTTCAGTTTTTGCTGCCCCTGCCCCGATTGACCCCGCTATGGAGGTGTTTAGAATCCGCTGCCAGATTGATGCGGATATCGACCCTGCAACGGGTCTTTCTGCACCAAAGGTGCAAATTCAGGCAAAGGCCCGCGCAGAATTACTCGATGGTTTTGCCGTGGGTATTATGGTCGAAAATATTTCCGCAGCAGTCCCACCACTGCCAGCCATTGTCAACACGACATTTGAACTTGGCTCTGCGACCGCGGATTGGGATACCTTTCCAGACCCAGGTGACCCAACACCTGTCGCCTTTATTCCTGGTGATTTTGTACTGGCAGATGGTTTAATAAAAATTACTACCCAGGTAACAAGCACGAGCCAAACCGTTACCGGGACCGCCAGTTGTGTCGACAAAACGGGAGGACAGTTTAAACAGGATACCAAGGGGGTCTGCACGATGAAGAAATTTCGACGAGGCAAATGCAAGCCTGGTGACATATTGCCCGGTGGTGGCACCCAGCCATGAAGTTGACACGTGATCACAAAATCTGTGATTGCGATGTCCTGAGGCCACCTCCAGTCAGTGTTTGTTGAGGCAATGCTTAAGTAATCTCTTTGCCACCAGTATATTCGTTAGTCTCACTAGTTGTGCTTTCGACGGGATCGCCTTGTGGCGGTCTCGTCCAACCCGGAACAAGGACGGCATGCCGGTGGAAAATGGTTGGGTGGCACTGAATCGTTCATTGGCATCTGCTCTCCTCACCACAAGTCGCTAACTAGTGCC
>JAPYTQ010000116.1:0-4772 GCA_029941905.1 Pseudomonadales bacterium | reverse complement strand
TGGTAGCTATGGGTGGACTTGAACCACCGACCCCAGCATTATGAATGCTGTGCTCTAACCAACTGAGCTACATAGCCACACTTAACCTGTTATCCCCGCTTTTGCCTTATTTGAAGCAATAAATCGTTCAAACCAGCAAGGGGAAAGGACGCGCATTCTCCGGTTTCAGGGCTATTTTGTCAACTTGCTATTAGCCCAGGTTCCAGACCCCAACTCGAATCTGACCTGATTCGTGTATATAGTCGTCTTGTCCATCAAAAACAAGGCGAGAGAAGAGATGAAAATAGGATTATTCGCAACATTTATGTCACCGACCTGTGGTTCGGAAATGGTCGCGGAATTTGGCAGTAATGCCGAAGAAATCGGTATCGAATCCCTGTGGCTGGGGGAGCATGTTGTGCTGTTCGACAAGATGGAGTTTCCGTATCCCGGCAGCAAGGATGGCAAGATTCCCGTACCTGCTGGCGGAGGGATGCTGGACACGGTGGCAACCATCGGGTTTATGGCCAGCCGTACGACAAAACTTCGATTTGGCACCGGTATTACCCTGGTGCCGCAACGGAACCCTGTTTATACGGCGAATGAATTTGCCACCCTGGACTGGCTCAGTAACGGGCGTATTGATTTCGGTGTTGGTGTGGGCTGGTGTAAGGAAGAAGTGCTGGCTTGCGGTTATTCCTGGGAAGATCGCGGCAAACGGTGTGATGAATTTCTAGAGGTGATAAAGCGCCTCTGGACTGACGAAGTCGCATCCTTCGAGGGGGATCACTTCTCTCTGCCTGAGTGCCGACTAGACCCTAAACCTATCCAGAATCCGCATATTCCAATGATCATCGGGGGTCATAGCGAAGCTGGCTTTCGTCGGGCTGCCCGGTTTGGTGCCGGTTGGTATGGTTTTAACCTGAGTCCTGAGCTGACTCAAAATGTACTTGGCAATATTGACCGGGCATTGGAAAAACAAAATCGAACCCGGGATGACTTCGACATTGTCATCACACCGCCGTATAACGCGACGCCAGCCACGGTACGTGAATATGAAGACCTGGGTGTTGACCGCCTGGTGATGCATCTGGGCAACCAGAAGCCTGAACGGGTTGAGCAGCGATTGACCGAGATGGAAAAATTTGTCGCGGCTTAGACTTACCCTGACGGTCGGGGGCGGTTAGACGTTAAAACGGAAGTGGATAACGTCACCGTCCTGAACCCGATAATCCTTGCCTTCAAGGCGCCATTTACCTGCATCCTTGGCGCCGTTTTCTCCGTTGTAGGCAATAAAGTCATCGTAAGCCACGATCTCGGCACGGATAAAGCCCTTCTCGAAGTCGGTATGAATAATACCGGCGGCTTGCGGTGCTGTTGCCTGTTGGCGCACTGTCCAGGCACGAACTTCTTTTTCACCGGCGGTAAAGTAGGTTTGTAACCCCAGCAACTTGTAGCCCGCTCGAATGACCCGGTCCAAACCCGGCTCCTGCATACCAAGATCCGTGAGGAATTCCATTTTCTCTTCGTCTTCCAGTTCGGCAATCTCCGCTTCCAGCTTGTTACAGATCACCACCACTTCGGCATTATCTGCCGTCGCGATCTTGTTGACGGCATCCAGATAGGGATTATCTTCAAACCCCTCCTCATCAACATTAGCGATATACAATACCGGTTTCATGGTGAGCAAATGCAGCTCTCGAACATCGGCGCGTTGTTCCTGAGTAAATTGCTCCTGGGTAAGTTCAAGCGACCGGGCAGAATTGCCTTCATTAACATGGGATTGAATAGTCTCGTAGAAGGCTTTTTTGGCGATCGCTTCTTTGTCGCCGCTTTTCGCAACCCGGTTGACTCGCGTGATTGCTTTTTCAATGGTATCGAGGTCTGCCAGTTGCAGTTCGGTATCAATCACTTCGATATCACGTACGGGATCGATAGTGTTGGAAACATGAGTGACATTCTCATCCTCAAAACAGCGCACCACGTGAGCGATGGCGTCAGTTTCGCGAATGTTGGCCAGAAACTGATTCCCCAATCCCTCCCCTTTTGATGCTCCCGATACCAGACCTGCAATATCTACGAACTCCATGCTGGTGGGTATCACTTTTCGCGGTTTGACGATATCAGACAGTTTATCCAACCGTGGGTCCGGCATCGCAACGACACCAGAATTCGGCTCGATGGTACAAAACGGAAAATTCTCAGCACCAACTCCGGCTTTCGTCAGTGCATTGAATAGCGTCGATTTACCGACGTTTGGCAATCCTACGATGCCGCAGTTAAAACCCATTAGTTTTCCTTGACCCTGAAACCATTAAGATCAGTCATCGCTTGTTGCCATTCGCCGTTAACGGCCAGGGGCAACACTCTCAGCGCCTCATCAATACATTGATAGATCATGGACTCATCTGCAGTGCTCACCTTGCCCAGCACATGCCCGGTCACTTCGGCTTTCACACCCGGGTGTCCCACCCCGATGCGTAGACGGCCAAAGTCCTGATTACCTCCAAGGCATCTGGTGATATCCCGCAAACCATTGTGACCTGCAAGTCCACCGCGCTGCTTGAACCGAATGACCCCAGTAGGCAAGTCCAATTCGTCATGAACAATGAGTATCTGTTTTGCGGGGATTTTAAAGAAGTTCGCAAGCGCACCCACTGCCTTACCGCTTTCATTCATGAACGTATTGGGTAGCAGCAGGCGAATTTCGCGGGATTCATACTGCGCAATGGCAGTTCGCCCGAAAAACTTTTTTTCTTCTTTGAAGATCGCACCCTGTTGGTCGGCGAACCGGGAGACAAACCAGACGCCCGTATTGTGACGGGTTCTGGCGTACTGCTCGCCCGGGTTACCAACACCAACAATGAGCTTAATAAACAAGCTCATGTTGACACTCAGTCTTCCGAAGACTCTTCTGAATCAGCTTCGGACTCAGTACCGGGTTCTGCGGCTTCTTCATCCTTGTCGGTTACTTCATCTTCTTCAGCGGTCGCTCTGGTTATGATGACCGAAACCACCACCTGGTCATGGTCTTCACCCTGGCCCAACTCAGGGATTGTGACTCCAGTTGGAAGCTGCAGATCCGACATATGGAGTGAAGAACCCAGGTTAAGTTCGAGCACATCAACTTCGATAAACTCTGGCAGGTCACCCGGCAAACAGCTGATCGACAAAGAGCTCATCACGTGTGAAACCATTCCATCGTCTTGTTTAACGCCTACACAGTTTTCTTCGTTCAAGAAGTGCAGTGGTACTTCGACGTGAATTTCCTGGTCCATTTTTACCCTCAGAAAGTCAGCATGCATAATTCGCTCGGTGGCGGGATGTCGCTGCAATGCCTTAACAATGGCATTTTCTTTCTTACCGGCAATTTTCAGATTGATAATGTGTGCAAAAAAGGCCTCATTCTCGCAGGACTTTTGCAGCTCATTTTGCCCAATTGATAAAGTAACCGGATCTTTTCCTGCACCATAAAGAATTGCAGGAACCAGACCGGCATTTCGACGCAGGCGGCGGCTCGCACCTTTCCCCAGGTCTGTACGTACTTCGGCATTAAGCTCGAATTCGTTTGCCATCTTAGTTCTCCCAAGAAACTATGTTTACTAAATTAACAACAATGAAAAAAAGGCCGGGCTTACTGCGACCGTAAGTCCCGGCTTCGTGTCCTTGCGGACTTCTATACAACTACACTGCTTTTAAAACCTTCACTTTTAAAACAATGCCGGTTGAATTCTCTTACTGAAAAGTGCACTCAACGATTCCTCGTTACTCACTCTTCGAATCGATTCTGCCAATTCGTCAGCAATACTCAGCTGACGTATTTTTGCGTTCGACGCAGCCTCGCTAGACAACGGGATAGTGTCCGTCACAACCAGTTCATCTATCGTTGAAGCGTCAATATTCGCAATCGCACCGCCCGATAAAACCGCGTGGGTACAATAAGCGACAACCTTTATCGCCCCATGTTCTTTCAACGCATTGGCCGCCGCACAAAGTGTTCCGGCCGTATCTACCATATCGTCAACCAATATACAGGTTCGGCCTGCGACATCGCCGATGATATGCATAACTTCTGACTCGTTCGCCTTGGGGCGTCTCTTATCAATAATTGCCAAATCAGCATCATCCAACTGTTTAGCTATGGCGCGAGCCCTGACCACACCACCCACATCGGGGGATACGATTATCAAATCCTCGTACTCGCGTTGCTCAATATCCAACAACAACACGGGTGTTGCATAGATGTTGTCTACCGGTATATCAAAAAATCCTTGAATCTGATCCGCATGCAGATCGATGGTTAACACTCGATCAATTCCCACACTGCCTAACATGTCGGCAACGACCCTGGCCGTAATCGGTACACGGGCAGATCTAACCCTTCGGTCCTGCCTGGCGTAACCAAAGTACGGAATAACTGCCGTGATCCTGGTTGCAGATGCCCTATGCAAGCAATCCGCCATCACGATTAATTCCATCAAATTGTCGTTGGTCGGCGCGCAAGTCGGCTGAATAATAAACACGTCTTTACCGCGAACATTATCCTGAATTTCTACCATGACTTCGCCGTCACTAAAACGACCTACCTGCGCATCGCCAAGGTCCATTCTCAAGCGTTCAACCACACGGTTCGCCAGCACCCGATGGGCGTTACCCGTGAAGATCTTTAATTCAGCCACATTGCAATCCAGAAAAAGAGCTTTGTCAGTTGTGTGTGGCTGGGGTGGCAGGATTCGAACCTGCGCATGCAAGGATCAAAACCTTGTGCCTTACCACTTGGCGACACCCCAATC
>JAPYTQ010000115.1:0-4843 GCA_029941905.1 Pseudomonadales bacterium | reverse complement strand
CAAATTTATCATCAAGAGCAGTCTATCGTTGCAAAACGGGAAGGGACCATATACGACGCTTCAATTTTTCGGTGACCACAGGCTACGTGGTTCTGACGGTGGACCATGGGATTTTTCCGACTTTTCACACCTGTTTTTTGAAATAGGGAATAGATGCGTCAAGTGAGTTCAACGCTGGGAGATTTTCGTGCTTGGAGGGGGCTCTCGCATTTTTACTGGCGTAAAAAGCTGCCGCCGTGCGTTCTGGGAGTTGGTTTCAAACGTTTTTCGCGGAGCGAAAAGCCGTTTGATTGGTGGCCAGAGGTGGAATAACGGGGCCGCCCAGGTCACCGACACGGGGATTTTCAGACTGATTGGCCTACCTTGGAGAATCGTTAACAGCCACGAATGTTGCACGTTAGCAGAAATGGTGTGAATGGCTGATGGTGGAATTGTCGAGATTTACACCCACTCCTCCCATTTTTTTTTGGAGCTGGAAAAGCCATACCAGGGATACCACAGTATTTTGAGCTGTAAATCGATAGTTAGATGATGTGTGAGATCAGTTGGAGACACTACAGTATCTTCAGTATGCGAGAGATTGTTACGATTCAAGTCTTTTTATGAAATTGATTAAAGTTGGCCAGATCTGTTAATTGCGAGGGACAGGTATTGATAATTTAACTGTCCCCAAGTAACAAGTCGCTAGGACAGTTCTAAAATGAACAAGCGATACCGATTCCCTGCTGCAATTATCCAATATGTAATTTGACTCTACATTGGAACACAAAGGCGAGCCACGGAAAGTCGTGACGGATTAACTGAGATAATTTGATCAATCTAGGTCGTCATTAGGTCTCTGTGGAGACTTGTCGATATTTCAGATTTCGATCCTTTGAGTCTTGGAAGAATGCGGCGATGCTTTAGATTGAAACGACATCGCGATCTGTGTGCTTGAATAGTTAACTTCTCAGTACCGGTTGCGCCATTGCTTCGAGCCAGGTGCGCAGGATCTTGGTAACGCGATCATCGAGCTCATTGGGCTTGATCCCGACGCGTTTCGCGTAGGGTAAACGGAAGATGCGATAGCCGCGTACAAAAGCAGAGAGTGCTACCACTAGTGCATCAAGATCATGACCTCGATCTATGTCTCCATCGATCACGTCCTGTCGAAGTTGGCTAAGTTGTCCCTCGTATAGAGGAATTGGGTCAACTGTGTCATCCCCATCAAGCACGAGCAGCGCACGTAGCATACTGTCATTGGTATCATTGCTGACATTCGAACGAAAAGCGCGAAGCCGTCGTGCGACGAATCCCGCCCGCGTTTTACTTTTCTTGAAAGAGCCAACGATCGCGTCGAATTGCCTATTGATTGCAGCGCGAAGGAGCTCTTGTCTTGAACCGAAATAATGGTAAATATTACCTCGATTGACGCCAGCGCCCTCGGCGACTTGACGAAGATTGAGTCCCGCCAGCACGCCGTTGTCTCGGATGAGTTCAAGGGCTACTTCAATGAGTCGTAGCTCCGTTTCGAGGCGACTTCGCTTTGGCTTTGTGCCTTTCTTTGTTTGGCTTTCGTTTAAGGATTTGACCATCGATTCGACCCACTTCTGCGCCTGGCTTGCGATGGATCCATTCTATAGTTATCATCGTGATAATCCAAGTTAGCATAACGCTAATTATGACGAATGAAAAAAATGCACTTACAAAAAGAGGTGGGGGCAGGAAATGATAGAACGAAGCAATATAGTTGTTTGTATACTCGCAGGGTTGTTGCTTACAGGTTGTGGTGGCAATAATCAGCAGACCCAAGAGCAGCGGGCTGCACTCAGGCAACCTTTGTTTGCAACCGAGCACACGATTATTGATCGACGATCAGATAGCGATCCAGCTGTCGAAGTACAGCCAGCGACCAATCCCAGCCGCAACCCAGATCGCAACGCCTACTTCGGCGATCTGCACGTGCATACAAAATACTCGTTTGACGCTTACGCCTTTGGCACGTTGGCATCCCCTTATGATGCTTATCGCTTTGCAAAAGGCGAAGCGATCAAACATCCTGCAGGCTTTGACATACAGCTCCGTGAGCCCCTGGATTTTTATGGCGTCACCGATCACGGCTTTTTTATGGGCGTATCTCCTGTTGCGGCTGATACCAGTAGTGATTTTTCCAAGTATCCTTTTGCGGAAGTTTTGCATGACCTGAATGCGCCAGACAATATGGATCGCTGGAGCACGCTGGACCGGATGAGAAGTTTCGCAGTGGCACGGGGAATAGCTGCAGCCATTGTCGATGGGACACTCGACCCTGAAGAGCCTTTGGCTATCACCCGCAGCGCGTGGGCGGACTCCATTGAAGCTGCAGATCAACACAACGATCCTGGCAACTTTACCACCTTCGTTGCTTATGAGTACTCAATCACAGCAGATGATAATGGTAGCCTGCACCGCAACGTGATCTTCGAAAGTAGTGACCGCGTGCCTGAAGTGCCATTTTCACGTATGCATTCTCTTAACGTTGAAGACCTCTGGGACTGGATGGATACATTGCGGGAAGCAGGCGTGGAGTCTTTGGCCATCCCACATAACTCCAACAAGTCGAACGGTCATATGTTCAAGTTAGTGGATTGGGCGGGCGATCCGTTCGATGATGAATACGCCGTCCAACGTATTCGCAATGAGCCACTGGTTGAAATCACCCAGATCAAAGGTACCTCTGAAACCCATCCAGCCTTATCCACCCGGGATGAGTGGGCAGATTTCGAGTTAGTGAGTACGCGAGGGGTCGGGATGGGAGCACCTGTAGCCAGTAAACCCGACGGAAGTTACGTACGACAGGCCTTGCGCCAGGGAATGGCCCTGGAGGCCCAGGGCATTACAAATCCCTATGCGTTTGGATTTATCGGGTCCAGTGATACTCATACGGGTACATCGCAAAATGACGAAGCCAACTTTTCATCCAAGTTGGGGGTGTTGTCTGCAGATGCAGCGCTGCGTGGTTCAGTTCCGTTAGGTTTTTTTGAAAGCGTTATTGCCGGTATGCTGCCTGGTCAATCGGTAACAGAAGTTGACGGTAAAAATTACCTGGGTAGTCAACAAACCGAATTTGGTGCGTCGGGTCTTGCGGCGGTGTGGGCGGAAGAAAATACCCGCGAATCAATCTACGCGGCTTTGCGGCGCAAAGAAACCTTCGCTACGTCCGGCCCGCGCATGCGACTGCGGTTTTTTGCCGGATACGGTTTACCCGATAATTTGCTGGAAACTGCGGATGGGGTAGCCCGTGCTTATACCACAGGTGTCACCATGGGAGCAGACCTTGCCCCCGATCCTGGTGGAAGTGAAGGTGCACCTCAGTTCGCTGTATGGGCGCAGGCAGATGCCAACAGCGCGCAGCTGCAACGACTTCAGATTATCAAAGGCTGGATCGATGCTGCCGGTGAAACCCATGAAGAGGTGATCGACGTGGCTTGCGCGGGTGGCGTTGAGGTAAACACCGCCACAAACCGCTGCCCGGACAACGGTGCCACGGTAAATTTAAGCGATTGTAGCTTCAACGCGAAAACCGGCAGTAGTGAGCTGCGTATCGTGTGGACCGACCCGAACTTTAATGCGAGTGAACGCGCCTTTTATTATGCCCGTGTGTTAGAGAACCCAACCTGTCGGTGGAGCACTTGGGATGCAATCCGCGCAGGCACCAAGCCGCGCTCTGATCTGGCGGCGACCTTGCAGGAGCGTGCCTGGTCTTCGCCGATTCAGTATGTGCCTGCCGTTGAAGAACCTGTCGTTAAAGAACTAGGCCAACCCTAACAGGAAATGACTGTCATGAAGAATGTAAGATTTGGAACTAATTACCTGGCGATGATAACCATCGGGTTACTCTTGGCCTCATGCTCGGATGAGCCTGTCTTGAGTTTTCCTGAGGACATGCACACCAATGAACGCGCGATTGTCACTACTGCTGAAATTGACGCTCGGTTAGAAGAGCAGAGCCCCGTCGGGACCTGGGGGGTAAACGTTTTTCAGACAGAAACCGAACTCCTCATACGCGAGCAAGAACCATCCTCCGCCACAAGCAACCAACCGACTGAAGCGCCAATAGAACGCAAAGCGTACTTTGGCGACTTGCATGTGCATACCACTTACTCATTCGACGGTTATGCTTTTGGCACGCTTGCTACGCCCTACGATGCCTACCGTTTTGCAAAAGGTGAGGCGATTGCAAATCCTGCTGGTTTCAATATGCAGCTACCCCGACCGATGGATTTCTATGCAGTGACCGATCATGCAATGTTCTTGGGTTTGGTGGCAGCAGCTGCAGACACTAGAACAGAATTCTCGAAAAATGAATTTTCAGAACCGTATCATGATCTTAATGCACCGGAGAATATGGATACCGGTCTGTTCAGCATATTGAAACGACTCTCGACATTCACTTCGTTCTTGCCTAACGCCATTGGACAGATCAATTCCGGTGAACTGGATCGAAATGAAGTGCTCGGCGTTGTGAGAAGTTCGTGGAGTGATTCGATTGATGCCGCAGATCAGTTTAACGACCCTGGTAACTTCACCACATTTGCAGCTTACGAATATACTACCAGCACTGCGGATATGGGTAACTTGCACCGAAACGTTATATTTGAAGGAACAGATCAACTGCCGCGGGAACCCTTTTCTCGTTTTCATTCTGTTAACCCTGAGGATCTTTGGCAATGGATGGATGACCTTAGAGCGAAAGGTGTTGAAAGCCTTGCAATACCCCACAACTCCAATGGTTCGAACGGACAAATGTTTAAGCTTGTCGATTGGGCCGGAAATCCGTTGGATGATGATTACGCGAAGCAGCGCATCCGAAATGAACCTATTG
>JAPYTQ010000114.1:0-4947 GCA_029941905.1 Pseudomonadales bacterium | reverse complement strand
CAAACCATCATGATCCAGATCAATCACCGTCGCCATGAAGTCGAGCTTCTCCCGTTGATGCGGATCGATGACGACATATTTCTTAAGCAGTTCACCGATTTCTTTCTTGAGGGGTTTCAGTTCGGTGCGAAACCCGGTTTCACCGGATTCTCCGATCCAGGTTTTCGAATCAGCGCCATCGACCGTCGCTGCTACTCGTCTGGCGGCATTGAACTGTGTGAGCAGGTCTGCGCCGTTCCCGGGTCGCGCCACCCGGTCTTCGGACAGACAACGCAGCAGCAGATCATTAAGCGCCTGCGGCAGGGACGTCACAGTTACTTCGGGTCGGCAAAACGTTCCGTCGGCAGATGACCGGTCAGCATACGATAAGCCACTACACCAATGGCATAAACGTCATCCCTGGCATCCACGTGTTTTGCGCTCTCACGCTGCTCCGGCGCCATATAGTGACGGGAGCCCATTGCCAATTGTGACATTGTCGAATCCGCACCATCCGGCGCCTTGGCAATACCAAAGTCCACGATGCGAACCTGGTTATTTTCGCTGAGCATGATGTTGGAAGGCTTGATGTCCCGATGAACCAGGCCCTTATCGTGGGCGGCCGCCAAGCCCTTCAGGGTCTGAGACAGATATTCAAGCACTGTCGGCAATGCCAATGATCGCGGCCGCTCGGTTTCGGTCAGCTCTTCAACGGCTTCGGCATCAAACACATCCCTGCCTAACAGGTTTGCAAGACTGCGCGGCAGGTACGGCATTACATAGTAAGGAGCGCCTTCTGCGTACGGAAAGCCATCCGCGACAGTTCCGGACCAAGATCATGGGTCATGCAGTCCGGTACGGTGATGGCGTCGTCGAGGCCCTGGGCCAGAACATCAATCCCTGTCCTTCGATAGCACGCCCTTGATCAGCACAGCACCATCGCGTCGAAGTGCCTCGGATTCTTCTTCAGTTACACATCGGGTAGGTTTTTCTCTCACGGTAGTGTCATCCTCGTCTGAACCATAAAGGCGATAAAAAAAGACAGACTAAGACCTGTCAAGTTCGGTCAGCCTCCTGGCCAAGCAGACAAAACAGTATCATCCGAATTGACTTTTATGGCAGTACCCAATTGTGCTCATTATTCTTGCACATTTATCTGGGAAGATTTTGATGAAGATCAAGTGAAACATTTTTATTTTGAAAGGGGTCCCAGGCGTTAGCCATTGAACTCCTGACTTTCCGTTCTAAAATAGTTCACTTTGATCTGAGTATCAAGGTCGGGGGATTTCGAGCCAAAAAAGGTCCGGGGTACTCTTTGTTTGCTTTAGTTATCTCCATGCGGTTTATGGTTGATAACGAAGTCTTCCTTGTAACGAACCGAGCAGGCAGGGCAGACGAAGTCATCAGGCAAGTCAGCAAATGGCATGCCGGGCGGGTAGCCCTCGTGATCGTCACCAAGTTTTTCGTCATAGCTGTAACCGCAGCCGGGACAAAGATGCTCAGCCATTTGTCTGACCGTATTTTGCATATAGTCTGACTCGGGCATCCGGGTCAATATTGATTCTGTCAAGGTTGCCCGCTATGTGTGGCAGACGCAGCAACCGGGCGTCCAGGATTTTGTACCAGAGCCAGGGAATGTAGGCAATGATGTACATGCCGTAATAACCACTGGGTAGATTCGGTAGATCGTCAAAGTGCCGCAGGCTCTGGTATCTTCTCGTTGGATTGGCGTGGTGATCAGAGTGCCGTTGCAGGTGAAATAACAACAGGTTCGAGTACTTGTGATTGGCGTTCCAACTGTGGTGTGGCTGGCAACGTTCGTATTTGCCATCGGCCTGCTTCAGTCGTAACAACCCATAATGTTCAATGTAGTTTGCGCTCGTGAGCACCCACCAGGAAAAGAAATTGTGGATGATAAGAAAGGGAAGCATGATCCACCCGAAGATTGCGATCAGCCCGATTTGCATGACAAAAGTCAGCACATAACTCTGCAATATTTCGTTGTGAATGCCCCATATGGATACAACTTTACGACCGAGCCGGTTTTTCTCGATAATCCAGGCGCGGTGGAAAGCGCCCGGAATTTCACGCCGTGCGAATTTGTAAATACTCTCTCCCATGCGGGCGCTGGCTGGATCCTCAGGCGTCGCTACATCGCGATGATGGCCTCGGTTATGTTCAATCCAGAAGTGCCCGTACGCAGGCACGGCGAGTACAATTTTCGCCAGTGTCGTTTCCAGCCTGGTTCGCTTGTGACCCAGTTCATGGCCTGTGTTAATTGCGAAGCCGTCAGCAAAGCCCACGGCAATGGTCAGGGCAAGAAAGCTCCACCAGTGTAAGTTCTGGGTGCCCACCCAAATAGCGCAGCCAAAAAATACGATGAAATGCAAGGGCACCGTTAAATAAGTCAGTACACGGTAGTAGGTATCTTTCTCAAGTTGAGGGACAAGTACTTCTGGAGGATTATTTTCATCTTCACCAAATACCCAGTCGAACAATGGGCCCAATGCAAACATGAGACCCAGTGGCACCAACAGCCAGAGTTCACTGCCTGTTGTCCATTGACCGGCAATACCCACGAAGGGGATAAGGGGGTTGACCAGGGAGAGCAACCAGAACCAGCGTTTTTTGTCTTGGTAGGTCACCAGACCATTGTCGGAGGTTTCAATCGCGTAGGTCTGCACTACCAGATACCTGTCGGCATTTAAATGTTAAGAAATTGTAACATGATCGTTAAATCGCTGATCAGTCCTCCGACTCCGACCCGAATGACACTTACTTAAAGGGTATTTTGGGACAAATCGCCCGTCAAATAAAGGCAATGCCTCTTAGTTAAGAATCAATTCATTAATTGATGATAGAAGGGGTAACCTAGAGTGAGGAGGAGAGACAATGCCGTCAATGGTCCTAGAACCACTAAGGATGCCTTATCCCTCCTCGCTCTAGATCAGCTTTGCAACAGCTCCTATAACGGGCCGTGTGTCGAATCACCTTTAACCAATATGAGAGGGCAGCAAAGCTTCACTTGGTAAAGGATATCGCAGCAATGAAGAAACACCAAACGATAATAAATAGTCAAAGTATCGGCACAGATGTGAGCAAGGCAATGCTTGATATCAGTGCCTATTTTGGAGAAGGCCAGTTCATCCACAGCGTCGAGTCTCATCACGTACAGGGTCGGCGAAACGCAGTATGTCGCCGTTGTGGTTGGCATGATGAATAATCACATACGCGACATCACCCGGCACTACAGACAATGGAGTTCGACCAAAGGCGCCCCGGGAGATCGGGGCGGTGCCTCAATTTGGGTGTTTGCGTTGAAGTAAGCACCCTGACCCCAAGAACACCTGCCCGCCGAGATGAACAGATATTTTGGCATTAAATATTCTCTGCAATACTCAACCGATGAATCAGGATTGCTGCCCGTTGTATTAGCAGCGGCAGAGTCGCAAGATCAATACTCTCTTCAGGTGTATGCGCGCCATTCCCCTCGGCCCCTATTCCATCAATGGCGTCGACGTATTGAGCCACGAAAGAAACGTCCGCTGCACCACGCTTGCCGGGATCATAGGCTTCAATTTCTCCATAACCCAGATCAACGCTCACCTTGCTGAGATGGGATAACAAAGCCTTATTACCCTCGGTCGGCGACATAGAGGGATACCCCTCAGCAAATGAGATTTTGGCCGAAGTCTGATTAAGATGATTGTTCTCAACGATTGCCCGCATATCTTCCCGTGCCTTTTGCTCCTGCTCAGCAGAAATAGTACGTAACCCGCCCTGCACCACCACGGTCTGTGCCACCACGTTACTTTTCCCAAAAACTTCACCTCGATTTAACGAAGGATTGTAATCAACCTGAGTCCCTCCAAGAATCGTACCCGGATTGAAGGTCAGGTAGGTTTCCCCGGTAAGCTCTTCATGAAACGCATTGAGTATTCTAGCTGCCTCGAATATTGCCCCACTACCCACTGACTGACTAAATATCCCTGAAGAATGGGCTCGTTTGCCGGTTACTTCCAGATACCAGCCACTGGACCCCCTTCTTGCCACAGTTGCAGCAGACAGGCTGGTGGCGATTTCAAAACCCAGGGCAATGTCGCATCGTTTCGCCGCCTCCACCAGGTGATATCGGCTGACTGATTTTGGTCTGCCTGATTTTTCTTCGTCTCCGATCAGGGCGACAATGACATTGATATCTTCCAGCAGACCGGCTGCTTTTAGTGCACGTAACGCGTAGACGATGACCACGTTGCCACCTTTCATATCGTTGACACCGGGGCCTGTCGCGAAGTCTCCCTCTCGATCGAACACCTGGAAGGGGCTATCTGATTCGAATACGGTATCAAGGTGGCCTATGAGTAACTGACAACGTCCCGAACCTCGAGTTTCGGCAAAAAGGTGGCCACCCCGTTCTACCTCGCTCATATCATGCCATTGAGTATCCATACCGAGTGATTTGAACTCTCGTGCAAACACATCGCCGACCCGCTTCACACCGGCATGATTCATAGTCCCGCTATTAATATTGACGACTTCTTCCAGCAGGCCTATGGCATTTTCCTTGTGGTTAAGCGCAAAACTGGAAATGTCCTTTTCAATTGCTGACAATTCCGCCAGTGTCTCGAAAGCCAATAAGCTGGCTAGTGCCCCAACGACCCAATACTTCATCCGTTTTCTCTTTTTAAGACAGGTTTCCAATCCCGAGCGGGATCATCTGCGTGCAAAAACAACAACAATTCAAATCACGATTAAAACACGCCACAAACCGGGACACACACTTTTCCCTGCCTCTGTATTGGGACCTTTGATGCCTTTGTATAGCACAAAGGTGATTCGGCGAACTCGACCATGTCGAGACTCAATCAAGCTAATGTTCCAACCCCCGATGTATTAGTTATCAAAATAAGTGAATTTTCGTGCAGTTTTGCGAAAAATGCACTAATTTAGCTCGCTAGCTGCTAGGAG
>JAPYTQ010000113.1:0-5027 GCA_029941905.1 Pseudomonadales bacterium | reverse complement strand
CTTCCGCATTCTCGAACAATGGCGGGCAGCTGGCACTTTTGACGGAATCGATTTTGGAAGCGATAAACATGCTTAAGCTGGTTGTTCTGGTGTGCCGTGGCGAAACGTTAGCCATGAGGCGTTAGTTGCAAAATGGCAGCAGGCGCACATGCCAGCAGTGATCAAGCATGTACAACCGGACCGTTATCGGGTGACATTTTTCGATGCCGAAAGCGCGCCGCATTACGACGGCATGGCAGCGTTGTGGTTTAAGGATGCAGATAAGGCCCGACGCTGGTATACCACGCCAGATATGGTCACCGCGCTAAACGATGGCTTCTTTGAGGTGACGGACCAGAAACCGGTTGTTCTAGTCTGTGAGGAACATGTCATTATGTCCGGATCTGTGATATCAGCGAATGATACAAACTCCTACCAGCTTTCAACATATGGATTACAGAGGTAGTGTTCGATGAATTATCATGCCAAACCACCAGACATGCAGCAATGAAAATAGGCATTATCCCAATTGTATTGGATCAGGGCCTTAGCATCTCGCCTATTTTGAAGAAACACATCAACTACTTCACCATCCTGATCTATAGCTCGCCAAATGAATGATTTGGGGGGACGCCTAGTCCGGAGATCTGTATCTCTTGTACATCGTTGATTTATTCATTTAGGAATTGTCGCCGATTGGCAGTTAACTTGGCAGTACCGAATAGATAGTTAACTACCCTGTGATATGCTTCGATGGGATGTCGCCAAAGGATTAATAGCATGAGTTTAAACTTCGGTTTCAGTGATTCAGAGCAACTTTATCAAGACCAAATTCGCCGGTTTGCGAAGTCTGAACTCGCACCAATGCGACAGCAATGGGATAAGGAATGTGAGCGACCCCAGGCAATGGTTCAGAAGGCGTTAGAAGCCGGGTTGCTCGACACGGAGATGAGCCATGTGATGCGCGGCATCATGATGGAGGCCGTGGGGTACGCCGACTTCAACTGCGCCCTGCCATTTCTGGTGACAACAGAACCATTCGAGTTGAACAGACTCGATGGTGTGCCTGATGATGTTCGCAACCCGGTCCGCCAGGCTGTCAGGGAAGGTAAGACAATTATTGGCGTGGGTTTTACTGAACCGAGCAGCGGAACTGATGTTGCCAACTTTAAAAGTACAGCTGTACTGGATGGTGACGAATGGGTTATCAACGCGGTTAAAAATTCAATCTCCTGGGCCGACGCCGAGTATTTTACCGTCACATGTCGAACCGAAGGCGATGATACGGGCATCTGGTCACTGAGTAACTTCTTTGTACCTAAGGCCACCGAGGGTGTGCAAGCGCCGAGAATGTGGAAAGACATGGGTACCCATGGCGCGGAACGTGGTGAAGTTCGTTTCGAGAATGTTCGCGTGCCAAAAAACTATCTTGTGGGTGAACGTGGCAAGGCTTATCTACAAATGGCCCAGTTGTTTGATACCAATCGCGCTTATATTGGATTGAAGTGCATTGGCGCTGCACAGGCTTCTGTGAATGAAACCTGCGAGTTTGCGAAGCAGCGTGTCGTGATGGGCAACGCAATCTCAAACTATCAGGGTATCAGCTTTCCGCTGGTCGAAGCCGAGACGCAGCTGGAGGCAGCACGGTTGCTGTGTTACAAAACTCTCTGGCTTCGTGATCAGGAATTGCCGCACTCTAAAGAAGGCGGCATGTGCAAGTGGTGGGTGCCGGAACTGACATTTGAAATCGTCCGCCAATGCCTGACGATACATGGTCACTATGGTTACTCCGACGAACTGCCATTCGACCAGCGCCTGCGCGATATTCTGGGCTGGCAGATCGGCGACGGCACATCACAAGTGTCAAAGCTAATCGTCGCTCGGGCTATGTTCGGCAAACAGAACGCAGGTTAACGAGCTTCAACTAGTCGTTTGAGGTTTTTATGCAGATGCACGATGGCCTTCTCGAACTGTCCGTAGTTAAAGTGCGAGTTAGCCCCGCTTTTTAAACCATGCTGAATTTTTGCTACAACCGCATTGTCTTCTTCGAGACCCGTATCAGACACAAAGCGTGCATCTCGCTGCATTCGCTCAATATCTTCTTCTGTTTCATTGCCATCGAGCTTCCCAAGCCTAAACGTGTGGTAGTGGGTAACGGACGGCGAAATGGGCTCAGAGATCGAAACCGAGACATGATTCGACAAGATCGCGACGGTGCAGTTCGGAAACACATTGTAGACATAGGTTACCTTGCCCGAGATGTCCCGATCACTCTCTGGTACATCTCTCAACGACTCAATACGTCGAAATGGAAAAGTAACGCGACTATTAGCGCCGAACGTTTCTACTACGTTTAGGTTGTCGTACCCATAGGGGTAGAAGGTTTTTTCGTGGGTCGGCTTGATATGATAGCCTTCAAGCGTCGCCTCGATATTCAGCTTCCAGTTAAATGCCTGCTCATATTCACCAGTGTCAAATACCTCATAGCCGTCGGGTAACACTTGTGGCATCTCAGCCAGAGCACCCTGATCAATGGGTTCATCAATGCAAATATAAATTAGGCCATCGGTTTCAGAGACACTGTGTAACCGAACCAGCCCATTGCACGAAAAATCAAGGTCAGGAAAGCCGCTATCATGCGGCACATGTTGCAACGCCCCATCTAATCCGTAAGCCCAGCCATGATAACCACAACGAAACACGCTGATTTTTCCTTGGCCTTCAGCCAGGGCCATGCCACGATGCCGACAGGCGTTGCGAAATGCTTTGAGTCCATCGTCTTTATCACGAACCACAATAATGGGCACACCTGCCACGGTACGTGCGATATAACATCCTTTGTCTTTTAGCGCGACGGATGGGGCAAATACGATGGGTAAATGTCTAAGGAGCTCGATCTCCTCATTAAACCTATCTTCGCTGGTATAGTTAATCGTAGGTTCTTGCCAGGTTTCATCCCCCCGATCCGTTGTTCCCTGGTCGATATGCTCGAATATCTGCTGGATCACCTCGGTGTCAGTTTTCAGAATTGCCATGGATACCTCCTATATTAATTAACACTACCCGCTTCGCTACCGATATGTCGATTCACCTACTCTTAATCATTAGCAGAAGAACTTAAGTTCACCACCAATCTATATAAAAATGCATAGCCTTCATAAAACGATGTTACTAGTATGCGTTCGTCTCGACCATGAGCACGGATATCCTTGCGATCAACAAACAGGCCTGTAATACCATAGGTAGGTATTCCTGCGTTGCGCATTTTTGCACCGTCAGTAGCACCGGTGGTCATTGTTGGCATCACGGGTACTCCAGGCCATGTTTCTTCCGTGGCAGATTCGACGGCACTCAGAATCTCGTCAGTCAGCGGCGATGGCGCTGACTGACGCCCTCCACCCTCATGAATTATTTCTATCGTAGGATCTCCAACCGCGGCGACCAGTGACTGCAGGACTTCTTTGGGATCGCCCCCTGGCATCATCCTGACGTTGATAACTGCAGATGCGGTCTGAGGCAAGGCATTTCGTGCGTGACCACCCTCCAGCATTGTAGCGACCGCAGTAGTTCTAAGTAGCGCATTGATTGAAGGAATTTTGCCGAGGCGTTCTAGTGCTCTGGGATCTGGTGATGGTTCAAGTATTGCTCTTAAATCTTTACCAAGCTGCCCAGGGCTGATGTCCGCCAGGCGTTCAAATCCTAGTCGCATTACGGCGTTAATTTCTAGTGGGAACTGATGCCCACGTATTTTCAAGAGCGCCTGGGCTAAATCATAAATAGCATTATCGTTTCTTGGGATACTCGAATGACCGCCGGGGTTGGTTGCTGTTATCTTGTAGCTTTGAAATATTTTTTCCGCAGTCTGAATACTATTAGCAATGCGAGCACCGTTCTGCAATAAACCGAATCCACCTTCGTTGAGTGCAAATGCACCGTTGATCAGTTCAGGATGGTGTTCGAGTAACCAGTACACCCCATTGTTGCCGCCACCTTCTTCATCAGCAGTCAGGGCAAGGATAATGTCTCGATTAGGTGAATAACCCTCGCGTTTCATTCTGATAAAAACCGATGTCCAGATCGCAGCCTGGGCTTTGTCATCAATCGTTCCCCGGCCGTAGAAGTATCCGTCCTTTTCATGCAGCGTAAACGGGTCCATTGACCAATCAATTCGTTTCGCCTCGACAACATCAATATGCGCCAATAGAATTAAGGGCTCCTTTTCTCCACTGCCATGAAGTCGGGCCACGAGATTGCCTTTTTTGTCTTTGGCACCACCAATAAAAATGTCGCTTTCGGGAACGCCTGCTACCCTGAGTCGCGCTGCTACCTTCCGGGCTGCAAGCGTATTATCCCCAACAGAATGAGTTGTGTTGGTTTCGACAAGCTCTTTGTATATTTCAAAAGTAAGCTGCATGTTGTCATCAGGCTTAACCTTCTGCTCAGCGTTAGCATTTGTCGCCACCACAAGAAACAAAAACGCAGATACAACGAGGGAGTTATTCATCTTCCTGGACTTCCCAGCATTCACTAGACACTTCCTAGCATTGAAAAATAGTTATTTTCATATTGCATTGGCGACACTCCATCTATGTGACTATGTCGCTTTATCGGATTGTAGAACATCTCAATAAAATTGAATATCTCAGTCTTTGCATCAACACGAGTTGTGTAGATCTTTTTTTGTGTCACTCTTTTCTTAAAGGTTGCAAAGAAACTTTCTGCCACAGCGTTGTCGTGGCAATTTCCTCGTCGACTCATCGATGCCTTCAAATTGTTTGCTCGTAAGAATGCCAGGTAGTCTGCACTGCCATACTGGCTCCCTTGATCACTGTGAACCAACACAGGCTTTTTAGGTTGGCGGTGGTTTGTTCAGCCAGGCGTAGAACCCACTACGATGCAACTTCAATACTCGACACATCGTCTTAATTGAAAACAAATCGCGATGGGCCAAGATGAAGGCATACTTTACTCGGATTGACCGGCAAAGTACTTTGCGGCCTTTTTTAGAATGTCGCGTTCCTCCGTGACGCGACGCAACTCACTCTTCA
>JAPYTQ010000112.1:0-5133 GCA_029941905.1 Pseudomonadales bacterium | reverse complement strand
GCAAATCCCACAGCCCAATGGACCGCACAACAGATTACCGAAGCTTTTCCATGGGATGGGGCTGCCGAGGTACGGCACCAAAGTATTTACTCAGGGACCGAGACCAGATCTTTGGAGAGCTTTTTCAGCAACGAGTTTTATCAATGGGTATTGAGGAAGTGTTAACGGCTTACCGCAGTCCTCGGCAAAATGTTTATGTCGAACGACTTAATGGCAGTATTCGAAGAGGACTGGTCAACCGCAGTTTTACCGGAGACGAGGTCCAAAAGGCCAAGCGTCGAATGTAAATTTTACACTGACCCCAATTATCTTGGCTAATCGCAGAGGATTAGTTATTTGTGCTTAGTCCTTTAGTACCACTCTTATAGCCAATAGACCACCTATTCCTTGTGAGTTATAGTCTATCTGAACCTTGTCATAACACGATTCCTTGTTTTTTTCAGCATCTGAATCGCGGAGCAACTACTAGTGAGAAGCAAAACCAATCGGGCAGTCTTCAGAGAGTCGATCTTTCTTCTCCTGATACTCTCGCTTTGTGTTCGCAGCATTGTACCTAGCGGCTTAATGCTCGTAAGCAACAGTGAAAGCTTGCTGGGCTTCGACGTTGTTGCCTGCGATGGCAGTGAAGGTTTCGCTTCTGTTCCAGGGTTGCTAAGGAATGAGGCATCTACAGCGTATCATCTTGGTCATCACCATACTGCAGGATTCGTCGACACTGACGGTGAGGAAACAAGCTGCGAAGAATGTGATTTCCTCTGGGCCAGCAGTGGCTTTGAAGAATTTCTCCAGTTCGACGATGAAATTCAGATTGATTTCTTATCATCTCATTCGCTTGTCCCGGTGTTGAGGGCTGGCGATGTAGATCGATTATCTCTAGGATACAATTCCCGTGCACCACCCTCTCTCTAGCTCCTAAACATTCTTAGTCCATTGATTTTAATTCACTGATTCTTAGTTCTTTAATTCTGCTCATTGACTTTTAGTTCATTGAACAGTGTTCGGATCAGTTTCATGCGATCTTATTAGGTCAGTGACTCCAGCAAGTTTTGAATGAGTCACAGCCGTCAACGAGAAGTGGTTGGTTATGTTATTTCATTTTTTTCAAAATAGACGATGGTTGATAGTTATTGGGTTGATGTATTACCCGATTGGCTTATTTGCGAATACGGACGAGCGTGAAGACATGGAGGAAATTGTGGTCTGGGGGACCCGGGATGCTTTGCATGGAAGCGGTGATTACCCTTCACACAGACTCAGTTCAGGAGATCTTGTTAGTATCAACTCAACGACAACGGAAGATCTTGTCAGTTACGAGCCTGGTCTCATCATCCGGAAACGATTTATCGGCGACGCAAATGGGACCATAGGAATCAGAGGCGCAAATATGTTCCAGACCACTCGATCCATGGTCTTTGCAGACGGTGTACCGCTGCACTATTTCCTGCAGACGAGCTGGAATGGTTCGCCCAGATGGTCCCTGGTATCTAGTGATGAGATCGCGGAAATAGATATCTCCTATGGGCCCTTTTCTGCTGAGTACAGCGGCAACGCCATGGGTGGCGTTATCAACATTGAAACAGCTATTCCCAGCGAACGAAAATTTCACGCTGAGGTTTCTTCCTTTCATCAGCACTTTGATAGTCTTGGTTATGATGAAGGACATCAGGGCTATAAAGGGTTCCTGAGCTTTGGAGACAAATTTGGCGATTTCAGTCTCTATACGTCCGTGAATCGGCTGATTAATGAAGGACATCCTCAAACTTTCTATTTCTCGGAAGATAAAGATATCCCCGAAGGCATCGTCGCGACCCAGGTGACTGGTGGAACCTTTGATGAAAACGAATATGGCAAGGCGGTGCTCTACTATGGCAATGCTGGTTCAACGAGTGTGCAGGCCGACCAGTTCAAAATTAAACTGGGTTATGAATCAGGCGAATGGCTGACGATTGTCAACCTGGCGTATGAAGATAGATCAAGTGACGACACTTCCGTGCAAAACTACCTTGTCGATGAAACGGGTAATTCGGTTTGGAATGGATGGGTCGAACAGGACGGTACCTCAATAGAAATTGAAAGTGAAGACTTTCTTTATGGTCTGACTGAGCGCCGTAGCATGCTGGTCGGTGGGAGGACCCGCGGGTCCATTGCAGAGAACTGGTTGTTGGAACTAGGTGCCAGTCACTTTGAAATCCTATCGGATAAGACCTATGAGACCAATGTGAATCCGAATGACCCGGGGTTTATACCGGGTTTTAATGTCTCGAGGCAATACGGAGACACGGGGTGGTCGACGGTTGATCTCAAACTCGCCATGTTGGAACTCTTTGGTATATCCAGACTCGATCTGAGTGCCGGTTTCCACCACGACAGATATAAATTAGCCATCGAAAACTCCAGTGGTGGGAAAAGTCAGACCAATGCGTTGTTCCTACAAAGTAAGTATCAGATTACGAATTTATTGCGGCTTTCACTGGGGGGACGATACGAAAAATGGCAGAGCGATGATGGCTTTTATGTAAACCGGGGTACCACTCAGCATCACCAGAACAGATCAGAACATCACTTTTCTCCTAAATTCAGCCTGAATTTTGAACCCCGTGATTGGTCCTTTACCTATGCTGTAGCCAGAGCCTACAGATTCCCGATTGTTGAAGAGCTATTTCAGAACGAGCGAACCGCCCGGTCCCGCTCTGTAGCGAATGTTAGTCTGCGACCAGAACAAGGATTGCACCACAACTTTGAGATTGGTCACGCGATAGGTAATGGTTCGTTTAGTCTTAGCCTGTTTCGCGAAACCATAGAAAACGTAATCTTTTCCCAGACAGGTGTAGTGGGGGGTACTACTCTCCGAACCTTCCTGCCGGTGGATAGAGTCGTAACCAATGGCGCAGAACTGACAATCCAGCAAACTAATTTATTCAACTCAGGTATAGATTTACGTTTTAACCTTAGTTACCTCGATGCAGAGATAAGCCGCAACAGTGCAAATCCTGCATTGGAAGCAAACGATTTTCCTCGAATGCCTGGGCTACGAGCAAATATGCTGCTAACCTGGCATGCAAATGATCAATTGGATATTGGTGGAGGTATCAGGTATGCATCGGACAGCTTTGGTGATCTAGATAACCGGGACCGTACGGATAACGTTTTCGGCGCTCACGATGAGTTTCTTTTTGCTAATGTCCGGGGTACATATCAATTTAGTAAAAACCTGGGGGCGAGTCTGGGGATTGATAATTTAACGGATCAAGTCGCCTACGTGCATCATCCCTGGCCAGGCAGAACGCTGTTTTTAGAACTCACACTGGACTACTAGAATGAAGCGGTTGAAGAGCATCAAATCCATCACTCTGGTACTGTCGCTTATCTGGATGATAGATACCCATGCGGCGGAACAGTGTGAGCAGATAAGTGTTCATTGCGCCCGAACCCCATCAGCAGCCTTTGATGCCAATGGCGATCTGGTTGTTGTATTTGCACAAAATGACTTTGTCTACTTTGTGAGATCGACAGACAACGGACGTACGTTTAGGCAGCCGGTGCGCATTAATACCGAAGCTGAACCCGTGTATACCAATGGTGAGAATCGGCCAAAGATTGTGCCGGGAAAATCCGATCAGATTTTTGTCTCTTGGAGCAAGATTACGCCTGGGCGATTTACTGGTGACATTCGATTCAGTCGTTCACTTGACGGGGGACTAACATTTAGCCCAGTTGTGACGGTAAATGATGACGGTCTGCTAACGACTCACCGATTTGAAACACTGGGCATTGACTCTTCTGGCAACCTGTTCATCGCATGGGTCGACAAGCGGGACGGCGATGCTGCGAGAACTCGAGGAAAGAACTATCCAGGAGCTGCGATTTATTATTCGGTCTCAGCCGATGGTGGGGCATCTTTTAGTGCCAATCGGAGAGTGGCAGCCAACAGCTGTGAATGTTGTCGAATTGCAATGACACCAGACGAGTCGGGCGTGGCGATTTTCTGGCGACACATATTTGCAGGCAGTCTAAGGGATCATGCTTTCGCTCGCCTGGACATCGACGCTGCTGCGATTCCGGTACAAAGAGCCACCTTCGATCACTGGCGTATCGAAGCCTGCCCTCATCATGGGCCCTCAATGATTAAACTGCCTGATGACGGTATTGGCAGTTATCATCTCACCTGGTTCACCAACAGCGCGCAAAGGCAGGGGATTTTTTATGGCCGCGGTGTTGATGGGAAAGAAGATCCCACCAATCTGTTAAAAGTGTCGAACAGTCCCGGTGCGAGCCATCCCCATCTTATCGGCAAGGAATCCAATTTGTGGCTTGTATGGAAAGAGTTTGACGGAGACAAAACCCATATAAAGTTGATTTCATCGAATGACAGGGGTGGCAAATGGACAGAAGAGGTAATTCTGGCATCAACTATCAATGAGTCGGATCATCCCTTTCTGCTTCAATCAGGTGAAGGCACCTTCTTAAGTTGGTTTACCGATGACGAGGGTTATCGACTTGTCGATCTTGAAAGGAGTGATACCTTATGAACTCACTTGTTCGTCCGAAATTGTTCCTCATCTTATTCTGGTCGCTTTTCGTTTTGCCAGCCAACGCCGACCTACAATCATTTCATAGTGCAAGTCTTGATGCCCTCGAAAAGCAAAACCTGACTCAAGCCTGGTTATTGGTTCTCTGGTCTGTTGACTGCCCGCCGTGCCAGAAAGAACTGGATATGCTCGGGAAACTAACAGCACAAAGTGGCGCGGATTTGGCTGTTGAGCTGGTCTCAACTGATGCAGTAGATCTGACAAATGAAGTATCGAGAGCTTTGAAGAGACACCAGTTGGACGAGATGAGAACCTGGCAATATGCCGCACGGAATAAAACCAGGATTCAGTATTCAATTGACGAGCAATGGCGGGGTGAAATGCCTCGAAGTTACTTCTACCAGCCTAATGGTCTACGCTGCCCGGTGAGTGGCACGCTAAACAAGGACACAGTATTAGCCTGGTTTGATGCCGAACACCACGACTGTAAGACACTCAGGCATTCGAGATAACGTTTGAGGTACTAAATGTAATGAACCATCCCAACCGCTGCTAGATGGTTGCCCTTCCGCGGCATAGCCTGCAATAATGGGGTCGGAGCAAT
>JAPYTQ010000111.1:0-5267 GCA_029941905.1 Pseudomonadales bacterium | reverse complement strand
CTAGTTCATCATCGTTGTTTTGGGAATGATCGCGCAAGTGTTCATGTTCCCAATCAGGGTCATTTTCCATATCGTTTGCACATTTAGTAAAAAATGCTGCCATGCGTATAAGGTATTCTGGCGTAGATTGGAAGGTGACTTCAGTAAGTTCTGATAAATTTTCTTTGTCACTGGTTGTATATCCGAAGCACTTCATGATTTTCAATTTTTCCATCTAAGTATCGGGGCATTGATTTGGGTCATTCTGACAACCGGGCATAAATGGATCAATCAAGCAGGGGTTTAATAGCAGTGGAAATTCCGGAATTTTGAATCCTTTCCCCTTTAAAACACTTTGGCTTTATTCGTTAAATTTCTAATCTTTCCCTTACCTTTATGGCTTCGGGTGCCGTCCTTGTTCACAACAGCTTTACCTTTCGGCGTTTTTACATGTGCGTGTTGCTGCTGATCCGGAACGTGTGGGTTGTCAATTCTAACAGTTATACCACCACCAAGATTTGTTGTTTGACCTGACTTGGCAAGCCCGTAGGGATCGTTCCAGAATAACGGATTTTGTCCCACGTAACCATAAGCATGATTCAACCATTCCCCGGCCGAACCACTTTCTTCAAGAATGTCCATGCTGATGCCAATTCGAAATTGTGGATCACTGTAGTCACGTAGGACGCCGATTGGATCGCTTTGAATAAATCGTCCAAGACTGGGGTCATAGTCCCGAAAATAGTTATAACTCAATCCACTTTCAGCATCCGCATATTGCCCAGGAAACCTCATCGGCATCTGGATCCCTTCGGTACCGATGGTGACATCTCCAAACGGTGTCTGTTCCATCGTCCAAACAACGCTTTGTTGATCATTTGTCAGCTTGTTGGGTGTTCCCAAGTGATCGTTGTGAACAAAATACAATGCTAACAAAGTAAATCCGACACACACTATTACAGGCTCGCATTGTGAAGAGATTTTGCACGAGTTTTATCGTAAATCTCTTACGGAATTTTGGGCTCGGTAAAGTGTGTGTCGTAAATTTCAGATGTTTGATGAGTGTCTAACCTGACGCATCACCAACCCCGTATGGTCAAAAAATGCCTCGCGTAGATATGGCGTTGTACTGCTATGATTCGGGTCACTTGGTTGCTTGGTTGTTCTTTCCGCCGAAAATCGGATTCTCAAGACTCAACTCAAAACGCCATTGTTGCTCACTGATCCGCAGAGAATCACCCTGGCAGAAATCGGTCATCAATTTGGCCGTAAAGCGCTCGAAGATGTGGCCAGTGCTGCGAAACCCGAAACCATTCTTGGTTGGTATCGAAAGCTAATTGCACGTAAGTTTGATGGGTATGCCGCATGAGCTTTTTGACCATACAGGGCCGTGGAAGAGCAAACCGCTCGAGCTAAAGGACAGAACCATTGGAGATTGAAAAGATCACTATGCAATTAGATAGCGAAAAAAACAGTCCTTCAGATAACCCTGGATTTTGCATTAAACATCCAGAGTGAAATTGATATCAGCAGCCATTTTACGAGGAACATGAGGCAAGCCCAGGTTAAGTTGGTTTGAGGATCCGTTAGTATCATGGGCGTTGTCATCAGTAATATTAGGCAGATGCAATAGATGATCAAGCTGGTAGTGATGTATCTGATCAGCCTCCAGAAGTTAACCTGTTGATTGTTTTCTTCTATGGTACTCAAGGCCAGGAAAAACACAGGCATCACGGCAACACCCATAATAATCAAAACTACCGCCGGGCCAAATGACATGGGGTCGTTCAGGTTCATCACCCAACGCAGGTAGGGGTAGGCAATAACTAACAGGAACACGATGGTTGCCAGGTTTACGGTTCTGAGGATTCTCTTTTTTGTCTTGCTCGTGGACCCTTTTTCTTTTTGTCCGTAGGCGAAAAAGACAGTGTTCAAAGCCACCATCAAACCATAAGCAAAGGATGCGAGGCGCAATAACCCGGCCCATATGCCAAGGCCTTCGGCGTCCAGATAAATATATCCCACCAGATAGTCAACGAAACTGACTGCAGCAAGGAACAGTGCCGTGAAGATCAACAGTCGATTGTCCACAAAATACTGTAGATTAACGGCTTGCGAGTGAGCCAGTGCTTTTAAGGTGTTTAGCGGATCCAGGCGACCGGGGTCAGTCCGCTGCACATAAATACCGATGGCGAAAAACAACACGATGGTAGGGATTAGCTGGTGTAACACAATGGTCGGCGCTCCCTCCTCACTGCCAATAAAAGTGCCAGTCAAAGTGCTGCCAAATATACTGTTGACGTAGGCTAGTGTCAGGATTATCAGCAGGGATAACTGCGCAACTGCGTGGATGATACCGAGTGCTTTAAATCGGTGTGCAGACATTAAGGCGAAATCAAAGATAAGCGCTGACATCGGTAAACACAGTGCCAACAACAACATTTCAGCAAGACTCAGCGGGTTTTTGTCAGAAAATGTCGCGATCATGAATATTGTCATGGCGGCGATCGATAGCAGCAGCCTCGTTTTCAGAATCCGTGTGGTACCTGTCGAATCGTTTTCAATATGGTACTTGACCACGGTTCTGGACGAGCCAAACTGTTGAGCAGATATGAGTACCCCATAGATACTCAAGACGAAGAAGTAGTGTCCAATTGTTGCCAAATCGTACAAGCGATAGACCAATGCGGTAATCGCGAGACCCTGCACCCGGTTGATGTTCGATACCGCAAGTTGCAGGTACGCAGAATTGGTTAGACTCGGTTTCAATACGACAGAAACCAGGCCAATTGTTCACCGCACACTTGAGTAGTCATGGCGACGATTCAACTGATTGTACCGAATAGATGAAACCGTTAGATGTGTTGGCATAGCTTCGAGCCGATTCGCACGCCTCGTTGGCGACCACACTCCATGGATCATTTAGTGCAGAGAAAAACAATAGTTTTGCATTGCCATAACATACCGGGAGTTCGTCTTGTGCGACAAACCCGGCGTAGTGAAAATCAACGTTGTTGGCGGATAGTGTTTCAACCATATCGGCTCTGTCAAGTCAGTCTCCAATCAACAGTATCTTGATACCCGGGTGCTGTCCATGAATTTCCCAAAATCACTTCTGTGGAGAAATTGATCTTTTTCTTTGCTGTAAACTGACCCGATAGGATGGTGTCAATTTCTTCTGCTGCCCAGGGTTACGGAAGCTATTGAAACATCTTGGCCTGGATGCACGATAGGAAATTCTGTTACATTGGCGTTCAAAAGAAAGGGTGGCTAATTCGACTTATACTCCAGTGAGCTGAGAGTATCCGACCGTAAAGGGGAGTATCGCAAATGGCTCGTTCGGGTAAGGTCGACCTTTGGGGTCGACGTAAGCTAACTGTCCTCTTAGATGTCTGCTTTTTCCGCATGTGACGCTGTAGCGACAGCAAACCAACCAGATAAGACATTTTTTTCATCAGGCTCTGTCGTAACTTAGGAAAGGATTACGAAGCATGCAAAAATTTGTACAATTTATTGGAAAGATACTGCAACTTATTCCAGCAAAGTACCGAAGACTGCACCGAGCGGCTGTTTTCTCAAGCCATTTTATGCCTCAGAGATATGACTATGTTAAAACGAAAGGTGGTTATTTTCTGTACCTGAATCTAAGTCACGCAGCAGACATAATAAGGATTTGGGGATTATGGGAGCCGGATGTTACGAGCTTTTTGACCCAATATTTGGTGAATGGAATGACTTTTGTTGATGTAGGTGCCCACCGTGGGACGTACACAATGTTAGCTGCATCTTTAGTTGGGAGTGACGGAGCGGTTATCGCAATTGAGCCGTATGCTGAACACCAATTGTGCCTGCAAAAAGGCGCAAAAAAGAACCAATTTTCTAATGTGCATATCGTTAATGCTGCGGCAGGGGATAAAGAAGGTACTGTAAAAATAACTTCCGCGTCTCCACACATAGATGAATTTGGAGATCTGGATGTGGATCTAGTTTCGATTGATAGCCTGGTCGAGAGAGCGGATCTGGTCAAAATTGATACTGATGGAAATGAACTACAGGTCATTTTAGGTATGAAAAAAGTGCTAAGGGCTGGATGTATAGTGGTAATCGAATACTCCTCGTTCGACTATCAAGATTGGGAGGGTATATATAGTGAAATCACCAGAGTCCTACAGTCCTATGGCTATGACGCGTTCGTGTTGGATTTTTATGGACAGAAGATTCCAGTAGATCAGTTTTCTGGAAGTAAGGGTGATCGGCATGTACTCTACGAAAGAACAGGAAAGACCCCGGCGATAGTTAACCGCTCTTGAAGCGATATCAAGAGCGGGTTATATCTCAGTGCCACCATCGCCGGAAAGAACAGTGCTTTACTGAGTTGTTATCAGAGGAAACTGATTCGGACCGTGAGAAATAGGTAAACATGCGTTTAATAGTTCCAATCCCTACCGAGCCTGATTTCTCTTCAATATAATCAGCTGCTTCCGCAGGGCAAGATTCTCAGCAGACAGATAAGCGACAACATCAAGCTTCCGGCAGAGCCATTTGTGGAGTTTCTGGATGAAAAACAACATCACCAAACATTAATCTGGAAACATCTGAAACTTAATGGTATCAACACGTACGAATATTTGCGAAGGACAGCCGTTAAGCCAGGCGTTAACAGCCTATGAGAACTCTGGTAAAAATTGGAATACTGATAGAATTTGTCCTTGGTTTTACAATGATATTTTTTTGTGGATTCTTGGTTTGATCTTGAGTCCAGTGTCTCTAGGAAATGTTGTAACAGGGCGGCAGCCTGATCATATCGTGCTGCTACTATTAGTGTTTTTAGGCGGTTTTGGGCTATGGGGGGTATGTCAGCTTACTATTAAATTAGTGTTGCCATCTTTTCATATTAAGGATGCAAGACGAATTAAATTCTTTCTAATAGGAACTATAAACCACATTTTTCCATGCGAAGATTTCCAGGCCGAACAGGTCGATTTTGACCTGTTAACTCAGGCGCGTTTTAGGATTGAATGGCAGCGAAATCACCCTTTCGCTGCTAGTATCGAACGCGTAGATCGATTGCGGACGATCGAGATGCGTACCTTGATACTATGCCTCGTCTTTTGTCGTTTAATCATTTCTCGCTGTTCCAGTAGTTGCGAACGTAATATTACCCTCGCTGTTATCCGTCCTTAACGGATGGATCTCTTGGTATTCAGGCGAGTCATACCAGCCTCTTAACGCCTCCATATCTGGGAATTTCAATACTACTGACAGATGCTCAGCATCACCCTCAACGG
>JAPYTQ010000110.1:0-5412 GCA_029941905.1 Pseudomonadales bacterium | reverse complement strand
CACGCAAAGCAATACCCAAAGCGCCTCGAATAAGTCAGGATTGGCGCTGATCTGCCTATCCTCCATGCTCCTTTTTTAGGGCGTCTTTCATGAGACAGTCTTGTATCGTTTAAAAGCAGGGTTTATGGTACACCTACGTCTCATAAAACTGAAGAGGGTCCGGTGACGACACTACAAAAAAATACAAGAAGTGGCAGTTCAGCCGTTGGAGAAGGCGAGATCTTTGCCGTTTTCTGCTTATACAGACCCCGTTGTTCTCGAAGAGGAATCGACAAGCATCTTTTCCCGGGAATGGGTTTTCGTATGTATGGCCGGTGAGGTCAGTCAGCCTGGTGACTATTTCGCGATGATTGTTGCGAACGAACCGGTGTTTGTTCTACGTGGTGAGGATGGGGAACTTCGGGCGTTTGCAAACATCTGCCGGCATAGGGGTACGGTGATCCTTGATGATGGCTTTGGTCAGGTTGGCAAGTACATTACTTGCCCATACCACGCCTGGTCTTACTCCAGGGAAGGCGCAAAAGCTGTTAACGAGGATCGTCGGAGAATAGGCATTTATAAACCACATTTTCCGAAGAACGGTTATGCATGGTTATTGCTGATGTTCATTCAAGTTAACGCGTTTGGCCATGCATTTTGTGCTCAGCACGGCCGGACCTAGATAGAGGGAGACTTTACTATGCTTACCAACTGCGACGGACACCAAGCAACGCGTGGAGCGCGCGCCATGGTCGACGACTATCTGGCTGTTCAGGAGGGCGAGAACGTGCTCGTGACTGCCGATACGGCCTCGGACATGGTAGCAGCCGAGGCGATCCTGGCGGCGAGCGAGGCGGCGGGCGCCAAGGCGACCCTTGCGATCATCCCGCAGCTTCCGTTCCAGGGCACGCTGGCTGATCCCTACATCCCTGAGCCTCTGGCGGGCGCGGCCCAGAGCTGCGACGTATGGATTGATCTTTGCTTCCCTTATTTGGCAGGCTCCACGGTCTGTGACCAAGCGCTCAGAGCGGGCCGGGTGCGCTACCTGATGATCACCGGTATGTCCGGCGCTGGAATCGATCGTCTCTTTGCGGGTGCCGATCATGATCTCATGCACAAAGTGCAAGAAAGCATGTACGATATCTTTCAGACGGGAGCTGGCCGGGCTGGACACATCACCACTGACGATGGGACTGATGTCCATTTCACTCTGGCTGAGACAGGTCCGCGCAAGCCGCAACACATTCAGAAACCAGGCATGTACTTCCCTCCCGGATCAGTCGCGTTCACACCAGAAATCGAAAGTGTTCGAGGAATAATAGTACTCAAGTCAGTCTTTCATGAGTACTACGTCCCGCAACTCGAACCCCTGACGATCGAAGTTGATGGTCCTGTTATCGGTGTGAGTGGAGGCGGCGCCGAAGTATTCCCACTGGAGAGATCTCTGCTGCGAGCGGGAGGCGGTGAATACGGACACATCATCCATTTCACACACGGCCTGCATCCGGCTGCTCGCCCTGGCATGGGACTTCTGGAAGACATCAGAACCTGGGGCAACAACGCCATCGGTATGGGTAAACCTTTCTGGGTCCCTGGCGGTGGCGAAAATCATCCCGATGGATTGATCAATAAACAGTCATTGTGGATTGATGGAGAGAAGATTGTCGACAGCGGCGATATTGTCAGTCCACCGGAGCTGGCTCAACTCGCGAACGAACTGTCTCGTCAGTTCCACCCTGGCAGCTCGAAACAAAAGACAACGGGAGACTAGTATGGCAACAATCATTAAGCGGTCAGGGTTCAACGATAACATTGTTGAAACCAGGCGAGCACTTGACGAAGCGCGACACCTGCCGGGCTATATCTACAATTCACCGGAAGTATTTGCGCGGGAGAAAGAACGAATCTTTATGACCGATTGGTTGTGCATGGGTCGAGTCGAACAATTTTCTGAACCAGGTGACTACAGAACCTTCGATATTATGGGTGACCCGATAGCTGTCGTCCGTGGCGCTGATAACAAGTTTAACGCGTTTTCTAATTTGTGTGCTCATCGAGGCGTAGAGGTTGTACCGGATAAGGAAGGCAATACTGTGCGCTTCAAATGTCCTTACCACGCATGGACCTATGATCTCGAAGGAAAATTGCTGGGTGCACCTCGCATGAAGGAACACCCTCTCTTCGACCCCAAATCCTGCCGATTAGAACCACTCCAAATCGATACATGGGCGGGGTGGATCTTCGTCAACTTCGACATGGAAGCACCGGCACTGAATACTAAACTAGAAGAATTTGCCACTGACTTTGGGTTCCTGGATATGGAAAACCTGAAGCTGGGTCCGTCTGGTGAAGGGGAGGTCGGATGTAACTGGAAGTACTTCGTCGAAAACATCGCCGATGAGTATCACGTCGCTATCGCACACAAAGATACAATCGGTCGTTTTATGACAAACTCTTCGAAGTGGACACTCCGAGGCAACGGTGGCTACAAGTGGGAGTACGATGCAGGACCCTCGACACCGACTGGCAAACCTCTATTCAACCCACTTCCAGTACTAAAAGACGAAGACGAACGCTATTCCATTTCTGGTTTCGCACACCCTAACCTCACCCTCTTTGGCCGAATTGATTCGCTGAGCGTTCTTGTTACCTGGCCGATATCACCGGAGAAGACTCGCGTTGCAAGCTACTCTCTTTTCACTGAAGAACAACTGGCGGACCCGGAGTTCGAGGCAAAGATGGAAGCCCGTGGCGAGATCACGACACAAACATTCCAAGAAGATGTGTTCCTGATCGCATCGCTTCAAAGAGCATCCATGTCATCTCGTTTCAAGCCCGGCTACATGGCAAGTCCAGAGGTTGGCATACACCACCTCATCAACTACTACCTTGATCGAATGTCCGATGATAATGACGGATAACTGGTAAGACTTTACAACTCTCAACATCAAATAGGAGAATCAGCCATGCCCAGACTCAAGCAGGTACCAAGGTCTGAAGCGACGCCGGAGATGCTCGAGATTTATGATCACTACTTTGGTGATCGAGACCCGGTAGCAGAACCCGGCACGCCCACAGGGACACCTGGACATTGGTGGACTGTGACTGCAGTGGCACCCGAAATCTTCAATCACATCCTCGCGGGTATGGTCCTCCATAGCAGTCCGGATCGAAAACTGGATGAACAGCTCCGTGAATTGGGCATGACACGGGCTGGTTATCTCGTTGGCAGCAAATTTGTATTTTCTCAACACTGCAAAGTAGCCCGCCATGTTGGGCTCTCGGAAGAAAAAGTAAGTGCGCTACCCGCCTGGTCTTTGGCTACCTGTTACTCGCCTATCGAGCGTGCGGTGCTGGCCTATACGGATGAACTGGTATTGAGCCGTGGACGAGTCTCGGATGTCACGTTTGACAGCCTGCGCGAATCTCTTTCTGACGAAGAGATTATGGAGTTCACTTATGTGACACTCACCTACACGATGCACGCAACAATCTCTCGTGCCTTTCGCCTGGAATACGACGACATCGATGAACACGTTGTCGAAATCCCATCACCTACCGGGCAGGATTCAGAGAACGTCATGCAGGGCGTAAACGAATAAGGTTATTGATGCTTAGCACGTTGTACTAAATTTTTGCTTCTTCGACGTCCGTTTTAAGTGTTTTCGCTGCAAGAAAATAGTGAGCTGCGGACCAAATATTGATCAACGAGAAAATCATCAGCGTATACCGGAGTGATTCTTTTCCGTAGTCAGTTGCAAGTAAATCACTGACGATTCCCACACCCTGAGGTCCAAAACCGAGCCCGATAATGTTGAGCACGAACAGCAGTACGGCTGCGGCGACAGACCGCATTTCCGGGCGAACCAGACTCTGAATCATGGCTAAGGTTGGTGCAAAATAAAATCCAGCAAAAAAGGCTGGTACCAGATAGACGAACAATGCTGTCTTGATATCCTGGATCAGAAAGAACGCGACAAGAAATGGAACCAGCGCAGCGTTACTGATGGCAGCCAACCAGACAAACCAGCGCAGATCAAGACGACTGAGCAGATCGGCGACTCTTCCTGCAACAAAGGTACCCATTCCTCCAACTACACCGGCCATCACTGCGAGCGTAATACCCACGCCTGTCTGCGATAGCCCGTGGGAGCGAACAAAAAATGCAGGAAGCTGAGCCGCGCCAGGGTGCCCATGCGCCTCTGGCTTGCCTTGTGAGATAACCACCAAAGACCTTGTCAGCCAGCACTACGCGCTGGTGCCCGCCAACTGCCCCTGGTCCTTGAAAGCAACTACCATTCGCCCAGCAAGGGCCCATTTGGTATGTTCAACGCTGATCGATTCGGGTGGTTATCCTGCCTATTCGCAGGCCCCCGCTGGTTTCAAACCGCCGTCGTTCCACTACAGCATCACGTCGGTGGGCGGATGACCCGGGCCAGGCTAGTTCGCTTTTATGACCAGACCAACGATCGCGTGACGTTTGTTCGTGACCGGATGCGTAACACTGGGCGTCTCGTTGGCACCGGTGGCAAACTTGTGGCCAACAACCAGTGTCGCAGAGTGGATGTCGTAATTCGCACCATTCGTGAAACCATTGTTCACGACGTAAGTTCCACCACTCAGACCCACCCGCACTTTCTTCTCACTAAATTTTCCGCCAGCAATTGACGCCCTGCTGAGATCAGGCCGTTATCAAGCGTGCACGACTTCATCACCTGGCACACGCATCGTGCACCTTGCGCACGGCTCCCCGGCGCTGGCGAGTGCCGGCGTGACGTTCGGCCAAAAAGTTGTTCTGGTCGAACCCAAAGACGCTGAAATGGCTCTGTTCAAAGTGAACTCGGGGTGCCGAGATGGCGAAGTCTGCAACCTCCGTTGGGATTGGGAACAGGACGTTCCCGAACTCGGCGTGTCGGTCTTCGTCATTCCGGCGAGCTTCGTGAAGAACGCGCAGAAACGCCTCGTCGTGTTGAATCGCGTTGCGCGATCGGTTGTAGACGCTCAACGCGGACAACACGCTACGCACGTGTTCTCCTACAACGGTGCACCATTTGACCGGATGGGGAACAGCGGCTGGAAGCGGGCAGAGCTTCAGGGAGTTCGCGTACACGATCTCAAGTACACATTTGGCCGTCGCCTACGGGCGGCTGGAGTGAGTTTCGAGGACAGAAGTGGTCGGGTCTTCTAGACAACTCGGCAGCGAAAATAAGGTGTAGTCTGAATGAGTTTTGCTGCCTTCCTTTTTGGTCTCGCGTTCGCGAATTTCTATGAACAACCGTCAAGCTCGGCTCGTCGGCTGCGGAGTCTTCGGAGCAGGCGAAGAACGGGCTTGACCGGTCAGATGTCGTTCGTCTCAGTTCGACCCGTAGCGATAGCTCACAGATCGAAATCGAAGATGACAATTTCCGTTTCTCGACTAGTTTCACGCGTGTC
>JAPYTQ010000109.1:0-5477 GCA_029941905.1 Pseudomonadales bacterium | reverse complement strand
TGTGTATACGTTAATAGCGTATCGAGGGTTCGAATCCCTCCCTCTCCGCCAAACAGTCTGGTCTCTGCAGAGGGTACTGACAAGTTAACTCCCGTTTAGCGATAATTACTGAATGAAAAAACCAAATATCTACAAGCGTTATCGGTTTCCATATGCAATCATCCAATATGCTGTATGGCTCTACTATCGATTCAATCTCAGCCATCGTAATATTGAAGATTTATTAGCTGAGCGTGGGATAAATGTCACTTACGAGGCGATCCGATTGTGGTGCAATAAGTTTGGACCGAAATATGCAACTAGGCTAAAGAGAAAACACCAGGGTTATGGCGATACGTTTTTCATCGATGAGGTTTTCATTAAAATTGACGATAAACAACGTTACCTCTGGCGAGTGGTTGATCAGGATGGTGATGTCGTTGATGTATACCTCCAAAAGCGACGTGATGGTGCAGCAGCTAAGCGATTCTTTAAGAGGTTATTGAAGAAACATAGGGATGAACCTAGGAAGACAGTAACAGATAAATTAAGAAGTTATGGCGTGGCACATCGAGAGCTAATCCCTGACACGATCCACGATACATCTCAATATGCTAATAATCGCGCTGAACTTTCCCACCAGCCAACAAGAGTTCGAGAGCGTGGAATGCGGCGATTTAAATCAGTTGTTCAAGCCCAGCGATTTTTAGGTGTGCATGCGGCTGTGTACAACTTATTCAATCTCGGTTGGCATTTAATTTCCGCGAATCACTATCGATTAATTCGAATGCACACCTTTGCGTCTTGGAAAAGTGTAGTGGTTTAAAAGGGGAGCATTTTCGCGAGTTTTCTTGATCCAGGAAGTTAACTTGTCAGTACCATTCTGGGCCTTGGAACGGAGGTATCGAAGCTAACATTCAAGGAGCGCGTCACAGTTCTTGAAGTGGTTGCAGAGCGACTTGATGGTCGAAAACCGCTCTTGGTGACAGTTTATGGCGACACGGCAGCTGAACAAATTGAATTTTCAAAACCTGCGCTCCAATGCGGGGCATCGGGTCTCACTCTTCAGCCGCCCTCGCGAAAAATGGATGAAGCAAGTTTGATGGGCTTTTTTTCACAAATTATCACCTCTGTTGATTGCCCTGTCGGCATACAAAATGCCCCTGAGTTCCTTGGGTTTGGACTAAGTAACCAAAGCCTGATTTCACTTGCTAACAAGCACGAAAATTTTAGCATCGCAAAACTGGAATGTAGCGCTATCAATCTTGAAGGTGTCGCTTCAGAGCTTGGGGATAGCGTGATGCTGTTTAATGGTCGTTGCGGACTGGAATTACCTGATAACCTGCGCGCCGGTGCCCGCGGGCTTATCCCGGGCATTGATACTGTTGACAAGACAAGCGAAATTTTCGCCGAATTCAGCGCGGGAAACGAAGTGCGGGCAGAAGAGTTGTATGCTGAGCTATTGCCGGTGCTCTGCTTTATTATGCAAGGAATTCCGCATTTCCTGACATATGGAAAAATGCTTGCTGCTGAGCGTCTAAAGATTGAGCATGGCGGCAGCCGTAAACCCTCATTGCCAGAGACTGATTTTGGAATATCATGCATCCGAAGGTTCTCGGAACACTTGGGGCCCTTGAATGAAAAATAGCCCGCAACATCGCCGTACAGGCATTGACGGTGGCGGTGAGGTCATCAAAATCGCTTGCATAGGCAAATGTATGGTGGAGTTGGCGGGAACCGCTGAAAACGAAAACCTCGTCAACCTCGGCTTTGCCGGAGACACGATGAACGCCGCAGTCTATCTGTCGCGACTGCTTGACCCAAACCGGTTTGAGGTGGCTTATCTGACCCGCCTCGGTCAGGATAGTTTCTCTGATCGTGCAATTGGCTTCCTTCAAAACGAAGGCGTTCAAGCGGGCTATATCCCGTTCTTTACCAGCGAAGATGCGATCCGACGTTCGCAGATTGGGCGCAGGCTCGCGGGATCGATTTAGCAATGTTAATCCGCTTTCTTCTTACGTATTTTTTGTGTCTGATATTTGAAACCAACCACAGGAGCTCACCTACGTGTCTACCAATTCTACCAATCAGCTTGCCGGGGTTTCGGGGTAATTTGCATTGGCATAAGTGTGAGGTTTCTAGTATAAAACTTTTCTTATTCCCGAAAGTCAGTAGTTTCTGAAATAAAGACTTTGTTATGGTCATAACCTATTCTATAATTATTCTTATTCTAGAAAGTTAGTGGGTTTTTGATATATGATCTTATCCAAGTACCACGCTGGCCACTATGAAGCACAGTATGAGTATCAAAGCTTCCTGCCGTCCATGGTTAACCATCCCTGGATAATTGATGATCCTGCTTTACTGGAATTACAAAGTCAGGCTGACCGCGCGCTGGGGGAACTAAATGCTTTTTCGCAGCTGGTGCCAAATGTCGATTTTTTTATCCAGATGTATGTTGCCAGAGAAGCGACTTATTCCAGTCGGATTGAAGGGACGCAAACCAATGTTGAGGATGCTTTTAAGCAGGCGGATGATGTTGCACCGGAACGGCGTGATGACTGGTCTGAGGTCCAAAACTATATTCAGGCACTAAATTATGCGGTTGAGCGCCTGGATACGTTACCACTCTCAAACCGTTTATTGAAAGAAACCCACGCCATTTTGTTGCAGGGGGTACGCGGGGAAAGCAAGCAGCCTGGCGAGTTCCGTAGTAGCCAGAATTGGATCGGTGTCAGTTTGAAGCACGCAGTTTTTATTCCCCCTCATCATGAGCAGGTAGATGAGTTAATGGCCGATCTGGAACAGTTTCTGCATGATGACAGCCATCATGCATCACTCCTGATCAAAATAGCGGTTGCACATTACCAGTTTGAAACGATTCATCCTTTTCTGGATGGCAATGGTCGTCTGGGCCGCTTGTTGATCCCGCTATTTCTGGCCTCTGAACAGATTCTTGTGAAACCGGCCTTATATTTATCTGATTATTTTGAACGTAATAAAACCGTCTATGTTGATCACCTGATGGCGGTCAGGCAGGGGCATCATATGCGCGAATGGCTGATGTTTTTTTTGTACGGTGTGGTTGAAACAGCACGGTCTTCTGTTGCCGTTTTTAAAGGCATCTTGGCGTTGAAGGAGCGTATCGACAGGGATGTATTACCGCGTTTTAGCACACGTCGTCAGGATAATGCGCAGCAGTTGATGCGGCGTCTGTATAAAAAGCCGGTTATCGATGTCAAGGCAGTGTCTGAGTTACTGGGGACTACGCCTCATACTTCGGGGGGATTTGTGCGGGATTTGGTGGAGTTTGGGGTGTTGGTTGAGATTACCGGGCAGCGGCGGAATCGGTTGTTTGTGTTTCGGGAATATCTGGCGCTGTTTTCGCGGGGTAATCCAGAGTAGTTATCACATACCTCCGCGTATCTCCATAAGCTTGATCAAGGTGTTGCTAGTCTTGAGGCGCACACTCCTGAAGCCAGTAAAACTGTCAGAGCGTGTTGCTGCATGGAAAGTTGAAGATATTCGGGCCTTGATCGAAAGCTATAGTGAGTAAAAACCTGAGAGTCCGGATAGGATAGGGTGCCTGGATTTACGTCCAGAAGTCAGGATCCTTGATAATTCCCTTTTAATTTGTTTGGAGTGATGAGTAATCTAAGGTATCCATCTGAAACGTAAGGTAAAAATGACTAGTCTTGCCGGGAGGGATTTTGAAATCAAAATATTTTCCCTGTAAATTCCTATTTTTCAGGGAATTTCTAGTGCAGACTAGTTCGCTGCAGACTACATCCACCGCCAATTCTTGCGATTCTCTTGTTATTGATTTTGCGTCAGAAAGGATCCAACCCCTTTTTTGATGATCCCTGGTTCTGCTGTGCTCAGGGGGAAAACTCGTTCACTGGTGACGCGCTCGCGCTACGAACGATAGTCATAGTTCTCATCGAACCGATTCATGAGATAGGTCCCGTAGTGAATCGATTGTTTATTTTCAATTGACTTATTCAGTGAGTCCAAGGGCTGTACCGTCGTATCAAAACTCGGATCAAAAAAGAAAGCTACTGAGTATCTTCCACTGTTGCCAAGCACCACCCGGTGTGGCGTTGAAGGCCACCGTCCACCAGACGCCAGTGACAACATGTCGGCAACATTTAGCACGAATGTGCCCGGAATGGGCTTCACCGCCAGCCAGCCTTTATCAGGGCTGCAAACCTCCAGGCCACCATTCATATCCTGAGCGACCAGAGTAAGAAAGCCATGATCGGTATGAGGAGCTGACCCGTAAGTTCCGGCGGGCATGTTGTTTTCGTAGACGGGGTATCGGAGCAACCTTAGAAAAACCGTTGGATCAAGAAAGAATTCATTAAAGGCTTCAAAACTAAATCCCAGTGCAACTGCGAGTCTTTGCACCAGTTGCCGGGCCAGACACTCCATGGAATCGTAATAAGATTCGAGATCAACTCTAAATTTTGACGGCAAAGAATCAGGCCACTGATTCGGTCCAAAGATAGCAGTCCCCCAGTGGGGGTGATCGGGATCTACTTGCTGCATCGCCATGAATGATTCAGACCTGTTTGGCCGCGTAGGCATTTCGACTGACGAACTTAGCGTTGTGTTAGTGCCCAGGCCGATATACCCACGGTGAGTTGGGTTGATACTGATTGCTGTTTTATCCTCTTCAGGAAGAGCGTGAAATTGACGGTTCGCATCGAATATATTTTGTATATGTCTCTCAGGTACACCATGCCCAGTGAGGTAACAAAAGCCATCCCTTCGGAGCGCAGCGTCGAGCTTTCGAGCGATATAAGGATCCTCAATAGGAGAAGTTCCTGAGCCCAGATCAATCACTGGAATATTAGTATTCAAACCGGATGCCGGACCAGGTTGGAAAACCTCGAAGGTGAACTGCAGTTAGGACTGCCTCAACTAAAGCTAGCAGCGCACACCGAACCAGGCTATCTGGCCACCTGGGCCCTGGCCTTGGGTGTAAACAGGGCCCCTTTGAATTGCACCCTGACCAAATACGTGTCGAAGGTGGTGCCTCGGCCTGCCAAGGGTACGCCAAGATTTTTACCACGAACAAATGACCTCAATCATCAAAGGTACGTATGGCGTTCAACGAGGGCACCAGATATGGTTCGCATCATGAAACTTGAAATCTCTAAAAGTATCAGTTTACATGTTTGAGGGGTCCTTTAATAATTCATGGAAATCATCCTTTTGCTGGAAATAGCTATGGTTAAAAAGTGTTGGCGCTCGGCGGAGATGGGATTGGACCCGAGGTCGTCGATGCCGCATTGCAGGTATTGGAAGTTGCGTCGAAATCTATTGGTTTATCGCTCGATATCAGTGAAGACGTCTTGGGTTGGACGGCATGGGAACATTACGGAACGGTGATCCGACCCGGAACCTTGAGCAAAGCCCATGCTTCTGATCAGCACGCCTCAGACCATGTTGCTCCAGGCCGAGCACGGCTCGTTCTGAGTCGCTTAACTTGTTGT
>JAPYTQ010000108.1:0-5885 GCA_029941905.1 Pseudomonadales bacterium | reverse complement strand
AATGATCAAGGGCAACGCTACCCGGATAAGAGCCAGGAAACTTGCTGCAAAGCGCATCGATTGTCACTAACAGATCCGAAATAGCGGGGATGAAAATGGCGTTCGTTCTTTGGGGCCAGAACCGATAATTATTCGAATTCCTCGAAACATGGAATACCTTTAGGCAATATCGTCCATGACTATTTTTAATATTCTACTTTTCTCCTTAAGACTCGAGAAGAGGTTGTCACCTTCCAGGTAAGAGAGCGCCTTGACTCAGCTGCGCGGTAAACCCTGCAGCGAGGCGCTGAGCACCTGATGGAAATGCACGATGGCCTTCTCGTACCGGCCGAACGTGAAGTGCTGGTTGGCGCCGCTGGAGAGACCAGCCTGAATAGCCTGCACTGCCGCCGCATCCTCCTTGCCGCCGCTGTCAGACACGAATCCTGCATCGCGCTTGGCACGCGCCAGATTGTCATCCTTGGCGCCCTCGCCCGAATTGGTGAGACGGTAGTTCACGAAACGGGTTCTGGTGGGGGAAATCGGCTCAGAGATGGTGATGCCCGTATGGTTCGAGAGTACGGCAATCGTGACGTTGGGAAAGAGGTGATATACGTATGTGAGCTTACCGGCTGCCTTACGTGACTCAGCAGGGGTGTCGCGGAGCTTTTCGATGCGTCTGAATGGAAAGGTCACGCGATTGTTGTTGCCAAAGCTCTCCACCACATTGAGGTTGTCATAACCGTAGGGATAAAAAGATTCGGGATGTAAGGTCTTAATGTGCAGGCCTTCAAGAGTGGCTTCCATGTTGAGCTTCCAGTTGACATCGGAGGTAATCTCGGAGGAAGCAAAAATCCGTTGGTCCGGCGTCAACAGTTCCGGGATGTCGTCCAACCCAGCCAGTGCCCCAGCTCCGATCTTTTGATCCTGGGTTACGAACACCAGACCGTGTCGCTCAATGGCTTCCACAGGTACGAGGCCGTGGTTTTCGTCGTTGATGTCGGGGAAGCCCTGGCGGTGGGGAATATATTGAAGGCTGCCATCCAGGCGATACGCCCAACCGTGGTAGTTGCAGACGAAATACTTGGTGCAACCTGTACCTTGCGCCACCTGCATGCCACGGTGGCGGCAGGCGTTGCGGAATGCACGCACTTTGCCGTTTTCGTCGCGAACGACAACCAGCGGAGTACCGGCGGCGACACGGGCAACATAACTGCCCGCGTCCGGGATCGCGACGGATGGGCAGAACGGTACAGGCAGGTGCTTCAGTAGCGCTAACTCGGCGGCGAATCGCTCCGCAGAATGGTAGTTCTCTACTGGCTCACGCCAGATGGTGTCGCCCAGGTCAGAGGTCTGGTTGTCCACATGATCAAGTACCCGCTGGACCACCGCTGCATCATTCAGTAAACCGTTCATCGACTCCACCATCGCCGCTGCCCTAAACACCGACTCATAAAAGCTTTGATGTTAGCAGACTCCTTTGTGTCATGAGGTCTTGATCGCCATTTTTGTGTACTTGTCGGCGAGAACTTCAATGCCGGGTGCAATCTTGATGTCGTTGGGAGTGTAATTCGGCAGATAGATACGGAGCAGGCCCGGTAGCAGATTGCGAGCCGAAGCAGGTCGAATCATTGGAGCTGCCTCCGTTTTTTCAGCCGCCCGGTTGGTTTGTCGCCTCGGCGGTGGGTTCATCTTCAGCATGTATTTAGTGACACGTCGGATCCAGCTCGTAAAATGCCACTGTGCCCAGGCGCCTACCACCAGTCGATAGAAGTAGCCACCGCAAACGTGATCGTAAACGTCGAATGCGATGGTACGATGCTCGAGTTCTTCGACGAAGTGCCATCAACCATCTGCATGAAAACGGGTAGGTCGTCGCCAAAACCATTTGGCTCCATCATGTGCTTGACCGCATTCATCGTGAGAGCCTCGAAACCTTCGGCGTACGCCAGGTTGAAACGAAGCGACTTGGTCCTGGTGAAACGCTTGTAGTCACCCGATAGTGCTTTAAGGGAGCAACAGTGACCCAGCTATGAATGCGAAGGACTGCTGATGGTCGCCCTCGATGAAAACCGGGTCGATCTTGTCCGGAAATTCAAACGGCATCTGGCGGACTGTAATGGTGTCTAACATTATCAATTCTCTTAAAAGGAGGGTTTTGGAAGGGTTAGCGACCGATTTAACAGTCAGGACTCTGACAGTCGGATTCGGTTTGGGTAAAGGCCGGACAGATGCTGTGACTTACCGCTTGTGCCATATCGGAAGTCACAATGGCTTGCTCCCACTGCAATCGTCCCGCTTCGATACAATCCCAGATCACTATGGTCGCTTATAACATCATCGGTAGCACAAAAATAAGGCACGAGTTCCATGAGATCGTATTTCGACGCCATGTAACAGATCGCACAAGATTTGATATTTTGGCCCCATTGGAATTCCTCTCCCTCCCCTGAGACGGCTTCAAAAACAAATTCCCCCGGGTGGGGGTGCTTCTGTGATTGCTCAGCTGCGTTAGTGAACCGAGCGAAATTTGCTGCATTTTCTTCGTCAACAGCTTCACTTTGCCCTTCGTGAGTTTGCTGGGTTTTCAACGCAGTAGTCAGTCCATTCAACATTTCCTTGCCGTATTCATGGAGACTAACTCCACGTTTTTGGCAGGCCAGTGCCAGGGCCATATTCAGGCTACACGTAAGTACGGCGCTGGCGAATACATGCTCCCGCTTATCCTTATCCAGATAACCCATGTGCGGTAGCATCGATTCGAATGTTGCTTTTGCCTCTGCAAAGAATGCGTCAACATCTTCGGTAAGCTCTGCAACCTTCGAAGCGTAGTTTGCGCGATTGTCTTCGAAGTATTGTTGAATGTATCTAAGATGTTCTGCATTGCTCATCTGTATTGGCTCCTTTTCATTCAGGCACTGTTGTTTACTTACTCACCAATATTATCGAGAGCATCTTATTTGCCCTGAGGTCGGTCAAAATAGAGAGTTTAAACTGTATTTCGAAATAACAGCCATTTTCTGAAACTGACATGCATCATTATTTCACCAATTTCACTTTGTCAAGTGCGAACGATCGGCCCGATAGCCGACAATTCTATTCTGATGTAACATCACATCAAGGTCGGTGGAGGTGAGTTGTGAACTGGGAAGCAATTGGTGCAATAGCAGAAACTTTATGAGGAGCGACCTGTTCCACTTGTTTCGACCTCAGCGAGAGAGGGTCAATGAACATTTGGTAGATGCTCATTCTTGGGAAGCAGAATCCAAGCCTTACATTCGCCAGATGATGAGCACGCCAGGTTCAAAAGAGTGGTGGGATAAAAACAAAGCCTCATTTCCCGATGCGTTTGTGAGTGAGGTAGATGAATTCCTGCATCAAGTTTAAGTCGTTCTTTTCATTCGCTTGGACGTGGAACGCGAATTTGGTCATCGATCTGGATCAGGCCGACAGGCTCATCCCACCCAGCATACGAGTAGTCGGTAGCTGGGAGCTGCATAGTTTTCCGACGCAGCTCCTGCAAATCCGGATTGACGCTTTCGTTCACCGAACTATTGCTCGCTTTGCTCTTTACGAATAGCCTGATTCTTTATTTTTTGCCTCCAGGCAGCACCCATGCTGTTTATCAATTTTTCTGGCATGGCTTCCATCGGAACGACGATATCGCCTTTCACTGGCCATTCTTCAAGCAGATGAGGCATATATCCCGCGGGATAGTATTTCTCAGGGTCAATTTGCTGTTCACGAACAAACGGTTCCTGAATCTCTTCGCGACTGGTTGTTGGATGCGGCACAATCAGCTGTCCATTGGTGAAATCAAACTGCGGAGCACGGCTATTGGGGTAGTCGGGAAGAATACCTTCTCTAACCCAAACCAGATCTTTAGTCATATTCACTACAATCCCGTCGGGCGCACCGAAATGATAAGGACCCTTCCAGTGTTCACGAACCTCTGCAACGGTTTCTTCATTAAGAAATGGATCGAAGTTCATGTGGGTGGTCATGAACATTCTCGGCTTGATCTGGTTAGCCTGGTAGGCTGAAGCATACGCTGGGCGTGTGCGAACAATATAATATAAACCTATATGCTACCTTCCGGAGTCAGCGCGAAGATTGGGTTCAGGCGATGGTTGCGTGCTTGGACGTCCTCTGGTCGATCCGGAAGTAGAGCGTGAAATTCACCTGGTGAGAATGCCGGGTCGAAAAATGACACCCGTCGCTACTGCTTTCATGCAGGAAGTGTCGTCCTTCGACTGGCATTGATGATCATAAAGGGGGACAAGGTTTTTAGAGTTAGCCGTTAACCGGGAAGTCCCATACTTCGACACGAATTCGGGAGAAAGCGGGCCAAATCCGTTCTCGGTTTAACCGTTGCCAATCCTCTTAAACCCTTGATTAATGACATGTACTCACTTAATAAGAAAGAGAAGCTATACGAGCGTTTTGGAGACAAACACGGCATTCCGTTTCTGTGGTTCAAGGGCAGAACCTGATTAAGCAGGCACATAACACGCACCTGCAAACATGGCAATTTGTGAAAACCCAAGCTATTGATTTTTATAGCTCAAGTATCTGAATTTGGTGGAGGCGTCGGGAATTGAACTATACGCTATAGCCCTTTTTATATGAGGACTTGACCTATCGGAATTGTAAAGTACTGCATTCAGTACTGCAATTAGGTGATGTCACTCTATTCAATTCCGTGATCCTCACTTGAATAGCATGTCTAGAGTTCACAGGCTGCGTGGTTGAAGGGCCGAACACTTAACGTCAATTTGACCCCACCCCCGGGGTCGATCCTCTCTTTCTCCCATTGCAATGGCCCAGACCCACACGCAGATATTTGAAATTTCTGAATGAGCGTACTCATTCCAATGGTGATCAGAATCAAAGACAAATACCAAAGTGTAAGTCTGCGTAGCGCAACAATAACGGACGGATTGTTACCCCTTGATCATAATCGCATTTGGTCGGGGGCAACTCAGGCCTCGTAGAGCCTCTTCGATTATTACCTCACTGTACCTCTCGAATTTCTTTTTTATGCCTTTGTTTTTTGCCGCTGCAATCGGCGCCCCAAGCCAGCCGTGGCCCTCCCAATATGCTGGCGGGTCTGCCTCATGCAAGATGATTTCTTTGCAAACTTGTCGATCGGTTAAGTCTTCCACCGCAACCGGCTCTTTCTTTTTCGCCAACGCCGTACTGCTAATAAGTATCGCGGCTATTACTAAACTCAGATGTTTCAATTGGTTGCTCCTTTGCCCTGCAAGATTGAATCTAATCCGGGATCGAATTATCGACAATTTCGTCTTTGATATACCGCCACGCTTTCTTGGCATCTGACAGCGAACCCCGAACTAGTGAAGTTCAAGTATCACCGTGGCGACAGCGAGCAGCTGTATGCTTCCGACGATGAAGCCTTTAGCCTTTCGCACCAGGCCATGTCATAAAAATGTAAATTTTACTCCGACCCCAATTGTTCCAGAGCGGATCAATCCCTAAATCATATTACACCTTGAGTACAAATCGACACTTGGGGTACGCGCTACATGCTATGAATTTATTCCCGGCATTCTTGCCCTTCTTAGCAACGCGCTTGACCATGTCTGACTGGCATTTGGGACAGCTTTGAGGCTCGTTGGGTTCAACATCACTCACCATAGCGATCTTGCTGGATTGTGTATTCGTAGTAACAGCGACCTGTTCGGCTTCAGGCTTCGCGGTAGTAGCCGCTTTCGCGGATCCAGGGTTAACCGCGATAGCCACCTGCTCTAGCGGTGGCAGGTATGGTTCAAGTGTTTTCTCTATTTCCGATCGTGCATAGTCGGCTTTCGCGTGGAAGTGAATGAGAGGAACGCCGGCTGCTTTACAAGCACGATCCAAAAACTCATCCCGTTGTTTTCTGCTAG
>JAPYTQ010000107.1:0-6041 GCA_029941905.1 Pseudomonadales bacterium | reverse complement strand
GGAGAGAACCCAGCAGCAGTGTGGCTGAATGCTTACCAGCAATGCGCACTTTGGACCTGATCCAAAAGCAGATAGGTATTTGAATTTATACTGTTTTTAAAGTCTTCTAGAGTTGGCTAAATATTCCCACAGATACGAAAATAGGTGTTCTAATTCCCACAGGATGCCCACTTTACATCGTTAAACCCTTTTGCACACGATGTCTCCTGAATTAAGAGAGGTTTTAGCGAATCAAGTTACGATATGCAGCTTACGCTGCAGCCAGTTTGTCCCACTTTGCTATTGATGAGACCTTCAATCCAACACACTACCGCCATTCACGCCAATAATTTGCCCGGTAATAAAGGTAGACGCAGGTCCGGCGATAAAAACGACCAACGCAGACACTTCTTCAACCGTGCCAACACGCTGCAGGGGAATATCTGCCTCCCGCTCCCGCCACTCCGGGCTCATGGTGGCAAGACCCAACATATCGGTATCAATGGGTCCTGGCGCGACCGCATTCACTAGAATGTCCGGCGCGAACTCTCGCGCCCAGGACTTTGTCAGAGCATTGACTCCCCCTTTAGAGGCGGAATAGACGGAAAAGTCCTCACGGCCAAGGGAACCTAAATCCGAGGAAATATTAATCACCCGGCCGGCCACGCGCTGATTCACCATACGTCGAATGGCTTCACGTCCGACAATAAATTGTCCACGTAGGTTGATATTCATCAACCGGTCAAACTCTTCGTCTGTGGTCTCGAGCAACGGCTTCTCCAAAAGCACCCCAGCATTGTTGATCAAGATATCGACACCGCCAAGGCGCCTATCAACTTCGTTGAACAACATCGTCACGTCTGACGAGTCAGCGACGTCGACAGATACCGCGAACACCTCTCCCCCGAGGCGGCCAATTTCATCAGTAAGATCATCGACTTCTTTGCGACTGGACTGATAGGTAACAATTAGACGCGCACTTTCACGAGCAAGATCAAGCGCGATTTGCCTTCCAATTCCACGAGACGCCCCTGTAATCAAAGCGCGCTTTCCACGCAGGCGATCACTCACGACATCAGTTCCCCACGATCTACGTTAAGTGTTTGTCCTGTGATATTTGATGCTGCAGCAGATGCCAAAAAAAGATAGGTAGAAGCCAAATCGTCCGGCTCCATCAATCCGGGCAGAGCTTGGGCAGAGGTAATCTCATCCAAAAGTTTGTCCTCCGATCTTCCATCACGTTGGGCCATCTGCTTGAGGGAGCGCATCGCCCCATCGGTACGCACCCATCCCGGACACACCGCGTTAACTGTGATCTCTTTTACCGCGAGTTCTTGGGCCAAGCTCCTCATGAAACCGATGTTGGCATGTTTTGAAGCGCAGTAGGCTGAAAATTCTGGAACTGCTGTTTTTCCCCAGATAGACGAAGTGATAATGATACGCCCACCGTTCTTCATCTTTCTGAGTGATTGCCGGGTCACAAAAAAGGTTCCCATAATATTAATGTCAATAATGCGGCGGAAGGTTTCCTCAACCTGTTGACCACTCTGATACATCGGGGTCGGACGCTCCAGACCAGCATTATTGATAAGTACGTCGATGCCGCTTAAACCTTCAATCACTTCAGCAACCCGCGCACAGTCAGAAATATCGCATATGTGCCCGGTTACATTCTCCCCAAGCTGCTCAGCAGCATCGTTAATACTCTGACCCGACGACAGAATATGAACGGTAGCACCAGCATCGGCAAAACCTCGGGCAACCCCATAGCCGATACCCCGGGACGCCCCCGTTACCAGAACTGTCTTGCCGGTAAAATCAAAGTAAGCCATCGGCTTTAGAGGGGGAATTCGGTTTTCACTGCAGCTGAAATGTCACGTATGTATTGTTCGGCAATTATCCGCCCTTTCTCCCGGCTTGCCCCTTTAGCCGAAACCAGCGCGCCGGTTTTTGCAACCCACTCGCGATGAGGCGGCCAAATATCATAAGGTGGCGCATCAACTGCTGGATTGTCCGGAATCAACCCCTCTCTTACCAAATGCGGTTGGTAATGCATCATCAGCGATGTTTCAAGAACCGCAGCGTGCTCAAGTTCAATACCAGGGTAGCCGTCCGGGAACACTTGCGACAAGGTGGCCTCCGTAAGAAAATCCCAATGCTGCAGGCACATGATTACCAATCCGGTATCACCGAGCTCTCGCATCGCCAAATCCACCGCTTCATTGAGAAACCAAAGATTCTCATAATTGCCATCAAGCACACAGATCTTCCGTACACCGTGTCGAACCAATTCGCGGATGATATCTCGAATAATCGCCGTCAGTGTCGCACCATCAAGCCCCGTCGATCCGGGGAAAAATGGCCCCCCGGCAGACCGAGTCATTGACTTGTAACCGTAAGGAATCGCCGGCGCCACAATACCGTTGACCTCATGGGCAACATCATGAGCGATGCCCGTCGGTAGCATGTGATCAACTCCCAAAGGCAGATGTGGCCCATGCTGCTCAGTTGCTCCGGTCGGAATAAATACAATCGCACCAGACCTCACATGCGCATCAAATTCGGGCCAAGTCATTTCGGTCATGAGACGGCTTTTTGACACAGATGTCCTCCTTTCCAGGGATCAGGAATAATTTGAAAGATCAGATGCCTGCTCACGCATCATCGCCATGATTCGATGTTCCATATCGGTATACCCAGGCATGGCCCAGACGTCTTCTTTTCGGGCAATACGAGCCTGTTTCTTAAACTCTGTAGTCATATCTTCAAGCACTGTTCCGGGATGACGTGAGATAAAGACGATGCGTTGGGCGAGAAACAGTGATTCCTGAATGTCATGGGTTACCATCACCACCGTCGTATCTGTCGACTCCATGATCGAAATCATCAGCTCCTGCATATTCCACCGCGTTTCGGCATCTAACGCTCCGAAGGGTTCATCCATGAGCAATAACTGTGGTCGATTGGCCAAAGTCCTTGCAATTGCCACACGCTGTTTCATACCACCTGACAACTGTTTGGGAAATGCGTTTTTGAATTTGTTTAATTTTACGAGATCAATAAATTCGTTTGCGCGTTCACGGCGCTCTATTCTCGAAACACCGTTCAGCTTCATTCCGTATTCAACGTTTTTCTGAACACTGAGCCAATCGAAAGACGTATAGTTCTGAAAAACCATCCCACGCTGTCGATCAGGCTCGACTATCTCGCACCCGTCAAGAGTCAATCTGCCTGCTGACGACTTCTCTAAGCCAGCAATCAGTCGCAAAATTGTAGACTTCCCGCATCCGGAAGGGCCTAAAAGCACGCAAAACTCGTTCTCCTTAACCTCAAACGATACGTTATGCACCGCGTCGATTGATGAACCACGAGGAAGAGTAAAAGTCTTGGAAACATTTCGGAGGGAAAGCTTAACTGGTGTTTTAATCTCAGTCATCACCGATGATCCTCGAGATACGGAAACAGGGCCTTATTCAACAACTTAAACGAGTAATCAAATAGAAGGCCCAGTACACCAATCACCACTATGCCAGCCATGATTTCATCGGTGTGAAGAAACCGCTTCGCACGCATCATCATCGCACCAATACCATTGGTCGAAGCAACAATCTCAGCAATTACAAGATAAGTCCAGCTCACCGCCAGCATCTGCCTCATTGAGGTAAGCACATTAGGCAGCACGGCGGGAATAACAACAGAAGCTAATATTTGTAAGCGACTCCCTCCCAAAGTCAAAGAAGTCTCGATCAATTCGTTTCTAATCTGGCGAGTATGATCCATCACTAAAGTCGCCAAAAACCATACGACTCCAATAAACAGAAGTGCTAACTTAGGTGCTTCCCCGGTTCCAAACCACATGAGCAGGATTGGGATAAACGATGGGGCTGGCAAGTAGCGCCACGCAGAGACAAAAGGATTAAAAAACGCTTCGACGCTTGCAAACGAACCCATCAAGATTCCAAGCGGCACCGCGAAAATGCAAACAACCGAAAAACTGATCAGAATCCGGTAAATACTGATGGCAATGTCACCAAGGAACCCTTTCTCGATGATCAACTCGAACAAGCTTCTGAGCACAGCCTGTGGTGACGGGACTAAAAGTTCAGTGACCCAACCCAAGGGAGCTGACAACTCCCAAACACCAAAAAAGATTACCCAGATTCCGACCCCAAGCCAGATCGCGACCCCTTTAGGAATCGGCTTTTTATACTCGAACCAGCGCCAGTCCGAATTATGTGGCTCTCCTCTTTGCATGCCGAATCCACCGACCCAGATAAATCAATAAGTTTCCGCCACAACCTGGTGCGCTCTAACCCGCATCAACTTGTGGCGGAATTCCATACCTGCGTTACATACGTGCAGAGAAGGATTGGCGATAACCCTCCTTGACCAGGTCGCCCATAAGCGAGCAATCGAATCCGGCAGTCGGATCCTGATTTGATTTCATAAGCCCCAGCTTGACCCACCACTCGTTAGTCGTCTTAATAGCGTCTGTAAATTCGCCGTTCCGCAAATCGAAAGGTGGTTCTCCATCGAGAACGCCACAGTACCGGGCCGATTCATCGAAGTCGAGCATATAAATCCCTCCTTTGAAAAACTTTCCGTTGTCGCCCATAACGTAGGGAATATCCTCAGCCGGCCACTTGAGATACTCTGCAAAAAAGTTATTTACCTCAATAGTGTTGTCATGCCACATTTTCAAGGCATCCCAACGAAGGCGTAGCATGTCGAGGGCAGCCTTACGGTTATTGCTAATAAAATCCGCGTTCATATAAATCGCATCACCAAGCAGGCCCAAACCGAAATCTCGTTCTAGAGTGCTGGCAACAATCTGAGTGCCCTCTAAGTTGCTGACCAATGTAGAGGTATAGGGTTCGTACATATAAGCGGCAGCGATATCACCTGAGATCATTGGACCGACGCCCTCGTCTGCATTCAGGTTAACCCAGGTAACATCACCAAGTGCGATGTCGTTTTTTTCAAGCCACATACCGACAATTATCTGACCAATAAATGCTTCAGGTGCCGCAACTTTTTTGCCCTTCACATCTTGAGGGGATACACCGGGCGCTAGCACTACCTGATCAACGCCATAACTCGGATTAGTATAGGCAACGCCGATGATGGGAAGTTTATTTTCAACAGCGATTGGGACGTAATCGAGTGTCGAGACATAGACATCAATATTGCCAGCGGCCAACTGATTGTGACCGGCAATCGGATCTTCATAAATTGTTATCTCAAGATCATAATCTGGAGCCATGTTGTTAGCGCGGGCTAGTTCGTAAAACGCGTAACCTGGCCAAGACACCGCAACGCCAATCCTAACTTTCTCCTTCGCAATCGCTGTGCCAATGGGTCCAACGACCAACAATGACCCTAGAATGGCCCATCCTATGTATTTCTTCACACTCATAATGCCCTCCATCTATTGATTAATCTAATTCGCTTTAACGGCACCAAATCCAAATTATTGATTACCTGTTTACGAAAAATATTCTGTTTTCACCAACGCCCACGATAGCACACGAAACTCTCAATCGAACTACAACCCCCCCTTTCCTATGTCTTTGGTCTTACCGGGCAGAGGGTGTAGTACCCTGACTGCAGGCTGTAGAACAACACCAATCAAAAAACGATTGTGTCAGGGCGGGGTCAAATTCACTCTAGTTGATGTGCCCATCTGGTATATCTAACTTGCTGAAACCCTCACCTTGTTGCTAATCCTTTCAGACATCGGTGAGATAGTGAAGGGTGCGACACCTCTACCCAGTCAGAACTGACGTTACCCATTGGCGCAATCGGTGTTCATTGGCTCACCACCTCCCAAAACTCGCTCATTATTCAGGGAAACTAAGAGGGATTGACCCTGGCAGAGGCAAAGGAGTTGTCCGCCAGCAACCCTGACTACACTATAAGGACTAAATAACCTGCGAATCGTACCCACAGATTACCCGCATTGAATTTATATATACAAATAACCAAGTAAATTCAATGTTCTGGATAAGATCGAAAAACAGTTGCAGTAATCAAAGAACCTTTAATTAAATACAGTCACGACG
>JAPYTQ010000106.1:0-6134 GCA_029941905.1 Pseudomonadales bacterium | reverse complement strand
ATTTTCTTCGGTAGCCGTGATTTACAGAACAAGCTCGATCATTTTCAAGCTTACTATAATGAAAACCGAGTTCATTCTTCTCTCGGCATGAAAACTCCGAGAAGGATGGCGGAGGAAAACCCCGCTGACAAGAATGTTCTTTCGCTGGATCACTATCGATGGGAATCACGGTGCAACGGATTATATCAACTCCCGGTAGCAGCTTAAGTTAGGAAATCGCACAGCACACGCGTTTTTCGATCTTTTTAACAAGATTACCAAAGGCGAGGACCCGAGAATTATTGAAAATATTCAACAGAACGTCCGGAGCAAACACTTCTTCGTTGGGCCGATTGCCCATAGTTACGAAAAAGCGATCTCTGACTTTCATGACAACTATTTACGGCTCATGGATTCGTAGGTCGATGATTATCGAACCAGACGAGTTTACTGGCATCTGGCATCGCGAGTCGCTAACGATTGAACAAGGTGATCCATTCGAGGATTCCGATGCCTATTGGCTGCAGGCCGGGGACTATTTTGCGGACATGCGTTGGTCGTTAGATGAGACAAGAACGGACACATCATCCGAGAGTGCTTTTGCTGGGCGCACCTCGTGGTCACCGCCCAAAATGAGGTTCGTTCACGTTATCGATTTCACCAAACAGTTCCTTGAGGATGAAGGCCGCCTTATGATGGTTGACGGGAAGTTATGGGAACACGGGCAAGTGAACATAGAAGGAAAAACCATACATTTCAAAGAAGTCTGGGTTCCACTACACATAAACAATCAGAATACAGTTGTAGCGACAGTCGTAGATACACCTGGTGAGATTGGTTACTTCATTCGGGTTGGTGAATTTGCCATTGGGATGAATGAATCGAAGGGTGTGTTTAGCGCCGCCTGTTGGAGACAATCAACAGCAACCGGCGAATGGAGATCACTGCACTGTATTGGCGATCCCGAACATTTGGAGTCACTGACGAATGGGTATCTCTAGTTTAGATTAGTTTAGTTCAGGAAAAGGATAATAAAGTGAGTTATGAGTGGCACGACATTGTTGGCAACGTTGGCGTATGTATGATTCTTGGTTGTTACCTTTTATTGCAGCTTGATAGATTAGAGTCCAGTGGATTGACCTTTTCAATCTTGAATGGCATCGGTGCGTTACTCATACTTATTTCGCTCGCCTATGAATTTAATTTGTCTGCATTCACTGTGGAGCTATTCTGGCTTCTCATCAGCCTTTTTGGAATCGTTAGATATTTGATGAGCAAAAGAGGAGTGACCTAGTGGGGTCGTCACAGAAAGGTTTATTTTCAACCCTGCTTGCCACGGCCTCTGCAGCACTTATGTTTCTATTGCTGCCGTTTGTCATCGGATGGATTTCTGATCAATTTCATTTAGACGAGCAACAGGCTGGTCTCATCGTGAGCATTTACTTTGGTGGTTTTCTGGTCACCTCAGTCATCGCTTATTTTACCTACGGAAAAGTGACCAACCTGGCCACAATGCAGCTAGGCTACATGTTGCTGGTACCCGGATTGGTCCTTTGTGGGTTAGCGACTTCTTTGGTGCTCCTGTCGGTTGGACTTGCCATTTGTGGCATTGGTAGTGGTTTGTTATACGGGACGGGTGTTTCAATTGTGTCTGCCCATCCTGAAAGTGAACGTGCTTTTGGCGGCATGGTGGCAACCCAACAGGTGCTCGCCCTGGCGCTCATCTACTGCTTACCAGTCTGGGTTTATCCCAACTATGGATACGAGGCATGTTGGTTGGTGCTGGCGGTAATTGTTGCGATCACAGCTTTGTCCTCACCCTGGGTTTCCTATGCTGATGAGGGTGCCGATCAACACTCGCAGGTGGGTTCGTCTAAATCAGCAGTTCTTGGTATCGTAAGTCTCTTGTTTCATTTCTGCTTACTTTCCGCAGTGTGGGCGTTTGTAGAAAGACTGGGTGTGGATCGCGGGTTTGCTACCCAGGACATTGCAATATCATTGGCGTTGTCTCTTGTGGGCGGCCTTGGCGGGGCCCTGATTGCCGCTATCATTGGTGACCGGTTTGGCAAGTTATACCCGCATCTGGTTTCTGCAGCTGCTTTTTTAGTCGCGTTCTATTTCTTGGCACTAAGCTCAGAATGGGTAGATTTTCTTTTGTCTGTCATCGTGTTTTCAGCCGCATGGACCTATTGCCTTTCGTACCAAATGGCCAGCATAGGCAACCTCAGTCATAGAATGGCCGTGTTAATACCCGGTGTTCAAGGCATTGCTGCAATGCTGGGTCCACCCCTTGGCGGCTGGATTATCAGTCAAAGTGGATATACGAACATGATGATTAGTGCAAGTCTGGTGATAGTAATTTCGAGCATTGCTTTTTGCTATCAACCGAGAGGTGCTGGACTGCCGCAAAAAGCAGAACGACTAAATGTCGGGAGTTAATCTCACGTTTTCCCTTTCTTTTGAGTTGAGAGTCGATTTGATAACTGAATATGACCGGGAATCACTGGTTTGAATATTCGAGCCGAAGCGCGTCGACTTCAAGATCGACACTTTCGACAATCGCGGTGAAAGATTCCCAATGAGCGGGGAGAATCTCAACCTCGCTTGCAGTTTCCATAGCATGCCAACCTCTCTCACCTGGGAGAAAGATCTCATCAACACCCGGCCTTCGTTTAGCACTTTTGACTGCTGTGACAAGCCGATCTGAGCGACGTCCTGCTTCACCGGCAGGCATCCAGTGAGTCGGATCGATCACTATAATACAAGCACCGCCCGTTAACGCTTCCGTTTGAGGTTCAAGCCAGTGTGATGGAGGACCTTCGATCTCCGGGCTCATCCGCGCATTCGGGTTGATGACACCGCTTAGCATTTCGGTGAAAAGGTTAAAGGCATACATACGCGGCGTACTGAACACAGAAGGTGCATCGCAGTCTGAAATGCGACCGAAGTCATCCATCTGCTTAAAATAGGGTGCCGGGTCGTCGGTCAATTTTCCCGTTTCCGGATCAACCAGATATTCACCCTTTAGCTTTTTACCTTGAAAATAGGCTTCGCTAATATCCCCATCGTGGACTTCGACGGCCTGGATATCAGAAACAATGGGAGGAAGTTCGCCGCCCGGCGACGCGGCCGCAAATGGCGCACCAGATAGTACGTTCTGCATGCCGCCCCAGGGTGACACGAGCGGCAGGCTATTGTTCGTTGCCATCGCAAACATCCCTTCACGGGCAGCCATACGCACATAAGTCCCAAATGCACCTGCATCATTAAAGTCCCGCACGAATCCAATGGCAATCGCGCTTTCACGCGCTTTGACTATGGCAGCCTCCATTGCCATGCTGACAGCCCATTGCCCCGATGCACGTTTGGCATCAATAACCAGCCAGGTAGGACCTTCATCGACAATTTCTGGCGTGGCTGTTACATCCATTGTCCCGGTACGCGCAAGTAACACGGGAATTTCAAACACGCCAAGTCCCTGGGTCGTTTTGCCATTGCGGTCTCCATCGGAAACGCAGCGTGCGATGATCTCAGCCTGTTGGGGGGAAAACTCGAGGGCTATCAAAACCCGACGATAGCAATATTCCAGGAAATCCGGGTCTTCAGTGGTCGTGTCAGTGTCACCTTCGTTTTGCATTACTGGCTCCGTTGGAAATGGGGCGCGACACACTGCCACGGCGGACTTTAATGGTAACATTCTTCAGCGGAACTGATCTTTGGAGAATACTGAATGAATGCACTGGCACTGCAACGCCTTCCGGCAGATTGCACCGCGGACGATATTGTTGAAGCCAACGAACGAGATGGCGGCGTGATTGTTGATGGTTGGTTGAATGCTACCCTACTTGAACAATTCAATCATGAACTTGCCCCCTGGCTCGATCAGCACAGCGGGACCGATTCTGGATCTGAAGCTTCTGACAGCTTTCTTGGGCTGCGCACGAAGCGATTACAAGGCCTGTGCACCAAAGCCCCCAGTTTTGTTGACATTATGATAGATGAGCGGATTGTGGGTTTTGCCGAAGCCGTTTTAGGTCCCATTGGACCCACGGTTATCCTGAACAATGGAGAGGTTATCGATATTGGGCCTGGTGAATGGGCTCAGCCTATTCACCGCGATGACGATGCCTGGAACTTTGCAAATACATCAAACCCAATGATTGTGAACACAATTACCGCGCTGGTGGACGTCACACCGGCAATGGGTGCGACACTCGTTGTACCCGGTAGTCATCGTTGGGAGCGTAATCGCAAGCCAACGAATGATGAGATCATTGCCTGTGATCTTCCCGCCGGATCTGCGCTTTTTTTTCGAGGTGATACTTTGCACGCTGGAGGAACCAATACCACTGAAAAACGTCGGCGGGCTCTTTCGACGGGATTTTGCTGCGGCTGGTTACGGCCGGTAGAGAATAGCTACACAAATATACCCATCGAAACTGTTCACGGCTTCCCACGCCGGGCGCAGGAGCTCCTCGGCTACGCACTCTACGATGCATCGGAGCGCGGTGGCGGCTATCTTGGGTATCATGATATGGGAGATCCCATGAAACTCTTTGAGTGAAACATCGGTACTTGTGGTGTTTCGGATTAATCGGTTCTGCTCTGATATTGGGAATCGATACGTCAAGTCAGTACTATTTTGAAAACCCTTAACCATTTGAGAGAACGTTGTGATTAAAGTGTGTTTTGTTGTCATTGGCCTGTCTGTTCTAGCGAGTTGTAAGAACAATGTTACAGATGCTGATGGTCATGCCACTCGCGCGCATGAAGGCTTGGGTGTCAATGCGTCTCTGAAGTTCAACCAGATCCAGTTCATCGGTAGCCACAATAGTTATAAAAAGGCGATTGATTCTGATCTGTTGCGACAGATAGACGACGAGTCGGTGTCGGCTTCTCTCGACTATGGACATCCCACCCTGGAAGATCAACTGGATCTTGGTCTGCGCAAGCTGGAGCTCGACATATTTCTTGATCCGGATGGTGGACGTTATGCAGACCCAGCAGGGCTTCGTCTTACTGCCAACCCGACGCCCTTTGATCGACAACCGATGTTGCTGCCGGGGATGAAGGTAATGCACGTGCAGGATCTGGATTTCAGAAGCCAATGTCCACGGTTCGTAAACTGTCTCAATCGACTGGTGGACTGGTCGGATAGTCACCCACGTCATTTTCCCATTGTGGTGACGATTAACGCCAAGGATCAGTTTATTGACAGACCAGGATTCGTCCACCCGCTGATGTTCGACAGGTTAGCCTGGAATCGTATGGATTCCCTGATTCGAACAACCCTCGGCGATAAGTTGTTCACACCCGATGAATTCAGGGCTGGAAAGGTAACGCTGACTGAAGCGATCAGCGCAGGATGGCCAGAACTTGAAAAGTTGCGGGGTAGATTTATTTTCGTGTTAGATCATGAAGGTGAGAAGCTGGCGAGTTATGTCGAAGGCCACGAGGCATTGAGGGGGCGGGCGATGTTTGCTAATGCGCGCGAAGGAACGCCGGAGGCGGCAATCAGAATCGTTAACGATCCAATCCGTCAATTTGACTATATTCAATCCCTGGTCAGAGCGGGTTACATCGTTCGTACCCGTGCCGATGCGGATACCGTTGAAGCCAGAGAAGGTCGTACCGAGAGAAGGCAACACGCCTTCTCCAGCGGTGCCCAGATCATAAGCACCGACTACTACCAGAAAGACAAACGTTTCGGGCACGGCTACCAGGTAGTGTTGCCGGACGGCGCGGTTGCGTTGTGCAATCCTGTTGTTGTGACGGGAAAATGTAAACTGAGCGATTGACGTGAAGAGTTTGAGTGAATCGGGTGTGACAGCACCAGAGATACCAACTATGAACGTAATCCGCAAGTTGTCATATCCGGTTCGTTCAATATCGCATCAGTCGTGCTCGCGGTTTCTGCGTGTGGCGAGTCCATGCTCCGGGAGACCGGCGAGTGTCAGTGCTGAAACCCCGATTCCATTTGTCTTGCGATCACTGCCTACTTCACAACAAGGCTTCCCTCATGGGCGCTACATATAATATGGTGTGGCATCGTGTCCTGTGCGAATTGTTAATTTTCAAATAGAAACAACGGTTTAGCTGTCTTGTATCGAGCATGATAAAATAGCGGGAATGCTTGAAATCATCGAACTGCTAAC
>JAPYTQ010000105.1:0-6339 GCA_029941905.1 Pseudomonadales bacterium | reverse complement strand
CTAGAGTTCTCCCGCGTAAACTGTCACACGAGGAGAATGACAATGAAGAAGTCCCGATACACCGAGACACAAATAATCAAGGTGCTTAAGGAAGTTGAAGCTGGCCGACTGGTCAAAGAGGTCTGCCGTGAATACGAGATATCTGATGCCACCTACTACAACTGGAAGAGCAAGTACGGCGGTATGGAGGCGTCAGACGTAAAGAAACTTAAGGAACTCGAGGATGAGAATCGGCGCCTAAAGCAGATGTACGCCGAACTTAGTCTGGACCATAAGATATTGAAGGATGTGGTTGAAAAAAAGCTCTAGAGCCAGCGATTCGACGTGACCTGGTGGATTATGTTCGCACAGAACACCAGGTCAGCATTCGTCGTGCATGTCGTGTCGTTGGCATCAGTGGGTCGTTATATCGCTACCAGCCTGACAAGCATCGCGATGATGAAGTCATTCGGGCATTGCAGGACACGGTGAATAGATATCCGGCACATGGCTTTGGAAAATTGTTCACGATCATGCGGCGTAATGGCCATACTTTTAATCACAAGCGCGTTCACCGCGTCTACAGGCTACTGAACCTTAACAAGCGCCGACGAGGTAAGAAGCGAATCCCGAGCCGTAACCCGGCGAGGCTTCAAGTACCAGAAACAATCAACGAGTGCTGGTCGATGGATTTTATGAGTGACAGCTTGCACACCGGGCGGCCGTTTCGAACGTTCAATGTGCTGGACGACTTTAATCGTGAAGTGCTGGCGATCGAGGTTGATCTGAACTTACCCTCGGCAAGAGTGATCCGAGTGCTTGATCGAATCGCGGAACAACGTGGATATCCGGCAAAGATCAGAACCGACAATGGTCCAGAATTTACCTCAATTGCACTTGCCGATTGGGCAGAGGCACATGACATCGAACCTGAGTTTATTCAGCCAGGCAAGCCAACTCAGAATTCCTACGTTGAACGGTTCAACCGGACCTACAGAGACGAAATATTGAACATGTATGTGTTTAGGAATTTGGATGAGGTCAGGCAAATCACAACGGACTGGATCGATGAATACAACGAGGAACGACCGCATGACTCACTGGAAAAACTGACACCAATCGAATATCTGGATAAATACAAATCACTGGAAAACTCTAATTGGTTCTGTAACTAAAAAGGGGAGGTTTACACATCTGTTCTTGCCCAAGATCACAACAATCTGCGGATTTCTGATTCAGATCACAATAGTGAGTATGCCGCTAAGTTATCAGAGCCTTGCAGCCGACGCTGGCAATATTGTTGATGAAATCCAAAAAATTGTTGATGAAGAAGTTACCAATTCATCAACCCCTGGTGCATCTGTTTCAGTGATTGCCGAAGGAAGAATACTCGCCACCGTAAGCTCGGGTTTCTCAGATGTTGAAGCTGCCCGTAAGGTCACATCCGAGACGGTGTTTCCAGTCGCATCATTGTCCAAGTTAATTACCGCCACTCTGATGATGCGTCAGGTCGAAGAGAATAATATACAACTAGACAACAAGGCTAATGACTATTTGAAACCTGAATTTTGGATTCGTGACGTGTCGGGTCAACCAACAAATGCAACAATTCGTCAACTCCTATCCCATGCTTCGGGTCTGCCATTCCCCAATTCTCGTCAGTTCGATACCAGGGCAGATGGCAAAGCTTACACCCTTGAAGAATTCTTGTCCCAGGGACTGAAATCAACTCACGCCCCGGGTCAAACAGTCATTTATTCCAACGAGGGTTATGCTTTGCTAGGCTATATTGCCGCACAAGCATATGGTAAGGACTTCGAAGATTACGCACAAAGCGCATTGCTGAAACCCCTAGGCATGGTCAATTCAAGCTTCCAGATTCAACCACACATGCGGGAAAATCTTGCAACACTCTATGGTGAATTGTTTGACGATACTGCTCTCGCGACAAGAGTGGATATTTCAGCTGTTGGGCCAGCGGCTTCTTTGCACACAACCGCTGATGATCTTGCGCGGTTTTCACTGCTTTTTTTAAGGGGCGGAGTTCTAAATGGAGAGCGATTACTGTCTCAATCAACTATCACGGAAATGCTTCGTTTGCAGTCAACTATTCACCCCGATCAGCAAGATGGATTTGGGTTGGGTTTTGCAGTGATAGGTGATCCACGGCGACCGTTGGTGGGTTGGAGTGGCTACGTGCCAGGCGCCATTTCTTTGCAGATACTGCTGCCGAATAGCGGCATTGGCATATCGATTCTTACGAATGCGGCGAACCCAGGTATTTTGCAGACTATTTCATCACGCATTATCGACTTGTTGCTTGGGCCAGTAAAACTTCCCGAACCAGTCGTTGATGAATCGCTCGATCAATTAGAGAGCGAGTATCGTCTTGCCGAGTTCCCACCTATCCCCGTAATTTCAGTCGAAAAAAGCGATGGTTTGCTTCGCCTGGGTTCACCCTTTCATGACGGATCCATCACATTGTATCCACTGGGTTCAGGTCGTTTTTGGAGTCCCGATCTCTTCGGGGCAACTGTTTTGTCTAAAAATGATCGTCTCTATCTTCACATGTTCGAATTGCAGCGAGTTTCGCCCTGGGGTCTAGCCGTGCGTTATTCGCCTACATCGGAATTCTTGCAATGGCTATTCTGGCATTGATTGGATACGGACTCAGGTCCATTCTTGTCAGAAAGTAACAGAGAGTCGCACCATTTGCCCTGAGGACGAAAAACAGTTCAGGCGTGTATCACGCCAACTATCTCGAAGCAGAAACGAATCAAAACGTCATAACAATTCTCATATATTCCGAACTGTACAATAATCACCACATAGTCTATCCAAACATCTCAAACTACTTTGAGAAACGATTTGAAACAAAATTGATTAACCTTTACCCAATCTCGAAAACATACCGAAGATAACGCGGTCTCTTCGATTAATATCAGATGTTCGTATTTTCGAAGTAACAATTCAGAATACTTTGGTATCCGTCCACATTACTTGTTTAGAAGAAGTGGTACTATCGCTTTTGCCTGAATCCAACCAAACCCAGGAGCACTTACATGCCACCTAGTAAAGAAATTCATTTGAAATCCCGCCCTGCGGGGATTCCGGTCGCAGACAATTTTGACTTGGTGGAAACCAATGTAGGGGACCCTGGTGCGGGCGAGGTGCTCGTGCAGAACAACTATATGTCCGTCGACCCTTATATGCGCGGGCAGATGCGAGAGAACTGGCCCATTGGACAGGTGTTAGTGGGCGGCGCGGTGGGAAAGGTAGTAGCCTCCAACAACCCGGATTTCAAGGAAGGTGACTATGTCAGCAACGGGTCTGCCTGGCGGGAGTATTTCATCACCAACGGTCATGATCTCACTAGAGTGGACATTTCACTGGCGCCACTCAGCGCCTATCTCGGCGTGATGGGTATGCCTGGATTAACTGCCTACGGTGGTTTATTAGTAACAGGTGAACTAAGAGATGGTGAATCCATGTTTGTCTCCGCTGCTTCGGGTGCAGTCGGTAGTGTTGTTGGTCAAATTGCCAAAATCAAAGGATGTAGCGTTGTAGGTAGTGCAGGAAGCGATGACAAGGTAAGCCAATTGATGGAGGAGTTTGGATTCGACCACGCATTCAACTACAAAACCGCAGACCCGCTAACAGAACTGAGGAAGGGTGCACCCAATGGCATTGATGTGTATTTCGAAAATGTTGGTGGCAAACAACTCGAAGCAGCCCTCACCCACATGCGGCTCAACGGGCGCATTCCAGTCTGTGGAATGATTGCTCACTACAATGATGACGGTACGGCGACTGCTGGCCCAAGGAATCTGACAGAGATGATCTATAAATTTATCACGATGAAAGGGTTCGTGGTTTCTGCATTTACTGATCAACAACCGCAATTTCTAAAGGAGATGTCTGGCTGGATCAAATCCGGGAAAATGAAATATCACGAGACAATTGTCGACGGCATAGAAAATGCGCCCAATGCCTTTATCGGATTGTTCAGTGGTTCAAACAACGGGAAAATGCTGGTAAAACTGGCTGATGATCCCAACTGAAGAGGAATATGGTCAGCTTATCCGCACAAATTCGAGCAAAACTGAACCACCCGTTAATTGATGGTGATTCACACATCATTGAGTACGCGCCCGTACTCATGGACTTTATCAAAGAAGCTGGAGGTGAAGATGCCGTAGCGGCATTCAAGACCAACATGCGAGGCGGTCGTACCGGTCCCGGCTGGTACCAAATGAACTGGGAGGAACGCCACTACACTCGCGCCATTCGTGCACCATGGTAGGCGCTGCCGACGAAGAATACTTATGATTCGATGTACCGCCATGCTGCCGAAACTCTATCATGAGCGAATGGATGACTTTGGCCTCGATTTCGCAGTCCTGTATCCAACCACTGGCTTGGCATTTAACAACGTACCTAACGATGAGTATCGTCAACTCAGCTGCCATGCCTATAACGAATATGCCGCTGCTGCCTCGGCGAGTATGGAGACCGGATGACCGTTGCAGCCGCCGTACCGCTGAGCACCCCCGAAGAAGGCATCAAGGAGCTTGAACATGCACATTCACTGGGCTTGAAGGTGACAATGATTCCATCCTTCATTCGCCGCCCGGTGCCACGTCTGCTTGAGGAACACCCTGAATTTGCCGGTGAGACCTTCTGGCTCGATAACTATGCCATCGACAGCCCTCATGACTACGACCCATTCTGGGCTAAATGTATTGAGTTGGGATTCCCCGTGGGAGCACATACGGGGGGCATGGGCCTTCATGACCGCAGTTCTGTCTCCAATTATATGCACAACCACATGGGGCATTTTGCCGCCGCAGGGGAGTTGCTTGCTAAAGGTTTGCTTATGGGAGGAGTGACCAGGCGATTCCCACAGCTACGTGTGGTGCTCTTGGAAGGCGGCGTCATCAATGGTGCCCGGTTGTACACAGACATTGTCTCTCGCTGGCAGGTAAGAGCAATCATGAGCTTTGATCTCGGGCATTGGGACGTGAACGACATGGAGCATGCTGCGGCCGAAGCTTATAAACAATTGGAAAAAGAACTGATGAACGAAGATGACTTTCGCAACTTTGCCTTCAAATTCTCCATACAGCTCTATGCCGGTCCGAACGCTGACTTCTTTAAAGGCACCCGAATCGAAGATGACTTTCGTCGGGAGTTGGCCGAAGCCTGATGTTATTTTCGATGCAAGCAAATCGCCGCTCTCAACGGCTTAGGATGCCCTTGATAGCACTATAAAATCAGGTATAACGTATAAGTCTGGATTTTTACGCAGTGAACACTATCTTCAGCAAACATCCGGATCAGATTTCCGGAGGCATTTTGCGGACCAAATCTCGACCTTCGTTCCCTGCCTTGTCGGCTCTGACATTGAAAGGTAACAATCGATTATCGGTAACCTGAAAGAGGCCAGTCGGCAACAAGTCTATTGAATAATTGGCGGCTACACCCTGGTAGATAGCACCATCGATTGCATCATCATCGTCGCTGATTGTTCTGGCAATTTCGAGTTCACCTGGATTGATAAAGTCACCGAATACGGCAGCCATCACATCCACCATGCTTGGAACAAGTATTGTCCTGTGCTGTGCGATTCCTAATTTAAGCTGCTACCGAGAGTTGATACAGCCCACTACAATGTGATGCCCATCGATATTGATCCAGTGAAACAACATTGTTGTCGGTGGAGTTTTCCTCGGTCATTCTTCTTGGGGTACAGAATTCGATCACCAATGAGTATTGGCTGGGTTCGTACCTGCCCAAGCCAAAGCGATGGAAACGCGCCATTGGCTCGGTTCAGTCATTGAAGGACTATGCTCAAGAGATTGGCCAGTGCTGGATTAGAACCTGTTCTTCACAACTGCAGGTCTGACGTCTGCGAGATACTGGGTGTCCACAATTCATTTATTGCTCTGGCTTCCCAGATTTCTCTCCATATTTCTATTCTGCTTCGCAACTTGGGATTTTGATAAAAGGATTTCACCCTTTTTGGCGAACACACATGGATTAGTACTAACCTGATCTCTAACTGTTTTCACTCGTTAACGCAGGTCATTGTCTGCTGGCACGGTTTTTGCGAAACCTAAAGGGCTGGCCACTAGGACTGTGGGTCACCATATGAATAACTAATTGATTTATTCGGGCGACAAGTAGGATTGGCGCAATCTGCCTTAATCAGTTGTCCGAGACTAGAAACTAAAGAGGAGAAATACTAATGGAAAATCAACCGACAAAAACAACGAGACTCAGTGCGGGCATGACTGTCGCCGCGGCGCTGACGCTGAGCCTGCTCTGGCCCGGCGTGGCGAACGCGCAGCTCAGCTGCGC
>JAPYTQ010000104.1:4377-6407 GCA_029941905.1 Pseudomonadales bacterium | reverse complement strand
CTCAGCCATCGTGCCGTCGCCGCGGATTGCTGCAAGGGCAACCTTGCTTTTATACAGAGTGATCCATAGATATTCGTTCGGGTGAGTTTTAACACAAGTAGGATAGGGACCTTGCGTAACTTGTAAATGACTTGAACTTGTCTGATTGTGCCGTTTTATAAAATTTGGTAAAGAGCTTTATGCCGCGAGCGCTTGATTACCTGATCAAAGCTCAGAAAGCCAATGCTATCTAGCTCGTAGTTGCTACTTGGACACTCTGCTGGATTCCCACAGGGCCAGCTACCGTCTCAATTTAAAAAAACATTCGCAGAATGCAACTTCGCTGCCTCGTGGCGTCACTCAATTGATCGCCTAATGAGATGCCAAAGGCGGTGAAAGGAGCAGTACTTCATCAAAGACCAGTAGGTTAGGCAATGGCGAATTTCTGGCATGACATATGCTTTATGATTACTTAGATGAATTGTTAGGGGATGTTGCCATGGATCATGAAACACTGAAGTCAGAAAGCCTCAAGTACGCCGGAACTCCAGGTGTTAGCATGCATTGTGATGCAAGACGCTTCAAGCCAGCTTTTCTGGACAAAAGCACCGGTAGGATTGAGATTTCAAGACTGAACAATGGTCGACCAGCGCCGGTACATATCATCAATTGGTTGCCAGCAGAATGGGCAATCTCTTTTTTCCGGGATGGTTCTGTGAAGAGCCTCAAACGGAGCGTCATTTCCGGATTTGTTTGTGATACTGTCTTCTACACAAGGGATCAGGTTTTAGAATTATAGTAGTTGATAAATAAACTCCCAACCGACCGATGCCAACAGGTAGGGAAACTGTATGTACTTTGCATAGTAGATACGACCGATCGGACTGGCGCCACTAAATGCGTCATAACCATCATCGGTGTTCATCTTTGGTGGTTCTTCATTAGCAATGTTCTTCACACCAACCGTAATCGCTCCCATCGGCCTGGAAACCCAATTGCAGTAGATTGTAGGTGTATGCCGCATCAACTGTAATGTAACTGTCAATTGTCGGATGTAATCCGATAAATTGACCTCGCGGATGAAGTTCCCATCAGCACGGCGAGTAACCTTGTCAGGCAGGCCTGCACCAATCGAGTAGATTTCCGCGAGGCCGTCACCGTTTGTATCGAAAATAATTTCCCCTGCCATCCACTGCGCAAAGAATCCGGATTCATCAGCAGAGCATCATCCTGCGGAGACCCATCCGGCTTGAACCTTGAGCCGAATGATCGAAAAGCCTCCGCTCCAGGAGCCGTTACCAAAACCGAAGTCGATAATTGTTCCTACCTGGTAGCAGTAGCTGTTCCTATCAAAACGTGGCTCTGTATCGACAGGGCGATCAGCCAGTGATGTACCAGGGTGACCACCCATTAGGAGAAGTCGTACAAACACAAAAGACCACCCAGGGTACCCGTGCCCGTTCCGTCGATGGCGTGATCGCAGCCCGGATCTCTTCCAGGACCAAATGACTCTGATCCAGAAGGATTTAACGGAATTGGATTGAGCGTTATCGCGCCCAGCGCCACATAACGACCTGGTTGCCCCAAAGTGGATATACCGGATGCACCGAAGTCCTCGCGACGGTCGAAATACTGAAGCGGTTCACGGTTAAGATAACTTGCCGACACAACAATATTGCCTCTGTCACAGGTGATGCCCATGATCCCCGAAACAAGCAGGTCATTCTGGTTCCCTGTTTCATCATCCGTAGCGTAATCCACGGATATTTCCACGCCGTCGAAATTCTTGCGGGTAACAAGGTTGACAACACCTGCAATGGCGTGCAAGCCGTACAGTGCGTATACGGGTAAAAATGAACGGTCATTCTGGTAATAAATGAACACCAGTTTTCTAGTGCATTGCCTGTTTTGTATTTCTACCCTATAGGTTCATTTTGAGTCAAGTCACTCATCGTCTTTCGAAGTGATTCACCCTTGAGTTCAATTCGGTGAGCGTTGTGCATCAATCTGTCTAATATGGCATCAGCCAGGGTGGCATCAGCCAGGGTGGC
>JAPYTQ010000104.1:0-4277 GCA_029941905.1 Pseudomonadales bacterium | reverse complement strand
TGGCATCAGCCAGGGTGGCATCAGCCAGGGTGGCGTCACCAATCGAAGTGTGCCATTCGGTGGTTGGCAGGGGTTTGTTTCAGGGGCTCTAAGCCAAAATCGTCCAAGATGAGGAGTTCGGTTTTTGCGAGTTGTTTGAGCAATCGGATAAAACTGCCATCGATTCTGGCGACGCTCATGGCATCCAGTAATCGATTCGTTCTGAAGTAGTAAACGGTCAGCGACAATTAAAACTTTCGGGTAACGACAACTATAACTTTCGGGTGGTTCGGTGTGTTTGAACAGGTACGCTCTCTTAAAAACGAGAGAGCGTATGGTCACAGAACAACAAGTGAGGTTATTGATGTCGATTAATAAGGGAGTACCGCTATCGACTGCAGCGGCCAAAGCAGGCATGTCTGAGCCTACGGCTCGTAAATACCGGCGCATAGGGAAAGTGCCAGGGGCGCCCAAACCGGCGCGTACCTGGCGGACGCGCAAGGACCCATATGCTGACGTCTGGGAAGAGGCCGAGCAGTTACTCCAGATTGATTCTGGGTTGCAAGCTAAAACAGTGTTCGAAGAGCTCGAACGCCGTTACCCGGGTCGCTTTAGCCCAGGCCAGTTGCGCACGCTACAGCGTCGATTCCGTCGCTGGCGTGCCCAGCATGGCCCTGAGAAAGAAGTTTACTTCCAACAACATCATTATCCGGGAGAACGATGCCAGTCTGACTTCACGGACATGAACTCACTATATGTCACCATAGGTGGTGAACCGTTCCCTCACTTGCTCTATCACTTCGTATTGACCTACTCAAACTGGGAATGGGTAAATCTGGCGTACTCAGAGACCTTTGAAGCGCTTGTTGAGGGATTGCAGGGGAGTCTTTGGGAACTCGGTGCCGTGCCTCTCATGCATCGGACGGACAATCTGTCAGCAGCAACCCATAAGCTAAAAGAATCTCGTGGACGGGATTTTAATGATCGATATCTGGCTGTATTGAATCATTATCGTCTCGAACCATCGAGGAACAATCCAGGCCGGGCCAACGAGAACGGCGATGTCGAGTCGCAAAAATATCACTTCAAGAACGCACTCGATCAGCGGTTGCGCCTGCGTGGTTCACGAGACTTCACTGACGTGTCGGGCTACATGTCGTTCGTCATTGCCATCGTTCGAGATCGAAACTCACGACATAAGGCATTGCTTGAGGAAGAGCTTGCGGTGATGCAGACCTTACCAGCAAGACCGTTACCCGCATGTCGTGAGTCGTTTGTCACGGTGACAAAATGGAGTACAGTGCGTGTCGCTAAAAAGCCCTACTCAGTACCATCGCGTCTGATTGGCGAGCGTCTTAAAGTACGCCTGTTTGCCGCCACTGTGGAGTTGTATTACCACGATGAACTAATTGGGCCATTCCAGCGTTTGCGTGGCGATGAGCCCTTCCGTATTGATTACCGTCACCTGGTTCATTCATTACTCAGAAAGCCAGGCGCATTTGCACGGTCTGTTTACCAGGAGGCGTTATATCCCAGTCTAACGTTTCGACGCGCTTACGACGCCCTGGTTGAACAGCAAACTGGCAGGGCAGATCTGGAGTACATTCGTGTTCTGCATTTGGCTGCAACCACCGTGGAAGCAGAGGTGGAAGTAGCACTATCCAATCTGTTGAATGCTGGACAGACACCGACCTTTGATGCGGTACGAGCGCAGGTCTCACCACGTGACAATGATTGTCCTCAAGTCGATTTGGACAAACCGGATCTGAACCAGTACGACGATCTGCTTGAACAAAAGGAGGCTGCAGCGTGAATACACAGAGTCTGGAGCTTCGACTGAAAGCGTTTCGGTTACCTTCGTTTCTGAGCCACTACGAACCGCTGGCTGAACGTGGCCAAAAGGAAGGTTGGAAACATGTTCAATATCTTGAAGAACTTGCAAGCCTGGAAGCGCAGGAGCGTCAGGACCGGAAAATTACTCGCCTCCTCAATCAATCCAAGTTGCCGCGAGATAAAACATTGTCAGCCCTGGAACTGGTGCGACTACCTACTTCTGCTCGTGGGCAGATAAAACATCTGTGTGAAGGGGACTTCCTTGAAGGTGCAACTAACATCTGTATCTTTGGCAATCCGGGTGCAGGTAAATCGCACACGATGGCAGCGATTGGGCATGAACTGGTGACACAGGGTCGTAGCGTGCTGCTTATCTCGGTATCGGCTCTGGTCGAAAGACTCTTGCAAGCAAAACGGGATCTGAGACTAACCAGGGAGCTGCAACGTTTAGATCGAATTGATTGCCTGGCCCTGGATGATATTGGCTACGTTCAGCAAGACCGTGACGAAATGGAAGTGTTATTTACGTTGTTGGCTGAACGTTACGAACGAAAGAGCGTGATGATTACGAGCAATCTGGTGTTTTCAAAATGGGATCAGATTTTTAAAGATCCTATGACAACCGCAGCTGCAGTAGACCGTGTTGTACACCATTCTGTCATTTTGGAACTCAATGTGCCGAGCTATCGGGTGGAGACAGCGCGACAAAGGATGAACAAGAAAGAATTAAAGAAATGAACAGAGCGAAGAAACGAAAGAAATAGTTGTCGCCAGCGAAAGTTTTAGTTGACGTTAACCAAACGCACAGAGTGCCCCTGTAAACAGGCATGATGACCCAGTGCGCAGGCGAGATAGCTTTTTCCAGAACCACAGGGACCTGTAATGAATAAATTTTGGTAATGGATCAACCAGTCACCTGCTGACAAGGACGCCATGACGTTTTTCTTTAGACCGCGGGGATGGGCGTAGTCTATCTCCGACATGGTGGCGGCAAGTTTCAGTTTTGCCGCTCGGAGTAACCGTGTCAGGCGTCGGTTATCCCGATAGGTGACCTCAGCGGCGACCAGCTGTGCCAGGCGTTCATCAAAACTCAGGTCAGCATAGGTATTGGGTTGTTCTCGTTGCTGTTGTAGCGACGCGGCCATACCGGAAAGTTTCAGGTTGGGTTTGTAGCTGTTGCATTGGATATTCCTTTAAATCGATTGTTTATTGATATTGCGTGTGATCCACGAACATTCTCGTGGTGTTGATTCAGGGGTAGATTGGTCTCCTCGGTCGTTGTGGTTGTTTGATCGCGTTTGTGTTTCAGGACATTTCGGATGTTTTTGACGGTTCGCAGGCCTTCGATATGACCGAGTCGACAAGCGCTTTCAAGTCGCCCATCACCATAGAGTTTGTTGAGATTGAGCAACCCCAGGCAGGCCCGATAGGCTTGTTCTGGATGCGACTTGGCATCGATAAACTGTTGCACCATTATTTTGGTGTTGGGACCGATGGTTGCGCCCCATTTGAGTAATCGTTGCGGGGTCCATGTCGCATGCGCCCGGTGGTTCTCCGGCATATGAACCGGGTTTGTGGTAAAGCCCGCATGGTACTTGCGAGGATGCGTCGTAATGAGCGTATCGAGGCGATACACCTGAACGGTGTTTTAACTGACATGGACCTCAAGTTGACCAGATAACTGATGTGGCACGGAGTAAAAGTGGGCGTCGTATTCGATCAACAGTACACCACCTTCCGCCTTTGATTTATCCTTCGGTTTTCTGGGCCTGGCTGGAATCGCCGCAACGCTGTAATGCGCGGCTAACATGCCATAACTTCGATTCATTTCGGGTTCATAACGGCAGGCTTTGTTAATCGCGCTTTTCAGGTTGTCTGGGACCAAAATCGTCGTGGTACCACCAAAGAACTCAAACGCACGGACATGGGATTCAAGCCAATCAGATAACGACTGCCCCCAGGTTGCTTCAGCAAACGAGTAGTTAGAGGCGCCGAGAACGGCAACAAAGATAGCCGCCTGCCTGATCTCGCCGGTGTCAGGGTTGACCACCGGTACCGTGGGTCCTGCGTAATCGATGAAGAGTTTCTCGCCAGCCTTATGCACCTGGCGCATGGAACGACGCTGCTGAGAGAGCCGGACTTGATAGTGGTGGCAATATTGCGAGTAGCTGTAAGCACTGTGAGGATGGCGCTGGCAATATTCTTCCCACAGGAGTTGTTTGGTGACGCCTTTGTATCGCAGCTCATTCTGGACTGATGACCAATCAGGCACGATAAAGCCCTTCCGATGGGTCACAGGCTGATCCGGGAACAGCGCTTTGACCAATGCCGCCAGGTCCATCTCCACAGGTAATGGCCAACCAATCCCCGCTTGTTCTGCGCGAGTGAGGTATTGATTCACTGATCCCACACTGTAAGCGGTCATTCCAGACCGTCATTGACCTGTCGGTGTAAGTCAGATCGCA
>JAPYTQ010000103.1:0-6407 GCA_029941905.1 Pseudomonadales bacterium | reverse complement strand
CATATCCGTGCGGGGATTTATTATGGTGTTCGAGTCGGCAGTTCCCTTCGGCGCCGCAGAATGCGCAACATCAAGAAAGAAGCTGTGATTGACGCGCGCAGCGCGACTGGCATCAATAGGGTTTTCCAGATTGCCTTCTAACAATTCCCCCATGGGGTTGGCCAATACAATTTGTGGTAAGCCACTAACAGGTCCCGGCATGAAGTTGCCATATTCGTCGGACATGATCATGGGGATATTGGCACCATCAAAGTCATCAAGGCTTATACCGAGCTTCAACTCCGCCTGTGCCTGCGCAGTATCCCAGGTCGCCATTCCACCGTCGTCACCGGTATCAAGCGTAGTGTCCGTACCGTATCCGTTAAGGAGTTGACCGGTGGACTGCAGACACCCAGTTAAGGGTCGGGTCAGACAAGGTCTGAGCTCGTATTGACGAAGCAATATCTGCGACGAAGAATGAGAACCGTAGGTCTGTTGCTGGTCGACATGGGGCGTTGTAGCGTTTTGGAACACTCTGGTGCCTTCGGGACCAATCTCCTGCGTCGCTCTAGGCATAGCCATGAAGTTCATGGCACCAGGACTATCATCATACAACGGGTCATCCGATTGTAAAGGTATCATAACAAAGCCGTTATTACCTTTATTCACAAGGTCGAGACCGTGGTCAAAGAACTGTCCAAAGAAGGTCAGGAAGCCATTGATTGGAGCCGAGAGACCCTCGTCCGGTGCCGTATTGGGTATAAAATACTGATCAATACCACTGAAACCCGGTCCAATATTCACCCCACCCTCCCGAGCCGAAGCGATCGCCGCCGCTGGATTCGAGGTCGATTGGTTAGTAATCAGGTGACTGATCAGTCGCGGCGTCGAGTCCGTAACATTGGTGTCACTAGCATACGACGTTGGCGCTCCTGCTGGATTAGGTTGCGCGTCGCGAAACGTGGTTGTTAAATCTGACGGAAAAAACTCGTCAGCTGCGCCAAATTTGCTTTGTCCGGGTAGCAGACTGTTGAATGAACCGTCCACCGTCCGAAGGCCCCAGGGGACACTTGCGTTCGGGAGGATCTCTGATAGCTTTTCGCCATCTGCATGCCGCTCAGCAAACTTAATTTGCTTCAAGATAAAATCCATGTCTTCGACATCGAAGGCAAGGTCTTGATTTGCGGAGGGGGCTGGGGCTGCGTTGGTATTTCCAACCCAACCAGTAGCGCTAACAATTAGAAGCGTCCCAATTGTGTTAGAAAAAAGCCTTGATCTAATTTTCATTTTTAGTACCTACTAATGGCAAATTGCTTTGGTTTCCTGTTGTATATGTCTGCCAAAGTGACTTTCTTATCACTGAGTCTGATGGCAACCATTGTGTTTAAGATCCTTAGAGCAATAGTCATGCCGAGCCGCTGAAGCGCAGTATCCAAGGGAATTTAACCAGTTCGACTAGTTACTTTTACCTAGTTACATTCTGGCGTGCGGATTCACTTTGCAACGCAATTTGGGATTCGAATGCCGCGTTTTACCAAATTACTGAAGCAGCGCGTATGAATTTAGTGACTGCATCTGATTAGCAGAGCAGCTCAAGATCAACCGGGAAACATTGTTTTTTTGGGGGGCACTATTTTCAGAATGTACAATACTAGCTAGAATGTATATACGACGTCGTATCAGTGTCTAATTGCCTGGTACCAACAGCGATTTTGTCATTTCGCTGAATAACTGTTTGCTAAATTGGCTTTCCCAAGATGCTGCACATCCACTATGCTCGAGGAACCTCCATTTCACTTTCTTCTTGCTTGTTCAACCTTCGCTTTGAAACGGATGATGTAAATTGATCCACCTTTAGCTGAAACGGCAAAAAGCAGATTGGTCACAACCAATCCTTGCATCGGCAGTAGCTCAAAGACTCGATCGTGGGTCCCGAAAAAACACTCTACACGGGTATGGAGGATAGGCCTTATAACCCACATTTTCCGAAGAACGGTCATGTATGGTAATTGCTGATGATCGTTCAAATTTAAGACAACGTGACATGGTGATCCTTTTGATGGTGGGTTGATCACTTAGGAGATTTAAAGGTGGGGCAGAGGTGATTTGGCTTGTTTGTCCGAGCATGTTTCATGATTGGATTGCTGTCGCAGGTCTGATCGGTGGTGGTTGCGACCTAGGCGGCCCCTTGTGTGATCCAGGATCTTCTGAATTATGTCTGGGTCAGTAAGTAGAGTGCACTTGGCAACGCAGTAGCAATACAAGATTTCAAATGTGCCGTTGCTATAAGACCTGAAGATGCCAGATTGCTGACAGCATACGGACAGTTGCTTTTAGCTACTCGGCAAGCACAAGCAGAGTCTGTTTTGAATAAAGCATTTCGGCTGAATCCGCTCGACCCACTAGTTAATCTCTCACAAGTTCTTCTTCTGCTTCAGCTCGGCCAGACGCTGGACGCCGCTGCGTTAATGCAATCTTTTGCAGTAACGAATCGACAAGGAATTCTGTCTAACTTGGTAAATGGTATTCTAGCTAGCGTAACCAGAAGGGCCGATGTCACAAATAGAAGTTTAAGGAAACTCAAGTTACTTGTTGGCCCTGATTATCCGGGTGTTAAAGTCTTGGAATTATTCAAGGCACAATACATTGATAATGATGTTGAAGCCGCTGAACATATGCGCCAAAATTTGATCCTACTGAGTAAGTACCTGCCAATAGTGGGCTTAGATGGTTTGGTTTACGAAGAAAATCAACTTACTGAAGTGTGGAATAATCAGTTGAAGCTTCGATCATTTAGTCTTGGTGCACTGTTCGGCCCCAAACCTATGAATATTGTCAGAAACAGAATGGCAAAGAATTAGAACGTTTGCGAATGTTTCTGAAGTTCAAATGGGTTCACTCGATATTGGATTAGTTAGAACCAAAGATGAACAAAATGAGCTTCTTTCCAAGGCAACCATAATACCTGATGATTTGATGAAACAATATATCGGTGAATATGAAGAAATTAAGATTGGTTGGAGTTTGAAGGTGAGCCAGAAAGGCAACCAACTTGAATTACTCTATCCAGAAGGTGATGTTTACGTTTACGTGCCCACGAGCAGTGGTGGCCATCGCTTCCATGCGTTGGAATTTAAGGAGCTATTGGAGTTCAGTATTGTGAAGGGCCGAGCGACTGGACTCTCCCGAATACAAGGAGACGTGGTTTACGTATATAGCAGGATCACAGATTGATACATATACTAAATTCAATTTCGAATAGATTGGCTCGAATTAGTGAGCTGCTGCTACTAATCCGTACCTACTTCTTAACTGCTACAACAAAACTAGTCCGTCCACTGTTGGCCGTTTGGAGTCGTGCGTGGCCAAAAAATCGATCTTTACTATCTGACCGCAATACCTGGGACAGCTGACGTTGGTTAAATATTGAACACTTGGTCGGAATCGAACCGAAGGAGGCATGAGATCGCAGTGAATATCGTAATTGCGGAACTCAACCGATCATCAAAAATACGATCTACTTTACTTATCTTCCTCGCATTTGCCGCTGCCAACAAATCTGTTCCTCTTAGTTGCTTCTATTGAACACAGCTGATCTTTGACCTGAATGCATTTTCACCTGCGTCACCTCGCCGTTTTCGACACTGAACGCCACCGTGAGCTTGATTTGCAAGCTGTCAAAGCGGTGGTTGCCCTGGGGTATCATCTCGACAATGGTACCGCTCTGGTCAACCATGTTCAGCCTATCTCCTTCCCTGACGATTGTAAAAAAATCGTCACGATCCTGCCCCTTGTATTTACCCGGATATAACCTAAGTTCATCTTCTGACAGGCTGACGGCCGTTAACTGTAGCGCTACCTGTTCTTCATTTGTGCGGCCAAATCCCGGGCTCTCGTCGCCTCCGAGATCGGCGTCAGCAGTGCGGGTCAGTTTCTGAATTCGCTGCCAATCGGCTTCGCGCATCCGCAACGGTTTGGCTCCAAAAACCTTGGAGATGACATTAATGTGACGATTCTCGATTGCCAGGTCCCATACCTCCGCAATTCGTTCCTTATCCCAACCAATCTCCAGCAAAAGCGGCACAGGCTCGTCGTGCGCTCGCTCAAAAAGCTCAGTTGCAATTTCATCGGCGAGTTCGTAATTTCCTCGTGTTCCCGTAATCATCCAATCAAGCACTCTGATCATTGGATAATCCTCGCCGACTATCGCCCGAGCTTTCGCTGTATAGCCTTCAGCAATGTCAGGCCTGCCTGATGCGGCGTTGAAAACAGCTGCCATGGCATTGGGTTGAAATCCTTCGCGGTCACGTATCAACAATGTTTCTGACATCGCAGCGGCGTCCATTACGTGCCCAGAGTTAAGCAACTGTACGCATTTGATAAGAATTATTCGAAAGTCCAGAGGGTTGAGCCGATAGGCCTTATCAATCATCGAAGTTCCTTCAGCCTGTCGCATATGGTGAAGAACGTATCCGAAGTAGGATTGCATCCGGGCATCAAGCGGGTTCATCTCAACAGCGCGCCGCATCATCGCAACTCCTTCCTGCCAGTTATAGTCCTGAGCGATGAGGAGCCAACCCAACAAGCCCATCGCTCTGGCATTGTCTGGCTCCAGATCCAACGCTTTTCTTAAGGCATCAACACCCAGGGGATGGAGATCGACTGGCTGTTGTAAATGTTCAGGACTCAAAGCGAGCATTGCATAGGTTGTCCCTAACCCGACCCAGGCGTCGACGTATTCCTGATCAAACGCTATCGCCTGTTCAAAGAGAGGGATTGCTCGCTCAATCTCAAAAGGATTACTGGAATTCGACAGATGGATCGCCCGCAGGTAAAGATCGTACGCATCGCTTGAAGATGTACCACGGGAACCAACGACCCCGGCAGCTGGTGTTTCGCCTCCCAATATTCTTTCGGCGATCTGATTAACTACCTTTGCTGCAATTTCGTCCTGAATCGCGAAGACATTAAGCAACTCCCTATCGTAAGTCTCTGACCAGAGGTGCACGCCCGTTGATGCATCGATCAACTGTGCGGTAATCCTTACATTGTTGTTCATCTTGCGGACACTGCCCTCAAGGACGTGGGTTACACCCAATCTTCGTGCAATCTGCTTGATATCAAGATTCTGGCCCTTAAAGGCAAAAGATGAAGTTCGAGCAATCACATCAATGCGATTGGCTTTCACCAGGGCGTTCAAGATTTCTTCTGAAATGCCGTCACTAAAGTACTCATTGTCCGGATCGTTGCTCATGTTGGCGAAGGGCAAGACAGCGATACCCGGTAGTACTTCAATTTCGTCTGTAGACACTATCGCCGCGACACTAAAAACAACGCTCACCAATTTCTCTACGATCCAGACTCTCGAGTTGGTGATGTTCATCAGAATCGTGGCGACTATCAAAAAACCGATAATCACCTTCAGCGAACGACTGCGTAACAGCCGTTGACCCAAACTCCGTTGCATCACAACTGGCATATTCGATCGACCGCCTGCAACATACTTGCCGATACCATCCAACAGATGCTTGGCGTATGCCTGGTCTGTTGCGTCGTGTTTTAGAATCGCCTGACGATTGGACAGTGTCAGCTTTAATCCCGCGGAGAGCACTGTGGCCTCAAGATGCACTGAGATCACCGGGATGTTTTCATCCACCGCGAAGCTCACTTCCTTGCGGCAGTTCTCCGACTCCGCAGAGTTATGGGTCACAAAAAACAGTAAAAGGTCAGCATCTTCGATGGCTTTGCCCAACTCTTCACGCCATTCGGTGCCTGCTTCAATGCCCTCGTCATACCAAATGTTGAAACCTGAGGCTTTCAGCCAATCAAGTTCCTGGTAAACCGTCAGCGAATCCTTGTGAGAGTAGCTCACAAAGATGTAAGGTTCGCTACCTTTATATGCTGGGAAAGGACGATCCATCGGCACTTCTTATGATTCTTGTGCGCATACATTGCCCGTAAAGCGGTATCGAATCAAGTTGGCGGAAAGCGCCGGAGTTAGCCGATAGCCCCATTTTCTGGCAATCTGTTCAGGAACTGCAAATTGGTTGGTGACCTGATCATCCAGTTTGACTCCTTCATTGCAGGCTTCACAGCCATCCATGATGAGGATAGGCCTTACAACCCACATTTTCCGAAGAACGGTCATGTATGGTAATTGCTGATGATCGTTCAAATTTAAGACAACGTGACATGGTGATCCTTTTGATGGTGGGTTGATCACTTAGGAGATTTAAAGGTGGGGCAGAGGTGATTTGGCTTGTTTGTCCGAGCATGTTTCATGATTGGATTGCTGTCGCAGGTCTGATCGGTGGTGGTTGCGACCTAGGCGGCCCCCTTGTGTGATCCAGGATCTTCTGAATTATGTCTGGGTCAGTAATGTCGGCGATAACGCGCATGGAGCCACCACACAATGGACACACGGTAAT
>JAPYTQ010000102.1:0-6749 GCA_029941905.1 Pseudomonadales bacterium | reverse complement strand
GGAAAACACTTACATTCGTCCAGCTATTGTCCAATCAATGGGGTCCAGTTCTTTTCTATGCCATACGGAATTCAGCAGGAAAATGAACAACATTTGAGCTCTCATGTGTTCGTCATCTCGAAAGATTGAATGTCCAAAAAAAAGTTTGCCTGGAAAAGTGAAAATCACTCGATTTACACTCCCTCTATCGTCTAACCCATGACCATCAGGTAGAAGCGATTGTTATCTGAACAATGGCATACATATTGCATTTTCCTTAACAGGATCATAGCAGGGAAATGTAACAGTGAGACCGTGTGGCAGTAGTTATAAGTTATCTTTGAAGTTCGCAAGCGACATCTACCGTTCTGAAAAATCATTGAAGACAATCATGTTGAGGTTGAGTTCTCGAAATGAGATGCAGTTTGGCAAAAACTTTGACATTTTTCTGGCATCGCTAGTTTCGGGCGGTTACGGAATGGCGGATGTAAAAAAACATGTCCAGCTTTAATGAAACACACTCGTACCTGAGCAAAAAGGTTTTAGTCGTAGATGACAATGAAACTGGTCAGATGATAGCAACCTTGATTTTACAAAAAGCTGGCTACCAGGTCGAAACTGCTAGCGACGGCTATCAGGCCATCAATCTGGCAAAAACAAAACTCTATGACTTGATACTCATGGACCTGCAATTGCCAGAAATTAACGGGTTAATGGCCACCCGGTCGATTCGCACTTTGTGTTCACCAAACCTTGACACCCCCGTCATAGCATTTTCGGCCAACATTACAACCGATATTCTGGAAAGGTGTCATGCGGCTGGCATGGATTCGTTTATTAGCAAACCCTTTGATAGCTATCAATTGCTTGAGACTATCAAAAAGTGGGTTAACACCAGATCAGGCAAACGATGTATTGTTTAAGGATGTTAGTAATGAACATATTCACTGGCGCGAAGCCGTATGTCTATTTTAGCAATGCTTGTATTGTCATCTCTGCCTGTTGCATTGCTATATCTGCAGTGGCCACCGAAACCCAAAACGATTCAACAACCTCCGCTTTCCAACCGGTAGATTTAGATATCCATGAATACAGCGCAATGGATAGTGATAGTCAAAATGATGAGCATATCCTCTCTAAGCCTTGGTACAAGAATTTTGAGCTTCATGGTTTTGCCGCCATCGGCTTCTACGATACCGGTTCAGCCGGAACGAAAGAAAATTTAGTTTCGGAAATAAAGGAGGCCTCACTATTCATCGAGGCAGATGTCTGGGAAAACACCACATTTTTCATAGAATTGCAGACCAATAGACTAGGGAAGGATGAAGAAATGTTCGCCAGAACGGGAGAAGTTTATATCCATTTTAGGGAAATCCCGTTAAATGATTCAAGTTCAATGGGGCTTAAGCTAGGTAGGATTGATATTCCCTTCGGTGAGGAATATTTATGGCAGGATTCCATTGATAACCCCCTCATCAGCAATTCAGCCGCCTTCCCATATGGATGGGATGAAGGGGTCTTATTGTATGACCAATACAAAAAACTACACTGGATCCTTGCGGTTACAGATGGCACTGATGCCCGGAGCAAGGAAGATAGTTCTGACAAAGCCGTAAATCTAAAACTTTATGGGCAGCCGACTCCGCAGCTCTATCTAAGCGTTAGTGCGATGCGAAATGGCAAGTCCATAAAGAGTGCGCTGGAATTCGGCGGTAGCCATTTTGAACCAGTCGGCACATCCAACACATCAACTGTCGGTAGCAGCGAAAGCATTGCTGTCGATGGGTTCGCATATGAATTTGATTTAAAGGCCTTTTTTTCTGATTCTGTGGACGGTAGCTACATCAGTTTTAGTCTGGGTGCGGCCAACCAGCAAGACGATAACAGTACATTCAATCGTGACTTTCGTTGGTTTTCGATCGAACCTCTGCTCAGAATAGGTAAAGACAAATATATGGTGCTGCGCTATAGCGAAGTGGGCACCTATGATGACAACGAAGGTTACCATTTCGATGGTAAAACAACAGCGGGTGGTAACGATAGCTTTGGCTACGACGTAAAAAGGTTTCGTCGAATAGGGTTTGGGTTGGGGTGGATCCCGAACCCCAGGGTAAAAGTAAAATTAGAGATTGGCCAGGACTGGTTTGAGCTAATCGACCAATCTCCTATCCGTGAGAACGACGAAGATCGATCGTTTTTCGGATTAGAAGTCGCTGTAAGTTTTTGATAGAGCGATATCCAGGAGCGCACTCTAATGTTGAATATCACTATTGTGACAAGAGCCCATTTAAACCTCATGCTGATTGAGAGGCAAAAAAAATGGCTTTCCAAGCTTGTTTTGATCCTCTGGTTATTTACCCCTTATCACATTCTACCGGTACAGGCTGAACGAGCTCTTGGCACACTATCGGGTTCAGTTACGATTACCAAACGAAATGGAGAGATTCGGAAGAACCATTCAGATACAGTAGTTTTCCTGCATCCCACGGGCGATGAAAATTCACTAGCTTCACCGCATTCACCTCCTAAAATATCCCATAAGGGAAGTCAATTCTCTCCCCGTGTCCTACCTATCGTAAAGAACTCCGCCGTTGATTTTTACAATGATGATAATATTTTTCACAATGTTTTTTCCCTATCCATCGCCAACACTTTTGACCTTGGTATCTACCCACAGGGGTCATCCAAGATTGTTACTTTTGAAAAATTCGGACTGGTCAAAATATACTGCAATATACATCCCAAAATGGTCGCTAGTATTCTAGTACTTAACAGCCCTTTATATTCACTGACCGATGCTTCGGGAACTTACAAAATTAAAGGCATACCTAACGGAGAGTACATTCTCAGTGCCTGGAGTGAGTTAGGCGGCGAGCTTAGCAAGAAATTGTACTTTCAAGGAGGCGAAAAGCTCATTGAAAACTTCTCACTCGCGAATACAAGACTTTTGACCCAACACAAAAACAAGTTCGGAAAAAACTACAATTCCAAATACCAATGACTAATTTATCGATAAGACAAAAGCTATTTTACATCCTGGTGAGTGTCGTACTCGTGTTTGTTGTAGCTTCCAATCTAATCATGCAACAGTTTCTTGACAATATCGCCAGGCAAGAAATTGTACGTGGGTTGAAAACATCTACCCTGGCCTATAGTAGAATTGAAGAGCAACGTCGAGACCGCATCATTACGCAAGTCAGTTCAATCGCCCAAACACCGCACCTGCAGGCGTCACTAGCCATTACAGGCGTAGATCCCGAAACCATATTATTCGCAGGCGAGGCAATCAAAGATGTTGCCCATGTACCATTGATATTATTGGTTAGCAGCAGTGGCAAGCTACTTGCTGATATTAGGAATGAACGGGTAGTAACTGCTGATCTCAGTGCTATGCCGGGAATGTCGGCGTTAACAAATGGAGACAGTTATTATGGGATCTGGCGGTACCATGACAGCTTCTACAATGTTGCAATGTCTCCGATATTGTCGGGTAATCAGGTCGTTGGAGGTCTTGTTCTCGGGGATACTTTTAACAGCACAGAAGCACTGCAACTTGTCAGAGATGTTACCGGTATTCAGGTATCAATGTTATTGGGCGGAAAAATTGTAGTCGATGGTAAAGGAGTTGGAAATTCGCCATTAGTAAATGAGTTAAGAACACTCTATTTACAGCGACGGTTAGACCACAGTCCAAAACAAATTGAGATTAAAAATGAAAATTACTACGCTGTCGCCGTTCCACTTCAAGGGACAGACGGCGCATTGTTTTTTTACCGGGCGCAAAGCGAGATATCAGCGAGTATCGGAACTTTTCGTTACTTAATGCTAGTTAGCAGCGGTATCACTCTCATCTTAGGTCTAGCGCTAAGCCTGTGGATCGCGCTGAAAATGAGCCGGTCTCTGATTAGGCTAACAAAAGTTGCCGAAGAATATGGGAAAGGTAATTTTGAGGCAGATATGAGTTTCTGTACCAACGACGAAATCGGTCATCTGGCCAGCGCTTTTGCAGCCCTTGGAAAAGATATAGTCATAAGCCGCAAGTCTCTCGAAAATTCACATGACTATGTCTATAACATCATCGAAGCAATGTCCGACACTCTGATCGTCGTTAATGACGACGGTACAATAGACAAAGTGAATGGCGCGACTCTGGACATATTGGACTATACCGAAGATAAAATACGTACTTTGTCTTTTATCGATTTAATGGAATCTAGTGAAATAATTCTCTCTAACTGCAAGGATTTAGTTTCCAACCAACTCGCCTTAAACAGCAGTATCAACTACAAGACTCAAGCGGGTGAAGCCATTCCGATGTCTTTCTCTGCGTCAGAAATGATAGACGAGACAGGGCACACCAAGGCGATAGTGTGTGTGGCAAGAGACAGGCGACCTGTTGAAAAACTCTTGAAAGAGATCAATAACGCTGAGGCTGCCAGCGAAGCAAAATCAACATTTCTTGCTCGCATGAGTCATGAATTACGAACACCGTTAAACGCCATACTTGGATTTGCACAAATTCAGAGATCATTTTTCTCAGACAATGCGACGGCGCAGCAAGCTGAAAATATGGTTCAGATAACGCGGGCTGGTGAACATCTGCTGATGCTCATAAACGATATCCTGGACGTCGTAAAACTAGAACAAAATCAAATAGAGATTGCTCTTGGAAATTGTTGCCTGGACTCTGTGATCAATGAAAGTATCAGCCTGGTTGAGCTTCAATCTGTATCTGCCAGAATAACATTAACCTACCACTCTACCGCCTATTGGGCTATCGCTAACACAGAGCGGTTAAAACAGGTGCTGGTTAATCTGTTAACCAACGCAATTAAGTACAATGTGGTTGGTGGAAGCGTAACGATAAATGTGGTTCTTACGGCGCCATCCTTGATTGATATTATCATCGCCGATACGGGGGTTGGTATATCCAAGGAAGAACAAGATGCTGTCTTTGAACCTTTCACAAGGCTTACCTATGCTGAGTATCATGAAATTCAAGGTGCCGGAGTAGGTCTTGCTCTTGCCAAGTTTTTGATACAGCAGATGAATGGCAACATAACCCTTCAGAGCGACGTCGGATATGGCTCCAGTTTTCGAGTTCAACTAGCCCAGGGTGAAGATCTTCTTGGCGTATCACAACACAACACCCCAGCCGATCCCCAGACCAGGCTTCTGCCTGAAGAACATATCGAGAGTAAAATACTGTACATCGAAGACAACCATTCCAATCGAGAACTGTTCAGAGGTATCTTCCACAATTATCCAAGCTGTACATTGTTGATGGCAAACACTGCCGAAAAAGGCATCGAAATTGCCGATGTAGATACCCCGGATATGATTTTTATTGACATCAATCTGCCCATGATGGACGGTGTTAGCTGTCTAAAAGTGCTTAAATCGAATCCGAAGCTGACAAATGTAACGATGATTGCGTTAAGTGCCGATGCTTTTCCTGGTCAAATTGAAATTGCCTTGGAGGCTGGTTTCGATGAGTACCTCACCAAACCCGTAGATGTCGATCAAATAATAGATATTCTACGTATCTATCACCAGGCGAAAAATAGACATCTTGCGGCCACGAACTAGGTGACGGTTGACACGATAAAGTCCGCAGCTCGTTGTGGCATGCTATAGATATCAGCACTCCTCGAGTAGGCTAGCGCGTTTTTCTTCCAACTTATACTCGAATCGGAAATAATCATTGCGTGTAGCAGATCGTTGAGTGAATCCTGTGTAAATGGAGATGGCACGAGTTTTCCGGCTTTTGCCTCTGAAACGTGGTTCGCGTAGCCACAATTGTCTGTAACCAGAACCGGCAGTCAGGACGCCATGGCTTCAAGAATAACGGTCCCTGTATTTTCCACGTAGGCCGGGTGAATCAGCAAATCTGCACCAAGGAAGAAGCGGGGATATCATCACGCCCATTGAGTATTTGCACACGATCCCTGAGGCCAAGTGTCGTCGCTATACGCTCAAACGCTGCTGGTGAATCCTGGCCAATAACGATCAACCTGGTACTATGCTTTACTGCAGCTGGCAACGATTTCATGCCGAGTAGTATTCGATCCAGTCCTTTGGTAATGAATCCTGAACCAACCATCAATAGCAGGGTCTCATCTTCCTTTACCGCGAACTCACTGCGTAATTCTGCCCGGAGCTGATCACTATCTTCTGGCGCCATCCTGTCCTTGTCAATACCCGGTGGTAACAGATGAAACCTACTTTTCTGGGTTTTGTAGTATTTTATGAAATGCGGTATTTGTGCTTCCGAGATCATCAGGATTTCCGTATCAGATGATGGTTCAAACACGGCCTTTTCAAAACGTGAAAAGTGCCGATATCGCGGTAATAGACGAGACAAAGCGCCTCTCTGGGTTTGCGCTTTCTCTTCATAGCAGGCATCTGCTGCATAATAGATATCCAGGCCGGGCATTTTGTTAAAACCGATAACACTATTCACAGGATTAAGCGAAAGATGATGTCTAACCCACTCATAAAATCGTTTGTTAAGCGTATGATTGGTGATTGCAGAAATTGGAACCAGGACCACATCAAAGCCATTGGGAACAGGGCCCTGCCAAACTAGTGTGTAGACCCTGATGGGGTATCCCCTGATTTAGAAGTGGACCCCATCCTTCAGACAACTCAGCAGCACTTTTAAGGTGTAGTCTGGTTTAATGATTATGCTGCCAGTAAAAAGTAAGCTTCGGCTGGTGTTTTGTCACCCAAACTCGAATGCGGTCTGTCGCCGTTATAGTAACTCATCC
>JAPYTQ010000101.1:0-6756 GCA_029941905.1 Pseudomonadales bacterium | reverse complement strand
CCCGGCAGGAAACGCAGAAGTCGTTTCGCGGGTCCGTCCTTCGAGAGATCACCAAACTAGCGGTTTATTCAGTACTTATCCTTGAGGAACCTTTTATAAAACCAATTCAAAATTAGCGCTTGTGCTAGCGATCTAAACGAAAATACCACGGTATGAACCACAGTATTCAGTCATGAGAATATCTCTGGAAACTAATGCCGAGATTCCGTCCGACTCTTCAATTTTTCGGTGACCACTGGCTACCTGGCCTTCACGGTGGACCATGGGTGGGATCATAGATGATGTGACCATTATTTGAACAGTTGAGAGCGTTTGAGAAATGTTTCTATGTAGTGACACCATAGATATAAATGGCGTAAAGCTGCTTGAATTTCCTCCGGATCATTATTTGCGAGGGACAGGCCTTACCGCTAGCTGTCATGGAAAGTAGATTTGCGGCTTCACCCATGGAACGAAGATGTTCAAGTAGTTCTAGTCCACTTTTTGTGGGTCCCAGGCCTTTTGCCAATCTTTCAAAAGGCGTTACGCCAAGTTCAGATTCCAGCGCTGCAACTTGTCCGCTTAAGGTGGGTTGAGTGAGATTGAGCGCTTTCGCCGCGGCCGAAAGCGAACCTTTTTCTAGTGTTACCAAAAAGGCCCTTGCACAATTCCAGTCAAAATTTACCGCATGCCAGTTAATAGCCATAGGTGCCCTCCTAGTGATTGAAAACGAGGTTACTAAAGCCTTTCCCCGATTAAATACTATTGTTAATCAGATATACATATATGTATTTTATGAATACATACTTCTTCAATTGAGTTCTAAATATGCATATGGAAGAATAGCCCAAATAATTGCAGCGTGTAACCTAACCAATCAGTCTTTGGGTATGGATGATTCATAGCGCATAAAAGTAGATTTTTAATGGAGTATAGAAGTGAGTGCTCAAAGTGATTTCATGGATTGGACCAAGCCTGGTAAAAGCACTTGTCACTGGGGCCTCAAACCGCGACTGGTTTGCGGAGGAGGCCTGGATGTCGGCTGATGAGGTTATTTCCCTTAGCCTGAGTAACTTTGCGGACGGTGGCGTTATTTACATTCCTGGCGAATATAATCAGAAAATTTTGAGCGAGAATTTTGCCAATTCTCGCTTCTAACCGATTGATCGATGACTATATCACTCAAGTTTGAACAAGGTATCAATCAGATTACTGTCTCATCTCGTGCAACGCTTGAAGACATTGTAGTGTTTAGCCGGGAAAATATGTCATCCCTTCAAGGCAAACCTTCGCTGTGGGATTTTGAAGCGTTTGATGTCAGTGCCGTCAATACCAAGACCGTGTCGGCCTATATTCAAAAGACGATACGGATAAATCAGCCCCGGCGGGGTGATAAGGCAGCGCATTTTGCCAGCCGGGATGACATTTTTGGCTTGCTAAGGATGTACCAGCAATTGCGGGAGCTCGATGGCAAGGTGATTGTCGGAATATTCCGTAGCCGCCAGGAAGCGCTCGATTGGCTTGCCGATTGATCGATACATATTCAGATTACGTCAAATGAAGCAGTAGGGGAATTGGGGACAGTTTACTAATTAGGATTTCATAGATGTCATAATGATTTCATTTATGCAAAACAAAGAATGAGGAAATAACCAGTACTTGGTCGAATAAAACTGATCGAGATGGTGAAGACCTGGAAACAAGCTGATCAGGATGGTGACGGCCACGTTTCCTGGTCTGAAATTTTCGCAAGGCAGGCGAAGTAGGCTGAGACAGATCTGGTACAAATTGAGCAGACCTGATTCAACTGATCGCTCCAATACATTTCAATCTTAAACTTCTCTTCTAGAGAAGTGAACTGCCGGTAGCAGCGTGAACTAAGAAATCGCACAGGAATAGCAACCTGTCTAACTTCTCCTTGATGATTTTGGTTGTATTAATTAGTATCACAGTTAAGGGCGCGTGCTCATGCCGAACAGGAAGGAGTTTTAAACATGACAGAGGTCAGTTATTCCGTATGTTAGATACCATTACAGTCCGCCATATGCCGTTTGAATTTCCAGATGATATCGATCCGGTTTTCATCGACGGCGACCATAAACAGTCCTTTGCGCTCATCGCCGGGTCGCTGCTGCTGCCTCATTTGGAGCCCTATCTAATCCGATCGATGAAAGCGGCAGAAAAGCACGTCACCGATCCTGATGTGCTCGAAGGCCTTAAGAAATTTGCTTCCCAGGAAGGTCAACACTACCAAATGCATAAGAAATTCAATGCAACTATCCGTCGCGCTGGATTTTCCGGGCTCGAGGCGTTGGAGCAAGAACTATCGGATGATTACAAAAGGTTCACCAGCACCAAATCACTTCGCTTTAACCTGGCATACGCAGAGGGTTTTGAGGCGCTGACAATGAATGCAGTAAAGTACATGATGGAGCCGAATGGTTTTGGTGACGACCTACCTGTCTTCATGCAGATGGTTGAGTGGCATTTTGTCGAAGAACTTGAACACCGTACCGTCGCATTCGATGTTTATGATCATGTGTGCGGCGGCTATTTCTATCGCTTGGTCGTAGGCGCTTGGGCGCAGTGGCATTTCACCCGCTGGATTAGACGTGTAACGAATTACATGTTGAAGGCGAGTCCTCAGCCGAAGCGAGGGGCGAAAGAGGCGGCTAAAGGAATGGCGGCTGCACCATCCATTAGATCCGCTTCTGTTCGTAATTTGATGCCTGGTTTGCTCCGCATCTATCTGCCGAAATATAGCCCTCACGACGTTGAGATCTCACCGGGTATTCAAATCCTCGCCGACAAGTACACAAAGATGGCGATCAAATCCGCCTGACTTTTGATTCGCTCAATTATGGGGTCATTTAAACTCAGTCGTACGAGCAGCCTGCCACCACGATTTTTTTAGAAGCCAAGTGCTGACGCGTACCTATCCCGATGAAAAGCCGCATTGCCATAACGCACCTCCAACGCTCTTGCACGTTTAAGGTAAAAACCCGCATCAAACTCATCGGTCATGCCGATACCACCATGAATCTGGATAAGCTGGGTCGACATTTCATGCAGATAATCACTCAAACGTGATTTAGACAGTGAACACATTTGCGGGATGTTATGCACCTCCTCGTCGATAGCCTGGAGTGCAGCCTCTGCGCATGAGCGAGCCAGTTCCAGCCCGGTGAACAATGCCGCGGCACGATGTCCGAGGGCTTGAAATGAGCCAATCGTTTGGCCAAATTGCTCACGTGTCTTCAGATAATTTAATGTCATATCAAACGCCTGTGCAGCACACCCCAGCATTTCTGCACCGAGACCTGCGCGCGCACGATCCAGGACAGCATCCAGCGCTTCCCAACCTTCATCGATCTCCCCCAGGACTGAGTCAGCGGAAATCTCGACATCATTGAAGGTGACGTTGGCATAACCTCGGCTGTCCGCTGTGGAGATAAACTCGCGATGTAGTCCCGAACAATTGGCTGAAACCAGGAATAGTGTAATGCCGCTAGCATCTCCCGGTTCACCACTGGTCCTTGTGGTGACGACGAACGTTGTAGCGGCCATGCCCTCCAATACGAAACCTTTTTTGCCGTTCAGTTTAAACCCTTTGTCGGTGGCCTCCGCTGTTAGCATGACCTCAGTAGGCGCATGTCGATTCGATTCATCAATCGCGAGCGTCAGGATTTCGCTACCGTCGATGATTTTAGGCAGGTAAGCCTGTTTCTGTTTATCGCTTCCGGCAATGTTCAGCGCTGTCGCGCCAACCAGGGCGGAGGCAAATAGCGGTGATGCAGTGAGATGCCGCCCAAGTTCCTCAAGCACCACGCCAAATGTCAGGTAGTCAAGATCAGACCCGCCATATTCTTCTGGTATCAGGATGCCGGTCCATCCCATCTCGATAATTTCTGACCACGTTTCCGCGTCAAAACGTTGTTCGATACCACTATCGCGCATGGCGCGAAAATTTTGTACAGGTGCCTGTTTGCTTACCCAGGCTTTTGCCTGGTCACGTGCTAAAGATTGCTCGTTAGTCAGTGCCGCCAATGTCTATTCTCCTTGGTGTGCTCAGCCTTGCTGGGTAGTTTCAGGCAGGCCGAGAATGTTTTTAGAAATGATGTTGTATTGGATTTCGAACGAACCACCGGCAATGGACGCCGCCATGCCATAAAGCCAGCTTCTAACGGTCTCCAACTCATTCGGGTCAAAAGTATCCCCCTCCCAGCCAAGACCCTGATCTCCCATGATCTCAAGTGTGAGGTCGGCACGTGTTTGAGAAACATTGGTGGCCGAGTTTTTCAGAATTGAAGCTGCGGCAGAAACTTCGACTTTGCCTTTTGCTTCTGCGGCAATTCGGGCAAGCGTTAGGGCATGCGCTTGACGATCCATTAAATGGTTAGCCAGCCTTTGCCTCAGATCGATGTCGTTAAGCTTGCCATTGCCGGCGATGCCGATGTAACGCTTGGCGACATCTTGCATCCGCTCGGATCTGCCACCTGCTGTGCGGGCGCCAATCTGGCTTTGCCTTTCGTGTTGTAACAGACGCTTAACGACACTCCAACCGTCGTTAAGCTCACCCAGGAGGTCTGACTTCTCTGCGATTGCATCATTGAAGAATGTTTCACAGAACGCCGATGCACCCGAAATTAATTTGATCGGGCGCGGGTCGACTCCGTCCTGGTCCATAGGCAGCATGACAAAACTGATACCATTTCTTTTTTTTGCTTCAGGGTTTGTTCTAACGACAGCACCGCACCAATGGGAGAGATGTGCCCCCGATGTCCAGACTTTTGAGCCATTCAGGACATAGTGGTCGCCATTATCGACTGCACGGGTACGCAGTGATGCAAGGTCAGAACCTGCGCCGGGCTCCGACAATCCGAGACACCATTTCACTTCGCCTCGTGCGATTGGTGTGAGATGTCTTTGTTTCTGATCCTCAGTGCCATAATCGAGTAGGGTCGGACCGACCATCGTCACTCCCATGAGTGCCAGTGCGGGAATCGGATTGAATGCGTTTGCGGCGGAAAGCTCGTCATTGATGATGCGCTCTTCACCTTGACTTAAGTCAGCGCCACCATATTGTTTGGGCCATGTCGGTGCGCCCCAGCCTTTGTCTGCCAGCCTCTGCCGCCACAGATCATGATCGCTTTCAAGCTCTGCTGCATAGCCCGTGACTGCCGGACTATTCCCGACCAGCGTGCTCGGAAAGTTATTCTTTATCCAATCTCGAACATCTTCTCGAAATGTTGGGTCTTGATTTTGTTGATTCATATTGACTGATCCCTTCCCCTTATTAATGCCAGCATACCGCGTCAAACAACAACCCATCATACTTTTCCATATTCATTCTTTCGCATTTTGCTTGTGTTAATTAGTATCATAGTTAGAATAGAGACTCAAACTTATTGGCATCGGTAATTGCTCCAGCGAACCTGAACTCTTCTTAATTCGCTAGTTTTTCGCTTGCACCAACCTCCAGTCATCGGACCCGGGGGCGTAGCGATTGCGAAACCGAGGGTCATAGGCATTGGCTAACTGTTGGGCGGCGACCGTCGCCGATCGATACGCCTCGATGAGTGCGTCTTCTGCCTCGTAGTCAAACGGATCCTGTAGTCTCTGTTCAATGATTGAACCTGACACCACGGGATTGTCCCGCAAATAGCGTGCGGTGAGACCCAGGGCTTCCACCACTGGCGTCACGTCGCTAAACCCGAGTTCGAATCGGATGGCGTCTATACCCATTTGTTGGTGCAGGGTGTGTTCAGAAATCAGGAATGGACGAGCCGGTGTCGCTAGTGCCGCTGGCATACTGACAAGTTCGATCTCGACATCGAGTGCCTCAGCCAAAACAGTGATGGTCTGGGCTGCGGTAAGGCAATGCTCGTCTGCGACGTTGTAGGTTTTGCCCGCCGCAATCTGAGGATTATCGGCCACAAGCGAGAGCGCGTGCCCGACATTCGGCCCGTAACCTGCAGTGCGAAGCGTTAATCCACCATCTGCGACAATCATTGTGCACCGGCCATCAAGCACACGCTTAACCACCAACCACTCGCGCGGAAGAATCTGGCCCGGTCCGTAAATGAGCGGATACCGAAATAGGGTAGCCGTTGGATGGTGCTCAAACACCAGATCTTCACTGGCAACCATCTTCGCCGTCTTCTCATTTTCCTGAACGCTAGACCGAGGAGCATCTTCTCTGGTTGGTACTAGTAATCCCGGTGGCCACAGCAGGCCAGGAACAGCGTAACCCCGATAGCTTGGCATGCCGCCAACGGCTACGAACTTCCCGGTTCTTCCGACAAACCAGGGTGCAATGTCGCGCAGCCTGCCATACATGGCATAGACAACATCGAATGTTCGATCACCTAACGCGCCAGCCAATTCATCAATCTTGAATGGATTGGTATGGATGTGTTCAACCTGAGGGGGAATGGTGTCGACCTCGTGCCTCCCAGTATGGAGGATGGCCGTCTTAAACCCATGGGCCAGAAGTTCATTGACCAGGCTTGGGCCAGTTGGACCGGTTCCGCCGATCACAAGGGCAGTACGATCCATTAGCTGATCACTCCTGATGCTGACAGCGCCTGCTGGGCTTTTGTATCAAGCCCAACAGAGTTAAGGATTTCAGCATCGTGTTCACCGATTTCGGGTGCGCAGCTACGTACGCGGGTTGGCGTGCGAGAGAACTTGACCGCAGGTCCGGTGATGGGAACCGTGATGCCATTCTTAAGCTTTGTTTGCTGCAGCATGTCACGTTCAAGAACGTGTGGATCC
>JAPYTQ010000100.1:0-6839 GCA_029941905.1 Pseudomonadales bacterium | reverse complement strand
CCTACCGAAACGGTGACGACGACTAGAGAGGCGTTATACGCATTTTAGAATACTTTGTATTCCTCGAAGAGTTCTCTGATGTTCCCACCGTCCTGCAGACTCGCACGAACCACGTCTTCCTTAGTTGCTACCGCCACGGTCTGCTCAACGAGCTCTTGGATAATCGCCTGTGGAATGATCAGTACACCGTCAATATCACCCAGGACATAATCGCCTGGCTCAATGGTGACATTACCTACCTTGATCGGTATGTCAAAACTGTCGATGTTCCAACGGTAGGCTGCAGTCAATGGCGAGTGATACTTGCGGAAAGCCGGAAACCCGACGTCCAGAATCTGCAGGCTGTCACGAAGCCCGCCGTTGATCACGATTCCTTTTGCGCCCCACTGCAGAGCCGTATTGGTCATCAGTTCACCCCAGTGGGCCGCAGAAGACTCGTTGCCGGGTTCGGCGATAATCCCCGCGCCGCTGGGTATCGCGTCCATCATGTCCATCTGGCGATATCTCGGGTCGACTCCGTCATCGTAGTGTCGTCGCTTGCTATTACTGGACTCTAGAAGATGCACCAGTTCATGAACAATCACGTGCTCAAGGACTCCTTCACGAGCTTGTCGTTGTCGTAGTCCGTCACCCGGTCCAGAGAGCCGTCTTTGTTCCAATAGGTCTATTTCCCGTGCTTCTCATCGTCAGGGTATTCATCTTCTGATTCCTTCTTCCCGTTCTTGTGCCATTGGGTTGGCAAACCTTAACCGCGCTCCACTATTGATAGCGGCCAGGTGTTGATAGTAGGTTGTGGCAGGAAGGGGCGTTAATGCTGCCGATACTCCCCCGCCTTGATGTGGCGGGCTAGCACTTGTGCCGTTTTAGAACAAAGATCGAGATCAGTCATTGCTTAGTGTTTCCCTTTAGCCGAATCCAGTGGGATGGTCACCCGGACTTGTTGCGATTGCCAGTTCTCTTAACACCCGGCAGTCCGCTAGCCTTCTAAATGCTTCAACTTATTCTTGTCGACTTTGTCATTGCGAAGCAGCGGCATTTGTTCCAGTACAACGATCTCCTTTGGCACTTTGTATCCCGCCAGGCGCTCCCGTAGAAACTCGCGCAGTTGCTCAGTATCGACCGCTGATTGAAACACAACGAAAGCCCTGCCTACCGTAATGAACGTCGAGTCTGGAACACCGATTACACACGCAATCTTCACCCGTGGATGGGCCATCAATACGGCTTCCACCTCGGTAGGATGAACGTCATAGCCGCCCGATTTATAGACGTCATTGACTCGCCCGACGATGGTGAAAGAACCATCCCCGTTCTCCTTGAACAAATCGCCCGTGCGGAACCAGCCGTCCTCGGTTAGGGGTGCTTTCGGTGCATTCGTTTCGGTGCCATAGCCGCCAAAAATCCACTCGCTTTTCACTTCTAGTTCGCCGACATCGCCAACGATTCGGTTGCGATCAGTGTCAACCACCCGCATGACGAAGCCCTCAATGGGACGACCCACATTTCCATCTCTCAGCGCCTCCAGAGAGGTCGACTCATCCGTGAAGACCAGCGACGCACAGGTCTCCGACGATCCATAACTCGTCATCACTACAGGTGCAATCTGGTGAAGAGCTTTCAGGACCTCTTCAGGAAGCGGGCCGACGTACCTGACAACCTGAAGACTGGAAAGATCAAATGAACTGAACAACGGAGCGAGCTTGATGTATTGCGTCGCTTCTCCGAGCCAGTAGGTTAAGCGCTCAGTCTCGGTCTGTTCAAGAACTCGCTCGGGCTCAAAGCGCTGATCAAGGACCAGTACCCCACCCAACATGATCGTCTGGTACAACCTGTCGATGCCGCCGACATGGTCGATGGGGTGACAGTTATACGTACGAAATGGCTTGTGGTAGAACAGTTCGGCGCCAACTCGGTAGTTGTGAAGAAGACTGCGATTGGGCAGTCGCGCCGCCTTCGGCTGACCGGAACTGCCGGATGTGTATACGATGCAAATGGGCGGCTCTTCTTCCCCGAGCCACTGACTGCAAGCACCGCCCACTGGTTCAGGCGCCGACGAGGAATGGTCGGTCCTGCCAACCAACAACTCGTCAAATGCAATCGCGCCCTCGAACATGCCATGCATGGCCACAATCGTTTTAACGTAGGGGTGATTCTCTCGGAGTTCTCCAGCGACCGACGATCCGGAGAGCCCGTCTCCGAGCGAAGCAGATATCAAGACCACTCTTGGTCTGGCGTCTTGGAGCAGAAATGCAAGTTCCGGCAGTTTGTATCGCGGGCTTAAACCCACGAAGGTAGCGCCTAAACGTTCGAGCGCGAGATAGGTAATGACAAACTCCGGACATTGCCATGAGAGCATCGCAATACGGTCGCCGCGCCGGACGCCGCAATCGCGCAAGCTTTTGACGAGTGTTTCGACGGATGCCGCCAACTCCGTCCATGTCGAACGCTTTCCTTCGAAGACGATCGCTTCTTCGTCGGGTTGTTGATGGCGCCACTGGCTCACGTAGCCCCACAACGAAGAGTGATCGGGGATGCGAGCGGTGTGCTGCGTCTCACCGGGGTCGGCCGGATGGTCGGTCACAGCAGTTGCATCCCGCTAACGCTTAACCGTCGTTTCCGGACGCCATTTTTCTTCATACCCGGTGGTAAAATAGCCAAGCTTTTCGAGCACCAAGAATGGCGATTCGTGCCCTTCCTTAACAAACGTATGTTGATCGGTCACCAAATAGTCGCCCGGGCGTTTCTCAATAACATCTTTAACCGTTACGGTGTCTTTAAATCGCTCACCAATCAGCAAAGGCCGGATGACCCTTACGTTGTTGTATCCGTAGTTGAGAGAACTCGCTGTTTCCGACGAGATGATCGGGATACCGTCAACCAGCGACTTCATAACTTTGGGTATCATCGCCATGACGTACAACGCGTGAGCGATGGTGCCGCCCAAACGCGGCTCGGCCCACGCGGGGTCATTGTGCATGTAGTCCCAATCGTCCGTCAGTTCGGAGAAAAGATCAGCGTCGCGTTGGGTAACAACCAGCCAGTCACTCACACCGATTACTTCACCGATCCGGGATTTGTACTTTTCGAATAGTGCTACCTCAGGAGCGATCGTCATGTTTGGTTCCTCTCAGTCCTCGATTCCGTGACGCAACGGTGCTTCTTCCGTTAGCAGTATGTCGTCAAGTCACCGCCACGAGCCGATCACCGCTCGACATCTTTGCTCATTGTATCGTTGAGCCGTTGCGCTGTGGCAGGAAGGGGCGTTAATGCTGCCTATACTCTCCAACATAGAATACCTTTACTCAATTTTGGTTTATGTCACTGAGTTTGCCCCAGTGTTGCCCGATCTTCTGATTGCAATGTCGCACACAAAATAGAACAGCAACTACGTAAACTGAGTTAGGGACGCTCTGAATAAACCAGTTATCGAAAATGGTAAATATGACCGATACACTCATGCAAGATATGTCTGCAACCATTAACCTACTGCCGATATCTTGCGCACAAGCAGAAGAAAATCAGAAATTTGTAAGGCTCAACAGTTTTCGAGCGCTCCGGAGAAAATAGTGCAGCAGGGACCGGCTACCTGAACACCTTCATCAAGGATCTTGCAAGTCATCTCGCCGCCTTTTGGCGATAACTGCCTTGAGCTCAACTCAGTTCTGGAAAGTTGTGACGCCCAGTACGGCGCCAAGGAGCACTGGGCAACACCCGACACCGGATCCTCTGGAACACCGTTGGCGGGCGCAAAAAACCGAAGGACATAATCTACCTCCTGCCCGCGAGCGGTGACTGCTATGGTCGGAAGATCCAGCAATTCCAGGGCATCGAATTCCGGCCTGAGAGCCGCCACCTCGTCACTGTCATCGAATACCGCAACATAGTGTCTGCCTTTCAGTGTATACGCCGGTTGTTTTCCAAGACCACGGATCAGGGCGGCCGGGGGGTCACAGGAAACAGGATTGTCGGCAGGTAAAACGATCGCCACATTCTCCTTGTCTCGATAGGCCGCCAACTGACCGCTTATTGGTGACAGAAATTGTACATCTGAACGCTCAGGCTCCAGAGCAGACAACACCACGTGGGCTGCCGCAAGCGTTGCGTGACCGACCAGTGGGAGTTCCTTAGTTGGGGTAAACCAGCGTATTGAATATTCGCCGTGTCCTCCCGAAATAAAAACACTCTCGGAAACATTGAATTCACTCGCGAGATGCTGCAGCTGCGCATCTGATAGCCCGTCAATTCCGACGCAAACCACCGCCGGGTTTCCACCAAAGGGTTTTGCACTGAACGCATCAACCCAAAAAACGTCATGTTTCATGTGAGGGCTTCACTCTTGATATCGAAAAGGCCTCTTACCATAATGCAATCAGTCGAGGTCTAACGATCGATCACCACGACTTCGCGGGGATACTCGGTTAGATATTCGAAGCCATCTGCCGTTACGACAATTGAATCTCCAATTCGGCCGCCATACTGGCCGTCTACCGATATACCTCCGTCGACTGCAAATGTCATGCCCTCCTGCAAAACCGTAACGTCGCCCGATTTGAGCTCAGGCGTCTCAAGATAAGCCATCCCGATAGAGCGCCCTGTACGATAACTTGGCGCATAACCCCTGTCTCGATAAACCTCATTAGCCTCCTCTGCAACAGCCTCAGCAGTAATACCCGGACGCACGACTCTTAATGCCGCCTGTTGCGCGTCAATAGCGGCCTGCTGGACATCCGCCGCCTGATCAGAGACGTGACTGATGTTGAACATGCGGTCGAATCCGAGCTTGTATTGTTTAAATTGCGCCATATTGCAAAAACAGAAATACACCGGATCCCCAGCTTCGAGCTTCTTGACGCTGGCTCTCCTATGGACCATTGAAGTATCCATACCAGACTGCATGATCTGAAGGTTGTAAATCATCGGTGACACAAACTGCTCCCACCCCTTAGCCGTTAGAAAGTTTGCTGCTGCGCGTGTCCCAGCATTAATAACAGCTAAAGCAGATTCGTACTCGGGGACACCCTCGGCAAGAGACTCCTGGGCCGAAGACATCATGGCAGCGGCGACCATTCCGGCCTGTTTCATGATCCCGATCTCAAACGGCGACTTCACGGTACGCATCTTTGCAATCAGGGGAGAAACATCTTCCAATTCCATGCTGTCGGATGCGCTCTCCAGCCAGTTACGTACCAGACCCGGCAATACCGTTTGTTCGACGCCAAGCTTTGTCGGCAGCGTACCGAAAATTCCTGCCAGAACATTGTCCCAGTTGTTTGGGCCGGAGTCCTCCCAGGTCCGGACGTCCGGCACCCAGGTCATAGCAGCAACCATTTCACTTTCCATGAGTGGCGTTACGACGATAGAATCGCCAACTGCCGGGACAATCAGAAAAGTGGGGCGTCCAAATTCTACGGACAGGTAACCCCAGAAACCTGCGTAGTACGCAATAGTGCTCTCGTCCGTTAACAACGCGATATCGATTCCCGCGCCCTGCATATGATCCTGCAAATCTTGTAAGCGGGCTTTTGCATGTTCAAGCATTGAGTTTTCTCCGAGTCAGATTCTCTTGATACCGCTCTTTCTCTTTTTAAGTATTTATGATTCTTTTTTCTGTGGCAAAACGCTATCCGACCACTTGGCGTCAGGCACGACCACAACCTTGCCCACAAAGTGTTTCTCCATGAAGTAGGTCTGTGCTTTGTGAAAGTCCGACAATTTGAACTGGCTGTCCAGTATAGGTTTGATTTTGCCACTATTGATGTAGTGCATGAGTCTCTTGAACGCGCCTCGTGTGCCCTGAGAGGAGCCATGAATCGCGAGATGTTTCAGGTAGACCGTCCGCAGATCCAATTGAACCACTGGCCCACCAATAGCGCCGGCTGTCGTGTAGCGACCCTCCGGACGCAGTAACTGCAGCAGCGGATTGAAAAGTTCTCCACCGACAAGATCGGCCACCACATCCACAGCGTGGCCCTTAAGAGCGTGATGTGAGGCGTCGATGAGATCGGGACTGGCTCTGTCGATGACCGCTTCGGCACCGATTGCCTTTACGGCCTCCAGTTTGGCTTTGCTAGTGAGGGCATAGGGGATTGCGCCCCTGGCACGACACAACTGGATCAGGCCTGAGCCCACTCCCCCGGATGCGCCAGTAATGAAGACTCGTTCTCCTGCCCGTACCTGTGCACGATCGAGCATGTGCTCTCCCGTAAGGTAAGCGCAGCAGAAGGTCGCCAACTCTGCATCCGTGAGATCGTTATCTGCAACGTGTGCGTTTTCGTCGGGTACCGCAAGATACTCAGCAAAACCCCCATCCCGGCCGTGGCCGATATAGTCGATTTCGGCAAGACTATCGCCACCGTCGTTATAGATACTGAAGTCGACCATAACCCGTTCCCCTAGACGTTCGGCAGAGACGTCAGAACCCACACGAACTATCTTCCCCACAGAGTCTGTGCCCTGAACGCGCGGGAAGGTAAGCGTTTCTTCGGATGCGCTTCTTCGCCAGGAAGCCACCGCATCAGGATTCTCATCGGTACCGTAAGCGCCCTGCCGTACCCAGACGTCGGTGTTGTTCAGTCCGCAGGCCGTGACCTCTATCAAGACTTCTCCAGAAGCGAGATCCGGGACTGGAAAATCCTGATGATAGACGAGCTTGTCCAGTCCCCCATGACCCGTCAGCACGACCGCTGCCATTGTTGATGGCACGCTTTTCATAATCTTTCTTACCCCTCCTCGATTTTCAAAATGGCGTCACCTTCATCCCAACAAGGCCTCGCGATCATACGCTTTAAGTCCCGGAAGTGGTGATAATGCTGCCTAACCTCAGGCCGAAAACGTGTTCC
>JAPYTQ010000099.1:0-7741 GCA_029941905.1 Pseudomonadales bacterium | reverse complement strand
TTGCGATCCGTGAAGGCGGTCGTACCGTGGGCGCAGGGGTTGTTACCAAAATCAGTGTATAGGATTAATTGTTGAATAAGTGATTGCTTTGCTGAGGTAGGTAGCGAAAGATAGGCGCCTATTGTTAGGCCAGTAGCTCAATTGGCAGAGCAGCGGTCTCCAAAACCGCAGGTTGGGGGTTCGATTCCCTCCTGGCCTGCCAGGCAACACTCGATACGACATTTTATAAGACACTTTATAAGAACATGGGTTTATGAGTAACAAGGCAGAAAGTATATCCAATCGCTTTGATCCTGTGTTGTGGATCCTGGTGGTGGCGATAGTGTTAGGTGGTGTCTACGCCAATACAGTGTTTGTGGCCGTCAATGTGCTGATACGGGCCGTGGCTGGTCTGGGTCTTGCCGCTGTGGCGATTGCGATTGCGTTGCAGACGGGTAGTGGCCATGCAGGCTGGCAATTGGCAAAAGAGGCAAGAGTAGAGGTTCGCAAGGTCATCTGGCCGACGCGACAGGAAACAACACAGACCACGATGATTGTTGTGGGAGTGGTAATCCTGGTTGCACTTTTGCTCTGGGGTTTGGACTCTGCTCTCAGCTGGGGTATTCAGGCAATAATTGGCTGAACGCCATTGATATGACTTTTTGGGTTTTTGATAAACCAGGGGAAGTGAGTGACTAAGCGTTGGTTTGTGGTACATGCCTATTCTGGATACGAGAAGCAGGTGATGCGTGCGTTGCATGAGCGTATTGAACTGTCGTCATTTGCAGACCGATTTGGTGAAGTAATCGTACCGTCTGAGGAAGTTGTCGAGATGCGGGCGGGAAAGAAACGCCGGAGCGAGAGAAAATTTTTCCCGGGTTATGTCCTGGTTGAAATGGAGCTCGATGACGATACCTGGCATCTGGTAAAAGAAACACCGAGGGTGATGGGTTTCATCGGTGGCAAGGCAGATCAACCGGCGCCGATTACAGATCAGGAAGCGGCGACTATAATGCAGCGTGTCCAGGCAGGAAGTGAACATGTAACGCCGAAAACGGTATTTGAGCCCGGCGAACTTGTTCGTGTGGTCGATGGACCTTTCAATGACTTCAATGGTGTCGTTGAAGAGGTGAACTACGAGAAAAACCGTCTACATGTGGCAGTGACCATATTTGGACGATCAACGCCTGTTGAACTGGACTTTAGTCAAGTCGAGAAAGGTTAACGGGTAAGGTTATTCCGGTGATTTGAACCGGAGTTAAACGGGGACTTAGATAACGCCTTTGTCGTAGCAAAAACGGCACCAGGGGGAGGAATCTAAGGTTTGAACCCACAAAGGAGTTTTATTAGATGGCAAAAAAAATTGATGCTTATATAAAGTTGCAGGTTCCTGCAGGCCAGGCAAACCCGAGCCCACCCGTTGGTCCAGCACTAGGTCAGCACGGTGTTAATATCATGGAGTTTTGCAAGGCGTTCAACGCTGAAACACAGTCTCTTGAGGCTGGTATGCCAACACCCGTTGTCATTACGGTATATAGCGACAAAAGTTTTACCTTTATCAAAAAGACACCACCGGCTTCAGTATTGCTTAAGAAAGCCGCTGGTCTTGCCAAAGGTAGCGCTACTCCACACACGGATAAGGTGGGTAAAGTTACTCGTGCACAACTGGAAGAGATAGCTACGACCAAAATGCCTGATTTGACGGCAAAGGATATGGATGCCGCGGTTAGAACCATAGCCGGTAGCGCGAGATCGTCCGGTATAGAAACAGAAGGGGTCGTCTGATGGCGAAGCAGACAAAACGAGCGCGACTGTATGCGGAGAAAATTGAGGTGGGTAAATCCTATCCGATTGAAGAAGCAGTACAGATATTAACTGAGCTTGCATCGTCAAAATTCAAAGAATCACTTGATGTCAGTATCAACCTTGGCGTCGATCCGCGAAAATCTGATCAGGTCGTGAGGGGCGCAACGGTACTACCTAATGGCACCGGTAAAGATGTACGTGTGGCGGTATTTGCGCAAGGCGACAAGGCTGATGAAGCAACTGCTGCTGGTGCAGATATTGTTGGTATGGATGACCTTGCGGCATCTGTGAAGGAAGGCAATCTGGATTTTGGTGTTGTCATTGCCACGCCGGATGCGATGCGGGTGGTCGGGCAATTAGGACAGATACTGGGTCCGAGAGGCCTGATGCCAAATCCAAGATTGGGCACGGTCACACCTGATGTTGCGACAGCGGTTAAGAATGCCAAGGCTGGGCAGATCAGGTATCGAACCGACAAGAACGGCATCATTCATGGTGGCGTTGGAAAGGTAGGTTTCGCGGCCCAGGCTGTGAAGGAAAATGTCGAGGCTTTACTGACAGACTTAAGGAAAGGCAAACCTGCATCTGCCAAAGGTTCCTATGTGAAGAAAATTGTACTTTCTACCACCATGGGAGCAGGTATACCCATCGACCAGGCGTCGTTGGAAGACTAATTTTAGCGTCACTGACAGGGCGTTGTGTCTGCCCTTTCATTGGACGATACACCGGGAGAGCCGGTGAGAGACTTTGGGGTACCTGGTTGAACTACGATTCGTCGAAGGGAAAATCAGGGCTCGTCAAAGACCGCAGGTCGATGACACCAAATAGAAAGGTGTCAGGTTAAGTTCTCAAGCCTGAAATGGTAAAGGGAGCCTGCGCAGACGGTGGACCCGATTCAATTTGAATCTATCGCCGTGTACGGTGCTTGCAGTATCCGGGTATTAATCCGGATTCACTGACAAGTTGTTTAAAGTCGACACAGGAGTATTACTTGTGCCTATAGGACTTAAAGAAAAACAGGCGATTGTTGCAGATGTTAACGAAACTGCAAGCAGCGCACTTTCTGCTGTTATGGCTGATTATCGTGGTATATCTGTTGATGGTATGACAGCACTGCGAAAAGAAGCCCGTGAGCAGAATGTGCAGGTGCGCGTGGTTCGTAACACTTTAGCAAAACGAGCATTCGAAGGTACCGAGTTCGAATGTTTGAGCGAAATGCTGCTTGGTCCAAACATTCTCGCGTTTTCGCTTGAAGACCCTGGCGCTGGCGCCCGAATCTTCAAAGAATTCGCAAAAGAGAACGAGGAGTTTGAGATCAAAGCGCTCAGTGTTGGTGGCAAATTGCTGCCTGCTGACCAGATTGATGCGTTGGCTAAATTGCCCACGCGAGATCAGGCATTAGCCATGTTGATGTCAGTCATGTTAGCCCCGGTTACCAAACTGACAAGAACGCTGAACGAAGTGCCTACGAAAGTGACTCGTGCGGTTGCTGCGGTTCGTGATCAGAAGCAACAAGAAGCCTCTTAAGTAAACTATTAATTGGAGAAAAGGACTCATGTCTTTATCTAAAGATGATATTTTGAATGCAATTGCAGAAATGAGCGTGATGGACGTCGTGGAACTCGTTGAAGCAATGGAAGAAAAATTTGGTGTTTCCGCTGCCGCTGCTGTAGCTGCTGCCCCTGCGGCTGGAGGTGGCGATGGTGCTGCTGCAGTTGAAGAGCAGACAGAATTTGATGTTATTATCACTGCAGCTGGTGAGAAGAAAGTAAACGCCATCAAAGCGGTTCGTGCGATTACCGGTCTTGGCCTGAAAGAAGCCAAAGCTGTGGTTGATAGCGCCCCCGCACCTGTTAAGGAAGGTGTCAGCAAGGACGAGGCAGAAGACCTTAAGAAACAACTTGAAGAAGCAGGTGCTTCAGTGGAACTCAAGTAATCCAGGATTGTTGTTCTGGAAAAGAAGATGTGCAAAAGGCTGTCAGCTATATGCTGAACAGCCTTTTTGTGCTTGCAATTTTTGGACTCTGCGGTGTTTGCACTGTTGAGTACGTGACGCGAATTAAAGATCTAGCCTGGAGGCGTTAATGGCCTATTCATACACAGAGAAGAAACGTATTCGTAAGGATTTCGGTAAGCTGAGCAGGGTGATGGATATTCCTTACCTGCTGGCGATTCAAGTTGAATCATACAAGGGATACTTGCAGGAACATGTTGACCCCAAAGACAGAATAGCCAAGGGGTTACACACAGCGTTTAAATCCGTGTTTCCAATTGTCAGTTATTCGGGTAGTGCTGCCCTTGAGTACGTTAGCTACCGACTTGGCAGAGCGCCATTTGATGTAAGGGAATGTAAGTTACAGAGTGCGACCTATGCGGTTCCCCTTCGCGTAAAGGTTAGATTGATCATCTACGACAAGGATTCGTCCAACAAGGCAATCAAAGACATTAAAGAACAGGAAGTCTACATGGGTGAAATCCCGTTGATGACGGACAATGGTACTTTTGTCATTAATGGAATTGAGCGAGTGATTGTTTCCCAGTTGCATCGGTCTCCAGGTGTGTTCTTTGATCACGACAAGGGCAAAACTCATTCATCGGGTAAGTTACTGTACTCAGCCCGTGTTATCCCGATGCGTGGTTCATGGCTTGATTTTGAATATGATCCAAAGGACTGCGTGTTTGTTCGAATAGACCGAAGACGAAAGTTACCAGCAACTGTATTACTGCGAGCGCTGGGTTACAGCGCGCAGGAAATCCTGGAAATATTCTTCGACACCGACAACTTTAATGTGCTGCCGGAGGGTTATAGCCTCGACCTTATTCCAGAGCGTCTGCGGGGTGAAACAGCCCAGTTTGAAGTCCTTGACAGCAAGGGTAACGTGATTGTTGAGGAAGGCACACGCATCACTGCGCGGCATATACGGGCGTTGGACAAAGACAATCTTCAGCAATTGGATGTACCGGTAGAATATGTCTGTGGGCATGTCACCGCTGAAGATATCATTGATGCAGAAACTGGTGAAATTGTTATTCCCTGTAACACCTCTCTGACTGAAGAGACGCTTGAGCAGATAAGAGAGCTTGAGTTGGCAAGTTTCAAGACAATCTATACTAACGACCTCGATTGTGGACCCTGGATTTCAGATACCCTGAATGTCGATCCGGCAAACAACCGATTGGAAGCCCTGGTTGAAATCTATCGCATGATGCGTCCTGGCGAGCCGCCCACCAAAGAAGCCGCCGAGAATCTGTTTTCAAATTTATTTTTCGCACCAGAGCGGTATGACCTGACAGCGGTCGGCCGCATGAAGTTTAATCGGCGCCTTGGTCGGGAAGAGGAAGCAGGTCAAGGTATCTTGTCGAATGAAGACATTATTGATGTATTGAAGTGCCTGATTAATATCCGGAACGCCAAAGATACCGTTGATGATATAGACCACCTCGGAAATCGACGCGTTCGTTCCGTCGGTGAAATGGCAGAAAACGCCTTTAGACTTGGCCTGATTCGAGTCGAGCGGGCAGTTAAGGAACGTTTAAGCCTGGCGGAGTCCGAGGGTTTGATGCCTCAGGATTTGATCAATGCTAAACCAGTTGCGGCGGCGGTTAAGGAGTTCTTCGGTTCTGCACAATTATCCCAGTTTATGGATCAGAACAACCCCCTGTCCGAGGTAACCCATAAGCGGCGCGTATCAGCATTGGGACCAGGCGGACTCACCCGGGAAAGAGCAGGATTTGAAGTTCGTGACGTGCATCCGACCCACTATGGACGTGTCTGCCCGATTGAGACCCCGGAAGGGCCAAACATTGGTTTGATTAACTCACTGGCGACATACGCACGTACCAATTCCTACGGTTTTCTTGAGACTCCTTACCGCAAGGTGATTGAAGGTAAAGTGACTGAAGAAATTGAGTATCTGTCTGCGATTGTAGAAAGTGACTACATCATTGCCCAGGCCAGTACGGCTCTGGACGACGATGGCAACATCCTTGAAGATCTGGTTGACGTACGCCATCAGGGTGAATTCACCAAGTCTTCAAGAGACAGCGTTAATTTCATGGACGTGTCACCACAACAGGTGGTTTCGGTTGCAGCCTCCTTGATTCCGTTTTTGGAGCATGACGATGCCAACCGTGCATTGATGGGGTCGAACATGCAACGCCAGGCCGTGCCAACCCTGCGAGCAGAAAAACCCCTCGTCGGCACTGGTATGGAGAGAATCGTGGCACGTGACTCCGGTGTTTGTGTTGTCGCCAAACGCGGCGGAGTTGTTGAAACCGTTGACGCAGCAAGAATAGTGATTCGTGTGCATGATGATGAAACTGCATCCGGTGAAGCAGGTGTGGATATTTATAAACTCACCAAATATACCCGATCAAACCAGAACACCTGTATCAACCAAAAACCATTGGTTAAGCAGGGTGATGAGATCGCAAGTGGTGATGTCCTGGCGGATGGTCCTTCCATCGACATGGGTGAACTGGCGCTGGGTCAGAATTGCCGTATTGCCTTTATGACCTGGAACGGCTACAACTTTGAGGACTCAATCCTGATTTCTGAGCGAGTCGTAAAAGAAGATCGATTTACCACGATTCATATTCAGGAACTCACCTGTATCGCGCGGGATACCAAGTTAGGTTCAGAAGAAATCACCTGTGATATTCCTAACGTGGGAGAAGGCGCCCTGTCGAAACTGGATGAGTCAGGGATTGTTTATATTGGCGCAGAAGTTGAGGCAGGTGATATTCTGGTCGGCAAGGTAACACCCAAAGGTGAAACCCAGTTAACGCCGGAAGAAAAACTACTCAGAGCAATTTTTGGTGAAAAAGCATCGGATGTAAAGGATACGTCTTTAAGAGTACCCAGTAGCTACAACGGCACCGTCATCGATGTTCGTGTGTTCACCCGAGATGGTCTCGATAAAGATCAGCGAGCCCTGGATATAGAGCGGCATGAGATCGAAGGAATTCGGCGTAATGTTGAGGAGGAATTTCGAATTATTCAGACCGCGACATTTGAACGACTGGGTGATTCCCTGGAAGGTCAGACAGTTGTTGCCGGGCCAAATCTATCCAAGGGCGAAAAGTTAACGAAAGAGTACCTGGCAGGGTTACCTTCCGACGAGTGGTTTAAGCTGCGAATGGGCTCTGATGATTTAAATGGATTGCTCGAAGCTGCTGATGCGCGCCTGAAAGAGCGTCGTCAGGAACTCGACGAAGAGTTTGAGGAAGGTAAAGCGAAGCTGGAATCAGGTGATGACCTGGCCCCTGGTGTGCTGAAGATTGTAAAAGTCTATTTGGCAATCAAACGCCGCATCCAGCCTGGTGATAAGATGGCTGGCCGGCACGGTAACAAAGGTGTTATATCCGTTATTAAACCGGTCGAGGACATGCCTTTTGATGAGCACGGAGATCCAATCGATATCGTCCTGAATCCGCTGGGTGTACCCAAGCGAATGAATGTTGGGCAGATATTGGAGACCCATCTTGGCTGGGCTGCTGATGGTCTGGGTAAGAAAATCGGAAAAATGCTGGATGATCAACGGCAGATAGAAGAGATTCGGTCGTTCCTCGACAAGGTTTACAACCGGAGTGGGAAAAAAGAAGATCTGAATTCGTTTACTGACGCTGAAGTTATCGAAATGGCGGGTAACCTCCGCGGTGGCGTACCGATGGCGACCAAGGTATTTGATGGCGCGGCTGAGTCTGAGATCAAATCGATGCTGGAGTTGGCGGATTTACCAACGAATGGCCAGGCCACATTGTGGGATGGCACAACAGGTGAGCAATTTGATCGACCGGTGACCGTTGGTTTCATGTATATGCTAAAGCTCAATCACCTGGTTGACGACAAGATGCATGCGCGTTCCACCGGTTCTTACAGTCTTGTTACTCAGCAACCACTGGGTGGTAAAGCCCAGTTTGGTGGTCAGCGATTTGGTGAGATGGAAGTCTGGGC
>JAPYTQ010000098.1:0-8077 GCA_029941905.1 Pseudomonadales bacterium | reverse complement strand
TGGGTGGTAAAGCCCAGTTTGGTGGTCAGCGATTTGGTGAGATGGAAGTCTGGGCCCTTGAAGCCTATGGCGCAGCATACACCTTGCAGGAGATGCTGACGGTTAAGTCAGATGATGTACATGGCCGTACCCGTATGTACAAAAACATCGTTGATGGGGATCATCGTATGGAGCCCGGTATGCCGGAGTCCTTCAACGTTTTGGTCAAGGAGATCCGTTCTCTCGGAATTGATATCGAACTTGAAAGCGAATAAGAGAAAACGGTTTGTCGAACTAAAAAGTATTCACATACAGTCGGGCATAGAGCCCGGTGGAGGAAAGCCTTGAAAGATCTTCTTAACATACTCAGAACCCAGGGACAGTCTGAAGAGTTCGATTCACTTCGCATTGGTTTGGCGTCTCCGGAGATGATTCGATCCTGGTCTTACGGCGAGGTAAAGAAACCGGAAACGATCAACTACCGAACGTTCAAGCCAGAGCGAGATGGCCTGTTTTGCGCCAAAATCTTCGGACCCACGAAGGATTACGAATGCCTGTGTGGAAAATACAAGCGCTTGAAGCATCGTGGTGTTATTTGTGAAAAATGCGGTGTTGAAGTCGCCCTCGCAAAAGTTCGCCGGGAGCGGATGGGTCATATTGAGCTCGCAAGCCCGGTCGCTCATATCTGGTTCCTGAAGTCATTGCCATCAAGAATTGGTCTGTTGATGGATATGACGCTGCGGGATATTGAGCGAGTCTTGTACTTTGAATCGTTTGTGGTGACTGATCCGGGTCTCACAACACTGGAAAAGCGCATGTTGCTGACAGATGAGCAATATTACGAAGCCCTGGAAGAATTCGGCGACGAATTCGAAGCTAAAATGGGTGCCGAGGCGATTCAGGACCTGATGATAGATATGGATCTCAAAGAAGAGATCGCCATTGTCCGTGAAGAATTACCGCAAACAAATTCTGAAACGAAGATCAAGAAACTGACCAAGCGCCTGAAATTAATGGAGGCATTTGAGAAGTCGGGTAACAAGCCGGAATGGATGATCTTCACGGTTCTTCCTGTCTTGCCGCCTGATCTGAGACCCCTGGTACCTCTGGAAGGTGGACGATTCGCGACTTCCGACCTGAACGACTTGTATCGTCGGGTCATCAATCGCAACAATCGGCTCAAGCGTTTATTGGACCTTTCTGCACCAGACATCATTGTTCGTAACGAAAAGCGCATGCTGCAGGAAGCTGTCGACGCGCTGCTGGACAATGGTCGACGCGGGCGAGCAATTACGGGAACCAATAAGAGGCCTCTCAAGTCATTAGCGGACATGATCAAAGGCAAGCAGGGGCGATTCCGCCAGAACCTGCTGGGCAAGCGGGTGGATTACTCGGGCCGTTCGGTGATTGTTGTGGGTCCGTCACTCAGACTGCATCAGTGCGGATTACCCAAAAAGATGGCATTGGAATTGTTCAAGCCGTTTATCTTCGGCAAGCTTGAAGCCAGAGGGTTGGCGACGACCATCAAGGCGTCAAAGAAAATGGTTGAAAGAGAAACCTCTGAAGTCTGGGATATCCTTGCGGAAGTGATTCGTGAGCATCCGATTCTGCTTAACAGGGCGCCCACGCTACACCGGTTGGGTATCCAGGCATTTGAGCCAGTGTTGATTGAAGGTAAAGCCATCCAGTTACACCCTCTGGTTTGTACGGCTTACAACGCAGACTTTGACGGTGACCAGATGGCGGTCCACGTGCCCCTCACTATTGAGGCGCAACTGGAAGCAAGGGCGTTGATGATGTCAACCAACAATGTGTTGCTTCCTGCCGATGGTGAGCCGGTTATTGTACCTTCCCAGGACGTGGTCCTCGGTGTCTATTATATGACCCGGGAACGAATTAATGATCACGGCGAAGGCATGATCTTCGCAGACATTGGAGAAGTGTCACGAGCGTATCGTACCGGTCAGGTAGGATTGCAAGCCCGGGTCAAGGTTCGCATCACAGAGTACGAACGTGACGCTGACGGCGTATTGGTTGCCAAAACCGAGATCAAAGACACGACGGTCGGTCGGGCACTCTTATTCGAAATTGTCCCCCAAGGTATCGCTTACGAACATGTTAACCGCGCCCTGGGTAACAAGGATATTTCAAGCCTGATCAATATTTGTTATAGAAGTGTTGGTTTAAAAGAGACAGTCATTTTTGCTGACCAGATTATGTATATGGGGTATGAGTATTCCACCAGCTCTGGTGCATCCATTGGTGTTGATGATTTTGTTATTCCGGCAGAAAAGGCAACCATCATTGGAGAAGCCGAGGCAGAAATTCGGGAAATAGAATCCCAGTACTCTTCCGGTCTCGTGACCCAGGGTGAGAAGTATAACAAAGTCATTGATATCTGGACGCGTGCCAACGATCTTGTTGGAGCCGCCATGATGGATACCCTGAGCAAGGAGACGGTTGTTAACCGCGAGGGAGTGGAGGAAGAACAAACTTCTTTCAACAGCGTATGGATGTACTCTGACTCGGGCGCACGGGGTTCACCCGCGCAGATTCGGCAGCTTTCCGGTATGCGAGGATTGATGACCAAGCCGGATGGCTCCATTATCGAAACCCCCATTACCGCGAACTTCCGTGAAGGCCTGAATGTCATGCAGTACTTCATATCCACTCACGGTGCACGTAAGGGTTTGGCAGACACTGCGCTGAAAACGGCCAACTCCGGCTACCTGACACGCAGGTTGGTCGATGTCGCCCAGGACCTGGTTGTCACAGAAGTCGACTGTGGTACAGACGAAGGTCTGGTGATGACGGCGGTCATTGAAGGTGGTGATGTGGTCATGCCACTCGGCAAACGAGTGCTGGGCCGGGTTGTTGCTAAAGACGTATTAAACTCAACCGGCGATGACGTGTTGATTCCGGCTGGTACACTCTTCGATGAAGGGGCTATCCTTGAGTTGGAAGATATGGAGGGTATTGACGAGATCCTCGTTCGAAGCCCGATTACCTGTGATACCCGATATGGTGTTTGCTGTCATTGTTATGGGCGAGACCTCGGTCGCGGACACCTCGTGAATATTGGCGAGGCGGTAGGTGTGATTGCGGCCCAGTCAATCGGCGAACCCGGTACACAGCTGACAATGCGTACTTTCCACATTGGTGGTGCTGCCTCCCGGGCCACTGCGATTGATAACATTCAGGTTAAACACGCAGGTTCTTTGCGTTTGCATAACCTCACAACGATTCAGAAGGCTAATGGTGATCTGGTTGCTATTTCCCGCTCTGGTGAGGTCGCTGTTGCAGAGGAAGAAACGGGTCGTGAGCGTGAAAGGTACAAGATTCCATATGGTGCGGTACTCAAGAAGGGTAACGAAGCCGTTATTGAAGCGGGAGAAATTGTTGCCAACTGGGATCCGCATACTCACCCCATGGTCACCGAGGTGGCAGGCAAGGTCGTGTTTGAAAGCATGGAAGAAGGCATCACCATTCGCCGTCAAACAGATGAGTTAACGGGTCTGTCCAGCATCTCTGTGATTGACCCGAAAGATCGGCCGTCTGCAGGTAAAGATACACGCCCGGCAATCAGTCTGATCGATGATGAAGGTAATCAGCTGTTGCTGGCTGGTACTAATGTACCGGCTCACTACTTCCTCGAAGCGAATGCTATTTTAAGCCTGGAAGATGGCGACCATGTAGAAATTGGCGACGTACTGGCTCGAATTCCCCAGGAAGGCTCCAAAACCCGGGACATTACGGGTGGTCTACCCAGAGTGGCGGACCTGTTTGAAGCACGTAAGCCAAAAGAAGCAGCAGTATTGGCAGAGATCAGCGGAACTGTCAGCTTCGGTAAGGAAACCAAAGGCAAGCGTCGACTGGTTATTACCCCGCAGGATACGAGTGAGCTGCCCGAGGGCGCTGATCACTACGAAGTGCTGATTCCCAAGTGGCGTCACATGACCGTCTTCGAAGGTGAGAATGTCGCCAAGGGCGAAGTTGTCTCTGACGGCCCGGAAAATCCGCACGACATTCTACGCCTGAAAGGTGTTGAAGAGCTGACCCAGTATATCGTTAAGGAAATCCAGGACGTATACAGGCTCCAGGGCGTGACTATCAACGACAAGCATATTGAAGTGATCGTATGCCAGATGCTGCGTAAGGCTGATATTGTCGATGCGGGTGAATCCGCCATGATCAAGGGTGAGCAGGTCGAGTTCACTCGAATGCTCGACGAAAATGACCAATTGCGTACCGACGGCAAACAACTGGTCAAATATAGTCGTGTCTTGTTGGGCATTACCAAAGCAGCACTTGCTACTGAATCTTTTATCTCTGCGGCATCCTTCCAGGAGACAACGAGAGTGCTTACAGAAGCAGCCGTCACTGGAAAACGTGATTATCTGCGTGGATTAAAGGAAAACGTGATCGTGGGTCGATTGATTCCAGCGGGTACCGGTCTCAAATACCACGAAGATCGACGTAAGAAACGACTCGAAAAAGATGAATCAAAAACCACCGTGAGCGCGACAGAAGTCGAAGCAGCGTTAAGTGAAGCCCTGAATTTGAATTCGAGTGAGTCGGGGCTTTAACGAATTCGCCCTCAATGCATATAAGCTTGATAACGAAGCCATATGAAACGCGGATGAATTGATCGAATCGAGGTATTGACTCATGGGGGCGGGCTCATTAGAATTCGCCCCTCGTTTTTGGCGGAGTCTCACGACTTATTGGTGGGTTCGTCATATTGAATATTATGCAGGCTCGTTTGTTTCCTTTTCAGAACAGGCAGGCGACTGATAAAGTGGAGTTACTAATTTATGGCAAGAATCAGTCAATTGGTTCGAAAGCCTAGAAAGCGCAAAGTCACCAAGAGTGACGTGCCAGCCTTGCAATCCTGCCCGCAGCGACGTGGAGTTTGCACCCGGGTTTATACGACGACGCCTAAAAAGCCAAACTCTGCATTACGAAAAGTGTGTCGTGTACGGTTAACCAATGGATTCGAAGTAACATCCTATATTGGTGGTGAAGGTCACAATTTGCAGGAGCACTCGGTCGTACTGATTCGTGGTGGTCGTGTGAAAGACTTACCTGGCGTTCGATACCACACAGTACGTGGCACATTGGATACAACCGGGGTTGCCGATCGAATGCAAGGTCGTTCGAAGTACGGTACCAAAAAACCAAAGAGTTAGAAGCTCCAAGAAGAGTTAGAAGCTTTAAAAGAAAACCATTAGATACAATCCTGGCGCTGGTACATGACCAGAACCAGAGTAAGGCCAAGCGACAACATTTCTCCTGAGCTTGTCACGTGCTCGTAGAACAGAACTGAGAGATGAACAGTCAGTCTTGGATTAACCTGAAACTTAAGAGGAATAAGTCATGCCTAGACGTCGCGTCCCGGAAAAACGGGAAATCCTGCCTGATCCCAAATATGGTAATCAGACGCTCGCAAAATTCATGAACCATGTCATGGTCAGCGGTAAAAAATCCCTTGCTGAAAAGATTGTCTATGGTGCCATGGATAGAATTCTGGAGCGCCAGGGTGGTGATCCTCTTGAAGTATTCGATGCGGCCCTCGAGGCAGTAGCACCTTCTGTCGAAGTTAAGTCTCGCCGTGTCGGTGGCGCAACTTATCAAGTGCCGGTTGAAGTCCGGCCTTCTCGTCGTGGCGCACTGGCAATGCGCTGGTTGGTTGACTCTGCTCGCCGGCGTGGCGAAAAGTCAATGGCTCAAAGGTTGGCTGGTGAGCTTATGGATGCGGCTGAAGGGCGCGGTGCAGCAGTTAGAAAGCGAGAAGACACGCATCGAATGGCCCAGGCGAACCAGGCATTCTCCCACTATCGTTTCTAGAAGTTCTTGTAAAAGAACCTCGAAAGAAACTTTGGTCAATGGCGTACCTCTATGTCCAGAACGACACCCATCAAGCGATATCGCAATATCGGGATTGTTGCCCATGTAGACGCTGGTAAAACGACCACGACGGAACGAATACTGTACTACACCGGCATATCCCATAAGATTGGTGAAGTCCATGATGGCGCCGCCACCATGGACTGGATGGAACAAGAGCAGGAACGTGGCATCACTATAACCTCGGCTGCCACCACCACATTCTGGGAGGGCTCGAGGCAACAGTTCGAAGAACATCGAATAAACATCATCGACACACCGGGCCACGTCGACTTTACAATCGAAGTCGAACGTTCGCTCCGGGTACTCGATGGCGCAGTGGTTGTGTTCTGTGGTACATCCGGCGTCGAGCCGCAATCAGAAACAGTCTGGCGACAGGCTAACCGGTACGAAGTCCCTCGACTGGTGTTCGTTAATAAAATGGATCGCGCAGGCGCTGACTTTATTCGCGTCGTTAACCAGATTGAGGGACGTCTGGGTGCAACTCCTGTCGCACTGCAACTGCCGATCGGTGCTGAAGAAAATTTTGCGGGTGTGATAGACCTGTTAAATATGAAAGCCATTTACTGGAATGAAGAAGATCAGGGGCTAACCTTCAGGGAAGAGGAAATCCCCCAAGATCTCCTGCCTGCGTCCCTGGAATACCGTGAAAAAATGATCGAAGCTGCTGCTGAAGCCAATGATGAATTGACCGAAAAGTATCTTGAAGACAATGAACTCAGCACGGAGGAAATAAAATACGGAATTCGTGCAAGAACCCTGGCCAATGAGATTGTACCGGCCATTTGCGGCTCTGCCTTCAAGAACAAGGGTGTACAGACAATGCTGGATGCGGTGATTGACTTTTTACCGGCGCCAGATGAAGTTAAGGCAATTCACGGATACCTCGACGACGGAGAAGAAACGGACGGTTATCGACACGCCGATGATGATGAGCCTTTTTCTGCATTGGCATTCAAAATTGCCACGGATCCTTATGTGGGAGCACTGACGTTCTTTCGCGTTTACTCGGGCGTACTCAACTCGGGCGATGCTGTATTCAATCCTGTCAAGAGTAAAAAAGAGCGGATAGGCCGGATGGTGCAAATGCACTCAAACGACCGAAGGGAAATCAATGAAGTGCGCGCCGGGGATATTGCAGCCGCTATTGGGTTAAAGTTTGCGACCACCGGAGACACGCTCTGTGATCTTAAAGAGATTATCACCCTCGAAAGAATGGAGTTCCCGGACCCGGTGATCCACGTCGCGGTTGAGCCTCGATCACAAGCCGACCAGGAAAAAATGGGCATCGCCCTGGGAAAACTCGCAGCAGAAGATCCGTCCTTTAGTGTACGCACCGACGAAGAGTCAGGTCAGACGATCATTGGCGGGATGGGTGAATTACACCTGGATATTATCGTCGATCGCATGAGGAGAGAGTTCTCGGTTGAAGCTAATATCGGCAAACCCCAGGTTTCCTATCGGGAAACCATCCGGAAATCAGTCGAGGCAGAAGGCAAGTTTATCCGCCAGACGGGTGGCCGAGGTCAGTATGGCCACGTCTGGATTCGTATCGAGCCATTCGCGGGTGAGGAGGGTTATGAATTTGTTGATGAAATTGTTGGTGGATCCGTTCCTCGCGAGTACATCAATGCGGTGAATAAAGGGATTCAGGAACAGCTGGCGAATGGTGTACTGGCGGGTTATCCACTTCAAGGTATAAAGGCCGCCCTATTTGATGGTTCCTATCATGATGTTGACTCCAGTGAAGTCGCCTTCAAGGTCGCGGGATCCATGGCGTTGAGAGCAGGCGCGCTCGATGCGGACCCGGTATTGCTGGAACCCGTGATGGCTGTTGAAGTCGTCACACCCGAAGATTACTACGGCGACATCATTGGAGACCTGAATCGTCGCCGGGGTGTTGTCCTGGGCATGGATGAAGTCCCTGCGGGCAAAGCCGTAAGAGCAGAAGTGCCGATGTCCGAAATGTTTGGATACGCGACTGATATGAGATCGGCAACTCAGGGTCGGGCGAGTTTTTCCATGGAGTTCAAGCAGTATAAGGAAGTGCCAGACAATATTGCCCAGGCGATTATTAGCAAGTGGTAACCACTTGTTTAGCAAGAATGGCGTAAGACAATTATTTTTACGAGGTAAAAATGTCCAAAGAGAAGTTTGAGCGCACGAAGCCGCATTTAAATGTGGGTACGAT
>JAPYTQ010000097.1:0-8676 GCA_029941905.1 Pseudomonadales bacterium | reverse complement strand
TGGAAATGCCCGAAAGGCAATGGCAGCAATGAGTATGAGTAATTGCGAAGGACAGGACTTATCCGTTCTGGGCTTTCCATCCACATCAATATAAATCGGGCTTGAGTGGGCCATTAGTGGAATGCTCGTCGTGCCAAGGAACGGCCAGTTTTGGTATGATAAATCGCCGCCAATAGTGCGCACTACAGCCCAACTACTCTCTTCTATGCGCAGGTCTGTTTCTATTTCGAGCTGCAACTTTTCGTCAGCATTCTCGATGACACCGATCACTTCACCATTAAAAATCAATTCAAGCGTTTTAACGGGAATTGCGGAATTTACCGTAGCGCTGAGCGTGACACGGTCGCCTGACTTTCTTTTCAACTCCGCCGCCGCCCGCATGATCCGGATCGCAATCTCTCCTCGATTCGCTACTAACAATTTTATTTAGCCCTGATCTCCACTCGTTTTTTTTACGCGGTGGCGCTTCTATAGACATAGCCCCATGACATAACCCCATGACAGAGCCCGGCCCAACATACCCTAAATGCGGATGCCAGTCATATGCATTTCGGATACTGACAACTTACCTTCTGCAACACCCAAAATCTCGACCTGATCGGTACCTTAAATTGTTGAGGTTGACCTTAGGGTCTTAAACCAGTTACTTTACAGACCCTTATGAGGCATGATTTCTGCCGAAGCGGTAACGGATCGGTAGTGATGACAACAGCTCCCCGTTCAGGTTCACAGCAAGCCACAGCACTTCAACCATTGCTTAAAGTACGTGGCCTGGTCACTGAATTTAATACCCCAGATGGAATTGGCCGGGCGGTGAATGGCCTGTCATTTGATGTTTATCCAGGCGAGACCCTGGCCATAGTCGGGGAATCGGGTTGCGGTAAGAGCATCACCGCGCTATCTATTTTACAACTCGTTCCCAATCCACCCGGCCGAGTGGTCAAAGGCTCGGCAGAATTGGCAGGCCGCGATTTACTTAGCTTATCTGCCAAAGAAATCAACAACATTCGTGGGAAAGACATCGGCATGATTTTTCAGGAACCGATGACTTCCCTCAATCCTGTGTTAACTGTCGGCTATCAAATTCAAGAGATCTTACGTCGTCATCTTGGCTTATCCAGGTCGGCTGCAAAAGCCCGGTCCATAGAGCTGTTAACGCTGGTCAAAATTCCAGAACCAGAGATTCGAGTCAAAGAGTATCCTCACCAATTATCCGGCGGCATGCGCCAGCGAGTGATGATCGCCATGGCACTGGCTTGCGAGCCGCAATTGCTTATCGCCGATGAGCCTACAACCGCCCTGGACGTGACAATTCAGGCGCAGATGTTAGAGCTAATCGGCGAGTTACAAGCCAAATTGAATACCTCAGTCATTCTAATTACACACGACCTGGGGGTGGTGGCAGAAACTTCCGACCGGGTTCTCGTTATGTATGCTGGACGAAAAATTGAGGAAGCGCCAGTAGAGAGTTTATTCGCAGATCCCCAGCATCCGTATACCCAGGGGTTATTGAAGTCTGTTCCTCGGCTAGGGGGCGGTGGTGTTAGTGCCGGGGGAAAACTGAATGAGATACCGGGTATCGTTCCACCACTCACCGAAAGAATAGTGGGCTGTGCGTTTGCACCCCGTTGTCCTTTAGCGACAGAGGTGTGTCGTGAAAAAGCTCCGCCTTTCACTGAGCGCACCCTGGGACAAAGTGCGGCCTGCTTTCATTCAATAGGAGGGGGCCAATGACTATTGGCAGTTCAAAAGAAGACACTTCAAAAATTCGCACACAGCACCCGCCTCTGTTAGCCGTAGAAAACCTTAAACAGCACTTTCCCATTTACAAGGGTATTTTCAATAAGCTAGTGGGTCATGTCCACGCAGTGGACGGTGTCAGTTTTACCTTGAACGCTGGGGAAACATTGGGCTTGGTGGGTGAGAGTGGTTGTGGAAAATCGACAGTGGGGAGGGCCTTGCTTCGTCTGCTGAAACCCACTTCTGGTTCAATCAGGCTCGACGGTCAAGAGATCTCCGGGTTAAATAACAAAGCCTTACGACCAATTCGAAAACGCATGCAGATTGTTTTTCAAGATCCGTTTTCATCACTCAACCCAAGAATGAAGGCTGGGGATATTGTTGGAGAACTGCTCTCTGTCCACGAAAAATCCAGCGGGCGTGATCGCCATGCAACAGTGACGAAACTTTTTGACCAGGTCGGCCTCCGTGCCCAACAGATGAATAACTACCCCCATGAATTTTCTGGCGGACAGCGACAACGTCTCGGTATAGCGAGAGCACTATCACTGAACCCCGATTTGATAATCTGCGATGAGCCTGTCTCAGCCCTCGATGTTTCCATACAGGCTCAAGTCGTTAATTTGCTGATGGACTTACAGGCGGAACGCAATCTCGCTTACTTGTTTATTGCACATGATCTAGCGGTAGTTGAACACATAAGTCAGCGGGTTGCTGTGATGTACCTCGGTAGAATTGTCGAGTATGGTCCAAGAGATAAAATTTATGCCAATCCCCAACATCCTTACACAAAGAGTCTTCTGGCTGCGGTACCGATTCCTGATCCTACCTTAAAACGCAACAAAGCCGTTTTACAGGGTGATGTACCGAGCCCTATTAATCGGCCAACAGGATGCCATTTCAACACACGTTGTCCCCATGTCACTGAACGCTGTCGGCAAGAGGATCCAGTTTTAAGAGAAGTCAGTGCTGATCAATTTGTCGCGTGTCATATACGATGAATACAACTATTCCCCGTCTCTGGCTCAGATTGAAATCTCTAAAGTTACCACGAGCTTATCAAAAAGCCCTCGCCGTCAGGTTGCTTACTCCAGTACTTATTACTTGGGTGATCACTTTGGGTCTAGTTGGCTGTAGCGGCAAGAAAGAAGAACTTGACAAAAAACAGGCGGAGACAACACAGGCAGAGAAGCAAACCATCCTGAAAACTCCACAGGGTCATCAATACGGTGGTCATCTGCGCATTGGTTACAATATCGAGCCTACGTCACTGGATGCTGTGTTGGGTCGCTCAGGTGGAGATGCCTATTACTGGCATCAGATATTTGATCAACTGGTGGATGTGGACAAAAATTTAAAGCCTCGCGTCGCAACTTCTCTTGCCACCTCCTGGGAGATTTCAGAAAACCCCGATGCGATCACTTTCAAGCTCCGTGAAGGCGTGGTTTTTCATGATGGGGAACCTTTTAATGCGGCAGCCGTGAAGTACAACATAGAACGGATTCTTGATCCTGCAACCATAGCAACGCCTCGTGCTTCGATGACCGTTATCGAATCAGTAGATGTTCTCGATGAATCGACGGTGCGTTTCAATTTGACTGGTCCCTGGGGCGCTGGTCTCAATATGCTCGCTGATCGCGGCGGCGTAATGAGTTCCCCCAGTCGGATCGAAGCGTTGGCGAAAGACTATGGATGGAATCCAGCGGGTACTGGCCCGTTCATCGTGGACAAGGTCATCATGGGCACCTCGGTGCACATGGTGCGCAATGAGAATTACTGGGGTAAGGATGAGTTTGGTAATCGCTTACCATATCTAGATGAAATCACCATACGAGTCATTCGTGATGAGACCGTAAGATCCTCTGCCTTGCGAACCGGGGAAATAGACATCGTCTATTTGCCACTCAAAGATGTTACGGCGTTTCTACGTGATCAGCGCTTTCAGATCGAAACTTATGAAGGTGGGAACATCGGAATGACACTAGTGTTTAATGTCGGCAAGTCGCCCCTTGACGACATCAATCTGCGGCTTGCTATAGCGTATGCATTGGATTCTTCGGTGATCAATAGAGCAGTTTTTTTTGAACGCGCAATCATTGCAGACTCGGGGATGTGGCCAATAGGTGCCTGGTCTCACGATCCCAATGTCAACCGGCCTACTTATGATCCCGAAAAAGCAAGGGCTTACATGGCCGAATCGAGTCGGCCCGAAGGGTTTGAATTTACTGCTGTAATCAGCAATCAACCCGCAACGGTGTTATCTGCAGAAGTAATCCGGGCAATGTTAAAAAAGATTGGTATTACAATGAACATTGAAGTGTTGAACGTTGCAACGGCAACCGAGAAATTCTTCCATGGTCAAGCATATCCCCTGTACATCACCGGCTGGAGTCGGTATCCGGAACCTGATTGGCTGGCATCCTTAGCTTACCGCAGTGATGGCTATTATAACGCCAGCAAAATCTCTCGCCCTGATGTCGATGAACTGGTATTGAGAGGTGCGTCCTTGTATTCCCAGTCAGAGAGAAAAGCGGTTTATGACGAGCTGAATGAACTGATTCTGAGAGAGGCCTGGTTTGTGCCGTTACTCTATGGCGTTAACTACGCTGCAGCGCCACAAAAAGTTCGGAATTTGGATCGCTTAATGGGTTGGGACGCAAAAATGAACGTTAAAGAAATTTGGATCGAGAGAGAGTAATGCAGGGAATAGTCCGATGTGGTCCTATTTAGTCCGCCGAATTCTGCAGATGATACCAGTGATGGTGATAGTCACCTTTCTGGTTTACGCACTTATGTTTGCCATTCCGGGTGATCCGGCCCGAGCCATGATAGGCCCAGGTGAGTCGTTGGACGCAGAACAACTGGAATTAATTCGTAAGCAATATAATTTCGACAAACCCGTAGTGGTGCAATATGGCCTTTGGTTAGCCAAGGTATTGCAGGGCGACCTGGGGAGGTCAACACAGAATTACCGGCCAGTAGCTGAAGAATTAAAGACCCGCGCCCTCGTCACCTTGCAGTTCGGTGTGGTGGCCTGGCTGATTGCGGTCGTAGTCGGGGTACCCGCCGGTATTGTTTCTGCGGTGTACCGGGGCACTCGCCTGGATTTTGTAGCTACTTTGATTTCCGTCGCCGGTGTCGCCATTCCTAACTTTTGGTTGGGTATCATGACGATACTCTTGTTTGGCGTGAAGTTGGGTTGGCTACCTATCCAGGGGTACGTCAATATATTTGATGACCCGATGGAAGGATTAAGGCATATGGTGTTACCTGCCTTGGCTCTTGGAGTGACCAGTTGGGCGTTGATAATGCGTCAGAGTCGCTCGGCCATGCTGGAAGTGCTTGCTCAAGATTATGTACGTACCGCAAGGGCCAAGGGCATGCATCCCGTATCTGTTGTGTGGATACACGCGCTTCGCAATGCGCTCCTACCTGTGGTTACTGTATTTGGTTTACAAACGGGAAGAATCTTCGCAGGGGCCATCGTTATTGAAACACTGTTCGGTATTCCCGGCATGGGACAGTTCATGATTCAAGCTGTATTCGCGCGCGACTTCCAATCCGTTCAGGGAGCTGTGCTGGTAATGGCGTTGGCGGTGTTGTTCGCCAATCTCATTACCGACCTGGTCTATGCATGGCTTGATCCGAGGATTAGATTCGAGTGACCGGGAGCCAATCTATAACCGATACTGGCTGGGAAATATCCCGGCATCCCGGTGTCCTGGTGTTAATAAAGGTACTGCGAATCCCCCAGGCGGCATTTGGCGTTGGAATAATTCTGGTCACAGTATTGGCGGCTATTTTCGCGCCGTTGATTGTGCCGGTACACCCAGAAGAAATGGACTTTGATCGGTTATTAAGTGGGTTATCAGCTGAACATATTTTAGGTTCCGATCAATTGGGTCGAGATACCTTCGCACGGCTGGTCTATGGTGCTCGCATAGCCTTGTTTGTCAGTTTCGGTGCAATCGGATTAGGCGTCGTAATAGGGGTGCCGTTAGGGCTGATCTCGGTTTATTTCCGCGGTTTCCTCGATGACGTGATCATGCGCTTTATGGATTCCCTGATGGTGTTTCCATCCCTGCTGATAGCAGTGGGGCTGGCCGCAGCCTTGGGAGGATCACTTGCCACCGTTACGATTGCCATTGGCATTGCCAATATTCCCTGGATGGCGCGCATAGTACGCAGCCAAGGATTGACCATTCGGGAACTGGATTTTGTCGCCGCCGCCGAAGCGGGCGGAATGGGCCACTTCCACATCATCGTCAAACATATTCTTCCCAATAGTATTGCGCCGGTCATTGTGCAATGCACCCTCAGCATGGGCTATGCCGTGCTCACTGAAGCAGCCCTTGGCTTCATCGGTGTTGGTATCCAACCCCCAATACCAACATGGGGAAATATGCTGCAACAGGCGTTCCCTATGCTGGAACAACAAGCGCTGTTGTCAATCGTTCCTGGTTTGGCGATCTTTTTATTGGTCTTGTCGTTCAACTTTGTTGGCGACGCGTTGCGTGATGTGCTCGACCCGAGATTACGGGGGGTAATTCATTGAGTGCTATTTTGGCTACGAACGACTAGAGAGTGATGTCCTGTTGCCAATACTCATGACTCTCTTCAGAAATCTCCGCTCGTGTTTTGTCATTCCACACACCATCGCCGAGATAACTTCCAGTATAGTCATAAGGGACTTCGTCCGGGTATTTCTGACGACGAGCATCAATAGCAAGTGGAATCATTCGAGTGCGTCTTAGAACGTAGTCTTCAGTGTATTTTACCGTCTTCTTCATTTGAGGATTAGGTGATTTAAAAGCGTGTACATTTGTCGTTTCGGCACCAATAGCGGAATCTCGCCGATGAAATCCCAGGAGCAATGTCACTCTGCGCGTACCTGAATGATTGGGATAGGAGCCATGGAGAGAACTACGGTTTACCATGCCACAATCACCAGGTTCAAGCATCATCGGTACAGCGTCCGGTAAGCGTTCTTTGATGGAGGGGAATTTGCCCTCATTTGCCAAGCGCCAGTGTCGTTGGCTGCCAGGAACAACCCATAAGCAGTTCGCTGGTGTACAAGGTGTGCATGAGATTGACAGATTAAACCCATGAGACTTACTGGATCGATCAAACGTCTCAAGACTTTTGCCCTGTGCATTCCAGTGAGTTCGACCGTCTTGATGCCAGGGCGTTGGTGGACCTTCACCAGCTCCTTTATGAAACACAGCTTCATGAAAAGGTACAAAATCTGGACCATTGACACCTGCCACCATCTTCAGAATTTGAGGGTGACCATACACACAAAGGGCAGAATCCATCATCATAAGGGGATGTGATACTAATCCAACCACATCCGGTTGCGTCACTTCTCCTGGATTGTGATTAATCTCCTTTGTTTGAGCTTTACTCCGGGGTGACAAGGAATAGTAGCCTGGGAATTTAACAGATCGACCGTGCTGGTCTTTCTTACTCTTTATCGATACCGGTGCATTGTCCAAAATTTGGTCAAACTCAGTTAGCAGTTCTTTAACCTCTTGAGTTGATAGAACCCCTGTAAAGACATAAAAACCAGTGCGATGATAGGCCTCAAGAATCGATTCGTCGAGATGGCCGTTTTTATCGAAACGGATTGGGCCGCGGTTACCAAGATTTTCTGCTTTGAGCCGTCCACGCTCACAATAGTCTTGCATTGAAGATGCCGCAGAATTATCTTCGTTCTGGTCTGACTGACTCATTTTCCATAATCCCTTCGTCGACAATGATTAAAGCTGAGAATTCACACTGGCTCAACACCCAGTACAATAAACGCCAGCTTAGAGCTACCAGTAGAATCGTATAAGCATGAGTTCACACTAATCTGTAAATACCTGAAAACACAATGGTAGCAACAGGTACGAATAATTGCGAAGCACAATGACAAAGGATGACAATAGGCATTATAAAGTGGCATCATTTGCTGCGTAATCAATATGCGGATACTGCGATGACTGATTTCCCCCGTTCCCCAACAAAGATGCTGGATGAATTAAAAGCACTTGGTCTCGAAGAATACGTCCTGCAGCTAGAGATTGACGGGCTTGCTGTGGTACCAGTAGAAGCGCACGGTGTTCCACTCGAAGCCTTCGATGAATTGGAAAAACTGTTGTTGGACCGAGCCGCAACGTTAGTGGGGTGTAAATTTTCCGTCGATCGTGGACCCCACCTGCCATTAGAATTTCAGTCAGAAGTGGGCACTTTGGCGTCGATTTCCGAGGACAGAGGAGAACCCAGCCAATTCCTGATTCAACAACTGTCCAGCCTTGATCGCCGATTTCGTGACTTAGCGGTAAACCCAGCGGCGGTAGCGCTTATACGCCATATGATTGGTCCGAAAGCGACCCGGTTTAGTAGCCACAATTCTTTTATCAAATGGCAGGGCGATTATGGCTATGGCTCTTCCCTGGGTCTGCATGCGGATCAAATGGCGATGCCAATGCCATGGGGCCGTGCCGCCTTAACCGCGAATACGAATTGGTGTTTGAGCGATTACACGCTGGAGGGTGGTGCTTTGGCTTATGTACCGGGATCTCATCGTTCCGTGTCGCCGCCATCTTTTCCAGGGGCTACTCAGAAAGCAGTTCCTGTCGAGGCGCCTCGCGGCTCAATGATTATCTTCCATGGAGCCACCTGGCATGGTGCATTTCCCCGTAAAATTCCTGGCATGCGAATCTCTATCGCAAACTACTATCGTCACATGATGGTCACTTCCCAAGAAGACATCCAGGGTAAATTCGATCGTGAATTAGCCAACGACTGTTGCAATCCAGAACTGTTCCGCGAACTGGCCGGATTCAGTGATCGCTTTCCTTACGGTGAAGCTAGCGAACTAATACCAAACGTGAAAGAAGTTGCACGCCAGGCGTAGCGAAATTCTCATAGACGAGTATAAGGAAATAACCC
>JAPYTQ010000096.1:0-8774 GCA_029941905.1 Pseudomonadales bacterium | reverse complement strand
ACAGGTACAGAATTACAAGAGAAGTCCATGCTGAAATTCAGCGGAAGCTGGAAGATCGTCGATTGGGTTTCTAAAACATCGGGTTAAAGCGACAGCAATGAGGATATTCACTGAAATGGTGACAAAATATCTGAACGAAGATCATGCTGCCAAACTCATGAGGCTATGCTGGCGCCTCAGGTAGCCATTTATCATTTCTGCTTAAGCTTCGATATCGTTTCGGAAATTAGCCAGCCGAATTGTCTTTCTCCCTATGAGCGGAGGGTTTTATTCCAGTAGCCAGTAGGTGGTCCTTGTCAGCATTTGGCAGATCCAGCTATGCTACGATTTGCGACGGGTTCGAGAGAGAAGTATGCAAGACTACAATTACAAGGTCGTAAGGCAGTTTTCTATCATGACCGTTGTCTGGGGAATTGTAGGTATGCTGGTTGGCGTAGTCATCGCCGCCCAGTTAGCCTGGCCAGTTCTGAATACTGATTTACCCTGGCTACATTTTGGTCGGCTACGACCACTACACACTAACGCTGTTATCTTCGCCTTTGGCGGGTGTGCCCTTATGGGCACGTCTTTGTATATTGTGCAGAGAACCTGCCAGGCGAAACTTATCTCCGATGGATTGGCTTCCTTTGTTTTCTGGGGGTGGCAACTTGTGATTGTCTCGGCGGCGATTACGCTCCCGATGGGCCTCACCACTTCAAAAGAATACGCGGAGCTTGAATGGCCAATCGACATTTTGATTACGATTGTCTGGGTCGCCTATGCCATTTTGTTTTTCGGTACCATTATCCGCCGCAAAACCCAGCACATCTATGTAGCTAACTGGTTTTTCTCTGCCTTTATTATTGCAGTGGCAATTCTGCACATTGTTAACAGCCTGGCTATCCCCGTCACAATGACGAAGTCGTACTCGATCTACTCCGGAAGTGTCGATGCGATGGTCCAGTGGTGGTATGGGCACAACGCGGTAGGGTTCTTCCTGACCGCCGGGTTCCTTGGCATCATGTACTACTTTGTGCCGAAACAGGCTGAACGTCCGGTTTATTCCTATCGACTTTCAGTGGTTCACTTTTGGGCGCTGATTGCTGTTTATGTCTGGGCAGGACCTCATCACCTTCACTATACAACCCTGCCCGACTGGGCTCAGAGTCTGGGTATGGTGATGTCTATTATCCTTCTGGCGCCTTCCTGGGGTGGAATGATCAACGGAATCATGACGCTGTCGGGCGCCTGGGATAAGCTTCGACGCGACCCCATCCTGAAGTTTCTGGTTGTTTCATTGTCCTTTTATGGCATGTCGACCTTTGAAGGGCCGATGATGGCGATCAAATCTGTAAACGCTCTCTCTCACTATACAGATTGGACGATTGGGCACGTGCATTCGGGCGCTTTGGGTTGGGTCGCCATGATCTCGATTGGGGCGATGTACCATCTCATTCCGATCCTGTTTGGTAAAAAGCAGGGTGAGATGCATAGCGCCAAACTGATAGACCTCCACTTCTGGCTGGCAACCATCGGAACAGTGCTCTATATCGCTTCCATGTGGGTCAATGGCTTGATGCAGGGTCTGATGTGGCGGGCGGTTAATGATGACGGTACGCTGACCTACAGCTTTGCAGAATCAGTCGAGGCAAGCTTCCCCGGGTATGTAGTTCGGTTTATCGGTGGCGGGATTTTCTTCGCGGGCATGCTGGTGATGGCATACAACGTGTGGATGACGACGCGTGAAGCTCCGGGAACTTCCCGAAAAGTGGAGGCTTCGGCATGAACGATTTTATCGAAAAAAATATCGGGGTGATGGTGATCCTGATTGTCGTCGCCGTTAGTTTTGGCGGCATCATTGAAATCGTCCCCCTGATGAATCAGCGGGTTGTTACTGAACCGATAGAAGGCCTGGAACCTTTAACACCCCTGCAGCTTGAGGGGAGAGATATCTACATTCGTGAAGGTTGTAACGTATGTCATTCACAGATGATTCGACCCCTGCGCGCTGAAGTGGAACGTTATGGACACTACACAGTGGCGGGTGAGTTGGTTTACAACCATCCATTCCTGTTCGGCTCCAAGCGAACAGGGCCAGATCTCGCGCGGGTTGGCGGTCTCTATAGCGATGATTGGCATCGTGCCCATTTGTTCGATCCCCGATCCGTTGTGCCGGAATCCAATATGCCGGGTTTCTCCTGGCTGTTTGAGAACGAGGTTGATGCGAGTATCACCCCACTGAAGCTCAAGGCACTTCGAGCCGTAGGTGTTCCCTACACGGACGCTGATATAGAGACGGCATCGAGTCAGGTTCAGGGAAAGACAGAAGCGGACGCATTGATTGTCTACCTCCAGCAACTGGGTTTGATCATCAAGGAGAGGAGGTAACGATGGAATTCTCGATTGGTGACCTTAGAGGGTTGTCTACGATCTTTTGCCTTGTGGCCTTTGCTGCCATCGTGTTCTGGGCCTATGGCCCTTCACGCAAGCAATATTTCGATAAAGCAGCTGCGCTGCCATTTGAAGATGAAAACGATACAGAATCGGAAGTAACGGGAAAGGTGGGCCAGTGAGTACAGGATTCAGCCTAATTGTTATTGCAGGAACAGTGGTTTCACTGATTGCTTTTTTTCTGTTGCTGCAGTTGAACAGGAAAATTTCGAACCCAGGTGAAACAACTGGCCACGATTACGACGGTATCCAGGAGTTGGATAACCCGTTGCCGGCATGGTGGTACTGGTGGTTTATTCTCACCATTGTATTTGCTGTCGGTTATCTCATTTACTACCCCGGATTGGGTAACTTCAAAGGAGTCGGTGGCTGGAGCCAGGTTTCAGAACTGGAGAAAAACCAGCAGCTGGCGGACGAACGTTTCGGTCCACTATATGCGCAATATCGTGATTTATCGCTTGATGAACTGGTACAGACGCCAGCAGCAGTAAAAATGGGTCGACGAATCTTCGCCTCCGACTGTTCCGTTTGTCACGGCGCGAAGGGTGAGGGTAGTTTTGGTTTTCCAAACCTGGCTGATGAAGAGTGGATGTGGGGTTTTGAGGACGCGGATATCGAAGTTACCATTGCAGGTGGGCGGAATGCCGTAATGATGCCCTGGGAAGATATCATCGGGTTAGATGACGTTAACGAAGTCACCGAATATGTTTTACAACTGGCAGGTCGCGAGGTGGATGAAGAGTTGGCGTCCCTCGGCGCAACTCACTTCGGTATGTATTGTATTGCTTGCCATGGAGCTGACGGTAAAGGCCAGAAATTTTTCGGCGCACCAGATCTAACCAATGAGATATGGTTGTACGGTAACTCCAGGGCGCGTATTGAACATGTCATCAAGCGTGGTAGAAATGGCGTCATGCCTGGCTTTGAAGGCCGTCTCGGATCAGATAAGGTCCATATACTGGCGGGATACGTAAAAAGCTTATCTGCTAACAAGTAGGCAGGATTCTGGTTCGTGGAAAAATCACTATCCGAAGGCACTGATTCGGCGGTTCTCAACCTTTATGAGAAGCGTGAGAAAATATATGCGCGAAGCGTAGAGGGGTTCTTCCAGAACATTCGTCTGTTTACAGGCTGGCCGTTGCTTGTTGCTTATTTTGGGTGTCCCTGGCTTCTGTGGGGCGGACGTCAATCGGTACTGTTTGATCTTCCCGAAAGAAAATTTCATATCTTTTCCCTGACGTTCTGGCCACAGGACTTTTCACTGTTAGCCTGGGCTCTGGTGATCGCAGCGTTCATGCTGTTTTTTATAACAACTTTACTGGGGCGCGTTTGGTGCGGTTATACCTGTCCGCAAACAGTATGGACCGCCATCTTCATGTGGGCAGAGCAGGTATCCGAGGGGGATCGTCATCAGCGCATTAATCTGGATAAGCAGTCCTGGAACTTTGAGAAAGTGTGGCGTCGGTCTCTTAAGCATGTTTTGTGGTTGGGCTTTGCTTTTTTAACAGGGCTTACGTTTGTCAGTTACTTTTATGACATGCGGAGCCTGATTGTAGACACCCATAATTTTGACCTGCCACTGGCAGCCGTTTCCTGGGTTGGTTTCTTTACAGTAGCAACCTATATCAACGCGGGTTGGATGCGTGAACAGGTCTGCATGTATATGTGCCCCTACGCCAGGTTTCAGTCAGCGATGTTTGACAAAGATACGTTGATTGTCTCCTACGATGAACAGCGCGGCGATCCACGGGGTTCCCGAAAGCGTGGTGAGGAGGGGACGACCAAAGGAGATTGTATAGACTGCACGATGTGTGTGCAGGTCTGCCCGACCGGAATTGATATTCGTGATGGGCTGCAATATGAATGCATTAACTGCGCGCTATGTGTTGATGCCTGCGATTCGATCATGGACAAGATGGAATATGACAGGGGGCTGATCAGGTACACAACCGAGAGTCAGCTTGAGGGAAAGGCCTGGACCTGGAAACGACCGAAGCTGATCGGATACGGTCTGGCAATGATCGTCATGGTCAGTGCGTTCTCGTTTATATTGATCTCACGAATCCCTCTGGGACTAGATGTTCTGCGGTCCCGGGGTATGTTGTTCCAGGAAGTTCCCGGCGGCTATGTGCAAAATATTTACACATTAAAGGTGTTGAATATGGATAAGCAGGACCGGATTTATAATGTTCAGGTCACGGGCCTACCTGGTTATAGACTGGCGCCAGATGAACCCATTCCCGTATTGGCAGGTCAAATAGGAGAGGTCGTTGTCAACCTGTTGGTTAACCCTGATTTACTGATGCAGGTCAACACACCTATCAGGTTTGAAGTACAGACTGAAGATGGGGAACTTCGAGTGTCCAGTAAAAGCACTTATATTGGGCCGAGACCTATTGATGACTGAGGATGAAAAACAGATTGAGCTTTCAGATATGCCTGCCCTGGAATGGTATCGATACGGCTGGGTATGGTTTGTGTTCACTATCCCGTTCGCTGCTGTTTTGTTTGGCATTGTCATGTTCGTATCAGCTAATTATCAGCCCGATGATGTGGTAGTGGATAACTACTACAAGGAAGGGAAGGGAATTAATAAACGTATCGCAAGAGATGCGAAAGCGGTGGAACTTGGTGTGCAGGTAACGTTAGCTGCACTTACCGAAACCGGTGCAGTCTTTGGTATTGAAGAGGCGGGTGGCGATGTCCAGATGTCGTTATTCCATGTGACTGATCAGAAGCAGGATATGTCGTTTCAATTGGTATCCCAGGGTGAGGGGGTCTACACGGTCTCGTCTCCTGAGTTCGCTCGACGATTGAGTCTCCCGGGTATCTGGTACATAGAGTTTACCGATTATAATTGGCGTCTACGAACTCGGTTGCAGACGCCAATTTCAACGTTGGAGCTCGGACCGTCATGAACGATCTGGCCATAGCCCATTCCAGTATCGAATCGAGATTACATTTTCTTGTTCCGGATGTTCGGTGCGCCGGGTGTTGCCTGAAGATAGAGCGCGAATTGTCCGGCCTGCCTGACGTGTCGGATGTGAACGTCAGCTACGCGGAAAAAAGGCTGTCGTTTACGTCTGCTTCGCCGGCCGGTGCAGAATCTGCGCTCACTCGACTAACTGCCCTTGGATACCAGGCGGCACCGGGAAAAAACCGGGGTGAGCTGGATATGTACCAGGACCAGCGAAGGGTCTTGATGGCGCGACTTGGTGTTGCTGGCATTGGGATGATGCAGGTCATGATGTTTGCCCTCACGTCTTACCTCGCGGGGACAGAAGGCATACAACCGGAATATGAAGCACTCATGCGCTGGGCGGCTTTTGTGGTATCGCTGCCGGTAGTTTTATACAGTGCGATGCCGTTTCACCAGGGTGCCTGGCGAGATATTCGTAACCGGACAGCGGGCATGGATGTGCCTGTATCAATCGCCGTCATTTCAGCATTTTCGCTGAGCGCAGTACACACTGTTCTTGGTTCCGGGGAAGTCTATTTCGATTCCGCCTGCATGTTTACGTTCTTTCTTTTAACCGGCCGATACCTGGAGCTTGCAGCACGGCAGAATTTTCACGTCGAACAGCTGCTGGGCGATCATCTGCTTCCAGAACTGGCGAGAACCCTTTCCGGTCAACTGAAACCCCTGGCAGAGCTACAAGCTGGTGATGTGCTCCTGATAGAGAAAGGGGAAGTGATACCAGCAGACTGTATTGTGACAAAGGGTACGACGACGGCAGACGAGTCGGCCTTCACGGGTGAATCTGAACCAGCGTTGAAGAAAATCGGATCGGCATTACTGGCCGGGGCTATTAACCTTGATGGAGAAGTTGAGGGAAGAGTGTCGGCATCAAAATCCGACTGGGTGATTTCACACCTGTCAGAATTGTATCGAAGCGCTGCATCCTTCAGGCCGTCTTTTGCGATCCTCGCTGACCGGGTCGCCAGATATTTTGTTGCAGTCGTTTTGGTTCTGGCCGCATCGAGTGGGTTCTTCTGGTGGTACCAGGGGGCTGATAACTTTTTCGCGATCGCGCTGGCGGTGCTTGTGGTCTCCTGTCCCTGCGCCTTGTCGCTGGCGACGCCGATTGCTTACGCGATTGCGACCGGTGCATCGAGAAAAATGGGGTTGTTGATTTCTTCGGGAGAATTCCTCGAAAAACTGGGTCGAACCAGCACAGTGGTTTTTGATAAGACCGGGACTCTCACTGAAGGTAGTTTGAAACTCAAGCAGATGGATAGTCTGTCGACGGCGTTGAGCAGGCAGCAGTTAATCGACATTGCAGCATCCCTGGAGACCTCAAGTTTGCATCCAGTCGCGGTAACACTCCGGGAACTGTCTGGTGAATTGCATGAGATTAGTGAGCCTTTAGTTGAACCCGGCTTCGGTGTGTCAGGGGTTATTGGTGGGGATGCTTATCGATTGGGAAATCCGGTATTTGTACTTGAGGGAGAGACGCCACCTTCGGATGATGAAGGCAACTGGGTATTGTTGAGCGGGAATGGAAAACCCCTGGCCTGGTTTTGTTTCAGCGACAGGCCGCGCGCTGAAGCCGGGACAACGATTGAAAGACTCAAACAGATGGTTGGATCAGTTCTGGTTTACTCAGGCGATAGTTCGGGGAACGGAAGAAGCATGCTTAATGCCCTGGGGATCGACAGCCCATCCATGTCGATGACGCCGGATGAGAAAATTTCGAGTGTGCGGGCCCTGCAGGCTTCCGGCGAAAAGGTCCTCATGATTGGTGATGGGCTTAACGATGCCGGGGCGATGGCCGTCGCGGACATTTCACTCGCGGTTAACCCAGTAGATACACTGGTGCAGTCTGCTGCGGATGCGACCCTGGTCAATGGTGATCTGGGGTCTGTTCCGGAAGTGCTCTGTTATGCTGGAAAAGTTCGGGCTGTGATCAAACAGAACCTTTTCTGGGCTTTTTCATACAACCTGCTGGTTATTCCGCTTGCGGTGCTGGGGTTTGTACCACCCTGGCTGGCTGCTCTGGGAATGTCGGTGAGCTCCTTGATTGTGACACTAAACGCCTGCCGATTGTCGAGGGCAGGCTGATGGAGGTATTGTTTATCCTGGTGCCTGTTAGTCTGATCATCGTAATGATCTCGCTGGCCGCCTTTGTCTGGTCAGTTAACAACCAGCAATACGATGACCTGGATAAAGAAGCTGAACGCATTTTGTTTGACGAAGAAAACCTGGGTAACACAAATATTAGTGAGGACAATTTATGAACCATTTAGTTGGAGTCATGCTTACACCGCGAAGCACATGGGAATCAATCAGGGATAAGGATGACTCGGTCATTAGTACCTACTTCAAGTTTGTGATCCCGATGGCACTACTTCCTGCGATTGCCTGGTATTTTGGTTCGGTTGAAGTGGGCTGGCAACTTGGTGATCGGGTTATCAAGCTGACGTCGGCAAGTGCGATGCAGATCATGACCTTGTTCTATCTTGCAATGCTTATTGGAACGGGGCTGCTCGGGTTTATGGTTCATTGGATGTCTGAAACCTATGAGGCCAACACCTCGACTGCCAGCAAAGGCGTCCGGATAGCAGCCTATACGCTGACGCCGTTATTTATCTGTGGTGCCACCGGATTCTATCCCTTGTTGTGGCTGGATATTCTCATCGGATGTGCTGCGGCTGCCTATGCTGTATATCTGCTCTACATCGGCGTACCCATCGTGATGAGAATCCCGGAGGAAAGGGGCTTTCTGTTTGCCAGTGCCATGGTTGCAGTGGGTTTAGTGGGTTGTGCGGCGCTTCTTGGTGCAACTGTTATTTTCTGGGAAATGGGCGCAATGCCGGTTTTTACGGACTGAGATGATCGTTACATAGCGCTGCCGTGAGGGATTTACATTCTCGAATCTACGGGCGTGACTTGAAGATGTGAGCTGGTTACGATCACTCGTACCCCGTGTCTTAATAGTCCAGGTCTTAAAGGAGCCTGCTTTGCCTGATCTCATTCATTACTACCCGGTTCCCTCACGGAAACTGCGGCGATAGTGGCCTATCTGACTGATGCCTTTGCGCAGACGAATCTCAGTATACCGATTGACTCGAAACTCCATGGGCCATACCTGCGCTGGCTCTTCTTTGCGGCTGTGTCCGCTGAACCTGCGATCCTGTGGAAGGCGCTTGGCAAGGTGGTGACTGAGGTCGATTACAAACCATTTGTCGAAGTTGAGGAAGTGGCGAACACTCTGGCAGATGCCGTCAGGGGCAGGGAGTTCATCGTCGGAGACCGATTTACGGCTGCTGATGTGATGGTAGTTATGTCCCCTTTGCCGCAAGATGCTGGCTAATCTTCTTTAAGGTGATTGTTTGATGGATTC
>JAPYTQ010000095.1:0-8864 GCA_029941905.1 Pseudomonadales bacterium | reverse complement strand
GTGGTTATTGGCTGACCTGGTGATGGGCGATTAGCCAACGTGCTTTTCTGTTGGCGTAGGGCATAACCCTGGATTGGCGATAACAGATTATTAAAATCGTGCGCAATCCCTGCAGCCAGTGTACCGATGGTTTCCAGTTTCTGCAGTCGCTGAACGCGTTTTTCCAAATCGGTTTTCTCAGCTTCTGCCTGTTTATGTTTGGTAATATCGACAATCGTAGTGAGGATTCGGATTTCCCCGTCTATCTCGACACGCGTCAGCCCTGTTTCAATGGGAAATAGTCATGGTTACCTTGCGCATACAGGTTTTAGCTGAGCCCATATTCCTTGTTTGACCCCGTGCTTGGAATCCTGCTCTCAGGCCCGGGTGCCGTTTCCGGGCATGGTCCGGGAACAATTGTTCAACGGAGAGACCTATCAATTCATCATGGCGGTAGCCAAACATCTCTGTAGTTGTTTGATTGACCAGTTTGATTAAACCGTTTTCATTAACGATCAGCATGGCAGCAGGTGCTGCATCGAAAACTTTGCGGAATCGTTCGCTGATCATTCTCCGATCGTTTTCTACGGCTTTTTCTCTGGTGATATCTCTTGCAAATGCACCAATCAGCGCATCATCGAGAGTAGCCGGCTCATTTAAAAGATAAGCTTGAATTTCTACAGGAAAATAGTCATCCATCTTTGTGGATGCATTTTTTTTGTATAGATCGGTAAAGCCTCTTTCCAGCAATTGCTAACCATGTATTTCCACTGCCAAGTCCAGCGATTTCTGTGGGGTAAGATCTCTCCAGGAAAGAAGAACTAATTCCTCGCGTGTATAGCCAAACATCTCCAGGTAAGCCGGATTGGGGCTGAGTATTTCTCCCGAACCATTATTGATGACATAACCATCTCTCATCATACTGAAGAGAGCCATATAGCTGTCTGCAGCACTCTTCTGTTCGGTCGCGTTTTTGTCGCCAGGCCCAAAACGAATAAGGCTTCCGCTCTCGTTGAAGCCAGGATTTTCGGTTAACATTTCGATTTCACCGAACGTTTCCTGGATTTTGGGCGCGTTATGACCGGCTGCGTGAATCGCTTTGGCGCTGGTTTCATTTTCATTATTTTTGGTGTTGTCTGTCATGACATCAGATTAATCCCGGTTGTTGCCACTGTTATCCATTATCCATTATCCATTCAAGTCAGACTGAGTTCAAAGGCGAGCCGGGAGGGGCGCAAATCGGGTGTGGATTGGAATCCGTGGATAACAGTGACCAACGAACTAATCCAGATATAGCAAGCTCGTCAGCGTGGAAGTTAGATCTTAGGCTGATAACCAATGAATTGGGTGGCAGGAAAAACGTAGGTGCGGAACTAAAAACACTAAAAAACGTAATGAAAACCAACCGAAATATAGTCATTGGCACGCCAACGGCCTAACTGTGTATTGTCTTTCCCGCGCATGAAAGTGCCAACCGCCGAAATACGGAAACTGTCAGTGCGCTGGTATTCCATCCCTATTCCCACCACGCCGTCTTCATCATCGAAATTTTCTGACGCCAGCAAGTACACCAGCATGCGGTCGGTGAACCGGAGATTGAGTCTCGCGAGCAAACTTTTTGGGTGCGGCCGTGCATCTTCGCTGTTAAACAAGGTAACGGTTGGGTCCGAGTCTTCTGTAATGTCCTGGCCAGAATAGGTCAATATCGGTTTTATCTCTTCAAGCCCCAATCTGTGAGCTAGTTTCGTCTCCCGGTACGAGAAACCTGACGCCCACCGGACAAAGTCATCGTCCTCGGCACTGGTGGATTTCTGGTAGATAACATCAGTGTAGTAGGACCAGCTACCCCTGGTTACCACTATGCCAGCCATCGCTGAAGTCGCGGTCGGGTAGACTTTTATTGTCTTCGGAGGAAACACAATGCCCTTTAGCTGAACGATCGGGTAAGCACCTGGGCCATGGTGCGCCGCAATATAGTAGTCGAAGCCATCTCCGACACCGGAGTACTTCAACAGATAACCCCAGTCTTCCGGAAACTTATGTGGGCGGTCCTCATCCCGGCTGCCTATTTGATTGAAGAAGTCCAGGTCGCCTCGAGAATTCAGCCACCGGGAACTGCCAGGAGGGTCAATGAAGTCTTCATTGAATGGCAGGACAGTCAACGATAGTTCACTTGAGCTGAAAAAGCGGGTGATGCTGAGCTGAATTTCACCGCGATGAAAAAAATGCTGGGGTTTGCTGTAGTCAATGCTGTTGAATCGGTTGACGGGGCTATAGATTTCCGCCCAGCCGAGGTCTATCACGCCTTTGCCCAATTTGACCTCGGTATTCTCTCCTTGCCAGGTGAGTAAAAATGTCTGGAATTCCAGGAACGCTGGATCAGGATTGAGGACACCGGGGGTATTGAACGTGCCACTCTGCTGATTAGGTCCGGTCACCGTCAACACCAGCTCAGTTTCCAGGCTCACAGAACCAAACAGGTTGACGTAATTCTTTACTATGAGTTCTGACCAGAAGGTAGCCGTCTCGTTGCCTAATCCGGGACCTGCGTTTTTGGTATGAAAGTCGACAAATGCTGTTACTTCGCCGGTGGTGCTTGCAAAGTAGTCAGTCACTCGTGAGCCTATGGCCCCTTCTGCAGCTATGACAGTGCCTGGCAGCACTGAGACGGAACAGAGCAGTACGAACAGTATGGAGGTGAAACGCTTTCGGCTGCCACTCGCCCGGCGATCGGCTACTAGGCTACTGGTTGTGAATGACAAGATCATTGGAAATGTCCTGGTAACGTACTCGAGCTGTTATTTTATTATTAGGTAAGTCCGTGTCCGAGCGAGTTTGCCATGTTCTGGTTCAATTTTGCAGCGATATACGGAAGGTGTCGCAGTCGCGTCGCCACCAGCTGGTGGTCAAGTACTAATAAATGCACGTCTTCTTCCACCGTCACTGTGGTCGTTCTCATTTCCCCGTCGATAAAAATAACCTCACCAACAACATCTCCGACACCACGATAGACGATCTCTGAGCCATGGTCTGAGTTCTCATATCGCATACTTACCCTGCCGCTAATGATAACGTACATCTCCTCGCCAATATCTCGTTCACTCGTAATGGCTTCACTCGCCTTACCCGACCGATCCACGGACAGTAAAACGAGCTTCTTGATCTGGAATCGGGACATATCTGCAAATACAGGCGACTGTTTCAGCAGGTCCATTGGCAGTTTTACAGACATCATATCCCATATACTAACTGCCCACAGATTACGTAAGAGTAGTGGTGTGACGATGAATTCGGTGAGAAGCGCTAACATCATAGCGACAGCAGCAAGAAACCCAAAGTCCCTGGTGATTGTAAACTGTGATGCCATCAGCACCAGGAAACCAGCGCCCAGCGCCAGCGAAGAAACAATAACAGGAATTGCTTCGGCCTTTACCGCATTATGAATAACCAGTGTCATATCTTCTGACTTCCTGCACTCCGTGTTGAACCGCGTCAGAAGGTGGGTGGTGTCATCGATGGCTATACCGATCACGATGCTCGCCACCATTGCTGTCGCAGGATTCACCTCGATTCCCGCGATAACCATAATCGAAAAGGTAAAAATAATCGGAATCAGATTTGGCATTAGAGAAACCAGACCGGCTCGCCATGAGCCATAGAGCATCCACATCATGAAAAATATGACCAGGACAATAATGGCGACAGCCTTGATTTCGTTACTTACCAGCTGCCGTGATGCATCATTGACGAGTGCATACTTTCCAAGAATGTTAACGGTCATGCCGGGGCCAAATATTTCGTTCGCTGTCTTCTCTAGTATGGCAACCTCCTTCAGCGCCTCCTCGGACCCATAGATACTGTATCGAACAACAATGTTGGCGGTGCTCGCATCAGAATTCACAAACGACTCAATGTCCGATCGCTGGAAAAACATCAGGTACTGCTCAACCAGGTCCGGCGTGTCCGGGGGGCGATAATACAGGGGGTCACCGTTGTTCAATTCCTGGTTGACGAGTGATAAATGCTCCGTATGGGCCATCGCCCGATCAAATACTCCGCCGTCATTGATATACCTGACGAGCTCGTCCAGTCGCTTCAAATTTTCAGGATCAAGGAAGGCGCCGGTTTCGTGCGCTTGAACCGTTACAAAGAAATTCAGTACGCCACTCAGGTTTTCAGTGATCGTGTCCGTATGTTCAATGATTTCCGAGTCTTCAGGGAAAAACGTCATCGGATCGGTATTCACTGACACATCCAGGAGTATTACCCCGGAGGCGACAATCAAGGCGAGCGTGCCAGTGGCTACCCACACCGGATGTTTACTGGTTGTATCGTGAAGGTATTTAACGCAGAAATCTGCAATTGGCTGCAAGAGGTCGAAGGCGGGTCGCCTGGGTTCGATGTCGCTTGCGGGTTGCTGCTTCTCGGGAGAAGGTCCCAGATGTAACAGCAGGGGTGGCACGCTAAGAAAAGTCACCACTGCATTTGCCAGGATTCCGAAGGATGCGATCGTGGCGAAATGCTGAATAATTTCCAGGTTCGATAGCATGTTTGATGCGAACCCGATCGATGTTGTTATTGTGGTAATGATGACAGCAGTTGCCATGTGATGGGCCATATACTCAACAGCGCCGTTCCGGTCAGTGACCTCATGCTCGTCGAAAGATTCAATGAACGCCGAGCTCAGGTGAATATCTTCGGTTGCGCCAATCACCATCAGCAGAACGGGAAGGATTGCGGTCAGCAGATTAACTGGGATATCAATATAGCCCATGAAGCCAAACGTCCAGACAGTGCTCAGTACCGAAGTGAACACAGGCAGCAGACTCATGGTTGGACTGCGGAGCAACAGTGCGATGACCAGAAATAACACGATGACCGCGACCGGACCGAGGGTGACGATATCGCTAATCAGGTATTCGCGGAGGTCGTTACCGACTCGCAGATTACCTGTGTGAAACAGCTCTTCGAAGTCTGGTGAGTATCGATCGATTATCTCTTCAAAGGATTTGAAGGTACTGCCGTTCAGATCCTTTTCGGAAGGCAGTGGTGGCCGAACGGTAACCGTTAACGCCGTAACGTCGCCTCGTTCGCCAACGATGTTGCCTCTTAGCAAGGGGCTATACAATGCATCAGCAAGCGCCTGGTCAGCCTCTGCCTGGTCGAACGGAACGACATCCAGTACTATTTTCGATTCAAGCCAGCCATCGCGGTCCCTGATGCTGGTCAGGTTGAACAGGCTGTCAACTTTTTCGACAGGCTCGAGTGCGTCAATGTCATCAACCATTGATTGCAGAATTTCGAGCTTCTCTGGGGTAAACAGGTTCGGGTCACGTATGAAGAACACAGTTGTGTTGTCCGATCCAAATTCTTTGATGACTTCCTGGTAGAGTTGATACTTAGGTCCATCTCGATCCAGCATCAACTCAAGTCGAGTATCAATCTTTAAATTGGGGAGACCGGACGCAAGAATACCGGTGATAACCAGGAGGATCACCAGAGCCAGAATTCGATTTCTGGTAGCAAACAGCAGAAGCTCACTCAGACTGCCCATAATCTACTCCGGGAAGTGCTATTTAGCGCATATGTCTTTTAGAGGTGATGAACCTGTGAGCAAATACGGTATTGGGAACATCGGCATCGTCGAAAGAGCGGTCCAGGGTCGTGATCTGGGTTTTGTGTTTCTTGCCAAAATTATCCATCAGTTGTTCTGTCGCCCGCCACTGCTCACCCTCAATTTGTACGAACTTGCCAACTGTTAGTCGCTTCAACAACTTGCCAGTCCTGCGTTGATAGAAATCAACTCGGGCAAGAATATAGTTGTCTTTACGGATAAACAGTCGCCGTCTCTCATATCCGGTCACCAGATCCGGGTTGCTTGGTTGTGCGTCGATGACAAAGACTTCCTGGTCTTCTAATAATTCATCTGGCTGGCGTTCGTAGCTGTAGTTATCGTGTTGTTCGGCAACCAGGTCCTCAAAAGCAAAGTCCGTACCCATGAAGTAATTCATCCTGCCGCCCGAGGCGATTCTTTTCAGTCGATTGCCCATTGCAGGAAGGTAAATCCATTGGTCGTCATCACCACCTTCCTTCTCCCAGGTCAGGAGCGCTACACCCTTGATTCCTTTCGGGTCATCGAAAACCAACAGGTATTTGTAGAAGCCAGCGTCACCCATGCGGGAGTAGCGTCGAAGCACCCGTTCTGTAGCGTTGCCTTTCCTGTCGGTTAGTGTCATCGACAAGGACTCCATCTCAACCTGGGATTCATGACGCCTGCTGGATTCGTCCATAATATCCAGACCCGACATTTGCTCTTCTGCCAGGGATGCGCCCAGGTGAAAGATACACAGTAAAGTGAAGATTTTGGTTAGCGTAACGAGAGGCCGTTGCGTGCAATAATGCATGGTCAAAACCTTGTATTGTGTTGTCTGATTAATCCTTTTCCAGCGTGCCAGCGATGTAGTAGGTACCATTGTCAACGGCAAACAGAAGCGAATCTTCCATGCTCGACCCATCGGTTAGGGTGGCAAAACCAACATATAAACCACTGATGGCACATTGGCTGAGCGTGTCACTAATTATGTAAGTGTTATAGGTTGAATCCACAGGCGCAATCGAGCCGTTGTGAGAGCAGTTGATGAAATCGGTACCACTCATAACTCCGCTGGATAAGTTGAGCTGCAGGAAGGGAACGCCGCTATCACGCGCAGTCCAATTTCCGTCCAGCTTGCTCACAGAACCGCTCCGTTCATATATGTTCCAATACTGAAGGTTTATCACTCCTCCGTCATTCGAGCTGGTCGAACTCCAGGTTCCGGTAATTGTCTCGCGTTCGACAATCTGCACACTTAAAGAAGTTGAGATTTCTGTCTCACCATCCGGGACAGCCAGGCCGGTTCCGGACAGCTGATCAGCGCTGCCGCTGAATTCGCCATGAAACTGCACCAGTGTCTCGAGGGAGAAAAACCGGTAGGAACCATCATCAGTGGTCACACCTACAAATTCGTCGGTACCCTGATTGCTTGTGATAGTACCCGTCCAGACACCACCTAAAAGCTCGACCTCTGGTTCTGGTTCTGGCTCTGGTTCTGGGGAAGTACCCTCGTCAACGGTACCGCGTTCGTAGCAGGAAAAGTTGAAGAATGTTTCGCCATTTACCAGGTTGAGATTCAGTAGTCGCAGGTCGGTATCATCGCTTGCTCCGACAACCAGGCTCGCTTCACCACTCCAGCTGGTGCCAAACAGTGTGCTGATCTGGTCGCGGTTCAGGAACACGGCGGCTTTTGGCGCCAGGCTCTGCACCAGCACGGTATCAGCCTCACCAATCATCGCCCCGTTAATGTCAAACAAGCTCCCGGTAATATCGCTGATAGTTGTGGTTCCCTGGTTGATGAACCGTACATACGTTAAATTATCAGAGTCCGCACCTTCTATATTCTGCACGTTACCCTGGCGCACACAGTTGGTGTTGCTGATTAGGCCACTTGGGCTGGTGAGCTTGCTCATCAGTTCAAAGGAACTTGCTCCCTGTACTTCCAATAGCGCTGGTCCTGACCAGGCATCAATGTTCATGGACTGTTCAAGATCATCAGCGGTAAGAATCGTTCTGCCGTTGGCAGCGATGGATCCATTGTGCAGCGGCACATCGGCGTCTCCCAACTGATCGCCGTCGCCGTTGTACAGCGTGCCCGTGAATGCATCGCTTGCGGACGAGGTGTTAATAATATGAGTGTTGCTGATATTTTCGCTTGCAGAGTTTGTCATCAGGTAAACGTGCTTGCTGTCGGAGTTCTCGAAGCAGGAGAAGTTGAAAAAAGTCTCGCCGTTGACAAAGTTAAGGTTTAAGAGTTTGAGGTCCGCAATACTCTCGGAAATTGTGAGGCTGGCAGCGCCTTGCCACTCCTCGCCAAAGAGGCCGCTCAAGTTATCTCGGTTTAACCAGATGGCCTGGTTGGGGTTAAGGCTCTCAAGCAAGGTGACCTCTGCCTGGCCAATGACGTCGCCGGCGGTATCGGTCAAGGTCCCTTTGATTTCGTCAAGCGTCGATTGACCCGTGTTGATGAAACGCACGAATGTCATATTGTCAGAATCAAAACCTTCGACATTGTGAACGATATCCTGGCGAACACAGTTGGTGTTGGAAACGAGGCCGCTGGGGCTGGTGAGCTTGCTCATTAAATCGAACTCAGCACTGCCATTGACGACCAGCATTGCGGGTCCGGACCAGGATGAAGCAGAAAACAATTCCTCCAGGGCTTTTGCGGAAAGTATGACACGAGCCTGGGAGGCAACAGACCCGGCATGCAACGCGGTATTGGCACTACCAAGTTGTTCGCCGTCGCCGTTATATAGAGTGCCGGTGAAAGATTGCGCGTCGGAAGCAGAATTGATGATGTGCAACAACGTCATATTGTTGCTCACCGAATTGGTCATGAGATAGGCCCGGCCCTCGCCCATCGCAAGTGGAGTGGTGAACAAAACAACCAGAAAGAATATCCAGTAGCGGGTGACAGCTAGCGGTATGTTCCTGAGCGTACCCTTTTCCTTGCCTGCAATCATCTGGCTAAATGTACTCCCACCTCTGGCAAAAAGCCATTAACTATATAAGATATTTAGTTAGTATCACGCCAGGCGAACCGTTGCATCCCGCCATCCGGTTGGTCTCACTTACAATGGTCTTTGATAATTTCTGTTGAGCCTGTGGCCAGAGGTCTCAGAAATGGATCCCTTCTAAGTTCAATTTTGCACAGAAACAGCGCTTCGCCTGAGGATAGGAATTATAACAGGGCTTTTCGAGCGAAAGTCTGAGTATCGAATCAGATCTGTTGGTTGCTTGTTTTATGAAAGAGTGGAGCCGTATGACTAGTAGTGGTTAAACGCTACCA
>JAPYTQ010000094.1:0-8948 GCA_029941905.1 Pseudomonadales bacterium | reverse complement strand
GGCAGACTTGCGCTTGGCTGTTTCTAGAAAAGCGTATCTAATTTGACCTATACTCTGGAACCAGGTGTTCTTTGATGATGTCCGGGTTCCCAGGAACCACCGCCTTGGTGACGAAAACCAGGGCTGGACGGCAGCAAAAAATCTGCTCGGTAATGAGCGTCTGCTGGTATCAAGGGTGGCAGAGAATCGCCGAATTCTGTCCTGTCTTAGGGAAGTTACTGCACAAGTGGTAGCTGGTTCAGGGACTGGTTCTTCGTTATAAACTATGTTGTCTATGGCAATCCTGCTCGCACTTGACTGATACGTGTTTAACCTTGAATATACTGTAAATGACGTGATGTCCGTGTACCCTGTGAGGGCGAAGGTGTCAAAATCGTCAGTATCGACGAAATTTGTTTCGGTGTCTGCCGCGGTAAGTGTTGTTGTTTCGCCGTTCGAGCCTATGATGGTCCATTCCCATAGGTTGGGTTGGTTGCTCGTTTCTCCTAGATCTATCGAGTTAAGAGTAAACGGGATATTGCCTACCGACGTGACAACTATGCCGTGGATTGCCCTCGCTAAAAAGAAATCACCTGCGCCTGAATTTAATGCATACATCGTTCCTTGAATTGGTTCGAAGAATTGTCCCTGGGTGGATGAAGTACTGGTGGGATGTGGATTATTTCCAGAGCTGAATATGAACCCTGCATGCTGCATCCCACTATTGTCATAATCGAGTGTACGGGCTGTGTAGGGAATCGAATGCTAATTCTGACCCTAGTTGGTCTACTCCTGCCGTATCTGTGAATGTTATTACACCTGCTATGGTTTCCTGGTTGCCATCGCTAGTATTGACATAGCTATGATTGCTGCTATTTTTCCTTTCATTTTCGTTATCTCCTTAGAAACGGGTATAGCCCAATTCCAGTTGCTTCACCGGTGATCATCACGGCTTGAGCCAAACCCACTGCCAGCATGGATAAGAACATTCCAATGGTAATTATGTGTAATAATTTCATATGAATGACCTCATTCTGATTTTGCAGTACTCTTTTCTTGCGCACACCCCAGTCTGTGGCAGGGCAATCAAGTGACATCAGCGCAATATTCACGCCAGAATAGTAAACACTGATATTTCAAGAGGTTATAGACTGCTCATTTTCTAGTCTGCAAAAATTGTAAAAACTATCGACGAAAATGATCTCAATATAGGAAATCGTTAGCAGTCCTTGTTTAAGGCTGAGAAAAGGCCTTTGAGCCGAAGTTTCAGCAGTAACTGCTAGCCCCAGAGGTCGGCTTTGTACGAAGAGCGAATTTCAGGACTGCCGTGAAATGCCGGTGTAATTGCTGTCAATTGTGTGTTTGACTTGAATACAAATTGGGGTGTTCAGCGCATGGCTAGATATTGGGCCAGCCTCGCTTGAGAGTCACACTACCCGGCTGCTGCTTAAACGGCGGAATGTCTCTTATGGGTCCAGACTGTGTGAAAACTCTGTTGGGGGGTATAATCATACTTTCAAAAGATGGGCTATCCAATGAGCGGTTTCATTGCAGGCACATGCCGAAAACAAATCACCTTATTCCCTGATCGTCTGGACAATTACATCGTTGAAATCTGGGGGAAGATCAGTTTACCTATTCGGAATCGGGGTAAATCCGCGTGTAATCATTTGTACCGAAAAGCAATGTGGCCGCCTGAGGCTGTTACAACAGACCCCAAAATGGCAGCAATCAATGGGTTTGGTCTGGAGGACAGGACTTAGCAATGACAGCGTGAGCGGCAAAATGCGGTTCATAAAATGCTTCAGCTTTATGGGCAAAAGCAAACGACTCCGGAAAGAGTCGCGGCACTTCATGACTCTATGACTGGTGGGCGCTACAAACTTCAAAGATGCCAGAATGATAGGGGTCTTGCGACCTGAGCGATCACATCCAGTGTAGGCACTGAATGTGATCGTTAGATAGATTAAGGGGTTACGATATTGAACCAGAATTCAAAGTCATCAAGCATCCCCTGAAGTTCTTGAAACCTACCTTTGGCGCCTTGAACTATGATAGCTCCACTCTGCAGTCCTTTCTTAACGGATAATTGACCAAGCATAATGCTATCGAGTGATGCACGTGTGGTGGTTATCGTTGAATCAGCATCATCTGCATTCCCTTCTCGATTGTTCAAAGTGGAATTTTCCAGAAAGACTGTGTATAGCTCATTGGTATCTGTAAAAACGAAATTGATCTTTAACTTCTTACCCGCTGCTTTCTCAGGATTAAGTCTGACCGCCATGTAATCAAATATCATCACAATGGGCATGTTTTTTACAACATCTGGACTTGCTGTATTTGGTGTTGGCGCAGCTTTTACGCCTTCACGCAATTCTCTTGCTCCTGAAAGGTAGAAGTTTCGCCAAGGACCTGATTCAGCGACGTAGCCCAATTGCTCGAGAGTGTCTGCCAACAAGTCTTTCGCCACTTTATTGTTTGGTTCTGCAAAAACAACATGATCCAGCGCTTCAGCAACCCAGCGATACTCGCCGTTGGCATAGTCCTTCCTTGCCATCTTAATGACATTTTTAGAACCGCCCATATATTCAACGTACTTTACCGAACCAGGTTCTGGCGACAATTTGTGGAGATGTGATGGATTGCCATCGAAGTAACCAAGGTAGAAATTATAGATTGCGCGAGCATTGTGACTGATGCTGCCATAGTAGCCGTGACTTGCCCATGTGTCGTCCAAGGCTTGTGGCAGTTCAACCATGTCGCCGACTTCATCAATCGTGTAGCCATGATTGGCGAGCCTCAGCACTTGATCATGCATAAATTTGTAGGTGTCTCGCTGCTTCGCAACATGCTTGTTAATTTCATCATTTCCCCATGACGGCCAATGGTGGGGCGCGAAAAGAACCTGGGCCTCATCTCCCCACCGAAGCAGCATATTATCAATGTGCTTTGACCATGCTTTGGAATCTCGCACCTTTGCGCCTCGCAACGTATAAAGATTATGCATGGTGTGGTTCACATTCTCGGCTGGGCACAATGCTTTATAATCTTTTATGTAATAGTGCATTTCTGATGGCGCTTCTGTGTTGAGTGTCAACTGAAACTCAAAATGCAGGCCATCGATGACATGATCTTCCCAGGCCTCACTGATGATGTTTGTCGGTACAACCATCGTCACATTGCCTGAAGAGGTTGAAGAGCCGAGGCCAGCACCTATATTACCCTTTTCATTTTTAGGTAACACATTTCCATACATGTATGACGCTCGCCTGCTCATGGCATTTCCCGCCATCACATTTTCTGCAATCGCATTCTCAACGAAGCCGAGTGGTGCATAAACCTTGACTTTTCCTGACTGTATATCAGCTTCTTCGACAATGCCTCGAACCCCTCCAAAATGGTCTATATGGGAGTGGGTGAAAATAACTGCAACTACAGGTTTTCTTGGGCGATGTTTATAATAAAGTTCTAATGCTGCCTTGGCGGGTTCTGCCGATACGAGGGGATCCATAATGATCAAACCGGATTTACCTTCGATAATAGTAAAGTTGGCTAAATCATAATTCCGAACTTGGTATATATGTTCATTAACCTTGTAAAGACCAGTCATGTTTACCAAGAGCATTTGACGCCACAAACTGGGATTGACAGTTGCGGGTGATTTTGTCTTCAGGTCCTGCATGAAAGCAAATTTCTTTGTGCTCCACACAATTTTACCGTTGGCGTCCACAATCTCTTCTTCGCCTCGATCAATAAAACCCTTCTGGGCATTTTTAAAATCTTCCATATCTCTGAACGGGAGAAGTTTAAGCAGGTCCTCATTAACCTTTGCTGTAATCGGGGTTGCCTCATTTTCAGTTCCAAGTGGCTCTGCTTCCTTAGCCGATCCACTGCTTGCAGCATAAGTGGCTGGGTTGCTGAATAGCACACATATTAAAAGGACTAAATGCTTGGTCAAAACTGATTTCATATGAGCTATTTCTCCAGAGAAAGTTAGTTAGGCTTAACGACAGCGCTTTTGAGCCACACTCTATCAGAGTATGGTTAGTTATTGGTATGTAAACTGATTAACTTTTGGGGGGAAGGTATCAGTCTGCTCACTATACTGTTGATCATTTTGAATCGGGATAATAAAATCCATTTGCACCTAGCGAGGGTTGTTGCCTGTAGTACCCGAGACATAGCTTACAGTTGATCAGATAATCAGGATCCAATCCAACCAGGCTGTTTGTCGTACCCTAAGATCCGCGGGGTTCCTAGCACCCCCATGCTGGCTGTGCCGAGTATGATTTGAAAATTTCATTGTCGTGAAAAATGACATTTCAGTAAGCCGCCGAACGGCAAAGTCGTGAGGTCTGAGTGAGTGTAAATGTTGTAGGCATTATAAACCTGTCCTTCGCAAATATTGATCTGGGAAGATTCAAACTGCTTCTCGCAAAAAAAACGATGGTGAAATCCACCTAACTGTTCTGCTCTTGGTCAAAATCTGACCATACCGACGATACGATGGTATTTCTGGTTAATCTCACTTCAATCGTCTGATGAAGTGTCTTCAATCCAGAATACTGCGGTATCCATGGTATGAATTTCCAGATCCAAAAAGTGGGAGGAGTGGGTGTAAATCTCGACATTTCCACCATCAGCCATTCACAACATCTCTGCTAACACGCAATCAGAACCCGCAGCATTCGCGGCGGCGCCATTTTCCGAAGGAAAATGGCGAGAGCCCCCTCCAGTAGAATCTATCTTGGAACCAGGCAGAAAAGTCGTAATTATCCCATGGTCCGCCATCAAGGGCACGTAACCTGCATACGGTAAAAATTGACGAGCGGAGGATAGGGAAAATAAACCGCATTATTTGAATATCAGCTAAGTATGGTAATTGCTGATATTCATCGAAATTTTGGACACTGTGACGTAATGATCCTTTGGATGGTCAATCACTGCAATGGACTGGATCTGCTGGCTTGCATGCGGTGGGGTTGATCACTTAGGCGATTTAAAGGTCGGGCAAAGATGATTTGGCTTGTTTATCCAGGCGTGTTTTAGGATCGGATAGCTGTCGCACGTTTAATTGGTGGTGGTTGCGACCTGGGCGGCCCCCTTATGTGATCGAGAATCTTTTGGATTATGTCTGGGTCAGTGATGTCGGCGATGACACGCATAGTTCCGCCACACATATTTGAAAAATAACAATTCGCACTGGACACGCTCTAAAACCCCTGTTATTTGCCGCTGCCCTGAGAAGTTCGATCAACCGATTTGGCGGAAGAATCACTGTTGCAGCCCAAAAATAGAAGGCGAGATCCCGCCATTTCGTATCCTGACCAGAACAGCATGGTCCGGTTGGATCGGCAATTTCAGACGCTCACAGAAACACCAGCACGAAAACGCCGTTCAGGGCGACAAAACCGAGAGGGAACACCCAGCGGCAGGTATGGTCGACGCGATCTCCGAGTTTGCGCCGATTTGCCCGGTTGAGTTTGTCGACAATCAGGTTGATGGCCACACTCAGGCCCACGATCGCGAGCGTCGAAATCAGAAATGCATCCATCAGTGTGAAGTAGGAGATCGCGGGCATCGCATCCTGAACGATGAACTGGTAGGCGACGACCGCGAGGACTCCGATGAACGAGATGTTGATGCGGTCCGACAGCGACTCGTCGTCCATCCAGAAGACCGACCAGGTCAACATTACGAGCAACGTTAGCGGGATAATCACGAGCGCGACCAGATGGAAGGGTTGGCGCGATACATGGAGCAGGCCCACGAACTGGCTGATGCGATGGTCCCGAAATAGTTTCGTTTCCACGATCTCGGAATGGACGCCCTCGATACTCCAGCCCGCGATGTTCAGGAGTTGAGTCGAGATGCCGCTTCTGCTCGGATCCGAGAGGAGTTGAACCTCGTCCGAGTCGTGACCGAGCACTTGAAGGTAAAGCCTGAGGCGCTGCTGATCGAAGGGGAATGCTCTCAGATTCAGCGGCGCCTCGACCTCGGCGTGAAACTCTTCAATGTAGGTCATCGAACCATCGGGTTCGATCTGAAGCAACTGAGCATCGACATCGGTGGCCTCCGCGCCGTTCCCGATGATGATCTGGGGCCACCAGCCCGTGTACACCTCGGTGAACTGGTAGTTGCCCTGGAACTCCTTGCGCTCGACCCCGGCCTGCACCGGATCGAAGGCCTGGCGCGGATCGTTCCAGCGCAAGGTGAGGATGGCCTCGAACTCGAAGGTCTCCTCTCTTTCGTTGATCGAGTTCATGTCGAGCAGCAGGAAACCAATCGAGACGCGCGTGGGTATTGACGGCAGTCCCATCAGATCCTGCTGCTGGGCGCTTCCAGGCGTTGCAAATCCCCACATCACCAGCAACGCCGCTGCGGTGGTCCACTTCATACTGCTCGATCCTCATCACGCGCGCGAGTGCTCGCGGGCGTCGGTCCCGGTCCTATCCCCTGGCACCGCTTGATAGTCCAGTCGAATCCCATGCTCATGGTCCTTCGGTGTGTGTCGCTTTCTTACCGTGTGTCCAGGTTACAGCAAATAAACAATGAAAGAGGGTTGTTTTTATTGGTAGCTATGGGTGGAATTCGTCCAACCCGCTGAGAGCCACTAGAAGTCGTATGGCAGGGTGTATGAATGAGTCCCTAGGCTATCAGTGGGCTACCCTGTGGTCAACATTTGCTCCCTGGGTCTATCAATGTTCTCTTCTTACGCTTGTCCTGTGCGATTTCCAATAATTAGACTGCGACCGGCAATTGGTACAAGTCATTGCAATGTGATTTCCACCGATACTCATCAAGTGAAGCAATATTCTTGTGAGTAGCATTTCCCATCGCCATCATTTTAGGCGTTTTCATCCCGAGAGAAGAATGGCAACGATGATCATTGTAATAATTTTGAAAATGATCAAGTTTTTTCTGTAAATCACGATCATTGAAAAAGATGAGATAGTCCAAGTATTCTTTTCTGGTCGTGCCGATAACACGTTCAATGAATGGATGTGATGTCGGCGTGCCAGGAACAGATTTCAATTCACCTATTTCAAGGATACGCAAATTCGCCTTCCAACGATGAAAGAGAAACAACGGATCATTGTCAGAACTCAAATATTTTGGCATAGGATTACCGCCAGTTATCTGGTTAAACATTCGACAATAGGCAATGCCATCGCAATCACCAGCTTGCACTGCAAAGCCGACAATCCTCCGCGTAAATTGATCAATGACGACCATCACCCAGTGAGATTTCAAGGTCGCGGATTCACATCGAAACAGATCTACCGACCATAGGCTATCTTTCACATGACCGATGAATGTTAACCAAGATGGACCATCGCCTGAAGGCAAGGTGTGTATGTATTTACGCAATATTCTACCGACAGCGAAGCGACTGGTTTTAGTTCCGAAAGCTTCGAGTATTTGCATTGAAATCCGGCCATAACCGAACGATGGATTGCGTCTTTTCATTTCGATGACAAGATCAATCAAAACCTGGTCTTGTGATTTCCTGCCAGGGACTTTTTTCGTCTTATTCGAATACAACTTGTTATATTTTCGTTTCACCAGAGCTTTATGGAAGGCCAATAGGGTGGCTGGTTTTATGATGACTGTAATCTTTTGAAGGCGACGTTGACCTATTAACATCGTTAACAAGCCAAACAGAAATCGATCTCGAGTAGCAAGTCTTGGCGATCTCTTCCTAGCACGGTTTATGACGATGAGCTGTTGTTTCATTGCTATCGTTTCAGCCATCACCACTTTCACTCCTCCTGGCTTCAGAAGTTTGATGAAAGTGATGATTAAATGAATGAGCAGATCAATAATTTCAGGCATGATGTTATTTTATCATTTGATCTGACCTTATATAGCCTGTTGTTTTCATGCGGTGTTAGTAATTCGCACAGGACAAGCAAAAAAGGCTATGGTTTGGTTGCAGAATTCCTACGACTCTTTGAGCAAAGGCGTTATACTTATTGCAATGGACCTGGTCATACCTTTCTGGCAGGATCGTGTGATGAGGCCGTCTCGCCATACTGACGCAGGCTGCGTGCACTATGAGAGAATTTGTACGGCATCCTTCAGATATCCCCATTCAGATCAATGCGGGTGGCTCGGAAAAGCTGCACCTTACCAGTTTGCAGAATTTGAGCCATGGCGGTTTGTGTTGTGAGGTGGAATACAGCATAGAAGTCGGCATGCCAATTACCATCAATATTCCGCTGGTCAAGCCGCCCTACGTCGGACAAGGTATTGTGGTCTGGTGCCGGGCAGCGGCAAATGGTTACGAAATTGGTATCCGTTTCAGCGAACCGCAGGAAGCGTTTAAGTCACGCATGGTCGAACAGGTTTGCCAGATCGAGCACTATAAGAGACAGGTTTATCGAGAAGATGGCCGGGACATAGATGGCGAGCAGGCCGCCAGGGAATGGATAGAGAAATACGCCGCTGATTTCTCGGAAGGCTTTGGCAATATCTAGTGACGTGCTTTTGTGCATGTCTGTTCAAGGTCTTACCTGTATAATTACAGCGAAGTAAATTAAATCGGTTGAGGAAGTTGCGGGTCAGGACGAACTTATTGCACCTCTATCCTGGGCTCAACGACTCAAGAGAGTCTTTGAACGGGCCGCGATCGGCTTGATATTACCCAATGCCCTTTGTGTGGCGGAACTATGCGTGTCATCGCCGACATCACTGACCCAGACATAATCCAAAAGATTCTCGATCACATAAGGGGGCCGCCCAGGTCGCAACCACCACCAATTAAACGTGCGACAGCTATCCGATCCTAAAACACGCCTGGATAAACAAGCCAAATCATCTCTGCCCGACCTTTAAATCGCCTAAGTGATCAACCCCACCGCATGCAAGCCAGCGGAATCAGATTAGCATTCGTCTTTGAAGACAATAACATCTAGTTCATCATCGTTGTTTTGGGAATGATCGCGCAAGTGTTCATGTTCCCAATC
>JAPYTQ010000093.1:0-8959 GCA_029941905.1 Pseudomonadales bacterium | reverse complement strand
TCTGAAAAGGCATAGCAATCAGCGCTGCAATAAAGCCAGCCAGGGAGATGGTGGAGTTGTCGAGATTTACACCAGTAGTGCTCTGGAGATCTAGCCAGCCAGCAGCTTGAATCTATTTTCAAAGGGTATAATATATATACCATGAAGTTTGACTATGATAAGCGCAAAAGCAATTCAAACAAAAAGAAACACGGTATAAATTTTGATGAAGCACAAGAGCTTTGGGAAGATAGATTTATTCTGAAAATCCCTTCCAGTATGAGCACTTTGGAAGAATCCCGGTTTCTATTTATTGGGCGCATTGACTCAAAACATTGGACAGCGATTACAACTCACCGAGAACCAGATCTCACCCGCATTATTTCAGTTCGTCGGTCTAGAAAACAAGAGGTTGAATTATATGAAAGCTAAAAGTCTTGACAAAAAATTCGATGATGGTGCTGATGATATTCTTCAGCATTTCGATCTTAAAAAAGCCTCACGCCCTAACATCGAAAAAGAGAGGGTTAATGTTGATTTTCCCGCCTGGATGATCGACGACTTGGATAAAGCCGCTGCTAGTATGGGCGTATCCAGGCAAGCAGTGATTAAAATATGGCTGGCTGAGAGGTTGAAGATTGAAGCAGCATGAATTCCGCCGAACGTATACCAGCGTTTTACTAGGTATTGGCAAGTTAACTGCGCTTGGTTCACTATTTAAGAGTGACTAAAAACGATACCGATTCCCGCCAGAAATCATCCAATACGCTGTCTGGCTCTATTTTCGATTTAATCTAAGTCATCGTGATATCGAAGATTTGTTGGCTCAACGCGGAATTATTGTCACTCGAGAATCAATTCGATTGTGTGCAATAAATTCGGATCGAAATATGCCGCCAGATTGCGTAGAAGGCATCAGGGATATGGTGACACTTTCTTTATTGATGAAGTGTTCATTAAGATTGATGGCAAACAACGTTACCTCTGGCGAGCCGTGGACCAAGATGGAGAGGTTGTCGATGTGTTTCTTCAGAGTCGACGAGATGCTAGGTCAGCCAAAGGATTCTTCAAGCGGATGCTAAAGAAACACAAAACTGAACCACGGGAAATTGTGACGGATAAATTAAGAAGTTACGGCGTGGCACATCGCGAGTTGATTCCTGACACAATTCAAACATGGAGAAGTACGCCAACAATCGAGCTGAGTTGTCGCATCAACCGACCAGGGTGAGGGAGCGGGGCATGCGTAAGTTCAAATCAGTGAAGCAAGCTCAGAGGTTCTTAAATACTCATGCTGCTGTATATAATCTGTTCAATCTAGGTCGTCATTTGCTATCGGCGGAAACATATCGATTCTTCAGATTGCGTTCCTTTGCGTCTTGGAAAAATGCAGCGATGGTATAGATCAAATCTGGTTGAATTGTTGGTCTTTTGAAGAGTTAATTTGGCAGTACCCATCATTGGTATCAGCGGAAACTTATCGAGTGTCCCTGGCGAAATCTTTGTTGAGATGGATTCGAGTCCGAAAGTGACCAACGTCGTCAGATGCTGGAAACTTAAGTTTTACAGTCCTTGAAAGCGCCGCTCTTTTGTAGTTATAGACGTGCCATGAATGTGCATTTAGTGTACTGTAACTACATTATAGTGATCGAGCTCGCGGTGAAACGCGAGCGAAGTAATTGAGTGAGTTAAACGGCTAAAGGAGGGCAACATGGCAGGTGCATTGGAAGGCATACGAGTAGTAGAGATGGCACTGGCTATACAAGGACCGGCAGCTGGCTTGCATTTTGCCAACATGGGTGCGGAAGTTATCAAGGTCGAACCACCATTTGGAGATGCAAGCCGGTACCATCGCGGCGCAAACAACACTTTGCCTAAAGAAGCTCTTGGATCACAGTTTCTTGCGTTGAACAAAGGCAAGCGATCTGTCTCATTAGACGCCCATACAGAGCTCGGGCAACGAGTGTTGCACGAGTTGTTGGAAACTGCAGACGTATTTATCACCAACTATCGCAGTGATGCACTTGCACGTATGGGGCTTGACGTAAATGAGCTAGGCGAAAAGTATCCTAAACTTGTCGTCGGTAAGGTCAATGGATTCGGACCTTATGGTGAGGATGCACACAAGGCCATGTTGGATGGTGCAGCCCAGGCCCGTGGTGGCCTCATCAGTATGACGGGTTACCCAGATGATGTTCCGATGGCACCTGGCATTATGTTGGCTGATCATGGTGGTGCCATGCAGTTGGCGCTAGCCTGCATGACCGCATTGGTTGCGCGTCATACTACAGGTCGTGGACAGATGGTGTGCACATCTTCGCTTGGCACGATGTTGTGGATGCAGATGTGGGAATTGCAGCACTCGGCAATCACAGGCGTGCCATTGTCTCGCACCGGCCCGCACCATCCGAATCTTAAAGCTCCTTATGGTGTGTATGCGACCTCTGATGGAAGAGCAGTGATGTTCGTTAGCGCTAGAACAGACGAGGCGTGGGCGGAGTTCTGGATATTTATGGATAAGCCGGAAGTCATTCTCATGGATGCTTGGGATACAGCTGGCAAACGTATCGGACTTGCTGGTTCTGATGAGCAGCTACCGGAGATTCGACAGTTGATGCGAGAAGCTATTGGCTCGAAGACCCTTGAGGAAGTCGAAGCCTTTTTGCGAACTCAACCTGAGATCATCTGGGAGCGAGTTAGAGGTCACGAAGAGGTGCTAAACGATCCTCAGAACCTTGCGAATGAATATATAACGGAAATAGATGTGCCTCTACTGGGCACAGTAAAGACTATTGGTCCCCTGGTACATCTCAGCGATACGCCAGCTCTAGGTCAGCGATTGCCGCCCGAATTGTCTGCAGACACCTCTACTGTTATGGATGAACTTGGGTTCTCTGCTGAGGAGGCGAAGGAGGTCATCGATCACGCGCAAGCAGTTGGTGCAGAATTACTAGCTGCACTATGGGGAAAGGACGAGGAAGAGTGATTACAAAAGTATAGTTCACGATGAGGCGAATACCAGGGCATGTAAGTTTTGATAAATATAGGCATTATGGATACAAGGGTTGCGGCACGGTGGAGTGTGGTCAACTTGTAGCTATTGTCAATTCGATCCGCGTCAATGGTTGACATGATTCTGCTGCAGTCGCCGGTGAATTGAGCGATATGGCGTTGAGCAAAAAACACATCTTTACTCTGAAGAAGTAGTCCCCGTAAAGATGTTGATATATGTCGTGTGCTACGTGTCTATGTTCTATCTGCTCTGTCAGGTGTCACTTAAACAACAGTCCAATTCTGTCGTCTGTTCGAGGATGCTCAAAGAAGCCTGGCTTCAAGGCATAAACAAAGTTATTAGGTCAACCGTAATGGCAGCAAAGAAAAAACCAATCCAGCGTCGTTTGAAAGCAGATGAAAGACGATTAATCATCATGAGAGCAGCGATGCGGCTGTTTATTGATAAGGGTTATGCGGCGACTCGTATGGAGGAGATCGCTGAAGCAGCCGGGTGCACTACGGGCCCGCTCTATCACTTTTTCAAAACTAAGTACGACATTTTCGCAGCAGTAGCAGAGCAGACTTTTGAACAGTTTGTAGGCAGGGCGAGAGCACATAGGGAGACCATCAATCAACAGTCTCCTTTGGCTCGCATGAAGGCAAGTATTGACAAGATCATGGATGAAGTAGAGTACACCACTGCCCAGATGTTTATACGTGAAACACCGATCGTGTTAGGCGAGCAACAATGGTCTGGCGTCATTGACGAGCTGATGACCAAGAGCTTTGAAAGCGATCTCAGAGACGCGATGATTGACAACCTGATAGAACCTGAGCCACCCCTGCCGGTGGCCGAATTCTTTAGTTCTGCAGTGGTAAATGCGATATCGCGTGCAGACCCGAAGAACAAGGAGTCTCTCAGGTTATCCAAGAATGCGATCCTGCGGATGGTAGACAGGCTCGAGGTATAATTTGCTCCATGCGATGAAACTCGCGCTCGACTTCGCGCTAGAGGTCAAGTTTCAGGACCTTCTTAGAGTTTTCCCTGAGAAACTTTGGCCAGACTTCTTTCTTGAATGGAACGTTTTCCATCTCACCCATTATCCGTTCCATTGTCATACCCATCGGAAAGTAGCCGCCATAGATTACTTTGTCAGCACCCCTCGTGTTTGCATAATCAATAATGGCTTTCGGGTAGAATTTTGGAGCAAAAGCGGAGGTTGAGTAGTACAAATTCGGCCACTTCAACATGAGCTTTACTGCGAGATCTTCCCAGGGTTCGCAGCCATGGCGAGTGACAAGGACCAACTCGGGGAAGTCATACATAACCTGGTCTATCAGCTCAACTCGTTGAGGAGCCATTGGTAGTCGGGGACCGGGTACCCCGGCACACATAAAGATTGGCACATCAAGTTCGATGCACTTGGCGTAAATGGGATACATGAGCGGATCATTGATTGCTACTTGTGGCTTATATCCTGCGTTAAATGCGCTAAATGATCGTACGCCAAATTCTTCATACTGCCTAACCATGTTCCTGATACCGTCCATCCCGCGATTTGGATCCACTGTACCTTGTGCGATGAATCGATCGGGATGCTGTTTCAGTGCTTCCCTGCTTATGTTGCCATCAAGTGTTATTACACCAAGTTCGATGCCGAAGCGATCCATCTCATTGAGAGTCACGGTCACAGGGTCGCCGGTGCTGTAAAGATCCTTTGGTGACTTTTTGAACATGTAGTCCACTGGCGACTTAAGACCGTCCTTTGGCCCAGCACCGTCTGGCTTCGTACTCAAACTCTTCGCCAACCGTTCGTAGATCTTGGGGTCGGGAAAACCAATCATGGTGTCAATAATACCTGTGCTATTCATGCTTTCGTTTTTCCTCAATTCTTACTGGCGAGATCAATATAACATATCTACAATAAATTGAAGATTACACAGCTATTCTATATGCTGGCCGTGATCTCTTAAACCGTTCCGCTAGTAACTGGTTAAGCTGAGGTTCAACGTCATAATCTAATAAGATATTGAATAATATAAAATATATTACAGAAAAAGAATTTGATTGCATGCTGGTCGCTAGCCAGATCGGGTGTCCCGGAACGTTGTACACGATTTCACTTTCAATATTAATGTAGACGTAATACATTAAACTGCATACTATCCCTCTGCATGAGCTGAACGATGAAGTCAGCCATCCATGAACGTAAATCACAAACAAAGAGGGAAGGGCGATGCAATCGAAAGTCAGACGCGGGTTCTTTGTACTAGGGTGGTTAGAGTGACAGATGATTTAGAAGTCTTCCGGGCTGAGACACGGCTTTGGCTTGAGGAAAACTATCCAGACGGTCTCGGATCGAACGATTATTCGGGGCCAGAGGGCGAACAAGATATCTGGGGTGGGAAGAAGTGCCGCTGGGTAAATCCTGAGAGAAAGGATTGGCTTGACAGGATGGCTGGCCGTGGTTGGACTGCTCCAACTTGGCCGACGAAATATGGAGGTGGTGGTTTATCGTCATCACAAGCAAAGGTTCTCGCAGCGGAGCTGGCGCGCCTAAATTGCAAGCCGCCGTTGTTTTCGTTGGGGATATCCATGCTGGGTCCTGCCCTGTTGGAGTTCGGAACCGAAGAGCAAAAGGCGCAACATCTGCCACCAATTGTGCGAGGTGAGATCCGCTGGTGCCAGGGCTACAGTGAGCCTGGAGCAGGGTCAGATCTCGCAAGTCTTCAATGTAAAGCTGTTAGGGATGGAGATGACTTTGTCGTAACAGGTCGAAAAGTTTGGACGTCGGGAGCAGACAAGTCAGACTGGATATTTTGTTTGGTGCGAACCGATCCCACCGTCTCCAAGCATGAAGGTATCAGTTTTCTTCTCATCGATATGGAGTCCCCTGGAGTTTCCGCATCACCAATCAGATTGATATCGGGTGACTCGCCTTTTTGTGAGACAGTTTTTGATGTGGTTCGTGTTCCGGTTAGCAATATGGTGGGGCAACTCAACAAAGGCTGGGATGTGGCGAAACGTGTGCTGCAGTTTGAGCGTGTAATGGTGTCTGGCATGGGGCAGGGCAATGAAGCAGGTGATAAGCCAAGTCTCAGTAATGCTCGTCCCCGTTCCCTACGTTCCCTCTATAGATATACTACTGAAGATGCGTTAAGGGATCATGAGCATGCTCTGGCAGATGAAGTTGCTCGTGCAGAAATGAATCTCAGAGCATTTCGACTAACAATGAGAAGAGTGAGCGAAGAATCGAAATCTGGCAAAAGTATCGGACAGGAAGTTGCCATGCTCAAGCTAGTTAGCAGTGAATTGAGTAAGGAACGTTCAGAGTTGAAGGTTCGAATTCTTGGTACCCAGGGATTGGGCTGGGAAGGTGAACAGTTCGATGAGCAAGAGCTGATGGTCACCCGGGATTGGCTGCATAGTCTGGCTGGCACAATCGCGGGTGGTTCATCCGAAATACAGAAAAACATTATCGCCAAGCGGATTCTGGGCTTACCCGATTCTGACTAGGCACACAGAAAGCTTGATAAATAAAAGTAACACAGGAGACCGTTATGACGAACTTCCACATTTTTGATGCTGACAATCATTACTATGAAACTCAGGATGCGTTTACAAGATACTTGCCCAAACATCTCGCGGGCCTGTTCAAGTTTGTCCAGGTAGATGGCCGGACCAAACTGGCCATTAATAATCACATCTCTGAATACATCCCTAATCCGACATTTGAGGTCGTTGCTCCACCGGGGTTATATGAAATCAAGTATCGACTTGAAAACCCCAACTCCACCATGTCGCCCGATGAAGCGAAAAATTTGGAGATGCCTCCCAAGTACATGAAGTCCATACCAGCTTTTTTTGAGCCTGGACCTAGAATCGAATTGATGAACGAACTTGGAGTTGATCGAACGATTATTTGGCCCACCTTGGCGACTTTACTGGAAGAGCGGCTTGCAGACGATCCAATTGCAACGCACGAAGCGGCGCATGCGTTCAATGAGTGGCTGCTGGATCAGTGGTCGTATGTATACCAAGATCGTATCTTCTCGACTCCAATTATTGCTCTCAATATTGTTGACCGCGCAATTGAAGAACTGGAGTGGGTTCTTAAGAAAGGCGCGAAGGTGATTCTAGTTCGTCCGGCACCAGTACCTGACTTTAACGGTCGTAGGCGTTCGTTCGCATTGCCTGAGTTTGATCCGTTTTGGGCAAGAGTGCAGGAAGCTGACGTATTAGTAGGCATGCATGAAGGCGACAATGGTTTCCATAATTATCTGAACAACTACGAAGGACATACCAGGGAGTTCCTTCCCTTCAATACCAGAATCTCAGCATTTACCAAGCTGATCAACGCTGAATCCCGACCAATCAGCGATGTAATTGCATCGATTGTCGGTCATGGATTAGTTACCAGATTCCCACGCCTGAAGTTTCTGCCGGTTGAGAATGGATCATCGTGGGTAAGACCGCTGCTGGACAAGTTCAAGCGCTGTTATGGGCGTTCACCCAGCTACTTCGTCGAAGATCCGGTTGAAGCCTTTAACAGGTGTATCTGGATTCATCCTTTTCACGAGGAAGATACAGTCGGTTTGGCCAAGGAACTTGGCGCTGATCGAATCACTTTTGGCTCTGACTATCCACATCCTGAGGGGTTGGATAAGCCCAAAGAGTTCGTGAAAGAGCTGAAAGGATTGAATGAAGACGAACAGCGAATGATCATGGGTGGCAATCTGTCCGCTCTGATGGACGCAGCTTAACTTGACCCAAGGCGACGCACTGGTATTGACATGGAAAATGAGATTGCTGGGCCACTAAGTGGCATTACCGTCATTGATTGCACAATGGTTCTGTCCGGACCATTCGCAACGATGATTTTGGCTGATTTGGGCGCTAACGTAATCAAGGTTGAGCCGCCCTATGGTGATGGCGCTAGAAGAGTAGCCCCCGTTCCCCCTGACTATGTCAGTGTTGCCAAAGGTGCTTCTGAGTCGTGTGATTACGGTGCCTACTTCGGCAGCGTTAACCGAAACAAAAGAAGTATCGTGCTCGACCTCAAACAGGCGGAAGACCGCGAAGTTTTTCTCAAGTTGTGTGATACGGCCGATGCGGTCACTGAAAACCTTCGCTCGGGTGTTATGGACGACCTGGGAATAGGTTACGAGGTTATCAAGGCACGTAATCCACGAATTGTCTATGGATGCATTAGAGGCTTCGGTGATCCCCGAACTGGAGAAAGCCCTTATAGGGATTGGCCTTCCTACGATGTAATTGCTCAAGCCATGGCAGGGCATGTGCACATAACAGGTCCGCGAACCAGCAAGGGGTATCCCGCCGGTGCTGCGATTGGTGATGTGTACCCAGGTACACTTCTGGCAACTGGAATGATCGCTGCACTGTTTCATGCGCAGAAGACGGGAGAGGGTCAGTTCGTGGATGTGGCAATGTATGATGCGATGTTGGCCTTAGCCCATGATGTCGTCTCCCTTTATGGTTTCGGCCGGCTGGAAATGGAGCGGCGTGACCTGCACCATCCAGCGTCTACGCCCTTTGGGATCTATGAAGCATCAGACGGATCGGTTGCGATAGCAGCTCCTGACGACAAGCACTGGGCAATATTGTGCGAGGTCATGGAGAGGCCCGATCTACTCAGTGACAGCCGGATGAAAAACAAGTTTAGTCGAGGAAAAAATCACGAATATCTTGAAGAAGAAATCTCAAAGTGGACGCGTAGCTTGACGAAAAGTGAGGTGATGTCGGCTTTAGGTGGGAAGGTCCCGTGTGGGCCGGTGAATACTGGAGCTGATATTTTTTCTGATCCACATGTTTACGCCAGAGATATGATTGTAGAATTCACCCCGCAGGGAGATAACCCGCCAGTCTCAATTGTCGGTTGCCCGATCAAGTTCAATAAGACGCCATCAGGTGTCTACTCCAGACCCCCCAAACTAGGTGAGCATACGGAAGAAATACTTTCAGAGT
>JAPYTQ010000092.1:0-9017 GCA_029941905.1 Pseudomonadales bacterium | reverse complement strand
GGCGTCCCCAACTCGGCGTCCCCAACTCGGCGTCCCCAACTCGGCGTCCCCAACTAGGCGTCCCCAACTAGGCGTCCCCAACAATCAGTCCTGATAAAGACATACCGCACTCTTCGCTACTACATGCATGCACCTTACTGCCAGCAATGCTAGTTACCATATAGTGAATAGTGAATAGAGAAGTCGGTGAGACGGCAGCTTTTTAAGTAGTGGCATCCAAAAGACAGGGCATTCGATAGTATTTACCAAATCGATTGGCGAGAAACGATGCCAGTTTAATGTCTTCCTGCCTGACAAATCCGCTGGAGGCAATAGTCCCGTCAATCAGCAAATCAAGCACCGTACAAATACTCGCGGCTGTGGTAATTTGAATCGCACTGTGAGCCTCGCCAAACAGATCCTGTCCGTAGATTTTATTGGCGTAGCTCTCCTGAAACAACTGTCCGTTTTTAAGGCCACTCACGGTGACGAAGATAAGCACAACATCCTGGATGGTTGCGGGTAGTGCATTTTCAAAGACATCCTTGAGTAAATCTCTTCTATGCCTTAACTGAAGATCCTGTAACAAGGTTTTCATAATATCCCGGTGACCTGGATAACGTATGGTCTGATAGGACAGGTTTTTTACTTTACCTGCCAGGGTCTCTGCCAGTGTTCCAAGCCCGCCGGATGTATTAAATGATTCATAGGTGATTCCATCGAGCGAAAAATGCTCAAGGTGTTCCAGCGGTGAAATTGACGTCATCTCGCCGTTAACTAACGCGACACAGGGTTCACAATACTCGTTGATCACGCCGTCGGTACTCCAGGTCAGGTTGTAGTTCAATGAGTTGGACGGAAACTGGGGCAGCGCCCCGACACACATGCGTATGGTATCCAGATCATCAAACGTACTGGCGATATCATTGGCCACGATAGAAATGAACCCTGGTGCCAGACCGCACTGAGGGATCATCGCCATGGGCGATTTAGCAGATATTGATTTCACAATCTCGGTGCTGGCCACGTCTTCGGTCAGGTCAAGGTAATGCACGCCCGCCAGCACTGCTGCTTTGGCAATGTGCGCGGTCATAAAAAAAGGGGTTGCGCTCAATACGGCAAAGTGTTCTGACAGCGTCTCTGCCAGTCGCCTCTCATCGGTCACATCAAGACAGATTTTGTTCAGTCGAGGTCGTGTTTTAAAGTTATCCAATTGGCCCTGGTCCGCATCAATAACCGTTAGCTCGAAGTCATCTTCCGATAACAACAGCTCTGAAATCATCGTGCCGATCTTTCCGACACCGACCAGCGCAACCCTTGTACGTTTCATCCGCTAATCTCCCGATTAGTCAAAAAATGACGGTCTTAAAAGGTTAGCCCGAATTTCGATCAATTTGCATAGTTATATTTATCATTTATGATACATAGATAGACAAATTAACGTATGAATAGAGCATATTGATGAATACGCTGGATGAACGGTTGATTAGCCTGCTACGAGAAAATGCCCGCCGCTCGACTTCTGAATTAGCGAGAGAACTCTCCATCTCCCGCTCCACGGTTCAAAGCCGGATCAAACGCCTGGAGCAAAGCGGGATTATCAAGGGCTATACCATTGAATACGGAGAAGACTACGAGAAACGTCTGATCTCTGCACATGTGCTGATCACTGTTCACCAGAAACTTACCGCACGAACCAATCGAGAATTACACGGGATTCCGCAGGTCACATCAGTCCATGCTATCAGCGGGGACTACGATCTGATGGCTGTGTTGAAAACCGAGACGACCGAAGCCCTGAGCAGAATCCTCGATGATATTGGGAATCTTGAGGGCGTTGAACGAACAAACTCGTCACTGATTCTTGAAACCAAATTCACAAGGTAGTGTATGCTAGTGTAGTGTCACATTCTTGCGTCGGGGAACGAACATGAGCGAAGTAGAAGCATTGCTTCCTGCCTTCAGCCTGGAGAATAATCTTGGGCAGGATCAGAATTTCCCGAACGAACAACCTACGCTCCTGTGTTTCATCAAAGAAGACTGTGACACCTGCAAAACGGCCATGCCGGTACTCGAAGCACTGCATCAGTCCAACGTCAATATTGTCCTTGTTGGCCAAACCACGGCAGGCAATCAAAAACTCATTAAGGAATTCGGACTCAGCGTTCCCATCCTGGACGACAGTCAGTTAAAAGTATCATTCGCCTATGATATCGAAATAGTTCCCACCCTGATCTGGGCCGATACCGATGGCAGGCAAGTTGAAATCCAGGAAGGGTTTGTAAAAAAAGACTGGCAGGCATTGCTCGAACGCTTCGAAGCAAAACCCGATATCGCCTGGAATCAGTTGCCTGACTGGCGACCAGGATGCGGGTCTCTTTCAGTCGACCCTGTCATTAATGACCGCCTGCGGGCAGAAGCAGAAAACAGCCCCTTGCGAGCCCGTAAGATAGAAATAGCCTCAGCGGATGACGAATTCGAATTTATGTTCGACCAGGGCTTTTCCGATGGTTTGCCCCTGGTACCACCGACACCGGAACGCGTCATTAGAATGTTATCCGGCACAAGTCGTGACCCACAGTCAGTAGTAGCGACTGTACCACCCAATATGGGCGAAGCCACCGTCGAAAAACTGGCCATTAATGCGGTGATGGCCGGGTGTAAACCCGAGTACTTTCCGGTTGTTATCGCGGCACTTGAAGCCGCCTGCACTGATGAGTTTAATATCCACGGCGTCATGGCGACCACCATGGGTGCGTCCCCGGTCATGGTGATTAATGGCCCGATCCGGGAGCGGATTGGCATGAACATGAAGCTGTCTGCACTGGGACAGGGTAATCGAGCCAATGCAACCATGGGGCGAGCTGTCCGATTGGCAATCCGTAACATCGGGGGTGCAAAACCCGGCGGCACGGAACGGCCAACCCTGGGCAATCCCATGAAGTTCACCATGTGTTTCGCTGAATGGGAAGAACGAAGCCCCTGGGACCCGTTGCATGTGGAGCGTGGCTTCAATGAAAAGGATTCTGTGGTTACCCTGTTTTGTATGACCAGCGGTCCGACTTTAATTGTCGATCAGGGTTCTCTCAATGCACCTCAACTCGCCAGCAGTATGGCCATGTCACTGGAGAGTAATCACCATCCCAAAGCTTATATGGGCTCGGACACCCTGCTGGTGGTGTGCCCCGAACATGTAGACACCATGATGCGCGACGGGCATTACAGTAAACAGCAGTTGCGTGATCGCATTATGGAGTCGACCAGGAAGCCACTTCGCGACCTGGTTCAGGATGAAAATTCCGGCGTTGGGATCCCTGCCGATAAATTCGCGGCAATGCCGGAAGAAATGAAAAATCGTCAACTGACAAAGTTTGCGTCTGGCGAGAATATCCATATAGTTGTTGCAGGTTCGGATGCAGGAAAATTTTCCGGTGCCTTCCACGGCTGGTTAACCGGCCCGGGCGGTTCAATCGTTGTATCAAGAAAAATAGAGGAGATGTAGATGACTACCATTTTAGATCCTACCAATGAGCAGGTCCCAGTTGAACGCCAACTGTCACCTCGCCTGGGGGAAATTACCGGGCGTCTGGCAATGCTCGATATTTCCAAACCCCGGGGCAACGTGTTGCTGGACAAATTCGAAACCATGCTGGCCGAGGCATTACCCAACGTCACCATCAATCGTTATTCAAAACCCACGTTTACAAAACCCGCGCCGGATGAACTTCGGGCAGAGATCAAGGCTAACAATGATTTTCTCATTGAAGCCTTAGCCGACTGAGGCTCCTGTACCACGTGCAGTTTGCATGATACGGTATGGTTCGAAATTCAGGGTATTCCGTCAGTAACAGTGGCGTCAGAAGAGTTTGCAGTTGCTGCAGACACCCAGGCGAAAGCGTTAGGTTTGAAAGATGCCCGCTGCGTTTTTGTGGCGCACCCTATTCAGGATGCATCGGATGAACAGATGAAGGAAAAGGCACAAGCCGTGATTGATCAGGTTGTTACGGCGTTGACCGTAAACTGACCAGGTTCGAGATAAGCGCATGTCACTTGCCTGGGCATTTCGTCCCAGGCAAGGCATTCTTTTTTTCGTGTCTCCGAATCAGGTGTTGCAACACCGCCACTAGAAAAATTCACCATGAAGAAATCCCTGGCTGTCGCCATCTTTATTATCCTCCCACTGGCTCATTTCGAGACGAAATCAGATGTGATCGAAAGCTCAGGGCAGAGCTTTTATCTGAAGGTCGAACGGCTTGTACCTGCCTCGCCTGATATCACCTACAAGCAGTTCCTTGACATCGGCACCTGGTGGAACGTCGACCACACCTGGTTTGGTGAAGCCACGTGACTTTATATTGAACCGAAAGCAGGCGGTTGTTTTTGTGAACGGAACGGTGATCGAACTGCCCTGCATATGATCGTCAGCTACGTTAATCCAGGCAAGGAGGTTCGATTGATCGGTGGTCTCGGCCCACTACAGGGCATGGCGATCCATGGGGCGATGAGTTTCAGGTTTTTACGCGTCGACAAGACTTCGACCAGCGAAACCGAAACAAGAATAATATTTGAGTACAAGGTGATGGGTGCTTCCGGTCTCGAATCCCTGGCTGAAATTGTCAACACGGTTCAAACCATGCAACTTGAAATGCTGCATAACTAAAGCGGCAAGATGCGTGTTTCACCGCTGGCATAACAACCCTGTTTCAGGGACAATCCTTTTCCCAATTTCTAACCCGAGGAACAATGAAGTCTGAACTCAAAGACCTGTTGGATCTCCTTGATCTGGAACAAATCGAAGTCAACATGTTTCGCGGGATTAGCCCTGACGAAGGCTGGCAACGCGTCTATGGCGGACAGGTCATCGGACAGGCGCTCGTCGCAGCCTCCAGAACCGTTGAAGATGAATCCCGAACCGCACATTCCCTGCATGGCTATTTTCTTCGACCTGGCGATACGACCATTCCAATTCTCTACGACGTCGACCGGATTAGAGATGGCAGAAGTTTCACGACACGCAGGGTTGTCGCCATACAGAAGGGCCGCGCCATTTTCAGTATGTCGGTGTCCTTTCAGGTGCACGAATCAGGGCTCGAACATCAAATAGCCAGACCCGATGTCCCGGGGCCAGAGAAATGTCTGAGCGAAACGGAATTACACAAAAAGTTCGCGCAGGATATTCCGCAGGAATTTCAGGGTCGTATAGAAAAACTTCGCCCGATAGAAATGCGTTTCGTCGAACCCATCAACGAATTTAATCCTGAGCCCATGAAACCGGAACAACATGTCTGGATCAAGACCGTCGATACAATGCCGGATAACGTTCGACTGAATCAGTGTTTACTGGCCTACGCATCTGATATGACATTGATCGATACGAGCTACCGACCCCACGCGGTTGGCTGGGGCAATGACAAGTTTCAGGTTGCGAGCCTTGATCATGCCATGTGGTTCCACAAACCTTTTAAAACTGATGACTGGATGCTGTACCAACAGGATAGTCCGGCTTCAGGGGGCGGCCGGGGATTCAGCCGGGGAACCATCTTCGATTCGTCAGGGGATCTTATCGCCTCCGTGGCACAGGAAGGGCTGATTCGACTGCATTCATAATCGTTCAGGTTCAGCCTGACTGACTAACGATGTTGAAAATTCAAGGCTCAGTCAGTATTCTCGCTCGCCTTACAAGCTGACTGACCTGCACGGAAAAAATATCATGGCCAATCCAGACTTCACCTGTATTCTCTACCAGGAGTCACCACCACTTGCGCTGATAACCATCAATCGCCCGGAAAAGCATAACGCCATTTCCCTTGACACCCTGCAGGAGCTGCATCGAGCGGTAGACCTGGCGTCAACCAATGAGGACATTCGTGTTATTGCGATTACCGGTGCCGGGGGCAAGGCATTCGCATCAGGATCTGATCTCAACGAAGTGGCCGATCGTGATCTCAGAAAAGCGATGGAGCCTATTATTCAGGGTCTTGCACAACAGTTGGAAAATACACCCAAGCCCACCATTGCCGCGATTGATGGTATTTGCATGGGCGGCGGCCTGGAAATTGCGCTTGGGTGTGATTTACGGGTCTGTACGCCATCCAGTCGTTTCGCGACCCCCGAGGGAAAACTCGGGATCATTCCCGGCGGCGGTGCAACGGCACGACTACCAAGAATTGTTGGCCGGGGTTGGGGAATGGAGATGCTCCTGATGGGAAACCCCATCGATGCCGAGCGGGCCATTCAGATTGGATTGGTAACCCGGATTGTTGAATCCAAGGATCTGCTGACGGAAATTGAAAAAATGGCAGAGCACCTTGCTTCGTTCGCACCCTTCGTCCCACAATTTATGAAGGCCATGGTCCACCAGGGTATGGAAGGCAGCAAAGAATCAGCATTGGCAATGGAAAAGTTCGCCCAGGGAGCGCTGGTGCAAACTGAAGATAAGGCGGAGGGAATCAGTGCTTTTTTGGGTAAGAGGAAGCCTAAGTTCTTTGGCAGATAAAAATGACTCACTGAATCCCCTTGTCTGTAGAATCTTCAAAGGTTTTACCAGTAAACTCACCGAACCCACCAATGACGAGAATTGAACCAAATGGCTTACAAACACCCTGAATACCTGATCAGCACGGAAGAACTCAACCGGGTGAAGGGGGATGCAAATGTAGCCATCTTCGACGCCACTGTATCATTGGTTCCGAACCCTCCCGGGTACAAGGCCATTTCTGGACGGGATGACTACCAGAAGGAACACATCCCGGGCGCTCATTTTCTTGACCTGATGAAGGATCTTGCTGATACCAGCAGTGGCTTCGGTTTTACCCTGCCTTCGATTGATCAGCTGCAGTCAGCATTTCGCAAAGCCGGGATCAGCAATGGCTCAAGGGTAGTTTTCTATAGCACCGGTCACATGATGTGGGCCACCCGGGCCTGGTGGATGCTGAAATCCAGCGGTCACGAAAATGTTGCCGTACTCGACGGCGGATTCGCAAAGTGGAAAGCCGAAGAGCTGTCTGTCTCCATTGACAGTACTCCCATTTCAGAAGGAGACTTCCAGGTAAAATTTGATGCTAACCGCTGGGCAGATAAAGCCAAAGTATTGGCATCCGTCAGTGATGCTGAAACCTGTACGATAAACGCACTCTCACCCGGCGTTTATTCCGGTGAAGCCGACATGAACTACGGCAGAAAAGGTCATATCGAAAACAGCAAGAACGTTTACTATGATGAAGTGTTAAATGATGGCTGCTTCAAATCTGCTGATGATTTAGCCACCTTGTTTACACAGAAAGGCGTGCTCGCAAAACCGCAGGTGATCGCCTACTGCGGTGGCGGTATTTCCGCCACTATCGATGCCCTGGCGCTAAACCTGATTGGCCACGAAAATGTTGCCGTCTACGATGGTTCGATGAGTGAATGGGCCAGCGATGCAAGTCTTCCGTTAGTGACTGGTAACGAGTAAATACTGAATGGGCCAATCGAATCGGTGTAGAAGCTCCAGTAAATTGTAAATCAACACGCATAGATAGACTGGAATAGAGATGATTTCCTGTATCCAAAGGCAGTGACAGATCAGAAATATTCGGTAACCCCGAGATACCAGGCGTCATTGTCATCGGATCGAGCATAGTCCAGCCGGATATTGATCCTCTGGGATTTCATGACCATGAAGCGTAACCCAACCCCATAGCTTGGAATCACATCATCATCAAACTTCTCGGTGGTATCGTTTCCAATGATCCCGCCCCCGGCGAATGCAACCAACCCCCAGCGCTTGTAGACGTTCCAACGGGCTTCAACCTGTGCGGACAAGGATTTCTTGCTCAGGTACCTGGTTACCGGAAAACCACGAAGATCCAATCGACAGGTATCCCATAGGGGCATCTCACCCGACTTGGTGCAACCGTTTACATCCCAGGCAACCACCAGCGGGCTTACGAGTTGATGATAGCCACGCAGTCGCAGATAGTATTGTTCATACTTTGAGACATTTCGGCCAGACTGACCACTGATCAGAATCTTGCTGTCGAATCGCAGGCCATTGTATGCGTTCGTCGTATTGTCACGGGTGTCGTACTCGATTGTCAGACCCAGTGAAGGAGATTGGATTTGTGATTCAACGTTGTAATCCGGAAGGTCCAGGTTGAGGTCTAAATCCTGCGAGATATCCAGATAGCGAACAAGCCCGCCAAGGTACCACGAACTTTCCATAACCCTGCGTGAAAGCGTGACCTGTGCAAAATAGCCGCTAATCAGCCAATAAGCCAGGTTTCCCTCCTGCGAAGGATCGGGATCCACAAGTTCAAGTTTAAAGTCGCCGTAGCCACCAGCTGCGGTAAATCGCCATCGATCCTCATCCCAGTAGTTCTGTTGCATCACACCGATAGCGTAGCTCTCATTGTCTGTGTAACCACCTCCCACCCCGGTGAACGACGGCGGTTGAGCTTTTTTCTGCTCCTCGGACTGTGGATAGTAATATGCTCCTGCCACAACCAGCCCGCTGCCAAAGGTTGGGTTGGAAACGGGGACGGGCACGACGACAAGATTCTCAGAACCGAGTTTGAACTTACTTTTCTCTTCGCGAACATCCGGCACTGAGTCGACGAGACCCGTAGACACTGAATAATCAGAACGTGAGGGTTGGCTCTGCTGATCCTCGGCTTCGATTTCTGCATTGCAGAACGGCGTAAGCAACAACAGGCATAGCCAAGCGGGGGATAACGTCTTTGTTAAAACAGACTGGCGCATTTTTGTTCTCTAAAAATACCAGGCGCATTCGCAAACCCGGAATGAAAACTGACTTCGTATCCAGGGTCGGCGACGGTTTGTAATTGTACTGGAAATTGGAGGTGAGCGTGATGTTCTGTGTCACCTGGACGCGCAGTGGACTCGTCCTACTTCACATGGTTCCCGTGGGGCCGCCGAGGTGTGAGGGTGGAATAGTAGAAGCCAACAAAAATCCCCGCCACTACGTGGCGAGGATTTCTTATTAAATGCCTGACAATGTCCTACTCTCACATGGGAACCCCCACACTACCATCGGCGCA
>JAPYTQ010000091.1:0-9113 GCA_029941905.1 Pseudomonadales bacterium | reverse complement strand
TGTTACTCGAATAAGCGTGGCTTTCTTATCGTGCCCCGAGAAGTCAGATAAGTAATGGCAATCAGCATCACTAGTGCCACCAAATAGGAGAGTTCAATTCCATAGAAATATTTGGGCACGGCATCAACGGTTATCGTTGAGGTGCCCTCTGGCACGATTACACCCGAGAGAGCGCCATAAGTCGGCAACATTACCAGTGGTTTACCTGCCTGATTTGTCGCTTGGAGTAGGTCTGTATAGTTCATGGCTATTGTGAGCAGACATGTTCCTGCCGATGTGACCTTGATAGTCAAGGGAACAGGGATGTCCCTATCAACGACTTCGTCTACTTTGGCGGCGCTACAGTTTAATGTCTGGCCTGCGAGAGGTACCGTCGCTGAATCGCTCGAGATGAGTACAGCAGATTTTCGCAACACTTCGGTGTTTTTGCTTTTTAGGTTTCTTGCCAGATCGTGAAAACCTTCCGACCATTCGTAGGTTTCGGAAAACCATGCTTTGCCTAGCGTATTCTGTAAAGGGGTGACAACTAAATCGTCGCCAACCATGTTAATAATGTGGGTGACATTGTAAAGCTGGTTCATCAGAGAGAAACCGGGAGATTGGGAGTGGTTATGGTAGACGCTGGCAGAAGGTAAATACTCTCGGTCGTTCAACGCGAAAAACAGCCTTCCATATCTGCTGGGTGCAAACCAGTATCCTGTGACTGAGGAGAAGCCAAGTGCAAACAAGGTGTTCCGGCCGAGTTGGTCGAATAGTAGATCCGTGTGAACTCGATTCAGTGGTTGGGCAAGTGTTGGAGCTTGCTGCAGTATCGTCTCGCGAAATTCCGCGAGGACTTCCTCAGGGAATGGGTCGGCAATTGGTGGGTTAATTCTGGCTTCGAAAGCGTTGATACCCGAACCGGTGAATAGCGCTAGCGTGAGCCAGTAAACTTCCCTATGTTGCTGGCCCCATTTGCGGGCGATGAACAAGGCTAGCACAAGCAGGAAAAGAATCAGGTCGGCGAGCAGTGTTGGTAGCGTGAGCCCAAAGACAAGCAATAGTCCGCACGCTAATGGTGCTTTCCACGTCCCCTGCTTCCATTGATCTGGCATCCTGCCGAGTACAATAAGAACGCTGGTTCCCAACAGAGAAATAAAAATGAGGACTGGCAGGATAGCTCTTGCTGGGACTCGAAATGATTGCAATAGCGGAATATTGTCAGCCATTAGAGTGGATAGCGGCGAGAAATTCATGCTGATGATGAGTGCGGTAAGTAGTGAGATCATCACCCCTGCATAGACCACCAGCAAGCGCTTGTTAATCCGAGGTAATAGCAATAATAGTGCAAGAGCTCCGAATGGATAGTTCACCTCATATTGAAGGCTTTCTGGCCGACTCGCAGGAATGAGTTCCGGGCTCCAGGGGATTGATGTTAGCCAGTCCGCAGCGCTTGCCGTCGTGTAGCTGTAAATCACGGATTGACCTACGACTCGGCTAGTATCATCGCCAAGCCCGTTGTCGAGTAGGCCGTAGAGTTTTGGGATACTAAAAACGATTGCGCAGGCAAACACGGCAATAGGAAATACTGTCAGGCCGCAACGCTTAAAAAATGAATAACCAGGTTGAGACAAAATCAACGCTAGCGTAATTGGCCCGCCGAATAATATGCTGTAGTACATCGTTTGAAACCCGTTGTACTGAAATACATTGCTTAGAACGAGCACCGAGAGTAGCACCGTCATCAAAGACCGTTTCTGCTGCATTTCATTTAGCACAAGCGTCGTCATGCACAGGAACACAAACAGCCCCTGTATTATGGCCTGGTGCCCAATTGTCAGGCGGCCTCCTAGGACTGGCAGGAAAGCGAATAGAATTCCAACAAAGATCAACGCTGCAATGGGAGCCCGGTCGTCTGACTCCAAAACTGTTGCAGCCAATCCGGTCACGAGCTTTGCAGAAAAGTATCCAAACATCACTTGTAGTATCAATATCGAAAGATTGCTGATCAGCACGATACCGGCTCCGAGAAAAATTAGTGCCTGTACCAGCGGAAGGCTTCCTGTGACGTCATGTACTTTCACGCCACCCAACAACTGCGGCCAGTACAGGAATCGATGCCAATCGGCATCGACTTTCATGAACTGTTGTTTGTAAATGATCCCTGAATAGAGGTTATCGTGTTGATCGATGAGTAATCCCGGAGACCAGCCTAGTAGAAACCACCAGACGAAAGGGACGAGCATCAACAGAGCAGCTAACAGAAATAAATTGTCTTGTTCTCTTCTAAACAGGTCAGAAAGATAATTGTTCATTACTTGAGGTTAACGTGGCTATTATCGAGATCACGGATCACGAACGTAGTCCAAGCTCTAAGGTGAGGGAATGTGGTCGATTTCCTTCCTTGGAAGCCCCGGGTAGAAAGCGACGGCGAGGTGATCTCTCGGCCATCTTTAGTGCTGGTTACCCTCATCTCAGGACGCAGCGCTTTCAATATCGATCGTAAACGCAGGTTTTTCTGTCGCCTGACAGCCAATAGATTCTTTAAATTTGGCGAGGCCCTCGTCGATCACACCTAGAGAGCTAGAGGGTCCAATATCTAAAAGTGCGTAGTTTTCTTGATAGAAACCAAACAGATGCATGGCAAGAAAGTGAATGGAGTTAAGGGAGTTGTAGCTCACGTCATTCCCCCAATAAATCACCTGAACGACGCTGGAAGAAATTTTGTACACGATCGCTCCCGCAACGTCGACGCTTGACTGAGTGACCAAGAAGTAGTCCACATCAGTAATTTTTGCAACCTTCTTTAGGCCTTCACGTGACAATTTTAGCGGCCGACCTTTTTGCTGCCGGTTCTTCCGTATAACATCATAGGCTCGACCTTGCTCGCCGTCGGTTTGTGCATGCATGAACGTCAGTCCGGCAGAGGTCGCCTGCCGTAGACTTCGGCGTGCGCCGCGATGCAGACCTTTCTCGAATCCTATGTCGTTAAGTCTGAGGCTGTGGTTGGTGTCAATAAATTCCATCGTAAACCCAGCCCCAACAAGAGCGGCAGCCTGGGTGGCCGTATTAGCGCCGGTGTAACACTCAGGAGGCAAGGTGATCTGTATGCGAGATAGATGAGCTTTGCGAGCATGGTTGACTAACGCGACAGCCATCTCGGTATAGGTAGAAGATTCGACCGGTTCGTTTGATGGCCAAAAACCGCCGTATGGCGCAGAAAAAGGACTATTCATGACAGTGTCCTTGATCCCAAAAAACGCGATGAGACTATCTCTAATCGGGCTGTCGTATTTAAACTGATAAACGTCGTAACCTTCGTTTATGTACAGGCTGTTGTATTGACTGCCCAAAAACAGAGGCACGTCATCTCTTGTCGAATGATTCGGGCTGTCTAATTTGGATGCCGAAAGTTGCACGCTAGGTCCTGCGTTGTCCTCGATTTTTCTCAGGCTAGTGTAACAAACGTAGAGGAGGGAGCGTTCGCTTTGAGAGTTTTATGTTTACCGGATTGATATTTGGTATATTGACTAAAACATCGTGCAGGCGTATTGCCTCCAGGGTTTTACATTGCGCAACATAGATCAATATGAGCGAGATTACCTCGATAACCCGTTCGAAGCAGAGTTAGTCAAATATCGCCATCGGAAAACGGTCGAAACCCTGGAGCTTCTTGGTCCATCAACCATCCTGGAGGTCGGTTGCGGCCTTGTGCCACTGTACGATTATTTCAAGACCTTCAAGGCGTTGGTCATTTTTGAGCCATCTTTGAAATTTGCTGACGCTGCATCCGAGCCGTCAGTTAAAGGGGTCAGTGTTGTTAATGATGAGTTGAAGTTAGAGTACGCGACTGACTTTGATGAAAAATTTGACCTTATTGTCATTAGTAGTTTGCTGCACGAGTTGGAAAACCCTTTAGCACTGCTCGAGTGTGCTCGTGGCTTCCTGGCGGAAGGGGGTGCGATCCATATCAACGTGCCGAACTCGCAGTCGATGCATCGGGTGCTGGCTCAAAAGATGGGCTTAATCAATCGTCTGGAAGAACGCTCGGACAGACAGGTTCGATTTCAGCAGCATCACACGTTTAGTGTCAAAACATTGGAGGAACTGGTCTGTTCCGCCGGTTTCGAAATCCTCTCCAGTGAAACGTTTTTCATTAAGCCTTTTACTCATGCCCAGATGCAGTCGCTACTGGATTCCGGCCTGATAACACAGGCGATGCTTGATGGCTTATACCTGCTTGGAGAGGATATGCCAGGGATGGGTGCCGAGATTGTGATGAACGTTAGGATAGCCAACTGAACACGTTTGATCACATTATACTTGGCGGGAATATCGCCTCGCTGGTGACTGCCCGCGAGTTAGTGAGAGAAGGGCGGTCGGTTGCCCTGGCCTCGCCACCCGGAATGATTGGTGGGCATTTTTCACCCCATTCAGTACTCGGCTTTGAATTTGACCTTGGTATGACATTGCTGGAAATGGACTCCTATCAAAATCAGGAGTCTGATCTGGCTCGGTACGATTCTTCCTCACTGGGCAGTGCGGGAAAATTCACTGCGTTTGTTAAAAAGGTCTTGAATGAGCACTTTGAGCTCAGAGAGGTCGATCAGATACAGGTCGCTACTAATAATGGTTTGATAGACGACTATTATATTTCCAATGAACTTAAAGGCGTTCCCGAAGTGTTCAGTGATGCTGAGCGAAAGTTGATCCTTGATGAGTTGGCACGATGTAGTGCCATTGAGGTATCCCATCCTCGAGGAAAGGCAAATGCACCGGAATTTGACGCACTTGATTATCAGCAGGCGTCGATCGATAACCATGGCGAGCTAATTCACCGCACATTGATAGAGCCGCTTGTAACAAGGGCCACCAATCTTCAGTCAGATCGGCTGCACGCAAGAAACCACCGGCTGTTCTGGGCGCCGTTGTTCTATCCTGAAACTTTGCTCGGTACATTCGTTGGACAGTCAAATATCCGAGCGACGCGATTCCATCACCCCGTTGCTTGTGGTGTTGGGTCGCTATCCAAGCGTTTGATGGCGGAAATCGAAGCCTCTGACTGCGTAGTGATACCAGAACTTTCGAAGATAAAGGCCCGGGGAGCCGGTTGGGTGATAAATGACAGTTTTCGCACAGCCAATCTGAGCAGTTCACTTCCTCAGCATTTACTTGCGCAAATAGCGGGTATTGACGTGACACCTCTTCAAAAAAGCTCTTACCTCATAGTGTTCCTCAAGTTGAAGGGTAAGGTCGACTGTGAAGTGATTTTTAATGCCAGCAGTACTGGGCAATTTTTCAGGCTCGTGAACCAAAGCCGCCTGCGAGGTGATGAAACAACGACCTTTGTTACCGTCGAGTACAATCTGGACCTCGTCTGTCGGACGAATGAGGATTTCGTTTGCGACAAAGAATACCTTGTCGAGATTGAAACCTTTATTGAACAGTTGTCGCTAGGAGAGTGCATAGTTATTGATTCATCCGTTGTCGAGCTTAAAAATAAGATAGTATTTCCAGACTTAGACAACGTTCGCCTCAATGCTGTCAATACTCAGTTAATCGAAGCCGTACCCATCACATTGATGGGCCCGTCTCTTGGTATGAACGGTGGCGCCTTAAACGATCAGATCTTGCAAGCGTTGAAATACGTTGAGATGAGCGGCTAGTAATAGCCGTGCCTATGGAATGAGCCGATGGATCACGAAAAAGAATACGTTAAAAAGCTCGACCGTATCGCAGAGGATTACCACAGCGCGGATATCCTCGATAAGTTTATTGAAGGAGCGTGTCAGGAATATACGTTGGAGTGGATTTTCGACAAGGTCACCAACAAACAAAATATCCTTGAACTGGGTTATGGCGACGGCATTATTAGTGATGCGTTGGCACGAAAAGGATTTGGCTTTGAAATCCTCGAAGGATCTCCGAAGGTGATTGAAACAGCGGTACAAGCGCTGCCGGGTAACATCAAAATCATTGAAACTCTGTTCGAAACCTATCAGCCTGATCAACGCTACGACTGTGTTCTCGCGCTGCATGTGCTGGAGCATGTCGATGATCCGGTCGAGTTGTTTTCACGCATGGCATCCTGGTTGAGTGAAAACGGCTCGATCGTGGTGATCGCACCGAACAGCAATTCGCTGCATCGGCAACTGGCGGTCAAAATGGGTCTTGCCGAAGAATTAGATACATTAAGCCCCCGCGATCTGGTCGTCGGTCATCAGCGGGTTTATTCCCATGAGACCCTGCGATGCGATGTAGAGGCTGCCGGGTTGAAAGTCGTTGAAGAGACCGGGTTTTTCTTGAAGGCGCTACCAAACTCGATGATGTTGGACTACGACGCCAGGCTTATCCAGGCGCTGAATGAAATCTCACCGGCGTTGCCTCCTGAGTTACTCGCCAACATCGGCATGGTGGTGGAACCCGTATGAGCGAACGTAAACCCCTACTAAGCATTATCGTCACGGTATTCATGAGTGAAGAGAATCTCAAAGAATCTTTTCCTAGAATCGTTGGTCTTCGAGATAAGATTCCCGACTTTGAGTTGGAGTTTATTTTTGTTGTTGACGGGTCGCCGGACGACAGTTTGGCTTTGCTTAGGCGATACAAAGAAGACCATCCGTTTATCAAGATAATTAGCTTCACCCGCAACTTTGGTGCGGTCAACGGATTCCTGGCAGGGCTTGTGAAGTCGAAGGGCGACTGCGTCACGGTTTTGCCGTCAGACTTACAAGACCCACCTGAGCTGCTTGTTGAAATGGTGGAACACTGGCGCAAAGGTTTCAAGGCGGTTTATGCAATCCGAAGAAAGCGAGAAGATAGCGCGCTGACTAAGTGGCTCGCATCTGTTTACTACCTGCTACTCCGCGCGATTGCTATCCCTAATTACCCGAGAACAGGCTTTGATGTTTTTCTAATTGACCGCCAGGTGGCAGATGAGCTTGTTAACACGCAAGAGAAGAACTCTCAAATTCAAAATGCAGTGTTCATGCTGGGCTTTGAGTATGCAGAAATTCACTATGATCGGCAGGAAAGAGCACATGGCAAATCAAGTTGGACGTTGGCAAAGAAATTTAAACACTTTCTAGATTCGTTTGTTTCATATTCCTATGTTCCTATTAGACTTATGACACTGCTTGGCGTGCTCGCCTCAATAGCGTCTTTTTTGTATGGGGTGTTTATTTTCATTGCCTCTTTCTTCGTCGAACTAGAGCAGCCCGGTTGGGGTTCTTTGATGGTGGTGATGGTCTTCATGCTCGGCACCGTAATGATTATGCTAGGAATTCTTGGTGAATACCTTTGGAGAATTCTAGATGAGGTCCGGGCACGAAGCCCCTATGTCATTGATGAATTTTACGATTAGTGACTTCGAATTATGATGCGAATGATATGTAACTGTTGCCCAGTTGACCTAAAAGGTTTGTTGCTATGAAGCTACCGCAATCTTCAATTATCGAATTGCCTAAAATACCCGATCGGCGGGGAAATTTGAGTTTTATTGAGGGCGAGAACCATGTGCCTTTTGCGATACAGAGAGTCTTCTATTTGTATGATGTGCCCGGTGGTGAAAGTCGAGCTAGTCATGCTCTAAAAACCTGCCACACATTTATTGTCGCGATATCCGGAAGTTTTGACATACATGTCGACAACGGAGAAATGAAGGAAACGTTTCAACTCAACCGATCCTATTACGGTCTGCATATGCCACCGATGTGTTGGCGATTTATTGACAATTTTTCGTCTGGTGCTGTTTGCCTTGTATTAGCATCTGAGCGGTATTCTGCCGATGCCTACCATCGAGACTACGATGAGTTTCTGGAAGCAGTGCACGCTGATCGATGAATGTCCCCTTCCTTGACGTTCAAGCGGCCTATCGGGAGCTAAAAGATCCAATAGATACAGCGGTGATGCGGGTTCTCGAATCCGGCTGGTACATCCTGGGCGAGGAAGTCGAACAATTCGAAAAGGTTTTTGCCAGTTACAGCGGTGCCGACCATTGCGTCGGTGTCGGGAACGGATTGGATGCACTAGTGCTTGGTCTAACGGCGCTTGGAATTGGGTCGGGCGACGAAGTGATCGTCCCGGCGAACACTTATATTGCCACCTGGCTCGCGGTTTCAGCTGTTGGGGCGACCTGCGTCCCTGTGGATCCTGATGAGAACGGTTGTAATCTAAACCTGGATATCGTTGAAAAGCTCATTTCAGACAAAACCTGCGCAATAATACCGGTCCATTTGTATGGGCATCCGATGGATGTGGTCCGAACTAAAGTCCTGGCAGACGAACATGGTTTGAAGGTAATAGAGGACTGCGCGCAAGCCCACGGTGCGAAATGGCAAGGCATTTCGGTTGGTAGTACATCGGATGTCGGTTGTTATAGTTTCTACCCGGGGAAAAACCTTGGAGCACTAGGAGATGGTGGGGCCGTAGTTACCTCCGACGCAGACGTGGCAGATAAATTACGATTGCTAAGAAACTACGGTTCGAAACAGAAATATAGTAATGATGTTAAAGGCGCCAACTCGCGTTTGGACTCGGTTCAGGCGGCGGTACTAAGGGTGAAGCTTGATTGGCTCGACGAGTGGAATGAACGTCGATCAAAAATAGCGCGTCGATATGTTGAGTCCTTTGAAGCAATTTCGAACCTTAAGATGTTCTTCGAACCGCAGGGAAGTCAATCGGTCTGGCATCAGTTTCCGATTCGGACAGAGCGCAGAGATAAACTGCAAGAGGTTCTAAGTCAGTCGGGTATTGGTACGATGATCCACTACCCCGTTCCACCCCACCTATCGGAAGCCTACCAAAGTGAGAGGTTGGATAACTTTTCGCTTCCCGTCACAGAGTTAAGTGCAGCTGAACTACTCAGCCTGCCCATAGGACCTCATCTTAGCGAAGAACAACAAAGCTATGTTATCGCTACGGTCATCGATTTTTTCAAGAAATAGTAAGCTCGGAAATCAAACTACTCACTATGCTATTCGACGCACCCTGGTTAACGATATGGGTTCTCATTATCAGCGATCAGGTTTTCATCAGAGGATTTTAGGTCTCGTTTCCCAGGTGGAGGACCGATCCCATCCATCAGGTCTTCAAGCGTTTCTGGTTTCGTCACGGCGGATAGAAATTTCAAACCA
>JAPYTQ010000090.1:0-9195 GCA_029941905.1 Pseudomonadales bacterium | reverse complement strand
CTCGAGATGATAATATCACCTCTAGTTAGGTGGCCAAATTAACTATGCCACTACACACGCTTTCCAAACAGAGCCATGCAAGCCGATGGCGCCCCTATCAGCAGGGAACCGAACTCCTTTGAAATGTCTGAAGATAGTCTGTTTTTAAACATCTTCACGCCATTGGTGGAAGGTAACAAGCGCCCTGTTCTGGTTTGGATTCATGGTGGCTCCTTTTTAACGGGAACGGGCAATGGTTATGTGGGTACTCAGCTTTCTAGCCAGGGCGATGTTGTTGTTGTGAGTATCAACTACCGTCTAGGCATATTGGGCTTCCTGGATCTTTCCGGTTTCGACAAAGCTTATGCTGGGTCCGCATCCAACGGCATACGTGACCAGATCCTTGCCCTTAAATGGGTGCACGACAACATCGGCGATTATGGTGGCGATGCAGACAATGTCACTATTTTCGGCGAATCCTCGGGAGGTACGTCGGTTGCCTCTTTGATCGCAGCACCGAGTGCTGATGGTTTGTACCACAAAGCGATTATTCATAGTGGTGCACCGGTTCATGCACCACCACCTGATCTGCGAGAATCACTTGCGGATCAACTAGATGTCACCACCGATCAATTACTCGTGACCTTGCGCTCAATGACCGCACAAGAAATCATCGAGAGCCAGGGAAACATCCAGGCCCAGTTTGGCGGTATTGTTGATGGTACGGTTGTAACAAGATCCAGTCTGCAAGCGATAGCAGACCGGGGTAGCGAGGGTGTGCCTATCATCGTAGGAAGTAATAAAGATGAAGGTACCTTGCTAAGTTTCCTCACGCCCAGATTTGCCTATGACATGGCGGGCCCGTTTATCGCGGACTTAATCACCGCTGGGAAAGGGTCTGATGCATACATTGAGGCACTAAAAAGTGCCTATCCCGATGACAGCAGCCGGGAGCATTATGAACGCATCTGGAACGAAATGTTTCGTATGAATGCCGTGAAAGTTGCTGAGCAAGCCAGCACTACCGGTGCAGGCAGTTGGGTTTATCGATTTGATCTACCCGTCCAAAACTCCCCCCTGGGCACAGAACTCGGCGCAACCCATGGCGCTGAAATTTTTTTCACCTTCAACTCGTTCGCTGATTCAGATATCCCGTACTACGACAAGGCCGATCCAAAGGTAAGTAAACTTGCTGAGACCTGGTCGAACACCGTGATTCAGTTTGCCAGAATGGGAGATCCAAATGGGGCCGGATTGCCGGAGTGGCCTAAATACCAACCAGAATCCCGCCAAACCCTGATTCTCGATGGTAACCCGCGGTTACTTGAGGATGTGGATGAGAAAGACAGAAAACGGTGGCAAGCATTGGGGTTATTATAAAATTTAACTCCCCGGCTACCCCAATCCTTTACCGATATCTCCGATGAGCATGAACTGGAGTTCGGTGAACGCCGGGAAGGCGAGTGGCCAATAGATCGGTTGAGTTATTGAAGCCGATTTGGGACTAGGCATCCGACACTTCTGAGTGCCCATCAGTCTGTCTTAGACCAACATCCGCTGTGGGTCGAATCGAGAATGATTGACCAAAAACCACCCAATGTCCGCATTGATATCAACTACGGAAAGATTGCATTTCGATCTCAGCTTTCAGAAACCGGCCAACCGCGGCCAAGTGGTTAGTATCTGTAAGCACGGTTGACGGCGACGTGCGTGTCGGGATTCAAGTCTTGATTCGGGTCGACTAGATGACCGGCCGGGAAGGTGACCAAGACCGCCGGGTCGGACGTATCCAGGCACAAAAGGTGGTTGTTGTCTCGGTCCCCCAGATCCGCAAGCGCCGTCGGGACGATCTCTTCGTTCGAGCCGTCGGGACGCTCCACGGTCACGCTATAAAGCACGCGCTCGGTGTCGCCGGGTTCGTCGCCATTCGGCAGCCGCACGCCACCAGCCCAGGTCGCCCGGACCACCTGTTGGATGCCAGCCGGGCAAGCGGATCCTCGGCGCTTTATTGACCATTCTTCCTCCGGTACGACTTCCGCCACCACAAGTGAGGGCCCGGCATCGAGCGGTGTGACATGCGTCTTTGTTCCGCGAAAATTCACCGGATCACCCGTCATGCCATCCGAGAGTAGGTCGTCGACAACGAGCACCTTCACCGGTGGGTCGTTGACTGCGTCGCCGAACTCACCGATGAGGAGCACGGTCCTGAGTTCGCCTGCATCGCGAGCCGGTCTGAGGGTTAGGCAGAAAGGTGTGCGTTCAAGCCCAGACCGCGTGACAACCCGAAAGTCCTCGGACTGCAGGGTTTTAGGATCTATGGTATGAGACAGCACGATCGGCATGCCGTCCTTCCCGGATGCTCCCAGGCAGAGGCGATTTGCCCCGAACGACAGGCCGTTGTCCAAACCAAAGAAAGCTGAGAGCAGGCGCGCCGGTGGGCCGTTCGCAGACCCTGACTCTTGCGAACTCGCCGAACTAAACGAAGCCGGAGCCAGGTTCATAGCCGCTAAGCCCACAGCGACGACGTAAAGAAGCTTCTTCAAACTTGCACCCCACAATTGAAGGTTTCGATAAAACTAATTGGGATTATGCTGACTACGTGTGGCTCAAACAAGTGTGCTCTTCTCAGTTCACCTTAACCCAGTCGTTCGCGTAAAGTTCAGGTTATAAGCTACCCATGAAAGCAAGCGATGACCACAATGGGTTGGTTTCAGACAGTCTGATTAAGGCCTTGAAAGTAGCTGGTGGCGACGTAAGATCTTATCAGCGTGGCTCAGCATTCCGAACGCCCTATTCTATGAAGTAAGCCGACAGGGGCTCGCATTCGTAATCGTATCCGCGCTGGGGTTTATACTCTGTCACCCAAAGAAAGGGGACCGTCAGGAATATCCCACCAACAATTGCGCCCAGGTCAGCATCTTCATTTCGGCTGAAGCTGTAGTTGTCTGTCTGGCAACCCTCTTTTCTAATCTCAACATGATTGTTAGAGAAGGCAACCTTACGGTCGGAATACACAGCTCGACCGCGGCCCAAGTATTCTCCGTTGACGTAGATCTTGGCGTCCGGATCCGAGGAATGAATCACTGTCGTGCTGCTGCAAGCGCTCATTAACAACGCTGACAGAATCAGTAGCTTTCTCATCATTACGCCCTTCAAACTGGTTTGTGCGTGGCTTGATTGCAAAACACGGGCACAGAATACGGAATTCCACCTGAATCAAAGCTGAATGATCACTTCGTGAAAGAAAGACATGGGTGAAACCACTCGAACTTTCGGAATAAACGAAGCGTCTGGGCTGAGCGAAATCTGCTGATCCTGCTAGATGCCGCTAACCCCCCTATCGCGGCGAAACGGTTAGCTTCTGATATGTTTCTATATTGTTCTCTCATTGGCACCCGAAATTTTAGTGATACACTTGTCCTTGTCGTTTAGCTCACGAAACTGGGCTTGGAACAAAGGTAAAGATATGGAATTGGTTAACGTGAACTCGCTGAGAAACATAAGCTATTTTTACATTGTGATAGCGACAATTTTTATTGCTATCGGTTACTTTCTCGACATCTTCGCAACTCCGGCACTGCTCGCTAGTGCTTTCTTCCTGTTATTCGGCACCACAGCCAACACCAATTATCTAGTCTGCAAGAAACTGAATGAGAGAATTATACTTCTGGAAAAGAATCAGGCAGCCAGCTAAGTCTTAGCCACTTTAGCAATCGCAACTGATTCTGCAGTAAAGCTGAGTCCACTTCAAAGACTCCAAGGTTCATTTAGGGGAACCTCGTTTACTCGTGGAGCGGTAGGTTTAGGCTGGATGTAGGATAGACGATGAGTGATGTCTAACTGACGTCATTGCATGTATGGAATGGGTATGCCCTGGAACTCTCATGGCTGTGATGGAGGCAAAAAGTGGTGCTGAGGAACACGAATACATTCTTGGATGTGGGACTGAATTGACCCTTGAAAAAGGAATCGATGCCGTTGAGGACTGACAGATCAAGTTCTATGTCTCTAAAAATCCACCATACGCCCGCTACAGCTAGACCCGGGGAGAAGCAGGTCAGGTATGGAGGAACGACTTCTAATTCAACCGTCAAACCTGATTGGTGTGGTCTAGCGATAACAATGCCGCGATTCCAGACTCTACTGGCAGAGATAGTCGCCGTACTGACCGCCGTTGAAGGTGGAGCATTTGAAAAGTGCATCGATGTCAGCGTCAATCAGAGCAAGGATTTAACATACTTTTCTGTACGAGATTATGGATCAGGTGTTCAATCGGATCAGGCTAAAAAGATTCTTGAGTTGTTCTATCGATCCGGAAATGAACTCACTCGCACACAATCCGGCACAGGTATCGGGCTCGCTTTGGTCAGCGAGTTAACAAAGTCCACGGGTGGGAGTATTGAATTGGTGAATCGTGATCCCGGAGCCGAATTTCGTATTTTCCTGCAAGCCAGGGCGACGAACTTGGAGGAAAGATAATGACCGAGGCATGAGTTTTGCCTTCGACATTTAACACTAATCCAGTTACAACTCTGTGATAACACGCTGTTCCAGCACTCACTAGGTCCGTTGGCGAAGAACAGATGTTGCAAGCCGCTAAGCGCCTGCAATTGGCATATGGAGTTTGGGAATATATGACACCCTTCATCCCACCTCATGTTCAACGAAGTTATGAAAAATATAAAGGGAGTAACTTGGGTCCCTGACTTTGAGGTACACTCTCTCGTCTACATGGTGCTATATATGGGAGTATTTTTAATGATCACAATTCACGGTTCCCCGATCTCACCCTTTGTTCGAAAGACACTTGTCTGCCTGATCGAGAAGGGGGTGGAGCATGATGTCAATCCGGTCAGTCCGTTTCCCGCGCCTGAATCGCATCTGAAGATTTCGCCACTTGGAAAAATTCCGGCGATGACGGATGGTGACTTGTCGATTCCGGATTCATCTGCAATATGCGGTTACCTTGAAAAACGGTTTCCAGAACACCCGATCTACCCGCTGGATCATGGCGACTTCGGCAGGGCGCTGTGGTATGAGGATTGGGCAGACAATGAACTACCCAAGGCAACCGCAGCGCTCTTTTTCAACCGTGTTGCGGTCAAGATGATGAAACGGGAACCAGATGAAGCTGTAATCCAGAAGATCCTTAACGAGGCGCAACCACCGATCTTTGATTACCTGGAAGGTGAGATCGGCGACAAGACATACCTGTCGGGTGAAGCATTCAGCATTGCGGACATTGCGGTCACCTGCCAGTTCATCCAGATGATGTATTCAGGGGAAGCTTTGCCGGAATCGAGTCATCCGAACATCACACGTTTCGTTACAACCCACATGCATCGTGATTCGTTTAAGGGTCTGATCAACAACGATCCCTTCATGAAGCTTGAATAATCGTGCTGGTAGCCCTGATCATGTCATCCAGGTGACCTACGGCTCGTAGTAATTCGGTCACGAGTGCAGCTGCAACGTTGCTCCGATAGCCAGGCTCGAGACCTTTTCCTCTAGGCTGGTAAAGAAGCAACCTCGGCAGCACTTGTCACGACCCAGTAATGCACGTTTCAACGAGGGTGACACGACACGATGTTTACGACCCACGTGATTCCGGCTATAACGGTTTTTTACCGCTCTAAATCTCTGATCAGACTTAGGCAATAAACTAAAACCGCCCCCAATCTTGGCTCCAATGAGGTAACCGGCCCAATCCGGCACGCCGTCCATTTTTACGTTGTGCACTCGAGGAGCGCCGTCGCGGTTAGGAGTCTGGTTCTTTTCAAGAACAACCGCGCCAGGGCGCGACGGGTATCGTCGACAGGGCGGTCAGCGGCACAGCCGCGATAGGGCGAAGCTGCATAAAAGGCGAGGGGAGGGAGAGCACTTCTGGCGGTATCGACTCGTACCGTGCAGCGAGGTTCTCGTAATCGATTGCTGCACTAAACGCAATCGGATCGGATGAGGCAACATCTGACAGAATCAGAAAGGCGAAGAGCGATAGCGGCAGAATAATCTACCACCACTGTGAGTAGGAGGACAGGAAAATTAGACTACAAGCTGGTACGAATCGCTAACGGATTTTAACCGTCCATCTGCTCCATCGCCAGCGCAAACTCTGCCCGGACAGTCTCGGTTTGCTCGGCCACGGCTTCAATTTCCTCTTCGGAAAAGCCGAGCATACTAAGCACCTCGAAATTCTGCGCTCCCAATTCCGGTGCAGGACCCTTGACACTACCCGGTGTCTCACTCATGCGAACGAGATTGCCAACAACCTTTGTCTCACCAATGATCGGCATGGTCATCGGTACAATGTACTCGTTGGCGATATTCTGTTCGTCGGTGATGACATCTTCGAGCCCGCGGACTCGCTCCATAATGATGTCTGGCTGGTCGTACATGAATTCAACCCACTCTGCGGTGGTTTTGGTCAGGAACCCACGCCTTAGTATCGCTCTGATTTCATCGGGTTGCCGCCCTTTACCCGATGAGCCCATTCTTTTGCCCTGTGTGTTCCAGTCCGGATCACCGATAATTTCATACGCTTCAGCGAAGATGCACAAGGCATCCCAGGACTCTTCGTCCATGGCGACGGCCAGCATGAATGCGCCGCCATCGCTGGTCTCATACACCCCATAGGGGCCTTGAATATTCGCCAGATGTGCGCCTTCAGCACGCAACGGCTGGTCTGCGATAATACTCTGCTGCAATTCCCACTGTTGTAGCCACAACTGTGCGCCCAGCGAAGAGGTTGATACTTTCTGCCCGACACCATGTTGTGATCTTGCAAACAGGCCGGTCATCACACCAAGCGCCAGTTGCATGGCGCCGCCCAGATCGGCGATGGCGGCACCGGGCGGGGATGGTGGTTGCCCGGGAGGCCCACTCAAACTCATAATGCCGCCTCGGGCCTGGGCTGCACCATCGAGCATAGGTTTGTCGCGGTCCTTGCCCTCCGGTCCGAAGCCATTGACCTGTGCATAGACGAGTTGTGGATACTGGCTGTGCAACGTGTCGTAATCCAGGCCCATACTCTTCAGGAACTCTTCCCTGTAGTTGGTGAGGAACACATCCGCCCGGTCAAGCAGTCGCTTGACCACCTCCCTGCCGGTGGGTGTATGGACGTCAACGCAGACTGATTTTTTGCCCCGGTTTGCGGCAATAAATGCAGGTGTCAGGGCTTCCGGTGGTGTTGAATTATTTGCACCACGATGATGGCGCGCCGAATCTCCGATGGGCGGTTCTACTTTGATGACCTCTGCACCCATGTCGCGCAGGTAGAGACCCGCTGCCGGACCTTGCAAGGCAATGGTCATTTCCAATATGGTAATACCAGCTAACGGTTCCTGGATGGGGTCACCTTTTGTTTCCTTTGATGGCTGGTCAGTTTGCGCAATTAACCCGTGATCTTCAAGGGTGTTTTCCAGTCGTTAACAAGGGATGGGGTATGCAGTATGCTTACTTAATTTGCGGAAAGGGAGACTGTGATGGAAAACGACAACAGTGCAAAGGTATTCGATGATGTCATGACACTTAATCCTGTCATCGGGCTGTCCATGTCAGATGTACTTGCCGCGGGAAGAACAATCCTGAGGCAAGGCTTGCTGCAACCCGCTATCTTCGCCGAGCAATCCACTAAATTGTGGCGTGACTGGATTGAAATTGGCTTGAACCAGTCCGATCTCGTACCTGCGCCCAGGGATAGAAGATTTAGTGACAAGTCTTTTGAGGAAAATCGTGGTTACAGCAACCTGGTGAAAGGCTGGCTGGCCTGGCAGAACCGAATGCTTGAATGGGTCGAGGCGCTGGATCTGGAAGAGACAGATCGAGGACGGGCAAGGTTTCTCGTGCAGCTATACATCGATACCATGGCACCCACCAATTTTCTGCTGGGGAACCCATCGGCATTACGCAAGGCTTATCAGTCGGGTGGGCAGAGTTTGTTTACCGGGCTAAAAAATTTCATCGGTGATTTGCAAGACAACGGTGGAATGCCTTCCCAGGTTGACAAGAGCGCTTTTACGGTAGGTGGCAACGTCGCTACGACCGAAGGGGTAGTCGTTTTCACGACACCGATTCTTGAACTCATCCAATATAAACCTGTGCACCAGAAGGTTAAGGCGAGACCTGTCTTCATTGTGCCTCCGCAGATCAATAAGTTCTATCTGTATGATCTTTCGGAACACAACAGTTTTGTTCGATACCTGCTCAAGGAAGGATTCCAGGTGTTCATTGTATCCTGGCGAAATCCGACCCCGGAGCATCGTGACTGGGGACTCGAAGACTATATCGATTCAATTGACCAGGCCATTGATGCCTGTCTCGAAGTGACTGGCCAGGATGCAATCAATGGCGTGGGTGCCTGTGCCGGTGGAATCACTTTCTCTGCTGCCCTGGGCTACTTTGCAGGAGTCGATACTCTGTCGAGGGTTAATTCTCTGAACCTGATGGTCAATGTGCTGGAAACCCATGGTGATGATTCTGTACTCGGGCTGTTCGCCACGGAGGATGCTATTGAAGGTGCGCGAAAACGATCTGCTGCCAAGGGAATACTGGACGGTGAAGAAACCGCCCGGGTTTTTAACTGGATGCGACCCAATGACCTGATCTGGAACTATCATGTCAGTAACTACCTTCATGGTGACAAGCCACCGGTGTTCGATATTCTTTTCTGGAACAATGACACAACCCGGTTACCGGCGAGGTTGCACAGTGACTTCCTGAACATATTCCGTGACAACCCCCTGTGCAAACAGGGAATGTTGGAAATCAAAGGGGTACCCATCGATATGAAGAAAGTCGACTGTGATGTGTTGATCACCGGTGGCACGACGGACCATATAACGCCCTGGCAGGCTTGCTACCGGTCCACTAAATTATTCGGTGGCGATATAACCTATTTGCTGTCAACTGCCGGACACATCCAGAGTCTTCTGAATCCGCCAACCTCATCGAAACGTACCTATTTTCTTAATTCAGATTTACCTGATACACCCAGGGAATGGTTGGAGGACGCAGAAGAACATCCAGGTTCCTGGTGGCCCTACTGGTCTGGGTGGTTGACCTCCAGGTCCAAGGGAGAAGTAGATGCGCCCGTTGAGCAGGGGAGTGAAAAACACCCGGCGGGATTGGCTGCACCTGGAAGCTATGTCCATGAATAGTGGTCACTACATGTCCATGAATAGTGGTCACTACATGTCCATGAATAGTGGTCACTACATG
>JAPYTQ010000089.1:0-9268 GCA_029941905.1 Pseudomonadales bacterium | reverse complement strand
AGATTATGCGATCGGTTGCAGGACCCGACTTCGCTGCAATGGCCGCTGTTGGCAGTACCGCCGAAAGTGCCTGTTGCATCCAACGTCAATCAAACGTTAAACGCGGCGACCATTTCACGGGTATCGTTGTATTCTCGGACATGGGAAATTCTTCCGTCCGTTTCGAAACGGACGACATGTACAAACGGCATCGTATAACGTCTGCCCGTGCTCCGAACAAGCGTGTCCTCCTCCACACCCACGGCAGCCACAACAGATTCGTTTGCGATTAGGTCAGTAAAGTGCAATGGGCTCATTTCGATAGCCGCATTGATCTCGGTGAGATAACGCAACAACCCATCGGCACCCTGATACGTCCCGCCAAAGGGGATATTGTCAGGTAGTGGATTTTCCCAGGTGAAGTTGGTTGCAAGGTAATCAGATTGTACCGTCGCAAAGTCGCTCAACAAAAGTTCGTAAAACACCTGAGTACGTTCGATAAGATTGGGCTCAGCCATATATTGGTAGTCTCCGGTTATGAATTAGCGGGCGGTTTGCGCCTGTGCCAATCTGTCGCTTGTTCAAAAGTATGTGCCGCGGTGATTAATTTGGCTTCAGCGTTGTAGTTTCCTACCAACTGTAATCCCAAAGGTAGATTGTCAGAGCTCGAACCGCACGGTATCGAAATCGTCGGATGGCCTGAGAAATTCATTGGCGCCGTGAAACCAACAAAGGAGGCTACGGCTTCAGGTGGCAAAACTTGCGTAGGGGGAAATTGCTCTAGCGGCATCGCGGGTAACGGTGCACCTGGACAAAGCAACACATCAACTTGGTCGAGTAGGTTCTCAAACGTTGCCTTGGTGTTGGTGGCAGCGAGACGAGCCTGAGCGTAGTCACTAGCGCTGATATGCGGTGCGGCCTCCAGAGCGGAACGAAAGACAGGTCCATACTGGTCGGCCTGTTCCGGGAACAGGCCTTGGTGTGCAACGGCCGCCTCGGCAGCTACAACCGCACCCCAGAAAGGACAGACTTCGAGAACACCAAGCATGTTTACAGGGACAAGCTGTGCACCTAGTCCCTCGAAAGTGCGAGCCGCGGACAACACAGCTTCCGTTACTTCGGGGTGCGCATCAGTTGCGCAATAGGCTTCGTCGATACCAATGCGCAGGCTTCGGATACCGCTATTCAGGTCCTCGCAATAGTCTGCAACAGGTACTCGAATGGAAAACGGATCATTGGCGTCATAGCCAGCGATCGCCTGTAACAGAATGGCGGCGTCTTCAGTGGTGCGAGCGATTGGACCAACATGGTCCAGCGTGTAGGCAAGTGGAAATGCCCCGTATTTACTGACTCGACCAAAAGTGGGCTTAATACCAACGACGCCATTTACTGCGGCTGGGAAACGGATAGAACCTCCGGTATCACTGCCTAGCGTCCCGAACGCCATGCCCGTGGCGGTCGCGACAGCGGAGCCGCTAGATGACACACCCGACCAGCGATCTTGCCCCCATGGATTAACAGGTACAGGTAACTCGGGATGGTAACCAGAAAGGGCAAATTCGGTCATGTTTAGCTTGCCCAAAATGACGGCACCCGCTTGTTTCAGTTTGGTTACTGCGGTTGCATCCTCGGTGGGTATCCGATCTTTCATCACGATCGAACCGCAGGATGTGGCAATACCGCTAGTCTGAAACAGATCTTTGACTGCAACCGGTACGCCGTGCAAAGGACCAATATGATTGCCTGACATTATCGCTTTTTCTGCGGCAAGCGCGTCTTGACGCGCCTGTTCAGTGCAAACGCGTGAATATGCGTGGTATTGAGGATCTAAGGTCTCGATGCGCGAAAGCATGACCTCAGTCAGTTCAACGGGTGAGATATCTCTGGCTCGGATCTGGCGTGAGATTTCGGCTAACGATTTGAAATGAATATCCATAACAGTCGGGGTCAGACCGGAAGGTCGGCAAGTAGTTGTTTGCCAAACCCAACTTCGTAAGGCGTAAATGCGCGCGCCGTTAATTTCACTTGTTGGAATTTCCAGCCTTCATCGGTGCGTACGTATTCATCGTGGTACTGCGCACAGTACCAGTAACACGCCTCGCCACCCTTCATAGCCATGGGTTGATCTAGATACCAGTGTCCTTTCGCGCGGTCACCGTCGATCTCGATGATTGGATTACTAATGCCGTGAACGGCAAAACCCACAAGCGTCGATGCGTTGACAAAAAAATCGCAGATGCCGTCTCGAGTTTCCGCGTAACCCATCATGCCTCCATCCCACACAGCATCTTCCGTAAACAACGCAGCAAGTTTTTCAGTGTTGTAGTCGTCATCGCAGGCTGCCGCGTAGCGGGCTTTGAGCTGTTTGATTTCTTCGATGTCGACCAGCCATTGTACTTTCTTGGCAATCTCTTGTTCATTAAGCGACATAACTTTGCTCCTGTTGTCCCCGCTCGACATCTGCTGCAAAGCGCTCGAGCAGGCTGGGTGGAAAAACTTGATCGAGAGGCATACTACCCATAAATGCACCAATAAAGGCGCTGGTAGCGTTAGGGTCGCTAGCCACCATTGGCAGCATTTGTTGCATCTCTTCTGGTAGTTTTTGCAACATCGCCAGATGTACGGTGTAGTCAAACATCGGTTTAAGTTTGTCATACTGGCGCTGGTCGTATGCTGCTGTTGCTTGGTCCACAGTGGTTTGCCCACAAAATGCTGCATCCAACTCTTCTGCCAGAATGGCCGCGTGGGTAAATGCGTTAGTTATCCCTTGAGCCGTAATGGGGTCTCGGTGGAGTGCTGCGTCGCCAACGAGCGCCCATCCTGGTCCGTGTGCTCGACGGAAAAAATTGGGTAGCAGATGAGTACCTGAGATTCGTGTTTCGCGTGTCGCAGATTGTACTCGCGATTCGAGTTCAGGGACCAGTTTCAAGCTTTCTGCAAACGCGCCATCCAAATTTGCCCTGACTTGCTGCGCTAATTGCGTTGGCCAGAATAAAAACAACATGTCCAGGTCATCGTTGGTTGGAAACGTAATGTAAAAACGTCGTTGGTCGGTCAATACGTGAAGTGATGCTGTACTGTCTGATTCTCGCATACCACTATAGTAAGCATAGTGACCACAGGTATGAATCCCTGCATCGACATAGTGTACGGCCTCTACCGACTTTGCGACAAACGAACGCACACCATCTGCGCCAATAACGACTTTGGCGCGTTCTGTTACTGAATCGCCGCCCTTGGTTCGTCCCTTAATGCCGACGACACGGTCGTTCTCATACAAGAGCTCGGACACTGTGAACTGTTCCCTAGCTTCAACGCCTGCGCTGATCGCCGCATCCACGAGAATTTTGTCCAGGTAGAAACGACGCGGCGTGAAATCCGTTGCTACGCCCTCATGCGCTGGTGCAGTACCCTCAAGCTTAGTGTCGTCGATGTAGAATTTCAGCGTTTCTATGGCGGGCGTACCGGCCTCTTTTACTGCATCGAGTAGACCCCACTGTTCGAGAAGGCTAGCGCCGGACCGCTTAACAAAGTGGGTTGACATGATGTCAGTACCGAATGCCATCCGATCTACGAGCAATACTTTGTGACCGGCTCGCGCCAAAAGCATCGCTAATGGCGCCCCACCGCAGCGGGCGCCAACGATAATTGCATCGTATTCAGTCATGGGTCATTTCCTAGGTTGTAGGAGGATGGCGTTCTTGGACATAAACGTGTCTCTGAGTGAGACGGTCTCTGGTCGCAAGTTCGTGATGCCTGTGTATGGTTTGCTGCGAACGCTGGGGCGATCAGGGTACTTCATCTTCATGACCATATGTCGTTGCAGCATCTCCACGAATTTGGCGGCAGTCCATACGCCATAGCGAGCCGAATTTGCGGAATGTAGGCCGCGTTCCTCGCGAGGATCACGCAGCAAATCGAAAATCGGGGCGGCGATTGGATTTTGACCAGGTGCAGGAACGTGCAATTTGTAGTGCTCCTTCACGACGGACTTCAGCACGGGGCCTTCATAGATGAAGACGTAGTCGCGCCGACCGTGATTTTCACCCAGCAGAAAGACGGGGGCTTGATCTACTCCGTCGATGATTCGATCACGCGGAATATGGTCAGTGGCCTGTGCGATACGCGCAAAGCTAGTAAACAGATCGCTTACGTGAATGAGATCACCGGCCGTGGTGCCTGCCTTTATGACGCCTGGCCACCATGCGAAAGCATCAACTCGAACACCACCTTCGAGATGGTTTGCCTTTCCGCCTCGATAAATACGGTCTGATTGCCCGGTTGTTGACAGAAACTGCATGAACGGACCATTGTCCCCCATTAGCACCACGAGCGTGTTTTCGGCAATCCCAAGATTGCGTAGCTCTTGCGATATGTCGCCGATCCAACGGTCGACCTCTTGCATGCTCTCCGCCATCGTGCCGCCATTACGGCTGGTCGCTTGCGAAATACCTGATCGGACGAAGGTCAATGGATAAAGCGGCCAGTACTGTAGAAAGAAGGGCTCGTCCTCTTTCGCCAGGCGTCGTAACTGCTCGATGGTGTGGTCTTGGTAACGAAGATTCATTTCTCGGTACTTCTTTTCGGACCAGGCTTCACCCGTTTTAATGTGAACTTCTTCAGCTTGCTCACCTTTCTTCGCCACTAACGCGGTAACCAGGTGCGCTGGATTGGGTCGGAAGGTGTAATCGAGAATAAACTGATCGCTGTGCGACTTTTTGCTACGGCTGCGTATGATACCAGCGTCTTCTGCGTCTTCGTGCATAATGGCCAACTGGCCTTGTTGGTGGACCGGAAACTCAGCGTAGTCGAACCCTTGATTGTGTGGCCAGGCTTGTTCAATGTCGCCTAAATGCCATTTACCGATGTGCACGGTGTTGTAACCGCTTGCCGACAGTACTTCCGCAATCGTAACCTCATCCTCTGATAAACCCTCACCGGCAAGATCCGCCTTCGCTTCATTCATGCCCGTGCGAACAGCATAACGTCCGGTTGAAAACGCGGCTCTGGTGGGCGTGCAGGAGGGCTCGGAATACATTCGCATCAGTGACAGACCTTGTTCGGCCAGTTTATTGATGTTTGGCGTTGCGTAGCCGTTGACGTAGTTCATTTGCTTGGAACCCATTGTCCCAAACCCCATGTCATCTATTAGGATGAAGACAATGTTTGGACGTTTGCCGCCGTTGCTTTCACGAACTTGTTTTAGTTTGGACTCGACTGCCGCGTCGTCCTTCACCCAAACTGCGGCGTTTTGAGGTAGCAACACGGAGTGTTCTGCATCGTGTCGAATCGGGGTTTCTGAGTGCGTAGCGGCAAGCGTCAGATGGGTTGGAACGAACAACACGAGAACCAGGCAAGCAAGAACGTAGCGCATCGTAGGATTCCTTAACTCGCTTTTGCGAGCGCGATTTGCGCCTCGCGATTGATGTCGGTCTTTGGAAAGTAGTTTACCCATACGCACCAATACGATCCTGCCTTGACTGTTTCCACCCTCTCTATCTTACTGGTGCCTGTTTCACCCCAGAAGTTGATGTTTGATATTGGCGCGCCTGTATCGTTGTAATAGATTCCTAGACTTTCGCGCTGATCATCCCATGCGACAACGATATTGCGTCCACCGACTTGTGTATTTATCAATCCACCTTGTTCGCGTACATAGTCTTCAGTGTAAGCAACAGAGTCCTCTCCCACGTTAAATCCCCACACAAGCTCCTTCATCATTAGGCGATCATCTTCAACATCCATGGTTTCAAACATCAGTGAGTTGTTGGTACGATGTGGAACTGTCGCCCACAAAAACACCACTTCAATAAGATGATCGAACAGGAACACGAAAGGGTTTTTGCGAAATGGCGTGATTTTGTTTAAGAACACTGTGCCATCTGGATAGGCTTTTTGAAATCCGCGAAAACTCATGCGAAAGGTCGGCCATTGCTGCATCGCGTGCTTCGACGTGGGACCATCGCATTCGCGGGCTCCGTACATTTGTTGGATGGGCTCGCCCTTTTCGGTATCTCTCATAATAAGATTGTTACCGTGTTGAGCTATTACGGTCAGGTCTTGAGATTTTCCATCTATCTCCGGCTTGTAGCCCAAGCCAAGATTGGTAAGGGTGCAATACGTCATGATGATGTTCTCCCCACCAAGACCCTCAGGGGTGCCTGCCAGATGAGGCCGCTTAATGTGGTAGTCCGGGTGTGCGCGTGCCTTGCCGTTGTTTTCTAGCACAATGACGCTGTCCGTTGGTCGAACATAATTTTTTGCTTCTTCGATCGAATAGAAGGTTGCGGTCGATTGTTGGTTGCGCAGGCCGCATCGCAACCAGAACGGCGGGAAGCCTAAAAAGAAGACGTTAAGTATCACTAAAAGGAGCGTTGAGCTGCCCCATCCCGCACCAGCGAAATAGTCCAGAGCAACCGCCATGCCAACAGCAATCGCGCTGCCTGCGATGATTGTTGTTTCATTACGAATCGCAAATACCATATTTTCGCGAGTGACTGTGAGAAAAGCCTGCGTGATATCTCCCAGGTCGCGGAAATAGCGGAACGAAACGACAGTCGCCCCGCTCATCAGAATCAAATACAAACCTTGCGGAATAAGGTGTTCGTTCATCTTGAGTTCCTCCCTCAGAACTACCTCAATGACGCCATATTCAAGAATAATGACTGAATAGTCAATGAGTATATACTCATTGAGTATAATTACATTAGAATAGGGTGTCTATTGTGAGGTTTGAACTTGAAGGTAGTACTTGACGAAAACGATGAGCGTCGGCGGGCGGTGCAAATGGTGCCGGAGGAGCGCTATCGGCAGCTACTAAAAGTGGCGATTGATGTCTTTGCAGAGAAAGGCATCGACGGAGCGCGCCATGGCGACGTTGCACGCGCGGCAGGGGTCGCTATCCCAACAGTTCATGCCTACTTTAAGACCCGCAACGACCTGGTCTCAGCGGTACTAGAGGCGACCCAGAAATTCATCATAGACGAGACCATTCTTCCGTTTACAAGTGGACCCACATTTGAAGATCGAATGTTACAAAGCGGGCAGCACTTGATCAGCTCGGTGCCCACAAACGTGCAATACTTCAAGATCTGGGTCATGTGGAATGCTTACTTCGGAGATCCATTCAGAACTCAATACCTACGATTTGAAGAGGAAGCCGTTAGCGGATTGTGTCAAGTTTTGACAGGGGATCCAGACGCGGTGAACGATGAGAAAATGCGTGAGAGGGGACTTGTATTTCTAGGATTGGCGATTTTTCTAACACAAATGATTTTGCGAGAAGAGAGCGTCGAACGACAGGAACACTTCATTCAGAATGTGATGCAGACTGTTCAAATTTGGATCTGAAATGAGGCGAAGAGGTAGGATAGTAATCCTAAACTGCATTTATCCCGAATTTCAAAAGTATTCTAATTGGGATTTTTTAGCATTAAAAAGTTTGAATGACAGTTTTTCGGTAGAGAATGGTCAGTGTCTGGATAGCGTTCATCGACATCAAACCTTCTGATTTACATCACGATTGATCGAACCATGATGCCCATAGCCGACCTTGGGTAGGTTAGTGTTGCAGTTCAAACGTGAAACCAGGTGGCATGGACGGCCCCCCTTCTCATACCTCTCGTAAACGAAAGGAGTTTAGAAATGAAAGACCACGAAATCAGTCGGCGGTCGCTGATAAGAACTGCTGCCACCACCACTGTTATTGGTGCGTTGGGGATTTCGAGCAGAGGGGTAGCTCAAGTTGCGAGTGCGACAGAAAAGGCGAAACATCAACTTACAGTAGCCGGATACGATTATGATCGCGTGCGAGCCATCATGGACGCGCAGGTAGGCATCGCGGATACAGACATTAGCTTTGATGTCGAAGATATATACAGCCTCAGCCGTTCTGCGTTTGGCCCTGATCCTAAATGTGATGTCACCGAAATAGGATTGTTACCCTATATTAGAAGGTATGTTAACGACGATTTTCGTACATACACACTCATTCCCGTTTTTATTTCACGTACATTCAGGCATCGCAATATTTTCGTGCATGTCGATTCGGGAATTGAAAAACCTGAAGACCTGCGAGGTAGAAGAGTCGGTACTCCTGGCTACGGGTTTAGTTCAAACACATGGATTCGCGGTTTTTTGCTTGATGAATATGGCGTAAAGGCTGATGACATGGAGTGGATTGAAACCACAGAAAGCTCAGATGGTGCCAAGCTTAACCCAGAGTTGGATAGGCACTATCTTGCTGACGATTTCCCTCTGGTAAAAGGCCCCCCCGGTATCGACGAATCTGATCTATTACTTTCCGGCGGCTGTGATGCCTTGATAACCGCGATAACTCCCCGCGCCTATCTGGATGGCAACCCGAAGGTGAGGCAATTGTTCCCCGATGTTAGGGCAGCAGAACAGGATTATTACCAAAAGACAAAACTATTTCCGATCATGCATGCTATTGCGATTCGTTCAGATGTAATTGTAGCCAATCCACAGTTGCCAGTTGCGGTTTTCGATATGTACAGCCAGGCCAAACAGAAGGCTTACGATAATCTGGAAACTACGACTTCTTTAAAGATCACACTGCCTTGGGTAACTCAGGAATTTGAAGATACTCGTAGGCTTATGGGGAACAACTTCTGGGCATACGGGATTGAGGCTAATCGCAATGAGCTAGAGGTGGCGATGCGTTATGTTTACGAGCAGGGGCTTGTAAAGAAAACAGTACAATTCGAACAGCTGTTTCATTCCTCCACATTACTGCTTACTGAAAGCTAAGAGGCAAAGGCAGTTTAAAGAAGAGCATCCCAGTCCATGAACCAAATCCCATTGTTAAATATCATCGCGTCGCATATTTACCATGTCGCCTACCCGCAGGCCAAGCCGCGATAAAAGCAGGATAATTGCCCGGCTCACGTAAACCATTATTCGTATTGGGTGCACATAACGAGATTACATCGTCAATTTCTATCTACTTTCCAATCTGAGCTGCGAAAGCTGTTTAGTTACCAGTGTCTGGAGAAATAATGTACAAGCCAAAAGTGATCGCCGTCGCTGTAATCCTGACATCAGATCAGGCGTTAATTTCAGCGCAAACAGCATAGCCAAAAGATGGATTATGCCGTTTCATTTCAACTACCAAATTAATCAAAGCCTGGTCTCGTGCTTTTCTACCTGGTATTTTGTTAGCCCGATTCGAATAAAGTTTGCCGTATTTTCGTTTCACCAGTACTTGATGGAAGGCAAGAATCGTTGCGGGCTTTATGATGACAGCAATCTTCTGCAGGCGGCGTTCGCC
>JAPYTQ010000088.1:0-9514 GCA_029941905.1 Pseudomonadales bacterium | reverse complement strand
GCTATTGGCCATCGAACCAGGCCTGGGACATGAAGAGAACTCCCAGGAGGTTATCGAAAAATATGACGTTGGTGATCGGGACATGCCTCCTTCCCTCATTACCCGTCGCGGTAAAGAGGTAGGTTTTTGCAGTTTCAAAACCTACCCTCACCCCTCACACCTGATGAAGATATTCTATGGTCGCTTGCCGCACGGACCCTTTAGAAAAAGGATCTGGAAAATCCCCGGCTTGAAGTATCTCATCCTGATGGCTCTGATGATCTATCGCAAACAAGACAATGGGGTGGTTGTGATGCACAAATAGAACTCGGTCGGCGTATCCTACGACCCCCCAAGTCATCAGTATTTATTTTTATATGGTCGGGACGACAGGATTTGAACCTGTGACCACCACACCCCCAGTGTGGTGCGCTACCAGACTGCGCTACGCCCCGATTGAATAACTACCTCTTGCAAACTGATTGTTTTTCCAGGTTCGCACCACACGTAGTGTGGTGTGCGACCAGACGGGGACGCCTAGTCTGCGCTACGCCCCGATTGAATCAAACCTAACATTTAGGAGGCGCGAATTCTAACCGATCGACTATTGATTGACGAGGTAATCTGGCAATAAAACCCAGGATTAACACTTTCATATTTCTAGGATTTCAGGACGCTCAATACATCCTCAAGCTCAATGATCATCTGATGGATCAATTGCTTGTACTGCGTGTTGTCTTCCTTCTGGTCATCCCCAGAGAGTCTCTGTCGGGCTCCGCCAATAGTAAAACCCTGGTCGTATAAGAGTGACCGAATCTGCCGGATCATCAGCACATCCTGGCGTTGGTAATAACGGCGATTGCCACGGCGTTTAACGGGTTTTAACTGGGGAAACTCCTGCTCCCAATAACGAAGCACGTGAGGTTTAACCGCGCACAGACCGCTGACTTCACCGATGGTAAAGTATCGCTTACCCGGTATAGGGGGTAACTCTGCGTTATGGTCTGGGTCCAGCATATGCTTCCACTCTGGCTTTCAGTTTCTGTCCTGGCCGAAACGTGACAACTCGACGGGCTGTAATGGGAATTTCTTCACCGGTTTTGGGATTACGTCCAGGTCTCTGACTCTTGTCTCTAAGGTCAAAATTTCCGAAACCGGACAGTTTCACCTGCTCGTTGCCTTCAAGCGAGGCCCGGACTTCTTCAAAAAAGAGCTCAACAACTTCCTTGGCTTCTCTCTTGTTCAACCCCAGCTCCTCAAACAGCTTTTCCGCCATTTCGGCCTTGGTCAGCGCAGTCATTCTCAGTTCCTTAACGTGGCACCCAAATTGTTTGCCAATACATCAACTATTTCATCAATGAATTCGTTGATCTCAGCATCTGTAAGAGTGCGGGAAGGATGCTGGAAGGTCAAGCCCAAAGCAACACTTTTTCTATTAGGATCAATGCCTTTGCCCTGATATACGTCAAACAACATTAGGTTTTTAAAGGCGGTTTTAGCCACAGAACGGACACACGCGTTGATTTCCGCGGCGCTGACGCCATTGTCGACGATAACCGCTATGTCCCGGCGAACTTCCGGAAATTTAGACAAACGGTCGGCTTCGGGGACACGTCTTGACGTGATTTCATCCAATTTTAGCTCAAATAAATACACATTCTGCTCGATTGCCAGTGATTTTTGAGTTCTGGGGTCCATCAGACCCAGATATCCCACCAGATTTCCATTGCGTGATATCTGCGCGGTCTGGCCTGGATGCAGGGCAGGATGGTGCCCTTTCGAAAATTCAAATTCCTCTATCGCCCCCGTCAGATTTAGAACGGACTCCACATCTCCCTTAATATCAAAAAAATCAACGGCTTGTGTCGAGTTTGCCCAGCTCTCGGGTTGTCTTTTGCCAAATACGACACCTGCCAGCATTCGTTCCTGCCTGATATCAGACATTTCCAGTTCGGACTTGTTGGGCGATTGCAAAAATCGTAAACCACTCTCGAATAACCGCACCCTGGATTGTTGCCGATTTATGTTGTAAATCAGTGATTTAACCAGGCCAGACCACAAGGTCGTACGCATCTCAGCCATTTCACTGGACAATGGATTCGCCAAACCAATGGGTTCGCTCTCAGGATCCAGCACCGCTTGAATAGCAGGGTCAACAAAACTATAGGTAATCGCCTCATAATACCCACGGGAAACCAGTTGATCCTTGATCCGGTTGAGCAACAATTCCCCATCGGGGATGGGCGCCATGCTCAGACTCGTTCTGGGCGTTCTGACCGGCAGGTTGTTGTACCCGTATACCCGACTGATTTCTTCAATAAGGTCCGCCTCTATCGCTATATCAAACCGATGCGAGGGGGATTGCACCTGCCACACTGTATCTTCAGCTGTGACCGACTGACTATGTTCAAAGCCCAGTCTCGTCAATATATCATCAACCTGGTTTGCTTCAATTTCGACGCCTAGCAACTTTTTGACTCTATTCAACCTGAGGGACACATTGGGATCCTGGGGTAGCGCTTGTTGAAGCACGGTTTCAACCGTTGGGCCCGCCTCCCCACCAGAGATTTGAAGCAGCAACTCTGTGGCACGCTCCACAGCCATTGATTGACCTTGCCAGTCCACACCTCGTTCGAACCTGTGTGAAGCGTCGGTGTTCATGGCATAGGATCTTGCACGCCCGGTGATCGCGGCGGGTGAAAAGAATGCACTCTCGAGGAAAATGTCTGTGGTGGATGCCGTCACCGAGGTCGACAGACCGCCCATAATGCCAGCAATTCCAATCGGGCCGGAATCGTCCGTAATGAGTAAAGTTTCACCATCAAGATCAACTTCGGACTCATCCAGCAGCGTCACCTTCTCCCCCTTTACCGACTGTCGAACCGCGATCTTTCCCGACAATTTACCCAGGTCATAAGCATGCATAGGCTGGCCCAGTTCCAGCATCACATAGTTGGTGACATCGACCACAGGATCAATGCTGCGAACTTCGCTTCGTCTGAGTTTTTCTTTCATCCATAACGGCGTTTCGGCATCCAGGCGAATACCCTTGATAACCCGACCTGCAAAACGTGGGCAGGCTTCACCCGCATTTAACTCAACCGGGAATTGATCATTAATTGACGCAGCGACGGTACCAATATCGGGCATTTGTACATCCAAAGCGTTAATCAGCCCGGTTTCCCGCCCCAGACCGACCATCCCCAGACAATCGCTTCTATTCGGGGTAAGGTCCAGATCGATAATGGCATCATCCAGCTTGAGATACTCTCGGATGTCATCCCCGACAGGGGCGTCATTTGGCAGCTCCATTAATCCTTCATGCCTGTCGGATAGTCCCAGTTCCCGCTCCGAACAAAGCATGCCGAATGACTCGACGCCCCTGAGTTTCGCTTTCTTAATCTTGAAATCTTCGAGTTTTGCACCAATGAGCGCAAACGGGATCTTTATTCCTGCGCGCGCATTTGGCGCACCACAGACGACCTGATGCTCTTCGGCTCCCGAGCTGACCCGGCAAACCACAAGCTTGTCTGCATCTGGATGGGATTCGACATTAAGTATTTCGCCCACCACGACCTTGGAGAACTTACTGGCGACCGGTTCAAAACCATCCACTTCCAATCCTGCCATCGTTAACTGATCCACCAATTGCCGGGTGGTAAGCTCAGGGTTGACGTACTCGCGCAGCCAGGCTTCACTAAATTTCATGATGTTCTCTCGATAAAATCACCACCCTTCGCAAAAACCAGGGTGGCGTAGGTCGCATATCAATTAAATTGCTTCAGGAATCGCTGGTCATTCTCAAAAAAGAGCCGCAAATCATCAACCCCGTATCGCAACATGGCCAACCTGTCTGGACCCATACCAAAAGCGAATCCGCTGAATTCTTCCGGATCGATACCGGAATATTCAAGCACGCGTGGATGTACCATCCCCGAACCCATCACTTCCAGCCATCCCGTGTTACTGCAGACCCTGCATCCCTTGCCGATGCAGTGGACACATTGCACATCCACTTCCGCCGATGGTTCCGTAAACGGGAAGTATGATGGACGAAACCGGACTTCGAGATCTTTTTCGAAGAATACCCGCAAAAACTCGATGATGGTTCCCTTCAGGTCTGCGAAGCTGGACTCCCTGTCAATTAACAGCCCTTCGACCTGGTGAAACATCGGCGTGTGAGTCAGATCAGAATCAACCCGATAGACCCGACCAGGGCAGATTATCCTGAAGGGAGGCTTTCGGTCTTCCATGGTCCGCACCTGTACTGGAGACGTATGGGTGCGCAGCAGGATATTGGGGTTGAAGTAAAAAGTATCGTGCATTGCCCTGGCAGGGTGATGCTGCGGAATATTCAGGGCTTCAAAGTTATGGTAGTCGTCTTCTATTTCCGGCCCCTCGACCACATCGTAGCCAACGCTGCGGAAAAAGCTCTCGATGCGCTGCAAGACCATCGTTACAGGATGCAATCCACCGACGTCGCTATTTCGCCCGGGCAAACTAACATCCAGGGCATCTGCTTGGAGTTTCGCAGCAATGGACTCGGATTCCAGGACACCCTTTCTGGCGTCGATGACAGCCTGAACAGATTGTTTGGCTTTATTGATTTCCGCCCCGGCCGCGGGTCGCTCTTCTGCGGGTAGTTTACCCAGGCCTTTGAGAAGGCTAGTGAGTTCACCTTTCTTGCCAAGGTAAGCCACCCGTACCAGGTCCAAAGCGGCAGAATCTTCTGCAGCCTCGACAGCCTGGTGAGCTTGTTCGGTTATTTGTTTGAGATTAGACATGGCTGTTGGTTGTTTAAGTCATCTGAGCCGAATGCAGAAGAATCCAGTTATCTCTGCACACACAAGCTGCACACAAGTTCCGCATTCGGATATGTTCAGATTGACTACTAGGCCGCAGCTTGCACTTCTTTGGCTTGCCCTTCCTTGGCTTTCTGGGCTAACGCAGCAAACGCATCCTTCTCATGTACGGCCAGATCTGCAAGCACCCGTCGATCTATCTCAATATTCTGCAACTTGAGACCATTGATCATACGGCTATAGGACAAACCACATTCGCGGGCAGCAGCATTGATTCGCTGAATCCACAGTGCGCGAAACATCCTTTTGCGGACCTTACGGTCACGATAGGCGTATTGACCCGCTTTGGTGACTGCCTGCTTGGCGACCCGGTAAACTCTTGAACGAGCACCGTAATAGCCTTTGGCTTGTTTTAGAACCTTTTTGTGTCGACGGTGTGCCGTGACACCCCGTTTTACTCTTGGCATTGGAAATTCTCCTGACTAATTAATTGTCATCAAAACGAACTGGCTAGTGACCCAGTAAACGTTTGATCAAAGGCACATCTGAATCAGCAATTTGCTTCATGGAACGCAAATGTCTTTTTCGTTTTGTGGCCTTCTTGGTCAAGATATGATTCCTGAAGGACTGTCGGTGCTTATATCCGCCTTTTCCGGTTTTCTTAAACCGTTTGGCTGCACCACTACTTGTTTTAAGTTTTGGCATTTTCGTACTCCGCGATTTTAATGCTCATAAAAAATAAACGAGCCAGGACTCTAATTGTTAGAGTGGCTCGTGCGTTTTTGGTGGAAGATTGAACTGTGCGGGTAGTTGAGTTAACCCTCTCAGAACTTTTTAAAAGCAAAAGTTCCTGCCGGGAGTTTTTTGCCCTTGACAAAAAACTAACCTATCGCAGCTTGTCCTTTCTTCTTACCTTTCGGGGCCAGTACCATGGTCAATTGTCTTCCTTCCATCTTTGGATGCAATTCAACGGAGCCGATTTCTGCAAGATCTCCTTCGATCCGCTTCAGCAGCTCCATACCAATTTCCTGGTGCGCCATTTCGCGACCTCTAAATCTCAAGGTCACCTTGGCTTTATCCCCATCGTTAAGGAAACGTGTCAGGTTGCGTAGTTTTACCTGATAATCTCCTTCTTCCGTGCCTGGGCGAAACTTCATTTCTTTGACGTGCGTCTTGCGCTGTTTCTTTTTCGCGGCCGCCTTATCTTTCTTGGCCTCGAAAACATGCTTGCCGTAGTCCAGAATCTTACAAACTACCGGGTCTGCATCCGGTGCAATTAAAACCAAATCCAGTTTGGCATCTTGTGCTGCTTGTCGCGCTTGTTCCATCGGTACAACACCGACCTGACTTCCATCTGCCCCTATCAAGCGACACGAGGCAGCTTGAATTTCATCGTTAATCGAGGACCTTTTTGATTCGCCTTTCTTGATTCCGCTTCTCCTTATCAGCCGGGCGAAGGAGTATACCTAAAATCAGGCGATTCTTCCCTTTTTTTCGACTTCATTTGCTAAAAGTTGCGCAAAGTCCTCCACCGACATACTACCCAGGTCATCACCATTACGGGCACGCACGGCAATTTCACCATCTTCGACCTCTCGATCACCCACAACCAGCAGATAAGGAACCCTTTGAATCGTGTGCTCACGGATCTTGAAACCGATTTTCTCATTGCGCAGATCAGCATCGACTCGAAAACCCTTATTTTTCAAGGTGTTGAGCACCTGGTTTGAGTAGTCGGACTGGCTGTCAGTAATATTCATGACCACAGCCTGTACCGGTGCCAACCAGGGAGGCATTTCACCCGCATAGTTCTCGATCAAAATACCGATAAACCGCTCAAACGATCCCAACATCGCTCGATGCAGCATCACGGGAACCTGTCGACTACCATCCTCGGCAACGAACTGGGCATCCAAACGGCCGGGCATGGAGAAATCGACCTGCATGGTCCCGCACTGCCAGACACGACCCAGGCAGTCCTTGAGTGAGAACTCAATTTTAGGTCCGTAAAAGGCGCCTTCTCCGGGCAATATATCGTAGGTCAAGCCACCGGCCACCATAGCTTTCGCCAGTGTGGCTTCAGCTTTGTCCCATACTTCATCGCTACCCACGCGCTGCTCCGGCCGGGTGGACAACTTGATAATGATGTCGTTAAAGCCAAAGTCCGCGTAAACGTTTTCAAGTACCTTGATGAAATCAATCACTTCATCCTGAATCTGGGATTCGGCACAGAATATATGCGCATCATCCTGGACGAAGGCCCGGACCCGCATAAGCCCCTGCAAGGTTCCAGAGGGTTCATTGCGATGGCAACGGCCAAACTCAGCGAGGCGAATCGGCAGATCACGGTAGCTTTTCAACCCCTGGTTGAAAACCTGCACATGGCAAGGGCAGTTCATGGGCTTGATCGCGTAGAGACGATTCTCGGTGTTCACCGCAAACATATCGTCCGCAAACTTATCGGCATGACCGGATTTCTCCCATAGAGACATATCCACCAATTGGGGTGTTTTAATTTCCTGGTAGCCGTTGGCCTGCTGTACTTCGCGGATATACTTTTCAATCACCTGGTAAATCTGCCACCCCTTCGGGTGCCAGAAAACCATGCCGGGTGCTTCTTCCTGGGTATGGAACAGGTCAAACTTTTTACCCAGCTTACGATGGTCGCGCTTCTCGGCTTCTTCGAGTCGAAACAGGTACTGCTTCAGGGATTTTTTATCACCCCAGGCGGTGCCGTAAATTCTTTGCAGCATTTCGTTATTAGAGTCGCCGCGCCAATAAGCCCCAGCAACCTTGGTGAGCTTGAATGCCTGCAACTTCCCGGTACTGGGGACATGGGGCCCCCGGCACAAATCTATAAATTCGCCCTGGGAGTAAAAAGACAAGTCTTCTTCGCCGGGAATACTTTCCAGGATTTTAACCTTGTACCTTTCACCTTTTTGATTGAAAAAGTCGATGGCTTCGCCTCTCGACATCAAAGATCGGCTCACTGCCAGGTCTTGCTTGACGATGGCATGCATTTTTTTCTCAATCGCAACAAGATCCTCCGGGGTAAAGGGTCTTTCATAGGCAAAATCATAATAGAAGCCATCTTCTATCACCGGGCCAATGGTTACCTGGGCTGAGGGGAATAGTTGTTGCACTGCCTGTGCCATCAAATGGGCACAAGAGTGTCGTAAGACCTCGATTCCCGCCTCATCTTTGTTGGTGATGATTGAGATAGCCGTGTCTTCGGTAATGACATGGGAGGTATCGACTATCTGTTCGTGTACCTTACCGGCTAATGCGGCTTTGGCCAGGCCGGGGCCAATGGATTCGGCAATCTGGTGAATCGACACAGGCGCGTCGAATTGCTTCTGACTTCCGTCAGGCAGGGTTATTACTGGCATATCGTCCTCGCTTTCAGTGGTGACCCTTACTAGAGGCCACTTGTGGTTAGCTTTTTGCCTCTTTTACCTGTTGGTGTGAGGCGTGGTTTTTGTATTTAGGGCATTCTGAGGCCGGGTGGGCTGGGGAATGTGTGTCCCGTTTGTCTTACTTTTCTTTAAAACTTCTCGCGTAATCCTCTAGATTTTCTCGAGATTTCTCACGTTTGCTGCGCAAGCCGTGAGATAGATCGATCTATAACTTGATTCTCGCGAGTGCCCCTCACGTTTTACTACGTAAAGCCGTGAGTGCTGATCTTCAGACCCTACGGGTCCTGCAGACAGCCTTTATCACTCAACTTCCTGATCGAAGCTATCACGTTTTCGCTGCGCGAAAGCCGTGATCTGGTAGGAACGGTCGGATTCGAACCGACGACCCTCGCCTTGTCGAGGCGATGCTCTAACCAACTGAGCTACGCTCCTGTTACAACTATTCTCAAATGCCCTGCTCGCTCGTACATTGAGCGGGTAGCAAAGGTTTCCGAGGGCGCGTAATTTAGCAAGTATCGGGCTGGGAATCTAGCCGATGGTGGCTAATTCTGATGACATACCAGGAAGCGGGGGTGATACGCCGGAAAATTTAACAACAGCCGACCATGATGGCGCACCAAACGTACTAGCTTTGGATAAACTGCTCTCGTAGCTCCTCGATCTGATCCCGCAAGGTGGCTGCTTCTTCGAAAGCCAGGTTCTTGGCATGTGCAAACATTTGTTTTTCCAGAGATATGATCTGCTTCTCAAGATCTGCCTGATTCAGCACGTTGCCTCGATATCGCCCCTTCTTTTCTCGAACCCCGGATGCATATTTGCTTCTGGCGGGTTTATCACGTGCGCCTTCGAGGATATCGGTGACGCCGCGCTTAATCCCAATGGGAATGATGTTGTTGATCTTGTTGTATTCCATCTGCTTTTCACGACGACGATCAGTTTCATCCATGGCGCGCCGCATCGAGTTGGTGATCTTGTCGGCATACAAAATAGCTTTACCATGGAGATTTCTTGCCGCCCGGCCAATCGTCTGGATGAGCGAACGATCAGAACGCAGGAAGCCTTCCTTGTCAGCATCAAGAATCGCCACCAGTGAAACTTCCGGCAGATCCAACCCCTCACGCAACAGGTTGATACCCACCAGGACATCGAATTCACCCAGTCGCAGGTCGCGAATGATTTCCATTCTTTCGACGGTATCGACATCGGAGTGGAGATAGCGAACACGGACGCCGTGCTCGTCAAGATAGTCCGTCAGATCTTCTGCCATACGTTTCGTGAGGGTCGTGATGAGTACCCGTTCATCTTTCTCAACCCTGA
>JAPYTQ010000087.1:0-9597 GCA_029941905.1 Pseudomonadales bacterium | reverse complement strand
CGAAGATAAGGGAAATAAACCACATTTTCTGAAGAACGGTCAAGTATGGTAATTGCTGATGTTCAGTCAGATTTACGACCCCCTGACGTGGTGATCCTTTAGATGGTCAATGACTGCCACCATGCTGATCTGCTGGCTTACAGACTATTGGGTGAAACTTATCCCGGCGCGATAGATTCAGCCTATTTGGGTTTCCCGTTCGCGCGTGACCCTGGTGTTTTCGATAGGATTTGGTGCTGATGAAATAACCAATAATCCAGCGAACCCCTGGTCTGGCGATGACAGGGTTAAATCAAAGCCGACGCAAATTGTCATCCGGGTTACGGTCAATCATTTTGACATACGGGTCAACACCCACCCTTGCGGGTTTCTCTTTTACGGTAAAAGTAAAAGTTTGTTCGCCACCTGGCGGCCCAGTATCGAGAACCACTGAACTTCAACGGGATATCGTATTGATTCAAAACGGTGTTCTTGAAGAAAAAGTGTCAACGGTCAGTCATCAGCATACGACCTACGATCAGATTGTACTTGATGATGATTGCGATGGAATAACGGACGGTTTTCTGTTTTTGTCCGATTTCTTTGGTCTTGAATCCAATGAAGGTAGCTTGAGAGATTCATCTCAAATAACCCCTATCGCGTTCGGCAATTTAGTGGGCTCGCGTTGGGCATTTAGCTTTTTCTATGATCAGGGAGTTAATGGATTCTTCCCGTTTAATCCCCTGGGTGAAGGTCTTGCGACAGATCTTCTGAGTTTTGGGGGTGGTAATGGTGGAGCCAAGATTTCGGGGGTTAACTTTTCCTGGTCAGAAGCGGCTGGTGTGTTGACGATCGACCATCAGAGCCCTTCAAATGAATCGCTCACCCAGAAAATCACGTTGTTGGATAAACTCGATGGCGTTCAGGGAGCATTTTATGATCTGACTAACAATGATACTGGTGCAAGGATTGGGACTTATGGGCTGGCAGTGAAACAAGACCCGAATTTTGACTTTGCAGCAGTTAACAATTTTCAGGCAGACCCTGGAAACTTCTGGAACTCCAGCCTGAATGCTCACCTTAAATCACAGTACGATGCGAATGGCGATTTGCACTACTTCAATTATTTTGGCTGGGTAAACAATAGTGGCTTTATGCGAAATCAGCTCTTCTATTTCGATCAGGCAGGGCTTTCTGTACGAGCGGATAGAGAGTTACAATTCATCAATTCTTTTAGTACCGATATGATATTCAGAGGGCCATATTTCTTCGGTTGTTATAATGGCCCGGTCGTCTGTCATAAAAGAATATGGACGCCGTTAATGCAGGATAGTGATGGTAGTGTCTGGTATTTGGAAAATGCCTTCACTGACTTCTCAAATCCGAATGATCCGCTTGGAAGACATGGTGTGCCGAGGATTAATGTTGTGGACCAAATTGCTATTCCACCGAGCCAGGTAGTGACACCTTTGGAATTTTTCCCATAGTCGGAACGAGGTAAATCGGCTAGAGATAGATTACCCGATACTGTATAAACTGTTGCCTGTATCTAGCCGATATAAAACCCTACATCTGAGTTGACCCTAAATACAATTAGTATTACACTATACGGTATAATGTATAAGCATGTTCATTTATGATCGTAGGCTTTTCTGGCAAAGTTGCAAAAGACATTTGGCAAACCAACCAGTCAAAGAGCTTGCCTCGAGAGTATTGGATTCGCGCAAAAGCACTGCTAACGATCATGCACTCTACATCAACTCTTGATGATTTAAGAATTCAAGGTGAACCACCTGATATCAGGTTGCACAAACTAAAGGGAAATAGAAAAGCGTACTGGAGTATTACTCTCAAGCTACCCTGGTGCATTACTTTTCAATACAAAAACGGCGAATTTTCTGAAGTAAAAATTGAGAACTACCATTGAGGTAAAACATGATTGACAACCCACTTCCATTGCATCCCGGAAAAGTTCTATCTGAGATTTACATGAATCAGATGGACCTTAATCAATCTGCGCTCGCTAAACTCTGCGATTGTTCTCCGAGAAAAATAAACGAAATAGTTAACGGAAAACGTGGTATTTCACCATCCTTCGCAATCATTCTTGAGTCAGTCCTAGATACATCAGCAGAAATGTGGGTACGAATGCAAGCTGAGTTCGATTTATGGGAGGCTCGTCAGAAGGCTGCCTAGGCTCTGAGAAAAATAAGGATGAGCAGGTGTGAATCTCGGAAAATTGGCTGTCTATCAATCGTACAATTTCTTCCAACATGCAGAATACGTGGTCTTTGACGCTTTCACAAGGTGGGCCAATCAGTCTGAAAATCCCCGTGTCGGTGGTTCGATTCCACCTGTCCTTCGCAATTATTGATCCGGAGATATTCAAGCAGCTGCTCGCCACTCATATCGATGGTGAAGCCCACCTACTTTCGGACTTTCTACCAATTGATCTGCCCTTGAAGCCCTTTCAGATACTTGGCGATCAATTGGCGTCTCTTTTGTTAGTCCCAAATGAGTTCTGTCACTATTGTAGTAATAAAAATAGTTCTTGAGAACGCTCTTTAGATGGCGTTCATCCCAGACAATGACATGGTCAGTACATTCTCTTGGGATGGGGCCACCTAGGTACTGCCATTGAGTCGTTCAACATAAGCATTTTGCCAGGGACTTCGATGTGCTGTTAATATTTCTTCGATACCCATTGCTTTAACGGGTTTTTGAAAAACCTTACCGAAAATCTTGTCTCTATCCCTGAGTAAATACCTCGGTGAACTCTCCCATGGAAAAGCTTCAGTAATCTGTTGTGCAGTCCATTGTGCTGTGGGATGTGCAGTGACATTGAAGTGAACGACACGCCGTCGGTCATGGCTTAGAACCACAAACACGAATAACATCTTAAAACGAATTGTCGGCACCACCGGAAAATCTACAGCTACCATGTCTGGCATGTGATTCTTGATAAAGGTCTTCCAGGTCTGTGATGACGGTTTTGGATTATTTCGGCGAATGATCCCTGACACTGATAGCTCTGATATCTCAATACCCAGTTTCAATAACTCGCCGTGTATCCTCGGTGCGCCCCATAGTGGATTGGTTGTCGATAGTTTAAGTACAAGTAATTTTATTTCCGGACTTAGTTTGGGCCTTCCACGGTTAACGCCTCTGCATTTGCGTCTCCAATAAAACCTGAAGGTCTTCCTTTACCAACCTATCACAGTCTCGGGCTGGACGATGAAAAGGGAACCTCGCCAACTTGGCCAGAACTGCGATAGGGCTTTCCAAAATACTCGATCACGTGCTCTCAAACTCGGGCGACCCTGAGTTCGCTTCAATACAATTAGCTGTTTGCGCAGTGCAAGATTCTGACCGTTCTTCAGAAAATGTGGTTTATTTCACTTATCTTCTATACTGAATTGTCCAAAACAACCTCGAAAAACGAAGTGGAGAATTATGACTAGATCGGTAAAAGTTAGGCTGTTCATAACTCAAAGCGTGTTGATTCTGGCCATATTTTCTGGTCTGACAACAAATTCTGTTTCTGCACAAGATTCTTCTCGACATCCGAATATTTTGTTCATAATTATGGATGATGTAGGCATAGACAAGATGCAGGTCTTTGAATACGGGGGATTCTCTCCGCCGCAGCTTCCCAGCATAGAGGCGATTGCGCAAGCTGGAGTGCGCTTCAAGAACACATGGGCCACGCCGGAGTGCTCACCAAGCCGGGCTGTGTTTTTTTCAGGTCGTTATCCGTTCCGAACCAACATCCTCGGCGCAATCGGTCCATTGGATCTGGCTAACTCCCACGTATCTCCCTTCGAGACCACGATTCCCCTCCTGCTCAAGAAACGCAACTATAACAGTGGCCTTTTTGGTAAATTTCATCTGGGAGGTCCCGAGAATAATCTGTTCGGTAACACAAATCCTCAGGCGCTTGGCTGGGATTTCTTTTATGGTTATGTGGGCGGATTGCTTGCGTCAGTTGATTCAACCGCTGGAGGGGTCGCTGAGGACCTCGGTACGTATTCGTGCGGGTTTGTCAACGATGCGATGAGCGGTGCCTGCTACTTCGCTGATGACCGTCCGTGCGATGACACACTTGCCGGAGTCGCGCCGGGCCGCACTTGCATGGAGGAGGGAGGCCTGTTTGTTCCTAATCAGGCTTGCCAATCGACACCCCCGGCTAATCTGAACTTCGAGACCTTGAATGCCTATTTTGTCTCACCCCTCGTGATTAACCACGAAAATGGTCTGCTGGAGGAAGTTCCTCCCACAGACCCGCGTGCACGAATGTACCGCACAACGGTTGAAGTGAACGCGGCGAGAGATTGGATCAATTCCATGCGGCATCAGAACAAGCGGTGGATGGCAACGGTCAGTTTCTCGTCGGCCCATACGCCTTACCAGCAGCCCCCGCGGGATTTGCTTTCTCCAGTTTCAATTGACGGCAGTGACTTGGACTGTACGGAAACTCTCGATCAGAGAATTATCAGCAATCAAATGATCGAAGCCATGGATACGGAAATCGGCCGTTTGCTCGTTGAAACAGGATTGGCAACGCGCCACCCATCCGGCCACCTGGACTATCATCCTGAAACTACCAATACCATGATTATCGTTCTCGGAGACAACGGTTCCATTGGATTTGACACGAAGTTTCCGTTTGATCCAACACGGGCCAAAGGCACGTCATACCAGACAGGTGTGTGGGTTCCATTAATTATTGCAGGACCGTTAGTGAATAGTCCGAACCGTATTGTGAGTTCGATGGTCAATGTTGCCGATCTGTTCGAGCTGTTTGCAGAGATCGCGGGTATTGATGCACACAAGAAGGTACGCAGGATGATTGATTCGGTCTCGATGTTACCGTACCTTACGGATCCGAGCCAGGGTAGTATCCGAACTTCTAACTTCACCCAGTCGGGAGTAAACATCACCGCCAATGGTGTGAGAAACGGTCCTTGTATCATTTCGGAAACCACGTGTACTCAGATCCCCACAAGCAAGTTGGTTTGTGGGGACAACAATGGTATCTGGTGGGGCGCGGGCGCTAATCATGAAAACACTGTTGGAATTCCACTACCGGAAGGCTTAGAGCTTTGCTGCGACGTCAACCGCTTCCGTTTAGATCAGGGGGAGTTACCGTACGACATATTGCCGGATGTTTCGACTGCGATCCGAAATACAAACTTCAAGCTGGTCATGACTTCAACGCGCAAATTCAATAGAGACACAGACGCCTGCGAAGACGAGACAACGACTGAGTTTTATGAAATCAATGAGGATGTTCCCATACCAAGACTGGATACAGAAGGAACTGACTTGCTGGAAGAAGATTTAACCCCGGAAGATTTAACCCCGGAAGAGCGGGCCAACTTCGATGCTCTCTCTGCCGAGCTCGAAGCGTTACTGGCCACACAACCTGACTGCCCGGGAGACGGCAATCTCGATCTCGTAGTTAATGGAAAGGATATCAAGAATTGGAAAATGTTTAGTTCTCAGTGGGGATTATCCAGCGTTTATGACTTTAACTTCGACGGCTTAACGGACTCAGCCGACCGCACGATCATCGAAGAGAACCGCGGCACAAAATGCCTCATGACTGGAAAAAGCAAAAAATCTAAAAAAAGCAAAAAATCTAAAAAATAGTTCTGCCGGTAATTGGAATGGTCTAGGAGCCTGTCGGACTTGACAGATCGTAGCGAGGAAAAGCCGCGATCCACACACACCGAAACATAACGTAATCGTTAGGCAAACCCCTCATGACTTTCAACGAGTGGATCTGCTCGATCGATTGAAATATCACTGGTGAAAGTCGAGGACTTACGGAAGGTGTCCCTGGAAAAAAGAAGTCTAGGACATCCAACAAGTCGTGTTTACTTACAAGGTAACTGGTAAAAGGCTCACATCTCAATGCTGGGTGTCCCAAACTATTGTCACAAACTATTGTCCAAAGAATGGCACGTTACTCTTTGTCGGACTCAATGCGGACGATCAACAACCAAGCTAATGATGTTCGTGCCAACACCAATGAGTAATTAATTTCATTGACAAGTAAGATAAATAACAATTGCTCTATTAATCCTCATGCTCGTAATTGCGAGGGTCGGCCATGATGACCCGGAGGAGGATCTCGCGTTTAATGTTCAGCCCGGTCAGACGGCCGCATCCAACGTATCGACACCGGTACGAAGTCACAATCACGTTGTCTTCGCCACTTCCGCTCTCATCCTCATGGTTGCCGCATACACCTTATGGCAGTGGCAGACCGTGAAGGAACCCAGGCAACCCGTACCAGAGGAACTACCTTCCGCTGAAACGAAAATCGATTCCAACTCCGTGCGAGAAACGACCATCATGGTTATGCCCTTCAAGGACTTGAGCCCGACCAACGAAAATGCCTATTTCGCCGCTGGTATGTATGAGGATGTGTTGCATAAAGTTTCCGGCATTCCCGGGCTTCGCGTCATCGCCAGAAATACCGCCAATAAGTTCATAGAGAACAGGAAGAGCCCTGCTGACATCAGCAAAGAACTGGGCATTACCCATTTGCTCACGGGAAGTGTAAGGCGCGACAAAAAGCAGGTGCGTATCAACGTGCGACTGATCAGTACCGATAACGAATGGCAGTTATGGTCCGAATCCTACGACAGGCGGTTAGACGATATATTCACTATTCAGTCAGATCTGGCGACTCAAATCGCTTCTGCGATGCAAGTCAATATCGACAAAGGCGCGGCGAAGCAATTGGCTGTGAAACCGACTGATAATCTGGTCGCTTATGATCTATATATCGAAGGCAGGGAGCTTGCACGACAGGGGACCACGTTCCGGTTCAGCGGTTCTCGAACCGCCCGTAGTCGAACAGTCCAAATTCGAAGCCCAGTCGTTCCCGGGCAGCCGAGTGGAATGCATCGCTTTGTCGCCAGAAATTTGGGTTCGTGCGACGGATACCGTACGCATCGAGCAGTCGTGAGTAGTCACCCTCGGTGCGCAGTGTCGCGATTCGTTCGACGAATTGGTCGAGTTCGATCTCGTTGACGAGAAAGAACGCATTCGGGTACGCGCCGAGGAAGCCGGGCACGATCAGCAGAGAGTCTTCGTCCAGTTTGCGGAATTTTTTCTCGCCGAAAATCGACGTTATGTTCAGGTGTCCATTATTCCGAATCAGCGTGACGTAATAGTTGCCCGACGGGCCGGCGATCTCGATGAACGAGTTCTGCGGCACCAGGTTGGCGGGCAGGCCGGTGAGTCCGTTCAGTTTTTCGAGGGATGCGCGTGCCGCGGCGCGGCGAATCGATGTCATCGCGTATCGGTCGGGCAGGACGGGCGCCAGGTGCTGCCGTAACATGCCGTACAACTCGAGCTTCTCATCGTCGGTCTGATAGTCGATGCCGAGTGTCGATTTGTTCTCGAAGCGCGGCAGTATCATGTATTCGGTAACTTCTTTCTCTGCCTCGCGGTACCAGAACTCGCGCTCACGCTTGCGCGCTTCCGGCGGCAGCATCAGCAGGAATGTCTTCTCCCCCTCCATGCGCAGGAAGTCCATATAGACTCGTGACAGCAACTGGTGACCGACATTGCCGTACACGTCGTAGCCGGCTACGAGCAGATAATGGATGCGTTCGAGTAGCGTATAGCCCATTATCCATGCTGTCTTGGGCGGATTGCCGACCATGCCCTTTTCGACCGTGGCGCTGTCGAAATGTCGGAGCACGGTCAGCGCGGCGTTGTCATTCGTGCCGTCACCATCCCATACCATGTCCAGGTTTATGACTTCGCTGTCGGTGAAGTGTTTTGCCATGTAGGCGTCGAGTTCCACGAGCAGCGCTTTCTGCTGTGCGCTATAGTGACGCCAATGCTTGATCGGCCGGTAAATATTCTCGGTGCTGGCCGGCAGTTCGAGCTTCTTGTCCTGAGCGGACAGAAAGTCTTCGAGGATCTCGAGCGTTGGGCTATTCGGGTTGATGAAGAATATCCAGAAGTCATCGTTGATGACATTCAGCGCAGCCTGCCCGCGACACACGGGGCCCTTGATAAAGGACATGATCGTGAACTGTGCCTCGTCGAGCATGAACTTATAGCGCGTGTTGACCGGCATGTCGTCAAAGGTTCGGAATGGATTCGAAGCATCATTCTCGGCGTAGGATGGCAGCGCATCGATCGTGTAGTCCGCATCGATAAACAGTTCCTGCCAGCGAGCCATCCGCTTCGCATCCAGCGCATAGGGCATATGCGTCTTGGCGACGATCGTGCCGACGTGCCGATCGATCCGGTAGTACACGCGATCGACGCCCGGATCACTATACGGCCGACGCGTCGCGATCAGTTCGATCGGCTGGCGGGGCGGGGTCGCCGACCGGACGATCCGGAAGAACTGCTTGTCGCTGATGTCCGGGAAATACAGGTGGCCGAGGAACAGGTGCTCGAAAATGTAGCGGCTTGCGAGCTGTGCCTTCAGCGAATTGCCGTTCAGAAATGCCTCCCAGATTGCGATTTCCTCGGCGAACTCGGGAGCCAGCGGCGGGCGTGCGGTATACGGTGCGCCGGTTTCCAGCCAGCTCAATAGCGTGCCCTGTTCTTCTTTGTCGAGCCCGGGCAGTGCATACGGCATACCCCACAACGGGTGCTTTTTCGCAAACTTGTCGAAGGTCTCGGGCTTCGCACAAAATTGCTTGCGATCGAGCGACAGGTCGAAGCTCTTCGGCAACTGCTTGCCGTCCGGTAGCGGGTTCTGCTCCTTGAGCCGCAGTATTTGGTGCATGACGCTACCATCACGATTGGCCTCCGGTGTGTCCGCGTACTCGTTCAGAACCGGGAAGAAACCTTTCTCGCGCCATGCGGAGACGGTGTGGGCGTCTTGGAACAGTCGCGTCATGGGTGCAGCCTTGAGCCGCATCGAGTTGTAGACCTTGGCCTCGCTCGCACCGCGTTCGATGCCCTCGATCGAACTCATCTTTAACTGGCACGGCGCATCGTAACAGGCATGGCAGACGATACAGCGACCCTCGACAATCGGCTTGACGTCCTGCCAGTAGTCGACGGCGCCGGCCGGCAGCACATCGACCACACGTTCGCGCGGCTCGGCCGTGCCGAAGCGTTTTTCCATCTCGACGGCGGTCATCGCCGTGCAGCCGACGACCAGCAGTGATGAGATGAGCCAAGAGATACTGCGGAGTCTGTGCATGAGCTTGGGTCCTTGCTCCGGCGGACCGGTCGCGGCGTTTATCGTGTGATAATGCGCCCATACTGCAGTCCTTACGGGCAATGTCAATGGCGTGTATGATCGGCGACGTGGGAGACTAATCCTTTTCGAGTTCGATTACGTGAACGTCGAGGAACTCGTCCTGAAAAATGAATATTTAATTAACTATACTGATAAATCCCTGAAAGCCCTCGTGAATCGTTATTTTAAACAGTGTTTTCCGAGATTTCAAAAGTATCCTGATTGGGATTTTTGTGACAGGCCGAGAGACGCTTCGTTCTCGCCCTCATCGTGGGTAATTCCCACGAGTCACTACCGAAGATTGGTGGTAGAACTTAGTTGCAATAATTTCGGAAATTGCTGATGTTCAGTCAGATTTACGACCCCCTGACGTGGTGATCCTTTAGATG
>JAPYTQ010000086.1:4209-9839 GCA_029941905.1 Pseudomonadales bacterium | reverse complement strand
GGAACGATCCTCAACAAACCACTGATAGGCATTCTTTATCCCATCCTCCAGCCCAATACTTGAGTTCCAGCCCAGATTCGAAAGTCGTGACACATTCAGCAGCTTTCTCGATGTTCCATCTGGTTTTGTAGTATCAAACTTCAGTACACCCTGGAAACCGGTGACTTTCGCCACCGTCTCGGCCAACTCCCTGATCGTACAGTCAATACCAGTCCCTACGTTGATATGACTCAACCTGGGTTCCGTGTTTTCTTCATATACGGCTTTGTCCAATTCCATAACGAAGACGGAGGCTGCTGCCATATCGTCAACATGCAGGAATTCCCTCATTGCATTGCCTGTTCCCCAGACAACAACTTCACTTGCGTCGGTTTCAACGGCTTCGTGGAAACGTCTGATCAAAGCCGGAAGCACGTGTGAGTTCTTTGGGTGAAAGTTATCATTGGGACCATATAGGTTTGTTGGCATGACACTCCGGTAATCCCGACCGTATTGTCGGTTGTATGATTCACACAATTTAATTCCGGCTATCTTGGCGATGGCATAGGGTTCGTTGGTTGACTCCAAAACTGCTGTAAGAAGCGCGGACTCCTGCATAGGTTGATCAACTGATTTCGGGTAAATACACGAGGAACCCAGGAAAAGTAACTTCTCAATGTCTGCCTGGTGGGCAGCATTGATTATGTTGCACTCTATGATGAGGTTCTGATAAATGAATTCCGCCGGGAAGGTGCTGTTGGCATAGATCCCCCCAACCTTCGCTGCTGCCAGGTAAATCTGGTCGACTTTGTTTTCCAGAAAGAAGGAATCCACGGCTGCTTGATTCGTCAAGTCTAGTTCGGATCGAGTCCTCAATATGATCTCGGCGCTGTCCTTGTTCTTCAATTGCCTGACGATGGCTGAACCGACCATTCCGTTGTGACCGGCAACAAATATCTTCTGCATATCGAATTACTCTTTTGTCAGGTTAACTTCAAAACCATGGGATTTGAGTAAAGCGTGTCTCTTTGCTTTTTCCAGGTCAGACGCAACCATCTCCTGGCACATTTCCTCCACGGTTATTTCAGGTTCCCAGCCAAGTTTGGCTTTTGCCCTGGATGGATCACCAAGAAGCGTGTCGACCTCGGCAGGACGAAAGTACCTGGGATCGATTTTTAAGATGACATCTCCTGGTTTAACACCAGGTGTGTCGTTGCTTTTTACTTCGGTGACCGTGGCAATCTCGTCAATCCCCGATCTTGAAAACTCCAGCTCAATTCCAAGATATGAGGCTGTCAGTTTAACGAATTCCCTGACGGTGATTTGTTTACCGGTTGCGATAACGAAATCTTCAGCTTTTTCCTGTTGCAGCATCAACCATTGCATGCGGACATAGTCTCTTGCATGTCCCCAGTCCCGTAACGAATCCAGGTTGCCCATGTAAAGACACTGTTCCAGTCCTTGTGAAATGCTTGTGAGTCCCCGGGTAATTTTTCGGGTAACAAAAGTCTCACCTCTTCTGGGTGATTCATGATTAAACAAGATGCCGTTACAGGCGTACATACCGTAAGACTCCCGGTAGTTCACGGTAATCCAGTAAGCATACAGTTTGGCTACAGCATATGGTGAGCGGGGATAAAAAGGTGTTGTTTCCTTCTGGGGTGTTTCCTGAACAAGACCATATAATTCCGATGATGATGCCTGGTAGTAGCGTGTCTTCTCTTCCAGACCCAGCAAGCGTATCGCTTCCAGTAGTCGAAGCGCACCGAGGGCATCGGTATCGGCCGTGTATTCAGGTGATTCAAAGCTGACGGCGACATGTGACTGGGCGCCTAAGTTGTAAACCTCATCTGGTTGTACATCCTGAATGATCCGGGTCAGATTTGAAGAATCTGTTAAATCGCCATAGTGTAAGTGGAACCTTGAATCCTCTACATGAGGGTCCTTGTAAATGTGATCAATGCGATCCGTATTTAACGATGAGGATCGACGCTTAATCCCGTGAACCGCATAGCCTTTGCCCAGCAACAATTCAGCAAGGTACGAACCATCTTGTCCAGTAATGCCGGTAATGAGTGCTGTTTTCATTGGTGCTCGTGTAGTGAATTATTTGAGGTTAAGTAGAGGAGAATATCTGAAGATTATACTCAAAGCTATTAATCAATCTTCTTCGATATGTGATCAATTTCTCAGGCCAAGGATCTGTAGTTAACGGGTCGTACTAGTTCCTTTTTTGTCTGCCAAGCAGATTACCCAAACCGGTCCAAAATTCCACAATTGGCTGTTTTTTATTTGATGCCTCCAGTTTTAGAGCGGATAATTCGTGATTGAGCATTTCATTGTGAGTCCGATACTTTTCAAGTTCGCTGTACATTCGGAGCACATGTCTGGAGAAATATTTCTTCTGCACCAAATCTCTTTCTTTTTCATGGATATCTTTCCACTCCAGGCTTGAACCAATGCCATTGGTATTAAACCTGGAAATCGTCCGGGGAAAGTAATGGGTAGAGACCTCTTCAACTATAATTGTCTTTACAAAAAAATCATAGTCAGCAACAACTCTCAGGTTTTCATCGAATAAGCCAAATCGTTCGAATAACTGTTTCTTTATAAAAGTGATCGGATGCCAAAGCGTCCCTCTTAGCAAAAAATCAAGCGTGATCTCCGGTGGTGATCGTCCCAGCGTCTCGCTGCCATCTTGTTCCTCAATTAACATGTTACCGTATAAAATATCTTCAGTAGGGTCTGTTGAAAATATCTCCTCTAAAACCGTATCATCATGAATAGCATCTCCGCCATTAATAAACAAAAGGTAGTCACCTTTTGACGCCTCAATTCCCTTGTTCTGAGCAGCATATATGCCAGAATCAGGCTCACTCACAAAATAGGTTATATCTGCTCTAAATTCGTTGATAACATCCTGGGTTCCGTCAGTAGATCCGCCGTCGATTACAATAGACTCGAAATCTCTGAACTTTTGAGATGAAACACTTTCGAGTGTGCGACGGATGTCGCTGACTTCGTTTTTGCAAACAGTTACTACTGAGACTTTACACACTACTGATGCTCTACGTCGTGTTGATTTTCAATCAGTAGTTTGCTGAATTCGCGCGGTTTCAAGGCACGACTTGTTTCTGTAACTTTTTTCACTCCCACAACTTTTAGAACCTTTTTAATCGTGTGCCGAATAATCGCTTGACACCATTCGATTTTAAACAGTTCATGCTTTGAATATATTCCGAATTGTAGCTCATAGTTACCCAAATACCCCTTAGTACATTCAAATTGAATCCAAAATTCATTACAGTCTTCAGTGATGTTAAGAGCGAGGGCAAAAAAATGGTCACTTCTTTCTAAGATTCGAATACTAATGTTTTCGAATTGATTCAACTGAGCTGGATGCTCGTTAAAATAGCCCAGCGAATTTATTTCACCATCATATTGCAAAGTCAGTTTATACTTTCCCCGCGAAATCTTACCTATCCGGCAGTCAAAAAGCTCATGTGAGGCTTCAGGCTCAATCAGTTCCCAGATCCCTTGAACGCGGCATTGTAGAAATTCACCGGTAACAGGAAAGAAGTACATTGGATCTGTCGTAAAAAAACTAATTCTGTTTGAGTTAGGCGCGGCCTCTCCGTTATGCTGCACCAGATCCATTGAGAAAGCTGTTTCGAGGCCAAGTCGATCTGTCATAGTAATCGAAGTTAAGTTTACCCGGCATTCTTTTCCTTCATATGGGTCCCAGCGAAGCCTGTCTATACTTTCGAAATCACTCAAATCAAACTTGAGATCAAAATGTGATGTATAGGGATTTACTATGTTAATCGATACCTGATAAGCACTGAAATCGCCGTCCGTTGCAACAAACATTGTTGAACAAACGCCGAAATCTGCTTGGGGGAAAACACCGTTAGACTTAGCTTCAATTCTCTGGAAGAGCTCGCCAATTTTGGTTACTAAAATGGCTTCTTTTTCTTCTGGGTTCTTTCCTTCGAGAGAAATCAATACGCTTTCGTAGTCACCTAATCCGTCGATTCTGGATTGAGCTTTGGCTTTCCAGTTATTTCGATAGTAACCACTGGATTTCTGCCATGAGTTTTCAATGTGGCCCCAATTGATGACCTGGTATTCATTGGACCAGGCGACCCAGTATCCCCGGAGTTTAATTTCTGCAGAAAATTTTGCATCCGCAGGGAATTTGACGAATTCGTCTCTAGTTTTCAAATTTTCAAAGCGGACTCCTGCTTCGATTATCTGCTTACGGATTAGGGAGGAGCTGCCTACATTTTGCGCAGCCACCTTGAGTTCTAACCCTTCAATCCGGATAGATTTATAAGCCTTTTCACTCCAGATCTCACCCATTTCAATCATTGGAAAAGGCGAGAAAGGTGATATCTGACCCAACGCTTTAAAACAGAAAAATGGGATCAACATATTGATGTCCCAATCCGGCAGATACTCTAGATCATTCTCGGAAATCAAAATGAAGCTGCCAGTGGCCTCTTCCAAGCCGAAGTTTATTGCTTCTCCGCCTATATTTTCGTCCAAGAATATCGGTTGAATGGAACGGTGGTTTTTGGATATGAACCTGATCCATTTCGTGCAGTCCTCAGACGAATTGTTATCGATAATGAACATTTCGAATGGGCAATGGGTATTTGCAAGGAGTGACAAGACCGTTGTTCTTAGTAAGTCAAGTCGGTTCCAACTGAGTACCACGATTGATAGAAAAGGAGGATACCTTCTCAAGTTGGCATCTATCTTCTTTACTTTGTCTTTACTTGATCTAAGTAAATTTCTCATGCTGCCAATACTCCTCTCGTACCCATAGACAAAGAGTCCGATATTTACCATACCGTATTACTTTACCGGCATCTACAGATTAGATTGGTAGACAACGATTTGATGGAGTCAAACTACGGGTTTCTTGCTGACCGAAAGTGGAGACAAAGAAATTAATGTTGTATTGCTTTAGCTGGGACTGAACTTGGGGCAGGGCCGGAGTTCATGAAATTTTGATATTCTGCTGCAACGTGATCAGGATCCCCAATCTCGCGTATCGCTGCATCGTGAATCCAAATAGCGCGGTCACACAATGATTTTACTTGGCCTGGAGATTGTGTCACAAAAATAACAGTCTGTTGACCAGCAATCCTGTCGTGCATCGACTTCTCAGCTTTTTGTCTAAACTGGATGTCACCTACACTGAGCACTTCGTCTATCAGCAGAATGTCAACTTCTGAACAGGTACCCGTTGCAAATCCTAGCCGGGCTCGCATTCCTGCGGAATAAGTTCTTACCGGCTGGTAGAAAAATTCGCCAAGTTCGGCGAATTCCTGAATGCTCGGGATCAAGGCTCTTGCCTCACTTTTTTTCTTGCCTTGCAGAACCAGACTTATAATCACATTGTCTTCTCCGGTAAGATCTGCCCGAAAACCAAGCCCCAGAGTTAGCAACGATCTCGTCAGGTGCCCGGACGGTAGCAATAGTTTTCCCTGACTAGGTTCGATCAGTCCAGAGAGGATCTGTAGCAGGGAGCTCTTGCCGCTGCCATTTCTACCTAGCACACCAAAAGTTTCCCCACGATGAACTTTGAATGTGACATCTTGTAGCACTCTGTGTCTAAAGACCTTAAAAACACCTTGTCGAAC
>JAPYTQ010000086.1:0-4109 GCA_029941905.1 Pseudomonadales bacterium | reverse complement strand
TCACTCTGGATATCGTTTATGTCCCAAAATATTCCGGATGCGAACATCAGGAATAGCATGCCCATGTTGATAAGAATTCTGAAGTCCTGAACATAAGTAACCAGGATCGAACCTATGAGAGAAAAAGCCACCAACATGAGGTAGGTCGTTATAGTAATTGGAATTAGCCACAACCATCTGATATCTGGTTGGCTGTCAAAATATATGGCAATAACAAACAGGATTAAAAAAGTAACCCATTGTTTATACAGAACTTCTTGAATCGCGATGTAAGGAAATACTACGTTTGGAATCTCGATCGAGGCTATCAGTCCTTTATTAAGTAGTAGACTATTTGATGCCACCGTAATTGATTTCGACAGCCAGAGGTATGGTATTTTGCCGCACATTAGAAAAAAAACAAATTTCTCTGTACCGCGATCAAGCAGGAAACTGAACACAACGTAGAAAACCGCTACAAAAAGGAGTGGTTCGAGTATCCACCAGAGGTAGCTCAGATACATCCTTGATGCCTCAGTCTTTAGAGCAGCGCGAGCTTGAAGGTCTACTAGAACAAATAATTGTGATAACTTCATAAAGCGTCGACATACTCGGTGATGGTCGGAAGTTGTGCGTCCTTGTGAGAAATAAGCGGCGCACTGTCAATAGGCCAATCTATTGCAATGGTCTCATCGTTCCATCTAATCCCCGCTTCATCGTCTGGGTGATAAAAATCTGTGCACTTGTACTGAAAATCCGCCAAGTCAGACACGACAACAAAGCCGTGTGCGTAACCTGGTGGTACATAGATCTGGAGATGATTCTTTCCGGAAAGAATAACTCCGACCCATTGTCCAAAAGTCTCTGATTCTGGGTCAATATCAACCGCAACGTCAAAAACCTCACCGTCATTCACACTGATCAGTTTTCCCTGGGGTTTCGTTTTTTGGAAATGCAGACCTCGCAACACGCCCTTCGTAGAACGCGAGCAATTGTCCTGCACAAACTTCTCTTTGATACCGGCTTGCTCTGCATATCTTTTTTCATGAAAGCTCTCCAGAAAAAACCCCCGCTCATCACCAAAAATGCGTGGTTCGATAATGACAATCCCCGGCAGCTTCGTCATTTTCACCTTCACAGCGATTTATCCTGGTACTTTATGAGATCCAGCAAATATTCACCATAACCGCTTTTGAAAAGGGGCTGTGCAAGTGCGTCAAGCTGCTGATCAGTAATCCACTCTTGTCGCCATGCTATCTCCTCTGGACAGGCTATCTTTAAACTCTGCCGATGTTCCAGTGTCTGGACAAACTGCCCAGCCTCCAAGAGGGAATCATAAGTGCCTGTATCCAACCAGGCCATCCCTCTGCTGAGGACTTCCACTGACATAGTTCCCTCTTCGAGATACATGCGATTCAGGTCGGTGATTTCCAGCTCACCTCGGTTGGAGGGGGTAACTTTTTTCGCTTTTTCCGTCACTGTATGGTCGTAAAAATATAAGCCGGTGATCGCGAAGCGGGATTTTGGTTTGGATGGTTTCTCTTCAATGCTGATTGCATTTTGAGACTTGTCGAATTCGACGACTCCAAATCGTTCCGGATCTTTGACCTGATATGCGAATACTGTCGCGCCAGATTGACGATTGACTGATCTTTTCAATATGTTTGTAAAATTCTGGCCAAAGAAAATATTGTCCCCCAGGATAAGTGCGCATTCATCCCCTGCAACAAATTCTTCTCCGACAATGAATGCGTGCGCCAAACCTAACGGTTCTTCCTGAACCTTATATGAAAGCGTTAAACCCCATTGTTCACCAGAACCTAACAGCATTTCGTATCGGTCAATATCCAGCGGCGTTGAAATAATGAGTATTTCCCTGATTCCAGACAACATCAGGGTAGAGAGTGGATAATAAACCATGGGTTTATCATAAACGGGAAGTAACTGTTTAGACATCGCCAGCGTTGCCGGATGAAGCCTTGTGCCTGATCCCCCAGCAAGGATTATTCCCTTCATTTAATAACTCCGAGGCGATCTCGGTGGTAATTACCGGATTGCACATCGTCGCACCAATTCTGGTTTTTCAGATACCAGTCAATAGTCTTTTCCATACCAGATTCGAAAGTTTCTGACGGGACCCATCCTAGCTCATCTTTAATTTTTGTTGCATCGACGGCATATCGGATGTCGTGCCCGGGTCTGTCTTCTACAAATGTAATGAGATCCTCAAACCTGTTCACATTCTCTGGTTTGTCGCCAGTGACTTTTCGATCGAGAATTTTGCAGATATTCCTGACCACATCAATATTCTTAACTTCATTATGACCCCCTATATTATAGGTCTCTCCAGGTGTGCCTTTTTTAGCAACTGTGAGGAGTGCGCGAGCGTGATCCTCGACGAACAACCAATCTCTAATCTGCTCACCATTACCATATACAGGAAGTGGTTTGCCTTCGAGTGCATTCAGGATCATCAGTGGGATGAGTTTCTCAGGGAAATGATACGGACCATAATTGTTCGAGCAGTTGGTTATCACAGCCGGCAACTTGTAAGTGGCATACCAGGCCCGAACCAGGTGATCAGAAGAAGCTTTGCTTGCAGAATAGGGTGAATTAGGCGTATAGGGTGTCTCTTCAGTGAACAATCCTTCTGACCCAAGGCTGCCATAAACTTCATCGGTTGATATGTGGTGGAAACGAAACTTTGATTTTTTTTGTTCACTCAATTTTGAGCAATACTCAAGCGAACAACTTAGTAAGTTAAAGGTACCGACAACATTGGTTTGGATAAATGCGCCTGGATTTTCGATGGATCTATCTACATGGGACTCTGCAGCCAAATGCATAATGATGTCAGGCTGAAATGCATTAACAGTGGCTCGAACCTTTTCAATATCGCAGATATTCGTATCAGAAAAAGAGTATCGTTTGTCATTTTCAATGCTGGTGAGATTTTTCAGGTTACCAGCGTACGTAAGGCAATCCAGGTTCATTACCTCATCATGACTGTTAGTGATTATTTCTCTAACTACTGCAGACCCGATGAAACCAGCTCCACCTGTTACCAAAATGCGCATCTTATCTGCCTTCTTTCGCAAGACTGTGAATCATCTCACGGAGTCCTGCTTCCCAGCTACCAATACCTATCTCTGGAAAGGTTTGTACAAACAGGGAACAGTCCATAGCAGAGTATCCAGGGCGAGCGGCAGCAGTCGGATAGTCTGCCGTTAGTATCGGTTGCACAACAGGTGACTTGCGCAGGAGGTTATTCTCAACGCCCAGCCCCATGATGGTTGATGCAAACATGTGCCAGGTTGTAACGCCTGAGTCGCAGTAATTGTAGCAACCCCAGGGTAGATCATTCTCTTGCCTGTACTGATTTGTTAATTCGAGCAGGGTTCTGGCGATATGACCGGCGAAGGTCGGGCTACCAAATTGATCTGCTACGACAGAAACTTCCTCTTTCTCCAGTCCCAGGCGCAGCATGGTTTTAACGAAGTTGTTTCCCTCGATACCAAATACCCAGCTTGTGCGCAGCGTAAGGTAGCGTCTGTTTGCTGCAGCAACTAATCTCTCACCTTGAAGTTTTGTCGTACCGTAGACTCCACCGGGATCTGGATCGGCATTATCTACGTAAGGAACGGTAGCATCACCGCTAAAAATATAGTCGGTAGATATGTGAAGAATAGGGATGTTATTTTCTGCGGCGACAATCGCTAAATTTTGTGCACCCAATGCGTTAACGTTGTATGCCAGCTCCTGGTCAGTTTCAGCTTTATCTACAGCCGTGTAGGCGGCTGAGTTAATAATTATGTCAGCGGATTCCCTTGTTTGAAGGGAACGAATGGCGTCGATATCAGTAATATCCAGATCACCAAAATCAGTAGGTATTATTTGAAATCCGTAGTCCGGTGCCTTGCGACAAATTTCCCAGCCAACCTGGCCGTCACATCCGGTAAGTAATATTTTCATTGAAGCTAATACGTCAAATCTGAGAAAGATTTGGCTCCCTGACCTGGGCTCGAACCAGGGACCCAATGATTAACAGTCATTTGCTCTACCAACTGAGCTATCAGGGAACATCAAAAGGGAGCAAATTGTATAGTGACCGTAGGGTCTGGTCAACATTG
>JAPYTQ010000085.1:0-9878 GCA_029941905.1 Pseudomonadales bacterium | reverse complement strand
TACCGTTAGGTGAATTATGCCATAATATCAGGACTTATTCAGAGGTTTCCTAGAAGTATTCGGACAAACCCAGTCGATATCCCTTTTCAGTTCGTGTGGCCCCATCCCGGGTGTTGGTAAGCCGCTCACTGCCATCTGCTTTGAATTTCAGGGAAAGTAATATCTCAAGTGCCGGAGTATCACCTTCAGCAAGCCAGCACAATGCGGATTCAAATCCCCTTAATTTCAAAATGCTCAAACCCCTGACCAACAATTTGCTACCCATTCCTTTGCGACGATATTCAGGCTTGATATACAACGCGATGATTTCCCCTTCGCCAGCGGAAACAAACCCAAACGGCTCAGTGTCTTCGGCCAGGTAAGTAAAAAACTTTCCCGATGCCGACAGATCTATCTCCACATCGTACAGTTTTCGTAGCACCTCCTGATCATCAGCCTGTGCTCGTCGAATCGAGACCAGGTCAAGTGAGATGACAGCCACGGTTTTTACAGTCTACTTATCAACCCAGCACCAGCTCCGCCAGGGTTTGCAAGTGCTGCTCATTCCTCGCACTGACCAGCAGAGAGGTTACCGAAGATTCTCTCCATGCCTGAATACGATCCTTAATCCTGTCCACCGGACCAACCAGGGAAATCTCATCGGCAAACTGACTCGGCACGGCCATTACAGCCTCATCCTTTTTACCCGCCAGGAACAAATCCTGGATGGCTGTCGCTTCTGCTTCAAACCCCATTCGGCCCATGAGCCGGGTATGAAAATTGTGTTTTTTAGCACCCATACCACCAATATACAGCGCCAGATTGTTTTTCACTGGAATCAGGCCTTCTTCAATGTCATCACAAATATTGATTGTTACACCCTGGCAGATCTCAAATTCGGGTCCGGCATCTTTGATCTGGTCTGCATAGACATGCTGACGATAGGGCGAGTAATAAAGGGGTAGCCAGCCGTCGGCGATTTCTGCCGCCATGGCCACGTTCTTCGGTCCCTCTGCACCCAGAAAAATCGGCAGGTCCGCGCGTAACGGATGAGTAATGGGTTTTAAGGACTTGCCCAGACCCCAGGCGCCCTCACCCGTATAAGGCAATGGGTAATGTGCACCGTCAATATTGGCCACGGGCGCTTCCCGGCTCATCACCTGGCGGATAATATTTACGTATTCCCGGGTTCTGGATAGAGGTTTTGCAAAGGGTTGACCATACCAGCCTTCTACGACCTGGGGGCCGGAAACACCCAAACCCAGGATCATCCGCCCACCAGACAAATGATCCAGTGTCAGGGCAGCCATGGCTGTCGCAGTAGGGGTTCTGGCTGACAATTGTGCAACGGCAGTCCCCAACCTGATACGGCTGGTATGAGCACCCATCCAGGCCAGGGGCGTAAATACATCTGAACCCCAGGCTTCTGCCGTGAAAATTGCGTCGTATCCTAATTTCTCCGCCTCAACGGCCATATTCACAGCATTAGGATTGGGACCCGCGCCCCAATACCCCATTTGGATTCCCAATTTCAGATCAGCCATGTCTCTCCCCATCAGATTTGCATTCGAGCATGCCGTAAACAGAATTAAAAAATCAATCACTTTTTCAATATCCAATCACTTATCATAGACGCTTGTAATCGAAGAGAATGGCCTCACATACATACTTTAATCCCAAGGACTAGCGTAATGATCAACGAAGAATCTCCCGAATCCCAACTACCATCGATGCCGAATCTGAATTTCCTGGACGAGAAGCTCTTCAAATCTCGTTCAATCTCTATCTTTGGCCAGATTGATGAGAAGATGGCTCGTTCGGTAACGGAGAAACTCCTCGCCCTGGCCGCTGAAAGCGATGAGCCTATTGACATATTTGTCAGCTCCCCAGGGGGTCATGTCGAGTCTGGCGACGTCATTTATGACATGATCAAATTTGTCAAACCACAGATACGGGTTATCGGCACGGGTTGGGTTGCCAGCTCTGCGACCAATATTTATCTTGCCGCGAAGAAAGAAAACCGATATTCACTGCCGAATACTCGCTATCTTGTCCACCAGCCTTCCGGTGGTTCACGGGGCGATGCCACCGATATCAGTATCCAGGCTGAAGAGATCCTTAAAACCAAAGCACGGATCAATAAACTCATCTCTGAAGAAACAGGCAGGCCGCTTGAACAGGTAGAGAAGGACACGGATCGTGACTACTGGATGTCAGTGGATGAAGCCATCGAATACGGTATCGTTACCAAAGTGATTTCGTCAATCTCAGAGATCCAGTCCTAGGGCAACTTAAATTCGAAGGCGATCGTGGCATGGATACTAGGGTTGCGGAATCAGCCGAGCAGTCGGTTCTTGCAAAGGTTCTGGTGCGAGCATTCGAGGAAGATCCAGTCTTGCGCTGGATCTTGCCCTCGCCGGTTGAATACCAACGGGTCTCTCAAACATACTTTGAACTCGTTCTAAAGCAGTCACTCTCGTCCAAACGCTGCTATACAACGGATGAGCAGTCAGGTGTTTCACTCTGGGAAGAACCAGACCATCTACCTTCCGCGGGATCTCAGTTACTGCATTTTCTTCGACTCAGCTGGTTGCTGCGAGGCGATATCAGTCGGGTTCTTGATTTACAATCCCTCATGTCATCCTACCGGCCACCGAAACCCTTCTGGCACCTGACCTACATTGCCACGGATCCCGCACGTCAAGGCAAGGGTATTGGTGCCAGCCTGATGAAACCCGTAACTAAAATTGCCCGGGAACAGAACATTCCCATCTATCTTGAATGTTCTAATCGGGCCAACCTGTCATTTTACCGTGCCCACGGTTTCCGACTTGTGGACGAAGTGTCCTACCCGGGAGGGCCAACTATCTGGCCAATGTTGCTGGATCGCTAAGCATTACTTTTACCGGCTGCCAGTTTTCACGATTACCCCGATAACCCGGTAACAACCCCTCTAACCATATTGGCGTGATTCGAATCAGCAGATAGTCATCTGGAAAATTCGGATAAAGGCGAGGGTTGTCTGCCTCTCGACGCAATGATCGCTTCGATTGATCGTCTTCTATCAGTTCTGCCTTGCCCATAATCGAGACATAGTTCTTGTCCTGGGGATCAAAGTAAAACAGGGTAACAGCATCATGCTGCCTGATCTGTGCCACTTTTCTTGTGTTCGGCCGGGTCGCAACATGGACGACGAAACTATCATCGGGAATGAAAGCATCGACGATACGAGAGCGGGGTTGACCTTTGCTGTCTACCGTAATCAACGCAGCATATTGCACCCGTTGAATGACATCCCTTGCCAGGCTCAGAATTCCCTGATCATCCTGTTCAGAATGACTGACAGCTGGAAAGCCTGCAAGCAGACAGAAGCACCCACATATCAATATCGGTTTGTTCATCATCGTTGTTGGTCTCCCCTGAATTGGATCATCCGCTCATCGCAGCGGGGCTAATCATAACCCCTTCCCGGCTGCTTATGCCGCATTTGCATTAGTATCACAACCTTGGCAAAGTGATACCAACCAAACAAACACACTGACAACAGGCCTCGACAGGAACCAGGCATATGGCATATGAAATCAAACGTTTCCCTCACCCCGGTACCATTGACGCCGATGGCCATATACTGGAACCAGCGGATCTGTGGGAGAATTACCTCGAAGACCAATACAAGCACCGCGCCCTGCGAATAGGCGTGGATGACGAGGGTTATGAATACCTGGAAATCGACGAGCAACCCTCGCAACGATCACGCAGGGGGTCCCTGGGACTTCTGGGTGCCATGGGTGAAGAGGATATGCGCCCCAGCCCGGAACGACGCTATTCGGACAATATGCCTTTTGGTTCCTGTGATGCGGATCAGCGACTGGATCTGATGAAGCAGGAAAACCTCGAATGTAGCTTGCTCTATCCAACCATCGGCCTGCTGTGGGAAGTAGAACTGACCGACCCTGAACTCAGCCTGGCTTATTGTCGCGCCTACAATCGGTGGATAGCCGACTTCTGTCGCGACTCAAAAGGCAGATTGGTCCCCATCGCGCAGTTAACGCTGCTGGACGTTGAAGGCTCCGTGCAGGAACTGGAGCGCGCCGTAAAAGATGGCTGCAAGGGAGCCTGGGTTAATCCCTTTAACCACCACAAAATAATTCACGGCGATGAGGCACATTACCCCCTGTTCCAGAAATGTGTGGAATTGGATGTCCCCCTCGCGATTCACCCAACGTTTACTCCACATGGCGCTGCGGAAGGAATATTCAAGTGGCCACGTCATGGCAGGGCCTGGGGTGAGGCTATTTGGCTGCGAGCCATTGTCCAACAGGCACTTATCTCGTTTTTTTCACTCGGCACATTGGAGAAATTCCCGACCTTGCGCTTGGGTGTACTGGAAGCCGGTTCAGGCTGGATCGGTGCCATGCTCGACCGCATGGATGCATTCTCGGAGTCCTTGAATATCAAACGGTTCTCCGCCACCGAGTTGTTCCGTCGGCAGTGTTTTATTTCCGGCGATCCTGACGAAACGACGGCGCCGCATATTATTGAACATGTGGGTGCAGATTGTTTTATGTGGGCGACAGATTATCCGCATCCGGATCATCCACATACCTGGGTGGATGATTTGACGCGCTATGCTGAGAGGCTGTCTGACGACGCTCGACCGAAAGTTCTGGGTGGGAATGTTAAACGGATTTACAAGTTAGAGTATTAAGAGTGTAGTGTCTTACACTAGAGTTCTGCTGCCAGAAAATCCAGGGTCCGCTGATAAGCACCGGAATCAGTCGCAACAATTGCGGCACTGAAGTCCGTCACCCCAATATCGCTGAGTTGTTGAATCGCGGTTCGCAGCTGAGCCTCTTCCCCGATAAAAGCAAGATCCGAAGGGCCAGCAGCGCCTTCGCGGTCCAGCATGGCCCGATAAGAAGGTAACTGGCCATAAATCTGCAGGGTCTCATCTATACTTTTCTTCGCTGCTTCAACATCATTGGTCAACACAATTGGAAAACCGGCCACGACTACCGGGGTCGGTTTACCGGCCGAGTCAGCACCCTTACCAATGCTTGGAATGATGTGATTCTCAAGAGTTTTTGGACCTGTCATCCAGGTGATGGTGCCATCAGCGAGCTCACCGGTTAGTTTCAACATAACCGGGCCCAGCGCTGCCACCAGCAAGGGAACCGGTTTACCACCTGGAATATCAATCTTGATGTTGTTGACGTTGTATTGTTCGCCGGAAAAACTGACAGACTCACCTTTTAGCATGGGTCCCAGGATACTCAGATACTCCCGCATATGCCTGGCGGGCTTGTCGTAGGAAAATCCCAACATGCCTTCAATAACCACCTGGTGCGACAAGCCAATACCCAGTGAGAATCTGCCGTTCGCGGCCGCGCCTGTCGTCATGGCTTGTTGCGCAATGGCGGTGGGATGTCGCGGGTACGTAGGCGTCACTGCAGTTCCGAGACCAATTTTACTGGTAGCCTGACCCAGGATAGCGAGTGTGGTAATCGCATCCAGGCCAAAAATGTTAGCCATCCACAGGTTGTCAAAGCCCTTTTCCTCTGCCTGTTGAGCGACATTGACCAATCCATCAAGGGTTCCGTCAGGGCCGTCACTAGCACCAATCATTAATCCAGTTCGCATTTTCTACTCCTAATTATTTTGACCAAAAAACAGGGCCGCAGTATGCACCAGGCCACCGTCAAGATCGAGCCGCGTCTAGCCACGGCGCCAGGCATGAAATTTTTCGGCGATGTTCAATATCCAGTCCGGCTTATGGGCCTTGCGCCATTCACTGGCTGCAAATTTATTCATTTCGGCAAGGGTCGGATAAATATGGATCGTCCCCATTATTTTTCCTAAACCCAGGCCGTGTTTCATCGCCAGGACATATTCGCTTATCAGGTCACCGGCGTGGTCCGCAACAATAGTCACGCCAAGAATTTTATCTTTTCCCGGTGGTGTTATAACTTTCACCACACCATTGGCTTCTTCATCCGCCAGTGCGCGGTCCAGGCCTGAAACGTCGTAAGTTGTTACTTCGTATTCAACGCCCTGTGCCTGCGCTTCTTTCTCATTGAGCCCGACTCGCGCAACTTCCGGCGAAGTAAAGGTCGCCCAGGGCACAACCCGGTAGTCCACGGCGAATTTTTTGAACGTACCGAATAGTGCATTAACCGCCGCATACCACGCCATATGGGAGGCAGTATGGGTAAACTGGTAGGGTCCGGCGACATCTCCAATGGCATAAATATTCGGGTAGTTGGTTCTCAGGTATTCATCAACCGCCACCGTACCCCGCTCTGTAATCTCAATCCCCAGTTCTTCAAGCCCGAAACCCGTAACACTCGCCTTTCGACCAAGCGCAATAATCAGCTGATCGAACGCTATTCGCTCCTGTTTACCTCCAATCTCAATCAACAGGAACTTATCGGCTCCTTCGACTATTACCTCGGTCGCGCGCGAATCGGTCAGCACATTCGCCCCTTCAGCCTTTAAGTGCTTGATCATCATTTCTGAGATTTCAGGATCTTCCCTGCTCAGGATGCCCTTTGTAGCCTCTACTTGTGTTACCTGGCTGCCTAAACGGGTGAACGCCTGAGTGAGTTCTGTTCCTATAGGTCCACCCCCCAGCACAACCAAGCGATCAGGTAGTGTATCGAGTTCCCATATATTTTCGGAAGTCAGGTAATCAACCTGATCCAGGCCTTTAAACGGCGGCACAAGTGGACCTGCCCCCGAGGCAATAATGATGCTGCGGGTCGTCAGGATTTTGCCGTTAACTTCTACCGAGTAGGGCGAGAGGATTCGCCCTTCGCCAATTTCACAATCAACGCCCAAGCTTTGATAACGCTCAACAGAGTCATGAGGTTCGATAGTCTTTATGATTCTATGCACCCGTTGCATGACGTCAGCGAATTCGAATGCAGGTTGCATGGTCTGGAACCCCAAATCCTTTCCACGTTTAATATCCCAGGCCAGTTTTGCGGAGCGAATCAGGGATTTACTGGGTACGCAGCCGGTATTGAGACAGTCACCACCCATTTTATTTTTTTCAATCAGGGTTACCTTACCCTTAACAGTGGCGACGATTAAGGCAGCCACCAGTCCGCCAGATCCAGCGCCAATAACAACGACATCTCTGTCATATATTTTCGGTTTCGGCCAGACACGCTGCAATCTGGTGGCCTTGACCTGGTCGCTGATTTTTTTCGCCACCAGAGGAAAAAAGCCCAACAAGACAAATGAAGCGATTAATCCGGGAGACAGGATACCACCCAGGGTTTCAACTTTAGCCAATTGGGTGCCTGCATTAACGAACACCACAGTCGCCGCCAACATGCCAACCTGGCTGACCAGAACATATACCGGCACAGAAATTTTGGTTAAACCCATTAAAAGGTTGATAACCCAGAATGGGAACGCAGGGACCAATCTCAAAGTGAACAGATAAAAAGCACCGTCGGTTTCAATGCCCCGATCTATTTTCTTCAGTTGGCTGCTGAACCGTTTCATCACCTGGTCTCGCAATACAAACCGCGAAACCAGCATTGCCAGGGTTGCGCCAATAGTCGAGGCAAAAGAGACCAGCAACACACCCCACCACAGGCCAAAAATTGCGCCACCAGCGAGGGTCATAATGGCCGCGCCCGGCAACGACAGTGAGGTAACTGCGATATAAATGACGAAGTAAACTGCGGCACTGACTGCGGGATTTTCCTGCACCCGTTGATCAAACTCTGCCTGTTGCGATTTTATGTATTCCAGACTCAGGTACTGACCGACGTCGAAATAGAAAAATGAACCGACCAGCACCAGAAAAACCACGACAACGATGATCCGACTCTTCATTTTTCTAACATCCTGTTATTTTTAAGCACTTGAGTATCCCTCACTTCCGTCAATAAATCTTTTGACGCATCAGAGGAACAGATGTTACAAGTATCCTGACCAGTTTTGACAAAAAAGACTAAGAAAAAACCAAAAAAGCAAACAGAGAATTCATGGACATTGAATACACAAACGATCATGGCAGAATTGACTGGGAAGCGCTGAAACAGGATCTTATTGCTGACGACTTCCACAATGGTCGTACAGCAAGGCAGTTAAGATTATCTTTTGAAAACAGCAAAATCGCTATTTATGTGATGCACGAAAACCGCTGCATCGCGACAGCCCGCGCCCTATCAGACGGCGTTTGTAACTGTTATGTGGTCGATGTCTGGACTCAAACCAATTATCGTAACAAAGGCATCGCCAGTGAAATGATGCGCCGAATTATCAATCAGTCAGCCGGACAGCACATTTACCTGCAGACCGACGATGCGGTTCCATTTTACGAGAAACTCGGCTTCAAGAGCCAACCAGAAGGCCTGTCCCTGGTATCAGGTGAGTGGCTGGTAAACGAAACCCGCTAACCAACTTCTTTCTATCCTAAAACTACAAATCTTCGGCTCCGACGATACTCAGCACCTCATTACAGCCGTCTTCGATCATAGACGCCCGGGCATCCCGCATGATTTTCTCTATCGGGTATTCCTTACTCAAACCATTGCCACCAAAAATCTGTACGGCTTCACTCGCGACGTCAAACGCCACCTGTGTCGCATAGGTCTTTGCAGCAATAGCATAGTGCAATTGCCCCTTATCTGAAGCGTTGTTGAGGATGGATACCCTTCTGGCGAAGTTACTTGCCGTTTCAACCTTTCGATACATGTCGAATAGCCGTAATTTGACGCTCTGGTGTTGACAGATGGGTTTTCCACCCTGAATTCGTTCCTTCGAGTACTGATTTGCCAGCTCAAATGCCGACCTGGCAACACCAGAAAAGGTGACGCTCATCCAAGAGTTCGCCATCGTCAACGTTCCGTGCAGTGCCGTCTTGTAGGTCTCCTGATCAAATATCATGTAATCTGCCGGGATTCTGACTTCGTCGAAGAACACCTCCCCCTGCGGCATTGAACGCTGCCCTATCTTATCGAGGACGCGACCCTTGGAAATACCTTGAAGATCCAATGGCACCACTGCAATACCGCCACCCTCGAAGCCTCGATCGCCGTTTATCGTGCAGTAAAGTGCCATTACCGTGGCAATAGGGGCGGCCGAGACCCAACTGGATTTTTGCCCCCGGATAAGATACTCATCACCATCTTTGGTCGCGATACAATTCGCTTTTATTGTGGAATCATTAAAGTGGGGTTGATTCATCGCAAGGGTGTCACTGCCGTGGTCAGGCTCGGTAATTGCCCAACAGCCGATTTCCTCCGGGTTGCTGCCGCCGAACCTTTTAATCAGCTCTGTGTGGCCGCTCAAATTGGCGAGCCAGCTGACCAGTCCACCACCTTGGGTGGTCAACGTAAGTGCAAGCCCACCATCTCCCCAGCCTAACTCTTCTGAAATGATGGCGTTAATCCTGGCTCTCTCCACCGGTGACATGTCTGAGTCGTCTGTCGACAGGGTATTGATACCCAGTTCCCGATACTGCGCCATGGCTTTCCAGACTATGGAATCTTTTGCGATTGTCTGCTGGGGGTCAGGCATTCTGTCCAGCTCCTGACCTGCTGGTCGCATTACTTCCTCTGCAAAACGGTGTACGGTGTCCACCATTGCTCTTTCTGTTTCGCCAAGATCGAATTCAAAGTCTATTGATGACATGCTTATTCTCCCCAATATCGGTGGTTTACGCAGTGCTAAAGACCATTAGTTTTAACCTGCGAAACCTATTATTTCATTGAGCGAGATCAAGAACTGTCATTCCATAAGGGTCATTTTATTGAATCAGGCAAAGGGTGCCAGGTCAGCAGCGCAGAAGAGGACGTATCTATTGGAGAATGTTGAGTTGGGGACGCCTAGTTGGGGACGCCTAGTTGGGGACGCCTAGTTGGGGACGCCTAGTTGGGGAC
>JAPYTQ010000084.1:0-9948 GCA_029941905.1 Pseudomonadales bacterium | reverse complement strand
TCAGCCTGCTCCTGTAAAGAGCCCTCAGCCTGCTCTTGTGAAGAGCCCTCAGCCTGCTCTTGTGAAGAGCCCTCAGCCTGTTTTTGTGAAGAGCCCTCAGCTTGCTCTTGTGAAGAGCCCTCAGCCTGTTTTTGTGAAGAGCCCTCAGGTTCACTAAACCCTCTGCCTCCCCGTAAGGACTCATCATTGCCATCTATCGTACCTGTACCGGTGGCGTCTTCTGTTTCCTTGTCTGCCGCTTGCGAACTGTTTACCGCAAAGATGCTGTTTTCTTCGTAGCGCTGGAAGTCTTCTAATTCCTGCTGGAAATCAACAGGGTCGGTGTTCTTAATTTCCGGAGCACGATCGGAGTTACTCTCATTGGCACGAAAGACCTGTAAACAAGCACCGCATCGTACTACGCCATTGGCTGCTCCTAACTGGACGTCGGTCACCTTGAAAGTCGTGTCGCAGTTCGGGCAGCGGGTAAAATGTTCAGCTTCTGCCATTAGTTTTTTCTCGCGTGCAAACACACCCAGCCATCATCAATCTCCTCACCCACGAATTGCAAAGGATAGGCTTGTTTTACCGAGTTCGATTGAGACTCCATAATACCTGACAAGAGAAGATTTGCTTGCGGTTTCATCATATCAATCAGTTGCCCGGCCAGGTCGATCAGGGGTTGTGCAAGAATGTTGGCAACCACGACATCAAACTTCTCAGGCTTGATGTCCGACGGTAAACAGACTTGTAACCGGCTATCTACGGCGTTCCTCTTCGCATTGTCCCGGGACGCGACAAGCGCCTGGGGATCATTGTCCACGGCAACAACAGAACTGGCGCCCAACAACAAGCTAGCGATGCCCAGAATTCCGGACCCCGAGCCGAAATCCACCACTTTCATCCCGGGTTTAATCGACCTGTCCAACCATTCCAGGCACATCTTCGTCGTCGCATGAGTGCCGGTCCCGAATGCAAGCCCAGGGTCGAGGCCCATGACAACCGCACCCGACTCGCTTACTTTGTGGCCGGTAGGGCAAACCCAGAGGCGTTGTCCGAATTGCATCGGTTTAAATCGAGTAAGCCATTCTCTTTCCCAGACACGATCCCCCAGTGACTCAACGTAGAGCAGTTCAAACCCTGCCTCCTTCATCGACTGGCGAATCACCTCAACATCGATTTTTTCTTCGTACAGGCCAGTTGCTGTCACCTTATCCCAGACCGGGATCTCACCGGGCCCAGGTTCAAAAATAGGATTGTCTTGTGCGTCTACCAGTGTCACCGAAACAGCCCCAGTCCTCCAAAACAAATCTTCCAAACCTCGTAGGTGTCCCGAGTCGGTTCGAACGGCAAGGCTTTTCCAATCCATCAGGAAACGATACCAGCGGCTGTTTGGGTATTGTAGGTCCCGTTAAGAAAGTCAGTGCTGGCAAGGATTTCCTGTAACAGTGGAATCCCTGTGGCAATACCTTCGATCCGAAATTCGCTCAACGCCCTGCGCATTCTGGCAATGGCTTCATTTCTGTTTTTGCCATGGACCACAAGCTTAGCCAGCAATGAATCATAATGATGCGGGACCAGGTAGCCAGCGTAAACATGCGAATCTACCCTTACCCCATGACCTCCCGGGGCATCATACCTGACAACTAAACCAGGGCTCGGGTTGAAATTGGCATCTTCCGCATTAATGCGGCATTCAATTGAATATCCCTCGATTTTGACATCTTCCTGGGTGAGCGGCAGTTCGCCGGAATCAGCTATGGAAAGCTGAGCTTGTACGATATCCACGCCAGCCACCATTTCGGTGACCGGGTGTTCAACCTGGAGCCGGGTATTGATTTCCATAAAATAGAATTCCCCATCCTGGTAGAGAAATTCAAGGGTTGCAGCATTTTGATAATCCAACCTTGTCAGGGCCGATGCCGCCGAGTTCGCCAGAGCGTCCAGCGACTTCGAATCAATTCCCGGGGCAGGCGCTTCTTCGATGATTTTCTGATGCCGACGCTGAATTGAACAATCCCGTGTACCGAGGTGAACCACTGTACCGCGACCATCGCCGAGAACCTGTACTTCTATATGTCTGGCGTCTGCTAGATATTTCTCCAGGTACAATTCATCCCGTCCAAAATTGACGTTTGCCTCTGATCTTGCTTCTGAATAAACACCAACCAGTTCCGACTCATTATGAATCAGACGGATGCCACGTCCACCTCCGCCAAACGTCGCCTTGATGACCAACGGATATCCTATGTCCCTGGCGGATTCTACTGCCTCCTGGAGGTTCAAAACACTATTCGAACTACCCGGAATGGCTTGCAGGCCATTTGACGCCATGACCTGGCGGGCTTTGGATTTGTCTCCAAGGGCTCGCAGATGTTCAGGTTTTGCGCCGACAAACACCAGCCCATTCTTCACGACCATCTCTGCAAATTCCACATCTTCCGACAGCAGCCCATACCCGGGATGAATAGCATCGCAGTTCATAGTAGTAGCCGCCATTACCATATTTTCCGGGCAAAGATAACTACTGCGATCGACGCAAACAGTATCGTCAGCAAATTGAAGGTGTAGCAAATCCTTATCAACCTGAGTGTAGGCTGCGATCGCTTCAATACCCATCTCATGGCAGGCACGGAGTATGCGAAGAGCAATCTCACCCCGGTTGGCGATTAGTACACGACGTAACATCAAGAATTTCCTGCTGAAGAGGAGTATTTAGACAATCGTGAACAGGGGCTGGTCGAACTCCACCGTCGACTCATTCTCGACCAGAATTGCTTCGATGGTGCCAGACTTGTCGGACTTTATCTGGTTCATCATTTTCATTGATTCCACGATGCACAAGGTATCCCCTTCCCTCACACGATCCCCGACTTCGACAAAAGCGGGTGAACCTGGTGACGGCGCAGAATAGAAAGTACCCACCATCGGAGCATGAACAATATGTCCTTTAACCGTCGGCAGTTTGGTTGGCGATACGGCTGTTTCTGTGCGGTTTACGTAACTCGATGAAGCCTGAGGCGATAATCCCTCTTGTTCGCTGGCTGATCTCCTTGAAATTCGAACAGCATCCTCTCCTTCCTTTACTTCAATCTCAACGATATCTGATTCTTCCATGAGTTCGATAAGCTTCTTAACCTTGCGAATATCCACTAATGCTCCCCCACTTGTGACATTGCTGCCTCCAGGGCAAGTTCATAACCCTGTACACCCAGACCCGAGATACAGCCAACTGCTATGTCGGCAAGATAAGAATGTTTTCGAAACGATTCCCGGCTCTGGACATTTGACACATGCACTTCGATAAACGGGATAGCGACACCTAACAGTGCATCCCGCAAAGCGATGCTTGTGTGAGTAAATGCACCAGGATTAATAAGGATGTAGACGATTGATTCCAATCTGGCCGCGTGGATCCTGTCTACTAACTCATGTTCAGCATTTGACTGGAAGGCGACTAACTCATGGCCGTTAGCTTTTGCTTTTTGAACCAGCCGGGCATTGATTTGATCCAATGTATCGGTTCCATAGACCTCCGGTTCGCGCATCCCCAACAAGTTTAGATTAGGACCGTGTAATACAAGAATTTTAGCCACTTTGCCTACCTTTATGTTTGCCGGGCTATTTTCTAGATGATACCGGCAATTTACCAGAACTTATTCAGATTTTTTTACAACGGTATGCCTATACCAAGGTGAATTCATACAACGCCGTGGTTTTACTGGTAATTTCAGGGAGATACCAGAACTTTCTGCGGTGGATAGCAGATTCCCGCGTCTGCACACCCTTGGTACTCAACCATCAGAGTCATTGCCTGGTCTGATAAAGAGCCCTCAGCTCGCTCTGATAAAGAGCCCTCAGCTCGCTCTGATAAAGAGCCCTCAGCTCGCTCTGATAAAATCGGCACTATGACCTCTAGCTCATCATAGTACACCTCAACATCACCGAAAAATTCATCGTGTTTTGCTTGACCGGGAGACATGAACAAAGCCCCTAAAGCCACCTCGGATGTAGCCTTTAACCGATGCTTATAGAGGTAGTAGCCAGGAGTAATCTGCCAGTACAGCATGACCTCGTCTCCTGACCTGGCGGCAGTCAACCTGAAAGCGTCCTCGACGGGCAGTATCTCGGATGGTTCAAGGAACGTATTTCTATCATTAAACGGCGTTTCACCCAGAGCGTTGCAAACGCCCAGCACCATGACAAGGATGACCCACTTTTTTTTAAATTGCTTAACCATAGTTATTCTGTAACCGTGTAGTATTCGGTGTTTCCGGTCAGAAACAAAGTAAGCTTACATGTATGACCTTAGCACGAAAGCATTGTTGCCCATTTACCGGGTTTTTTTTTGCTTTTCATTCATTTTCACGCTCGCCAGCTGCGAATCCCTCAGCGTTCGTGGAACAACAGAACCATCTGAACAACCCGCTCATACCCCGACCCAGGTCATTGACCCCGCAACCCAGAAAAAAATAAACCAGCTATTAGACGAAGCATATCTTGCCTATGAAGGTGATCGCCTGACAACACCCCTTGATGACAACGCCTATTATCGGTATTTGCGAGTGTTCTCGATGGATCCGGCAAACAGATTTGCAGAGCAAGGTCTTACAGAAATCATAGAAAAGTATCTGGCATGGGCTATCGACGCCGCAGAGCTTCAACACTTCCGTTCTGCGGTGGACTACCTGAACAAGGCCCGTTCAATAGATGAAACTCACCCAAACATTTCCGCAGTAGAAAGACTAATTACCGATCGGCGATCAGCGACCCACGAGATCTATAACCTGGAGGCAGATGCCCTGGATTCGAGGCACAGTGATTTAATTACCCAATTGCATAACATCGCCAGAATGGTAGAGCGCAAACAGGCCACAGTCATCATAACAGCAAGGAACGACCCGGAAGGCCGCTGGATTTACCAACAGCTGAATGACACTACCGGTACCAGGGTACATGCAACCTTCGAAACTGGTCGAAGGCCCAGCATTCACTTGCGGTTTATAGTACCGGAAAACCAATAATCACCCATACCATGGCCTACCAATGCGTTCCCGCCAGATCGACGTGTTAAGATACTGCACTTAGACCGACGTGGATGGTGAGCAGATTGTCAATACTTGAGAATATAAAATCCAGCGTATCAGACCGACTTGAGACTTCGAGCGCATCGGTAGGTGCAAAGGGCGTTATGGGTGTGGCCAGTGCACTGGTCGTTGTGATCAGCATCCTTGGCTACCTCTGGGACGATGAGCCCATGCTCTTCGATGTCCTACCTCACACACAACAGATCACCAGCGAATTGGCTCTAAAAAATGTGCCTGGCAGTGTTACTGTGGCAACGACCATAAAACTTGCCGAGACACTGTTGAGCAAGCGGGGCGGCTACCTCACGAATGATATATTCCCTCCGGGTGTCTGGATGGACAATATGCCGAACTGGGAATATGGCGTTCTGGTCCAGATCAGGGATATGACCAGGACATTACGGAATAACATGAGTCGCTCCCAGTCACAGTCCACAGAAGATCAAGGTCTGGTCACCGCCGAAAATCAGTTCTACTTTGACAGCCGAAGCTGGATGTTGCCAGAAACTGAATCAGAGTATGGAAAAGGCATCAAGGCACTCAGGGGCTACCTGCTTCGGCTCGGAGACCCTGGGCAACCAAGCGCGCAGTTTTACGCCAGGGCCGATAACCTGAGGACCTGGCTATCGGAAGTGGGAACCCGGCTCGGTAGCTTGTCCCAGCGCCTGAGCGCGAGTGTCGGAAAAAAACAACTGGATATTTCACTTGCAGGTGATTCGGCGGCTGTTCAGTCAACGGCTGTACAAATGGAAAAGCAGGTTAAAACACCCTGGAGCGAATTGGACGATGTTTTCTACGAAACCAGAGGCACCACCTGGGCCTTGATTCATTTGCTGCAAGCCATCGAGATAGACTTTAAGGATGTGCTGGAAAAGAAAAATGCCCTGGTGAGCCTGCGGCAGATTATCAGGGAACTGGAACCCACACAGGATACTGTCTGGAGTCCAATCATCCTGAACGGGAGTGGCTTTGGTTTCGTCGCTAACCACTCACTCGTCATGGGTTCCCATATTTCCCGCGCCAATGCCGCCATTATTGATTTGATTCGACTTTTGCAGGAAGGTTAACAGGCTAACGATCCTGTCACAATTGTCCCCAGGAATCTCTGATTGTGGTTTATTTACGTCAGTGTCCGTGGATTCCTTATCGAAACATGGGAATCGTCATAAACAGCGTCAAAAAATCGAATTAACAGTTCACCCGTGGCACGCTCTTTTGTAGTATTAGCCCCATCCAAATCAGGCGACAAGCCGCGAGTTGGATTAACAACGAAAATAACCAATCCAACCGGTACCGAATATGAGTGATATAACAAACCTGCCGCCAATTTTTGGCGCGTTTGGACTCGTTTGTGCTTTCATTATCTACGTCTTGATGACGAGATACCCTGAAGGCGACGAAAAACTAAAGAAAATAGCCAGGGCTATCCATGAAGGTGCAATGACATTTATGCACCGGGAATACACGATGCTGGCCCTGTTCGCCGTGCCATTGTGCATCATACTGGGCCTGACGGACCTGGGCTGGTACACATCCCTGTCCTTTGCCGTTGGGGCGCTCACTTCCGCCGCTGCCGGATATCTGGGCATGTTCTCTGCCACCAAGGCAAATATCAGGACAACGACTGCAGCTCAAAATACAGGTACCGCCGGTGCGCTCACCGTCGCCTTCTACGGCGGATCAATCATGGGCTTGTGCGTCGCTTCGCTGGGCCTGATCGGCCTCGGTTCACTCTATTGGTACTTCGGTGGTGATCCGGAGACGGTCCACTACATTCATGGTTTTGGCATGGGTGCATCCAGTGTGGCGCTCTTCTCCCGGGTGGGGGGTGGTATTTTTACCAAAAGTGCCGATGTCGGCGCCGACCTGGTCGGTAAAATCGAAGCCGGTATTCCAGAGGATGATCCGAGAAATCCCGGCGTTATCGCGGATAATGTAGGAGATAATGTGGGAGACGTTGCAGGCATGGGATCAGACATTTTCGAATCCTACTGTGGCGCTATGATCGCCACGATTGCGATTGCATCGACACTCGTCGTCGATTCAGCATTTGGCATCAATGTCCTGGCCGCTGAAGCGGAAGCTGGAAAAGGACAACCTGCACTGATGTTTCTACCACTTGCGTTGGCGTCAGCAGGTTTGATTTGCTCCATCATCGGAATCCTGATCGTTCGCAGTATGTCCAATAGTGCACCAGAAACTGCACTCCGAATGGGCCACCAGATATCTGCATTCGCACTTATTGTTGCAGCCTATTTTCTGACCAGTGCGATGGGTATCAGCATGGGTGTTTTTTGGGCAATTGTTGCAGGCACTGCTGGTGGTATTCTGATCGGTCTGGTCACCGAATATTACACCGCGAAGGGACCGATCATTAAGATCGCCGAAGCCGGTAAGACCGGCACTGCGACCGTCATGATCACCGGACTGGCTATCGGAATGCAGTCTGTTGTCATTCCTATTATTGCTATTGCTGCAATAATTTATTTCTCAACTGATTTCGCAGGTCTTTATGGTGTCGGGATTGCCGCGGTTGGTATGTTAGCCACTGTCGGTATGACAATGGCGCTCGATGCCTATGGCCCCGTTGCAGACAACGCTGGCGGTATCGCTGAAATGGGTGGGCTTGGCGCCGACGTTCGTGAAATCACAGATGGCCTGGACGAGGTGGGTAACACCACGGCTGCAATAGGCAAAGGGTTCGCCATCGGCGCAGCCGCTCTGGCAGCGCTGGCGATAATCGCCGCATTTGTCGAGACCATGGGTATCTCACAACCAGGATTCTCACTGGAACTATCAGATCCCAAAGTCCTCGTTGGTTTGTTCATCGGTGGTGCCCTCCCATTCCTGATCGCTTCAATCACCATGACTGCCGTCGGTGATGCCGCGATGGAAATGATCGAAGAGATTCGCCGGCAGTTCCGGGAGATTGAAGGGCTGATGGAAGGTAAAGCAGACCCTGATCATAAGAAGTGTGTCGACATCGCGACCCAGGCGGCGCTGAAAAAGATGATCCTGCCTGGAATTATCGCCGTTGCCATGCCCGCCGTGGTGGGTTTTGGCCTCGGCGCAACCAGTCTGGGCGGCATGCTTGCTGGTGCCTTGCTTGGTTGTGTATTGCTTGCACTGATGATGGCAAACGCCGGTGGTGCCTGGGACAACGCCAAGAAATATGTTGAAAAAGGTAACCTGGGAGGCAAGGGTTCAGATGTACATGCTGCTGTCGTTGTTGGTGACACGGTTGGTGACCCATTCAAGGACACTTCTGGCCCTTCGATGAACATCCTGATTAATGTAATGGCAATTGTCAGTTTGGTGATTGCACCACTATTGTGAGGACTATCTACAACAATTGAAGCTTTAAAAGAAAGCGGGCCTCGGCTCGCTTTTTCAATTGGCCCGCTTTTTTACTAACTGCTTTTTGTTAGCTCACATTTTGTTAGCTCAGCAGTACAGTTCCGGGTGCCGCTGGTTATAATCCATAGTTCCAGTTCTGACGTCGACCTATTCAGATGCACCCCAAAAGAATGTTTGTCTATCTGGTATCCGAAGATACCGGTAACCACTTCACCTCGGATCACTTCAAACTGTTTTCAGCCAGCTATCCAGAGATAGAACTCACCTTTCTAAACAATGAAAGCGCTCTGCTGGACGCATTGCCATCAGTTGAGTGGCTGGATACATGGTATTTCAAGCGTGAATGGTTTGCTCTGGCACCCAGATTACAAGCTGTTTTTACACCGGCAGCAGGTAAGGATTGGGTATATGAGGATCCACAACATCTCATCCCGACCTACTACGGTAAATTCCACGGCACCATGATCGCGGAATCGATGCTTGGCCTGATGTTACATTTCAATCGCAACATGTCTGAAATGTTGGCGCTGCAACACAAAAAAATCTGGGACAGAAACGCTCTGCAAGGCTCGACTCTGCTCAGAAACCAGTCTGCGTTGATCGTCGGTTACGGCAACATCGGCAGGCGCTGCGGGCAATTGCTGACCGGGGTTGGCATGAGCGTGTCGGGTTATCAGAGACGACACCCAGGCGGGTTCGACCCGGAAACGGGGGTGAAATATATCGATGATGAAAACCTCGAAACAAGCCTCGGTCTCGCCGATCACATCATCGATCTGTTGCCCGGAGGCGATCAGACGCGGTACTTTATGTCGAGAGATCTGCTGGCAAAAATAAAACCCGGTGCTTTTTTTACAATTTCGGGCGCGGCTCAACGATTCAGGAATCGGATCTACTCTGGGCTCTGGACACAGGAATCATCGCTGGCGCGGGTATCGATGTCACCGAAATAGAACCTCTGCCAACAAGTTCACCACTCTGGCGGCACAAGAAAGTCATTCTACTGCCCCATTCGTCCTGTGTTTTCGACGAATATCAACAACTACATGTACAAGAACTAGTTGATCTGGTCAAATTGAGCAGCGCAAGCTGAGCCTGCATGATCGGTGACTAATATTTCGGGATAAAGAAGAAATATCTCGTAATGTTCATCGGTCTTGTTTGTTGTGTGATTTAAAACACGTAGTTGGGGAAAGTCTGATTAAGGGGATATTGGACCTTATTCAGAAATACCTTGGCTCAATGAGTACGTTCAATTCAGGAAATAAAACTTCGAGGATAGATTAATGAAATTAAAAACATCTCGTAAAGCACTGGTTCTGGCCATGGGTACCGCCATGACGTTTATGGCACCCCTGGCGCTTGCGGCAGATACCAATCCCTTTGCAGCAACTGAAATGTCTAGTGGTTACATGCAGTTAGCCGGAGCCGAAGGTAAATGCGGTGAAGGCAAGTGCGGCGAAGGCAAGAAAGCCGAAGGCGAAGGCAAGTGCGGCGAAGGCAAGAAAGCCGAAGGCGAAGGCAA
>JAPYTQ010000083.1:0-9956 GCA_029941905.1 Pseudomonadales bacterium | reverse complement strand
GGGTTTATCCAGGGTTACATGGCGAGATGCTGGACTATATGATCGAATCGCTACATTCATTCTTCCGTAACAATTAAGGAACTCTCATGATGAATGATGAGCATCCCTTGAATGACCAACCGAATCCGCACACTACACATGCTCTAACCTGACCTGACACCCTCGCGCGCACCGAATTTAGATCGGAGGCGCACTTCGGCCCACGATTCAGATATCGATGTTCAGCTTGGTTCTATTCGGCTAACATCATCCAATAGATTGGCCAGCGTTAGTAGGCTTTACACAAATTACTAGCCGGACGTTCGACTACTAAATGCTAGCCTTTCTCAAGGAGTGAACATGTTGAAAATGAACTCAACTATCGCAAAGATCGGCTATAAAGCGATAAATACCAGCATTGGACATATGGTGTTCCGTAAAAACCCTATCGGCAGGTCAATTGTAAAAAGGTTCGGCAGTTTGTCCCGAATGCTGCCTTTGGCTTCCCCCCAGCAAGTGATGGTGGACATTTGCAATGTATGCAATTTCAAATGCTCTTTTTGCCCAACTGCGGATCGACAGCTATTAAAAAGCGTCGGTCGCCCGAAAAAGGTAATGGACTTTCAGTTATTCAAAAAAATAATAGATGATCTAAAAGCCTTTGAAGGAAATATTGTAGTGCTGTCACTGCACAAAGATGGTGAGCCGTTGTTGAACAAGGAAGTGGCAGAAATGGTCGCGTATGCCAAGAAGGCAAAAGTCGCCTCCACAATAGAAATAACAACCAACGCCGCGCTACTAACTCAAGAATTAGCGATGTCCTTGATCGATGCTGAACTGGATTCAATTCGCATATCCGTTGAACATGTAACATCCGATGGATATAAGAGAATTGTAAAAACCTATAGCAAGTATGACCAAATTGTGGAAAACGTTTCCTTTCTTTTCAAAGAAAAGGAACGTCGGAAAAGTCCATTGAATATTATGGCCAAGATAATAGATACAGGCTTATCCGATGACGAAAAACGAAAGTTCCACAAAGATTTTGATCCCATTTCGGATTTAGCACGGATCGAGGGAATCATGGGATGGAGCCACTCAGAGATGAAAGATTTCACACTAGGGTTGAACCCGACCGTCGGTATGGATGGAATTACACCTCTGAGGAAGGATAGGGTAGTTTGTCCAGAACCTTTCAAGTTGATGGCGGTAAATTCAAATGGGGCGGTTTCACCATGCTGCGATGACTGGGCGCACAGCTTGATTCTTGGTGATCTAAATCATGAATCTGCACAAGAGGTATGGCAAGGAAAAGAACTCGCCAGAATTAGACGCCTGCACCTTGAAAATCGACGAGGCGAGCTGCCCGCATGTTCCAATTGCCAATACATGCAGGGAGTAACAGAATTGTTTGATCTTGACGAATCACGAACGTCACTTTTGAAAAAGTACGAAATGGGCTAACCCTCAGATAGTGAAAATCGAAAAGGAAGAACCATGCTCGAAGGTACTACTGGATTCGAGCACTGCGCTGGTTGGATGGCCACTTAATCTACAAGGACGCAACACAATGAGCGGGGCAATCGCGAACGACGGACTGAATTCATACTTGAACGGCAATTTCGTGCCGTTTCAAAAGGAAACCACCACGTTTGACCTGCCCATCACCGGCGAGCTCCCAAAAGAACTATGCGACCGATATCTCCGCGCTGGTCCTTTCCTAATAGATCCTGAATCGACCAAACATCACCGGCTTACCGGCGATGGAATCGTTCTCGGCATAAGTCTTGAGAACACCAAAGCAGATTGGATCACAACCGATATGCAGGTTCAATGAGCATCCCCTGTTAGTGCTGGAACTGACCAATAGTGACATGGCTGACATTGCACACCATATAAAAAAACTCGCCCATGAGTAGGGAGAGAAAATTCGCTCCAGTAACAATCAGCAACAATCGCCAGCAGATCATTCTGCTGTTTTCACTCCTTCTGCTCATTCCTTTCATCTGGTTCAGCGTGCTGGGTTGGCTCCCTGGGAAATTGATACCTCAGCAAGATTATCTGGAGCTTGGTCTTATCTATCAACGGGAGTTCTCCCGCGTGATGGGAGACTGGGCACAATTGCTTTACTGGCCAGGATTAGGCGGTGGCGTCAAGGTCCATGATGTAACCGGCAGTCTTCCGATTGCACAATTGATGGCATACCTGCAGATAGACCTCGTCACTGCGGCCAACGTTCAGGCTATGTTTATTCAATCACTATTCGCATATCTGTGTACCTGTTGCGCGATGCGTCTACCCCAGGTTCTCTCTGGTAACCGTGAAGGACAAACAGATTACGCAATTATTCTGGCTGGTCTGATGTTTGCGTTCCTGCCAATTATCGCTTGGCGAATCCCAGCTGGGCACGATTCAATCATTATCGGTTTGTTTACCTTACTTTGCTTCCTTGTTCTTATGTTGGATGAAATCACAGAGAAACGGTCATTCCTGACGTCGTTAATTTGTGTACTTACATTGTGTCACACCCTGCCCTACAACAGCTTTCAGCTGATCCACTACAGTGTTTTGTTCGGCGCACCGATTGTACTGGGCATTCTCTTCGCACAAACGGGCAGACCTCTGGCGGTGAGAGTTCAATGGACCTTGTTACCCATTGCGGTATTCCTTGTCGCACTGTTTATCAGCCTACCCAAACTGTACGGCATCCTCATGAATGGACTGGGAGATGAATCCAGCCGGGCGGTTGGTACCAATGTTGTTTACAGCTATACCGTCGCGAGCTGGCAAGACTGGTTGACTTCCTTACCTTGGTCAGCCGACTTTCTACCGGCCGATCGAGGGAAGGCCTTCCTCCACGAGGTTAACTACCCTCTTGGGCCGCTTGTTCTGCTTTTGTTGCTCGTAAAACCTGGAATACCTCTATTTCGCATTGTGTCCGGGCTGCTGATTTCATTACTAATGGCGTTAGTCCTAAGTGTTAATATTGAACCTCTCTCGACGTCTATGATCGACATCGTACCTCTGCTCGAATCCTTCAGAGTGCCGGCACGAGCGATACTTCCATTTATTGTTGTTACCTCAGTTCTTGGGGTTGCGGTGCTATTAGATCTGGCTAGCAGTTCAGGTCCCGAATTAGAGAGTTCTCGATACAATGGAAAATGGCGCTACTTTCTTGGTGTACCGTTTGTCGTCATCGGTACCGCCCTGAACGATTCTGTCATTAATGAAATAATACTCATTCTTACCATAGGCTTACTCTATTTTTACCGAGGACGATTCCCCAGGAATGCTCTACTGCTCGTGTTTGCATTATTCACCGGAGCGGCTATCGCCGCCTTTAAAGAGCGTGCCGAGGTCCCGTTAGCTTATCCGGTAACTGACGCCGCTATTGCGCCAATTCGGGTCAGCGTTCATAACGATACTCCAGAGCTCAAATTTCCCTTAAACAGAGTCCATACTAATCTTGGGACGCAGGGCATAGGACTAAATTCGCATTTCTTCTGGGATATATCTTCCCTGACCAGCTATTGGTTCCCACTAGAGAGGTATTCAAGACTGGTCATGGCGCTGGAGGGACTACCTCATAGACCCGCACATAGCCTGTTTATGAATCAGCCAACCGCAAAAGGTTTCGAGGCACTCAATCGATTGTTTAACGTAGGTTGGGAGCTCACATTGGAAAACGATGTGTATCGGGTTAAGAAGTATGGCACGCCTTTTGGGGCAGCATGGATTTCCGATACCATCAGCGGTTACGAAACCTGGGAGGAACTCTCCACAGCCTTGATCTCTAATACTGACAGTCAAGAACTGATCCTGCTTTCGTCTGACAACAAAACACGGGGTATTGATTCAACGACATCAACCTGCCAAATCAAACAGGCACCGATAATGGAACCATCTGATTTTCCCTACCGAATTGACCTGACGGTAACGGGAGAATGCTATCTTACGGTTTCTACGAACTACACAAATATACTCCGTACAACCGATCAGGATGGGCAAAAGTTAAGAACATTCCCGGCCTACGGTTCACTTCTGGGAATTGTGATCGATACTGACGTCAGAACCGTCTGGATAGAGCCCACACCAACCTTGATTCCAGGGTCATCGGGAATTCAGATAACGGGGCTGTTGTTAGCGCTGGCTTTGTTTGCCTTTGTGCTGACCCATCCCACCCCGATATTCAAATCATCAATCAATAAACGCTGATCTACTTTTCATGGTGCCTAGTCCGGAGATTAGGGTGGATTGTTCTGGAACGATCGGGTTTCGGCCTGACGCTTCTCTCCGATGAGAATCAGGGAAGATATCATGCATTGCTCAATCTATCGGTGGCACGTAACTGTTTGTCTTCAACTCTTCTTTGCTCAAGAAAGGAAACATGTCTTCCAGCGCAGGTGATACGATAGTGCCGTCCGGTAACTCGCGAGAACTCACTCGCGGCTCAAATCCCTGCTCCGGGTCCAGAATCACTTCGAGAACACCTGGGCCAGATGCATCGAGAAATGCCCTCAGGTCATTTGCGAAATCACTCTTACTCAGGCGCGTCGCTGGAAGACCGCAGGCATCAGCCAGTTTCAGAAAGTCGGGAAAACCAACACCAGAGTGCTGACTCTCTCCGGTCTTCCTGCCGAAGAAATTCATCTGGGAGCCTCTAATCGACAGGTAACCATCGTTATTCAGAATGACAATCTTCACTGGGATTTCGAGGCTGGCTACCGTCTGCAGTTCCTGGGCGTTCAGCATGATACTTCCGTCACCGGCCAAACAGATGACACGCGAAGGCTTCTTCCCGGTCGCCTGTGTACCAAAATAAGCACCGATAGAGGCAGGCAGGTCGTAACCCATTGACGCGCTGCCTGAATTGGAAAATAGCCGCTGCCCCTTCTTAAGCTTCGCTACCTGAAACGGCACGATACAAGCGGTGGCATTGCCAGTCACTATCACATCATTCTCTTTTGACTGTTCAAACAGCTGATTAACAAAGTGGTAGATATTAATAGGTCGATTTACATCCAGGTGATGAGGCAATACCACTGGATACAACGTTGATCTCCTTCTGCTCCAATCAAGCCAGTCACGATGCTTATCCTCCTCCAGCGGAGCCAACCGAACTTGCCGAGTTAGCTCAGAGCAAAACTGTTTCGCATCGCAGCATATGCCAAGGTCGGGTTGATAGGTCGGTTTTGACATTTCAACAGCATCGATATCAACCTGAATCACGAACGCTTTTGACGCAAAGTTTTCATAGTTATAACTCGTCTGGCGAATATTCAGGCGTGAACCGATCACCAGTAACAGGTCAGCATTTTGAACAACAAAATTACCAGCCCGGGTGCCTATCGTGCCGGGCCTACCACAAAACAGGGGGTGATCAGACGGAACCAAATCATGTGCCCAGGCCGTTGTAACGGGTATCTGTAACGCATCGATCAGTTCGGAAAATTCGTCAAGAGCGCCGCCCAAACGCACGCCGCTGCCTGCCAGAATGACCGGCGATTTTGCCGCCATGATTCTTGCGATGATGTCCGAACATTGAGCTTCCAGCCCCGCTTCCGTCGACTGGTCGCCAACATTACTCAACCCGGTATCAAAATGGTTCAACTTTCCCGGGTCGATGAACGACGATTGCACGTCAATCGGGATGTCTAGCCAAACGGGGCCTTTTCTTCCATGGGTCGCAATATGCCAGGCCTTTTCCAGTTCGTAGGCGACATGCTCAGGCGCGAGTAGCACGCTTGAATACTTAGTAATGGGTGAAGCCATCTTTACGATTTCAACTTCCTGGTCACCCAACTGCCGCAGGTTGGCGATTGGGTTAGCCGCGAGCGACGTCTCTCTTTTCACCTGCCCAGAGATTACCAGCATGGGGATGGAATCGGTCCATGCCCCGAAAACCCCATTCAACGCATTAATGCCGCCCGGTCCTGTTGTCACCACGCATACACCAGGAGCATTGGCTATTCGTGCGAAGCCTTCAGCGGCCATCGCGCAAGCTTGTTCGTGATGTTGGTACACCATTTTGATATTGTCGTTGTGACCAAATGCGTCATTAAGAAACATCGCCCCGCCGCCGGTTAAGGTAAAGGCATGTGAAACACCCCATTCCACCAGCTGGCTTACAATGTATTCTGATACTCTAACGTTCATCGATTTGCCTATTTCAAGGCAGTTTTCAAATCACTCAAACACTAATGATCGATAGATTATCTACTGCCGAATGTAACTCTGTCAGGACTTCATCTGCATTAACGGCGATTGCCACCACTATAGTGGCATTATTGTCCTGTGCTCGCTGGAGACCCCGTTGTGCCGAACAGATCTCAACCCCTCGCAGCAATTTACCATGTTTGCTGGTATCGCTATCGATAATAGCGACAAGGTTTGCCGAGACCAATGGACCGTTGGCCAGTAGCCGTTTCGCATGTGAACCAGCACCCCAGATAACAATCGGCGCATCCTTTTTTACCAGGTCCTGTAGCAAGGCCATATTGGGCAGAGCCATAAGCGTTGCCGCGCTTGCCTCAACATAATGTTGAATCGCCTCGGCGGAATTGATCTCTGGTTCCGGTTTGTCTGCATCAGTTTGAGCGACCAGCCAAACAGCTATCGCCGGATACGATGACGCAGCACCAACATCGAGCTCCTTGGCTTGCCACTTCGACAACACCAACCCTTCATGGGCCGCCATCAATCTCAGCGAATCCAGATCGAAGTGATTAATGTGCTCAGGGTCAAAAAAATAGTAAGGAGGAAAACCTTCGACGGTATAGCGCGACGCATCGGGCACTTCGACGTAGATCGTGCCACCGGGAGTCAGCCTTCGCCTGGCAGAGGCCAGGCCTGCGACCACATCAAAGACATGCTCAAGTACATGGGAGAGGATTATCAAGTCAAACTGACGTGGGTCCACTGCCCACCCATCGTCTTCCAGGCTACCAATACAAGCTTCAATTCCGTAAGAATGCATCGACTTAACACAAGCCTCTGACGCGTCAACGCCAAACAGCTCCTTGTAACCTTTACGTTGAAATTCAACAAGCACGCCGCCCTTTGCTGCACCAATGTCCAAGACACTCATATCAGTAGCCTGACCTTCGGTAAGCGTATAAACCAGGTCGGTTATTCGTTTTTTATCCAGTTCATATTCACCTGACCCACTCGCATTGACGGTTGACTCATACTTGGTTTGCTCGGAATAATAACCGCTATAGTCCGAGGCGGTTTTGTCTGACCTGGCAAACACAAAACCACAGCCTGAGCAGGCCACAACGGCTGTTTCTGGAGGTAACAGGGAAGTTTCCTCCAAACAATACCGCTGGTTGCAGATGACCTCCGCGTGATTACCTGAGCATAGTGGACACTTACGCATCATTCTTCAGCAGGGGTAAGCGTAGAGAACCGTATCAAATCCGTTCTGACCGTGAGATCTCAGATAGAAACGATAGTCCAGATCGAATTGATTGATCATGAGCGGGATAACCCAAAGATCAGCCGGCTTATGGTAGACACTTAACGCCAGGACAGGTCGGTATTTTCCGATAACTGTTCGAGCACCATTAAGCGAATCCGCCTCGGCACCTTCTACATCCATCTTGATAAGCGTTACCGGAAAATCAGCGCAAAGGTCATCGATACATTCAACGCTAATAGAAATATCCCCATTCCTGTCCAGATGCGACGCACCGGTTCCCAGGTTAGAGAACCTAAACGCGCCTTTGCGTGCGTGTGTTCCTGCGTTGATGGCTGTACCGAGACTGCGAGTCTGCAGATAATCATTTAGTTTCGCAAATGAAGCAGGGTCTGGTTCGAAAGCCAGAACCTCCTTAACCTCGTAATCATTGTCGATGAGTCCACGGATGGTGTCACCATCATAGGCGCCGCAATCGATCAGTCTTACGGGCTGTTCATACGGCGGCAACCCTTTAGGCATATATTGACCGGCCCTATCAACCGCGCTCAATCCTGAATAGTTACCGGACTGCCGTAACGCAAGCAATTCACTGAAAAGTTTCTTGCTCTGGCGGTCTTCAAACAGATGATAGGCCTGACTGATTTCATCTTTTTGTGAACGCCAGTCAAAGTGCGGGGAAAGCCAGTAGGGGTTTTCAGGTAACCACTTTTCACGCTGGCAAAACTCCCAGAGGGTGAGGACTTCGTCAAAACCTGCTGAGTAAATATGATCCCGCAACTCACCCACTGAAGTCATGAAGTTATGCACAGCGATGACAACAATTGAATTACTGCCTGACAGGTTTTCTGGCGCCTGGGATAATACCCAGGTATCTATCCCATCTACAGTACCGAGTTCCTCCGCTCGCTGATCAATAAACCCAGCTGGCACTCTGTTAGTGGATAGCAGATAACCCAACACCTCTTTACCAAGACCGCCCGCACCATAGATGAGGGTGGGTTTCATATAGTTCCCTCCAGTAACTGAGGACTATCATTCAATATCAGATACCCCGATCGTAGATCAATTTCTGCAAGGTCTCATCTTTCGCATAAGGGCTGTCGATATCGTCAATGTGGATGGGCTGGTTCTTATCCAGGTCGGAAGTTAGCACCTCGCCATTCATCAATTCACGGCAGGAAATTTGTCCTTTCTGAAGTGGAATTGCCAGATACACATTGTCGAGTGTCAGTGTGTCCCCCTTTTTCAGATCTTTTCTCATGTAGACACCGCGAACAAGTTGATCCAGATATTCGACCTCCCGCCTTTTGGGGACTCGTTTCTGGGTTCCTGATGCCCCTGTCATAGAGACCGCAGTTTTCCAGGACTTGATCCATTCATCCGCTTGCGCTGGAAGTGTGCAGTAATCTGCCACAGGAATAGCATCTGCCTCAATGTCGATGTGTCGCTCAAAAGTCCGGGCACCTTTCGCATAGGCGAGCATCACCGAAGAATGCCAATCATGATATTCATGGCTTGAAAAGCCGATTACGTTCAGCGGATATCTCTCAACCAGAAAGTCAATCTGATTCAGTTCAAGCTCATCATCTTCTGATGGATAGAGTGAAACACAGTGATTAATTGCGAGCGGTATATTTCGATGGGCAAAAAATGTCACAAGGTCATCAATATCTTTCAGCGATGAGCCTCCTGTCGAGACAATAACTGGCTTACCGATCGTGGCGATTTTCTCTATTAGAATCCAGTCGTTAATATCAGAACTTGCGATCTTGATGACTTCCATGCCGAGTTCCGCACAAAGGTCTACCGACCGCTCATCAAAGGGGGTAGCCATAGGGACGCAACCCGACGATCGGATGGCATCCGTTAAGGTCGCGTATTCTTCTCTTGAGAGTTTTGTATCCAGAGTTTTCTTAATGTAACGAACGTCTTTCCTGTCATGAAAGTCCTGGTGTACAAAGGCATCAACATCACGAAACTGGAGCTTGATAGCTGCCTTAACGTTGTTGTAACGAACAATTTTAGAAAAATCAGAAATGATCTGTAAACCGCGATTCACGTCTCCCCAATGATTGTTCGCCATTTCAAGGACAAATAGATCATTGAATAATTTCTTGCCATCATCCATGTGGACCACCTTTTTTGATTTACACATCTTCTATGCAACGCACTAATTGCGTTTGAGTGCGAGCAATAATCAACTCATTAGCAATTATAAGAGTCTGAGTACTCGATTGCCCATATCGACCGATGGAGCTGTCCAGGTTCCGGACAAAGTGTGCTGAAATTCAATGCCCGGTTACTATGAACCCTGTCACAAAAACCCTGACAGACCTTCGATCAATTCTCGTCAAAATTCACGCGCTCGAGTTCCACTACAAGAGGGAGCTTTCTCACGTGGGTAAGAATAGAGCCTACATACTCACCTAACATGCCCATCAGTAACATTTGAATTGCGGCAAAGAAAAATATTCCCAACAATATTGGCGCCATGCCCATGCTAAAGCTATCCCAAAAAAGCAGCTTCATACCCAAAAAAAATATCGCCGCCAAAAAG
>JAPYTQ010000082.1:0-9984 GCA_029941905.1 Pseudomonadales bacterium | reverse complement strand
CAAATGCGATTTGCTCTAGAGAACCTCTGATAAAGATCGGTATGCCGTTCCCTAGGTGACTACAACCCGAATGATTGATAAGCAGGTATTTCGCCCGATGGCCATTGATTCCAACAACACCATCAAGTCTTCCGGTGGAGCAAACCTGGTTCTACCTGAGCACGTAAGGGAAAACAGAGCCTTCTGGGATGGCATGGCATCTGACTGGGTGAGTGCCGGAGAAAGAAGCTGGAATCAGAAGTCGCCTAGCTGGGGGATATGGGCACTGCCCGAGTCCCAGCTGAACCTGCTGCCATCAGACATGCGCAACACGGGGGCAATTGAACTTGGCTGCGGTACTGGTTACGTCAGCGGATGGATGTCACGCCGGGGAGCGCAGGTAATTGGGATTGACAACTCGCTGGCGCAACTCAAAACTGCCGAGCAACTCATGGCCAGGCATAATATCAATATTGATCTTATTCACGGAAACGCCGAGGAAGTTCCTCATCCAGACGCTTCATTTGATTTCGCCATCAGCGAATACGGTGCAGCAATCTGGTGCGATCCATTAAAATGGATTCCTGAAGCCCATCGACTGCTTAAGCCCGATGGTCGATTGACGTTTCTGGGTACCCATCCCATGGCCATCATGATGACACCGCTAAATGGCGCGCCTTGTGACGAGGTAGCGCACAGGGCGTACTTTGACATGCACGAAACGGACTGGCGTAACGTAGAAGTTGATCCAGGCGGGATAGAATTCAATCTGACCCACTCAGATTGGCTGCGCCTTTTTCGCGAAACCGGGTTCGAGGTGATCAATTATCTCGAATTGCGGCCACCCGAAAGCGCATCTCAGACCAAGTTTTCGATTCCGGCTGAATGGGCAAAAAAATGGCCATCAGAGCAGGTATGGCAGTTAAGAAAAAACTAGCGCGTACCCTGGCCGTCGTCGATCTTGATGTAGGTGCCTGTGACAAACTCCGACGCCGGTGAAAGAAAATATAATAATGTACTGTCCATTTGCGCCGGGTCACCGATTCTTTTACGTGGAAAGTTTTTGGCGATATCACCCAGACGTTCCAGCATCCCGTCCATCATTTCAGATGAGAATGCGCCAGGCGCAATCGCGTTGACATTAATGTTGAATCGAGCCCACTCGACTGCAAGGGCTTCAGTCATCCTGACGATTGCAGACTTGGTAATGGAGTAAAGTGCAGCCCCGTTGCCACCATAATTGAAGGCACCAACTGATGAGATATTGATCATTCGTCCTGGTGCCTCTGCTGCGATCAGGCGACGAGCGACCTCACAGGAGAGTTTGAAAGGACCGACAAGATTGGTATCAAAGACAGCGTCTACGAGTTCATTACTCATTTTGTGAGCCCGTTGGGCGTCCGGAATACCGGCGTTGTTGATCAGGATGTCGACCAGACCAAGGGCAGATTCAGCTTTGTCGACCACAGCAGGGATTTCTTCGGGATTGGTGATATCAAATGGGATCGGTTCACAAATACCGCCTGCCTCTCGAATCTCTTCGGCCAGTTCATCCAGTCGCTCTGCCCTTCTTCCTGTCACGGCTACTTTGGCGCCACAGGCGGCGAGGACGATGGCAAACCGTCGTCCAAGGCCGGAGGTTGTACCTGTGACAAGAGCAACTCGTCCGGATAGATCATTTGAGACGTAAGGGGTGGGGAAATCAGACATGTTATTCCTTATTTTGGTAGGTAACGTTAACGTAGATAGTATGATCCGTGCATTGAATCGCCCCGACAAATAAACCATAGTTTCTCAAGAACCGTCAAGTAACGTCGTCGCGCATCCCGGCAAAAAGAGCTCTCGCACATTTCCGTTGCTGTTTGATAAACTCCACTTCCGTCCGTCGTACCAAATTGACTGGCTCGCACCGGGTGGCAATGTTGACAGGTGCTCAGATGACGCTGGAACAAGCATCGAATAATCGATAATCGAGAAATCAATAGTAGAGAACGTGAAATGGGAAGATTGGACGATAAGATCGCGGTTATTACGGGTGGAGCAGGCGGTATTGGCACGGCTGCGGCCACTCGATTTGTCCGTGAAGGAGCTAAAGTGATGCTCGTAGACCTCGATGAAGAAGCGCTAAAGAGAGCGGTTGAGAATCTTGGCAGTAACGTGGCACGTTATTGTGTCGCGGATGTTACGCAGGCATCACAGACGGAAAACTATGTTCAAACTGCGGTGGAACAGTTTGGTGGTGTCGATATCTATCTTGCCAACGCTGGCATCGAGGGAATGGTTGCGTCGATTGTGGATTATGATGAGGAGACCTTTGACAGGGTTATAGCGGTGAACGTCAAAGGTGTCTGGCTCGGCGTTAAAGCGCTATTCCCTATCATGCAGGCTGCCGGTGGTGGCAGTATTATTATTACATCATCAATTATGGGCGTGAAAGGTTCTGCGCAACTGTCTGCGTATAACACCAGCAAACATGCCGTTATTGGCTTAATGCGCTCAGCTGCGTTGGACGGGGCGCCGCATAATATCCGTGTCAATACCGTTAATCCCAGTCCCGTTGAGACCAGAATGATGCGTAGCCTGGAAGCTGGTATTAATGCCGAAGACGCCGAACAGGTTCACGACACAATCGCGGCTGGCATACCGTTGCAAAGGTATGGTGAACCTGAAGATATTGCTAACATTATGCTTTTCCTGGCTTCAGATGAGAGCGCTTTTTTGACAGGTGGTGTCTATATGGCTGATGGTGGTAGCAGCGCGTAGCCAGTTAGCAATTGAGGAAGGTGGATACCGCTCATGAAGGAGGTTGAAATTACAAAAGAACCAGTGGAGTTATACAAAATTCTCAAGTTTGAAGGTGTTGTCGCAAGCGGCGGTGAAGCGAAAGCTGTGATCAGTGATGGCCAGGTCCTGGTTAACGGTGAGGTTGAAACCAGGAAACGGAAAAAAATAGTGTCAGGAGACATGGTCGAATTCATGGACCAGAAACTCAGGATATTGCTTAAGTCCTAAGCAACACCACGGCGGCTATACCCAATTTGCAACCCTGTCCAGCCACGACAGTGTTTCAGCTTCATTTCTGGACGGCACCATCAGGATCATTCTTTCAACAGTGGTATCACGGAATCTGGCCCACTACATCATCCTTCGGAGGTGATGCGAAAACTGAAACCGAAATCGAATCCACGTCACCTCCCGCCGCTTCAGCTAACAGCGTCCTCCTTTCTGGCTTACGGCGGGTACAGGGTATATTCTTCAAAGCCAGGATATGGAAATTCATGGCAGACAAACCTGTCCCAGCCTATGAGGGTGATGAGCCCTACTTTTACATCTGCATTGCCGGTGCACTATCTGGTTCAGTATACGAAAACAACTGATGGCGGTACGAGACCGCCAGGAGTGGACATGTGAAAAAAAGATTTGTGCTGCCGGTTGCGGTGGCGATACTGGCCGCCTGCAGCCCATCCGACGAGGTTCCGCAATCTGTCGCCGCTGACGCGGTTTACCTGAACGCGAAGATATACACGGTAGACGCCGACAGGAGTTGGGCCAGTGCAATGGCGGTCACCGATGGCAAGATTATCGCTATTGGCAGTGATGCAGACATTGTGACACATACCGGCGATGCCACTACAGTTCATGATCTGAACGGTCGCATGGTAATGCCGGGTATCCATGACACCCATAACCATCCCTCCGATGCTGGGGTCGGCAAGACGATCCAATGCAGTTTCCTGACCTACGATCTCGCTGATACGCTAGCCGCACTAAAAGGCTGTCTCGCTGATATACCCAAAGGCGACTGGCTACGCGGTGGTCAATGGAACGAAGGACTTTTTATCGGCACAGAAAAGGCACCGAAGACCATTCTCGATGAGATCGCACCGAATCATCCGGTGTTCCTGATGGACTGGTCGGTGCACAACGCCTGGGTCAATTCCAAAGCGCTCGAGATGTTCGGTATTGATGACGACACCCCGGACCCGAGTGGTGGTGTCATTGTCAGGGATCTCGATAGCGGCGAGACAACTGGCATCCTGCTGGATAACGCCGCATACAATTATCGCAGAGTGTTACCCGCATACACCCTGCAGCAGAGATCCGAGGCGCTCGCGTGGAGCATCGAGCAACTTGCAAGTTTCGGCGTCACGACGTTCAAAGAAGCGATTGTGACTACTGCCGGTATAGAGGCTTATGCTGACCTGGACAATAAAGGTGAGTTGCCGCTGAACGTCAAAACGCACCTGACGTGGAAAAGCTCGTGGGCAAACTCGCATGATGAGGAACTCGCATTGATCAACTCACGTGCCGATTATGCCTCCGACAGCATCGACGCCGGTTTCGCCAAAATCATGCTCGATGGCATCCCGCCGACTTACACGGCGGCTCTGCTTGAACCCTATGAACCAAGTGAGGCTTTCGGTGACGAGTGGCGTGGCAAACTGATGCACACGCCCCAGGATCTTGCTGCCGACGTCACCGCTCTGGATGCGCAGGGAATAACTGTCATGATTCATGCGACCGGTGACCGTTCACTCCGCATCGCACTGGATGCGTTCGAAGCCGCTAGAAAAGCCAATGGCGACAGCGGCTTGATTCACCAGGTGTCGCACGCCGAGATGATTCACGCAGACGACATCCCGCGGTTCGCTGAACTGAATGTCGCGGCAGAGATGTGCCCGATCCTCTGGTACCCGATTTCCGGTCTTGACTGGGAGTTGTGGCTCGGCCCGGACCGTGAGAAAGTCTGGCCGGTGAAATCACTGACCCAAGCCGGTGCGCTCGTCGTCTACGGTTCAGACTGGCCGGTCGTGCCGACTCCGAACCCGTGGCCGGGCATTGAATCGATAGTGACGCGTAGCGATCCGACCGGCGCAAGTGATGTCCAGGACTGGCCGGAGCAGGCCGTCGATCTTGAAACTGCACTCAAGATTTTCACGATCAACGGTGCGGTCGTCAGTAAAGTCGGAGAGTCATCCGGTTCACTGGAAATCGGCAAGGATGCGGACTTCATCGTTCTGGACAGAAATGTTTTCGAGGTGCCAATAAGCGACGTCGGCGAGACGCAAGTTTTACTATCGGTAGTGGGTGGCGAAACGGTCGTCGACAAATTGTAGGAGCGGTTTCAACCCGGTGCTTTATGAAAAACGGAAACCGTCATACTATTGTCAGCTGCAACAAGGCTTAAAAGCAGGAATTCATTAGTCCTTCGCATTTATTCGATGTTCGGATGACGTCTATCGATATCACTCAATGTTCTTAATAAATTTATTTGCAACCGATACTCGGATGCAGTAATTCGTTAGCATGCACATCCAGACATGCAATGGCATAACAAAAGGAAATAAAATGATACTTTACACTGGTGACCTCAGCCCTTATTCGGCAAAAGTCAGAATGCAAATTTATGCAATGGGTCTGACGGATATCGAATTCGATTTGCCTGTCGCTGAGTTCTTTTCCGGGAATTTCATAAAAAAGTCCCCCATCGGACGAATTCCGGTTTTGGTGGTCGATGAGGGAATTATTCCCGAGTCAGAAGTGATTGCCGAATACCTGGACGAACTTTACCCCGAAAAATCAATGTTGGGTAACACCCTGAAAGAGCGCGCAGATGTTCGGGTCATTTCAAGAATTGCAGACGTATACCTGATGAACAATATCTTTATGTCATTGGGTCAATTAATGCCAGACAAGCGTGTGGATGCGATCGTTGACTTATTGATCGGCCAGGTAAAACGAGGTATTGGTGCTTTGGAAAATCATCTTGGTGACGGTGACTTTGCGGTGGGTGACTCTCTCTCGAGAGCCGACTGTACATTGGTACCGGCTTTATTTATGTGTCAGGGCACGGTACCCCGGCTAGGTGCTGACAACCCAATCATTGGCACCACCAAAGTTGCCGCATACTGGGAGAAGATTCAGAAAAATGAATATGCAGCAAAAATTATCGCTGAGATGGAAAAGGGCTTACAGGAACGGCTTGATGGTACCGAGGCCAAACGGGTTCAAGAAGCCATGGAGAAAGCCAAACAAAAGAGCTAGAGAAAGACTCGAGCTGCTTACCGGCATTTTATCACTTGATCTGCTCTTAAGTATCATGCTGACGCTATGCGGCCGGTGATTCCACCCGGCAGGAGATATTGGGAGATGATATTGGGGCTTTTATTGCTGCGCCGTTCAGGGCCAGGAGACGTTAGTTGGCGTTCTATCATCCGGATTCGCATCGCCGCTCGTTTTCTGCGGGGGTGAAAACGCGGATGAGGTGCATATATTTCAGGTATTTATTGAGCTCAATATCGACGGTGATCCTGACAAACTGGTGACCCACGGAGACGGATTTGGTCTCGATCCTATTGTCATTCTGGGCCCCGACGATCCGTTGGACACCAATATACTTCAAGATGCATGTAGCGTTGTCCCCACACGAACCGTGTTTAGATCAACATAAACCATCGCCGCCAGAATCGCTTCGTCATCCAGTAACAATACAATGTGGTAGTGTTGATATGCTGGATGTCTTCGACTTCTCGTTAAGATTCTGTAACTAAAGCCAGGAAGAAAACGACGTTATGTTTAAACACCGTGAAGCACTCAAAGATGCAGTCGCTCGCCCATTGTGGCACGACCCTGAGATCATGCCTGAGCCTTTACCCCCATTATCTTCTGACGAAACGTGTGAGTTGCTTATCGTGGGCGGCGGGTTCACAGGGCTCTGGGCTGCCATGCAGGCAAAAGAACGCAAGCCGGAGTTAGATATCATTATTATCGAACAAACCTTCGTCGCTGACGGTGCCTCCGGTCGTAATGGTGGCTTTCTTAATACCACGGTTGCACACGGTGAAACAAATATCGAAGCCCACTTCCCTGGGGAAGCGGACCAGCTGGAAGAACTGGGCATTCAAAACATGAGAGAACTCCTGGATACCCTTGAAAAATATAATATCGATGCTCGCTATGAAAAATCCGGCTCGACCAGCGTTGCTCTGGACGAGGAATCAGCTATTCGCTTACATGAAGAGTATGAGGAATCAAAGGCGGAGGGCGAGGACGTTGTTTGGTTTGATAAAGAGAGCATGCGCGCACAAGTCAATTCACCGACATTTTTTGGCGGTTGCTGGTATCGCAGTGGACAGGATGGGGTCGTTGACCCCGTGCGATTGTGCCTGGGTCTAAAAGACACATTGCTTAACCAACTGGGCGTTCGTATTTTTGAAGGCACTAAGCTACTGACGGTTAAACCGCTCAATGAAGTCAGGATGAAATCCAACTGTGACGGCGGCGTAATTCTCAGTGACAAAGTACTGCTAGCGACTAATGCATTTACAAGCTCAATCCCAAGAATTCGTCACTCGATTATTCCGGTATGGGACTACCAGATCTCAACCGAACCACTGACGGACCAGCAACTCGATAAAATCAACTGGGGTAAACCAGAATCTCGCCATGCCCTGAGTGATGTCAACAATATGTTTCACTATTTTCGTTTGACCAAAGAAAACCGTATTACCTGGGGCGGAGGTGGCGCTGTCCGGTACTACTTTAATCGCGGCATCAAAACGGAACTCATGGATGCCCCTGCACGTTACGAGCAGCTGGCAACAGAATTTTTTGAAATGTTTCCCCAGTTGCAGGGAGAGATGAAATTTTCAAACAAGTGGGGAGGTATCATCGCAACCTCAACACGTTTCTGTATGGTGCCCGGTGTCATTTACAACGGTCGACTCGCGTGGTCAGTGGGTTACACCGGTCATGGTGTAGGTGCCTCGCGTTTTGGTGCACGTATCGGCATCGAACTGTTAGGTTATCAGCCTACAGACATCATTAAGATGAAATTTGTAACCAAAAGAGCCCTGCCCTGGGCACCGGAGCCATTTTGTTGGCCAGGCGTCAGGCTGACTCAGTTGGCGTTGATACAAGCCGACAAAAATGGCGGCAAGCGTGGTCTTTGGTTGAAGTTTTTGGACCTGTTGGGCCTTGGGTTCACCTGTTAACAGCTGATATCTCAACATCTATTACTAAAGATCCTCCGGCAACAAGATACCCAACCTTTTTCGCTCGCTTCTCCACAAGGCAATCAATTCACTTCTCTTTACTGGCAGCGATGCAGACAAATCAATGGTCTCTCCGGGATCTTTGCTGAGATCGAATAATTCAAAATTCTTCTCATCAAAGGGAATTTGAACATTAACCAGCTTCCAGTTGCCTTGCCAGAGTCCAGCGTGGTTCGATTGAAAGAAGACCGTAATATCTGTCTCAGATCTAACGGTTCCAGACTGTCTCGTCAAAATCGGTACAATAGATTTTCCCGTCATCTCCGCCATGTCATCAGGGTAGGTTGCACCGGCAATCTCGTAAAATGTTGGCGCCAGATCTGATATCGAGACAAATGCGCTGTTGATTTCATGCCTTCGCTTTACACCGGCACCACTGATTATCATTGGGGCCGTGGTGCCACCTTCTGTTGCAAAATTTTTGTGGCGCCGAAAAGGCGCGCTGCCTGCTTCTGCCCAGGCTGGGCCATAGGACACCCAAGACGCAGCAAGCCCCATTTTCTCGTAGCTGTTATCATAATTTGCCTTAAGATATTCTGAAAAACGGCCAGATTCGAAGAATTGCTCACTCGCCGCACCATTGTCAGACATAAATACAATCAGCGTATTCTCATACAGTTCATTTTCTTTCAGGTAGCTGATAAGGCGCCCTACATGTCCGTCGAGATTATCGACCATGGCGGCATAGAGCTCCATTTTCTTCGATTCAATTCTTTTTTCGTCCCTACTGAGTTCTGACCACGGTTTAACACCGGTATTTCTTGGCGGCGTCTGGCTCGAGATGGGAATGATTTCAGCTGCCTTCAACGATTTAACCCGCATCTCACGTAACTCGTCATAACCCATATCATATTGACCCTGGTAGCGGTCAATTTCATCCTCTGGCACCTGCAACGGCCAATGGGGAGAAGTATAGGCAGCAAAGATAAAGAAGGGTTTCGAGCTGTCTTTATCCGCTTCAAGGTAAGAGATTAATTTATCGGTATAGACGGCGGTAGAATAACCACCCGCGGGGAAGGTTGTTCGTTTTCCATCCTCATAATAACTGGAACGCGCGGGTCTCATCCCCACTTCGTTATAATGATTGCCTGCGCCTCCACTTAGATTGAAACTGCGATCAAAGCCATAAACTGCCGGAGACAGTTCTTCGCCATAACCAAGATGCCACTTTCCGACCATATAGGTACGATAGCCACTGGCATTGAGTATCCTTGGCAGGATGCCAACGCGATCCGACAAGTGTTTTTCATAACCGGCAACACGTTCCGTCATATCAGGATTCGAAAACTGGCTCGCCATGCCAGCCACGTGATTGTTGTTACCGGACAAGAGCATTGCTCTCGATGGTGCACAGGTCGCCGCCGTGTGAAATTGAGTGAACAACAATCCTTCATCGGCGAGTGCATCGATATTGGGAGTATTGATGTCTGAACCATAGACGCCAAGATCTGCATAACCAAGGTCGTCCGCGACGATCAACAGAATATTGGGTCGCTGTTCCGAAAAAGAAAGCGGGGACACCAATAGTATGAAAACCAGAACAATCAACCGCTGAGTAGATGTCATCAAAATAATTCCAATTTTTCTTGAATATTACGTCGGATGCCAAGGAAAATATCGCATACCATGCATCCTCACAAACGAGGTTGCCACAGTGCTCAACTCTCTTCATACCGCGTAATGTGAACCTTGTCGGCATATATTAGCGATCTTGGAAAAATACGCTTTATGATTCATATATTCAAGAACGGCATCAAAAACAGTTAAGCCAAGCGAGGACGCATGCATGAATTCTAGCCTTGACCATGGGGACATACAAATCAAGACCACCGCTCTTCCACAGATAGTAGCCATACATGCCACCAGCCACTATCAGACCGCCAATTGAGAGTAATGCTAGTTACATTCTTCGTTATGACTGGAAGCGCTATACTTCCGCAGGCTCAAAATG
>JAPYTQ010000081.1:0-10650 GCA_029941905.1 Pseudomonadales bacterium | reverse complement strand
AAACCACCCCAAATGTGTAATTAACTGAGGCGACAACTACTCTGACACAGGGGGAGACGCACCGTCCTTCACTACCTCGACCCGTTCAAGCGCAATGCCCCGGATCAACTGGCTAAGGTCGACATAACCGTTGCCAGCGTTGTCGGTGCCTACAGGCGCGCTGCGCTTGCCATTTATGAGCACCGGGGTATCGAGTTTGTGAGCGTCTTGTAACTCTATGTGAAGGGGTTGATCAGATGCCCAATGACGAAACGACGTAGCAGTCGAGGCCTGTTTTCTTCAGCTGGTCGCAAAAAGAAGACGCTTTTTCGCGCTTAGTAAAATTGCCAAGTTGCAGTCTATAAAAGATACCACGTTCCCCCAGATCTGCTTCTGCAATGTAGTAGGTGGCGTCTTCCAACACACCAAGCATTTGCTTAGATTCCCGTTCTAGATAGAATCGGGCTTGTTTCATACTACTTAACGAAGCAATCTGAATGCGGAATACATCAGTTAGTGGATCAGGTGTGGAGCGAGAGTCTGGTGCGCCAGAGTGCGCCACCCGTTCTGGACTTTGTCGCTGCATACCAGTTCTCGTTTCTTCGGAAAACTGCCTGGCAAGCTCATCACCTCGTTTGATATCGTTTTCACTCAGAGACAGGGAGAGGACATCCAGGGCATATTTTGCATTCTCCAACCCTGAATCAATTGCCAGTTTCACCCAGGCGTAAGCGAACAAATGATCTTGCTTTATGTGTTTACCCTGGGAGTATTGTATACCCAACAAATACTGGGACTGGATGTCACCACCTTCGGCTGCTTTTTGCCAATAGTAGAGCACCTGGTCCATATCAACCGGTGACCGAGAATAATAAATAGATCCCAGGTTACCCTGCGCATGAGGATGACCCAACTCTGCTGCGCGTCGATAGTATTGTTCGGCGACGGCTAAATCGGGTTCAACACCCAATCCCCTGCGGTAAATCTGGCCAAGATTGTAAAGCGCGCGTGGATCATTCTGTTCTGCATAGGGTTGCCACTCCCGTATTGCCGTTTCGTACTCACTATTGCGGAATGCATTAATTCCGTCTCCAAAATCAGCATTCACTGGAAAGGAAAGAGATCCAACGAAGAAAAGAAGGGCGATAGATAATTTTGAGCATTCGTTGGTTAAAGCTGATTGCTTTTCAAGATTCATGTGACGAGACCTCTATTCTGCCGCATCGATAGTGTTTGTCGTACCGCCAGAAAAATAGATGCCACTTTGATTTTCACTATTGCGAGTAATGGAATTCAGCATCTGAGTATCTGGTGGATTGAAGGCGCCGTGACTATCCTCAAGGCCGTACCCGGTGTCCTCATCAAAAATAATGTCATCAATAGATTCATTAAAGATTGAAGAGTCACTGAACATCATCCGTTTTAAGTTAATGTTAGTCAAGGTCTCGTCACGTTTCACTGCGATGCTGGACGAATGCCAATCTCCATGTGTTTTGTTACCGACAATCGCACCATGTTCAATATTGCGCACCTCGTGACTGGAAGCCATGTTGGTAATGTAATCACTGCCAGTCAGATTTTTATAAGTGGTGATATCAATGGCTTCGTTGAAAGTACTGTCGCTCAGCGTGGAAGTTACCTGCCAAATGAAGTCAATGCCAGTACCCCCGTCAATGCGGTTTTCAAAAATATCCGACCCACTGGAAACCGAAATATCCGTCAAAGTACTGGTAGTCGTTTTGACGTTTCTATCGTCGTTCTGGATGATGACGTTGTCTTCTGCTTCAGGGGAACCTTGCGATTCTTTTCCTTTGTCTTTCTCTGGAACACCTGACTGCGCAGCCACTTCAGTGGTCAAGGTTGCATTGCTGGCTTTTTTAGCAGCGGTTTGTGAATGGATCATTGTATTAGTGTCAACAGGGTTGTCACTCCGGTCTGAATTGCTCTTTGGAGTAATGTATGAAGCACGACCGTTTCGGGCTTCAAGCGCCTCGGTTGCATCCATCGGTGCACTAACAACAAGACTCCCGGGTTCGGGAGTTATCGATTTATTTGTGAACCTTGTTGACCCGGCATTCACACGGCGGATGTTAACCGCAATACTGATCGCGTGACTCATTGCGTCTGTGTTACTGATAGCTCCGGACACCTTGGGTCCCGCAAACAGTACGGCTGGCGTGAACAAGCTTATAAACAGGACGCCGACGGATTTACTCACGAATGGTTCTGTCATTGCATGAATCCCGATAAAAAAGTGTTTGGGGCCCTTGTTGAAGAAGCATCAATCATGCCATGTAGATATATACAATAAATACAATGGGATAGCTTCTTTGTTGAGACAGGACGGGGTGGGATCAGGTTTGCAAATTGCGAATTGATTTTTAATTTGCAACGGAAGTGCTGCCAATCAACTGCAACTCGAACCAAGGATGAGTCTCTAACGAGAGGCGAGTAACTGACAGCCCAGTGTAGTCGCGCGCTTTCCATCAGCGTTTGTGCGACTAAACGGAGTTCGCGACTCCTGAGTGGCTCTGTCACCTGAAAACGTCTGCCGTATCTTCAAATTTTTTGAATCAATGGCCTCGCCTTGCCAGAAAGTCGGCCGGTATCGGGTTTGGCGAAGTGTGTTGGTGACGTAACGCTGTAGTCGACTGGGTGCATTACTATCGAGCAGAGATACATTTCTAACGCTTCCCCCACTGGTAACGGTAAAGCTAAGGTCGACAAAGTACTGTCCTAGGTCTTCGGTGCTATTGGTGCGGGCTAGTTCCAGTACTTGAGAATGGCAAAGAGAGAGCGGTTCTCCGATGATTGGCGTGTGCACGGGTTTTCGTTTTTGACCAATATTCACCTGAAGTGATGACTGTCCGCTGTTTTTGGACAGGTACACTTTCTTGTCCATTAGAATTGGACCTTCGATAGTTAGGTAGTAGGCCTTGTGTACGTCTTCGACCCCGCTGACCCCCAGTAGCTCAGGTGAGTTAAAGAGTGCTTGAGTGGCTGGATTACCGGAGCGTAGCCTATTCCAGGCATCCTGGTAGTATTGATTGGCGATACGTCTTTTCTTGTTGATCATATGCATATCAGCTAGATGTACAAGCGCGTCGAGTTTGTCAACATGATCAGAACCTGGATGCGTCATGATGATCCGCAACGCCTCTCTGAGATGTTCATCAATGCAACAGAAACCTTTGAGATATTTCACCGTTGAAAGACCGCGTAGTGGCCGTAGTTTTTCAGCTTCACCTAGTTCAAGTTTATTAATCACGTCCAGCGCTTTCTTATAGAACCTCAAAGACTTGTCAAGCTGGCCTGAAGCGCTGAACCACTCTGCCATTCTGTTGATGGCCGGTAGAATTCGTTGATCATCTTTACCGTAATTTTTCAAATTGATGGAATAATAAAATCTCTGCTGCGTGTCAGCATTTTCTATTCGACCGGTTTTAATTTCTAGCATGGTCAGCGAATCGATCAACGTGAGCTGTTCCAGTGAATAGACACCTTCGTTTCTATGGGTGATGTGCTGTGCTCTGCGTAAGGTGTTCATGGCGAGTTCATAGTCTGCACGGTTGTAATATAATGAACTCAACTCTGTGAGCAATGGTAGTAGATCAGGAGCGAATATTCCGTGCTGCCTTTCAACAAGATCAATGTTGCTTTTGTAGCTCTCGGCGGACTTCACATGCAAGCCCACTACCGGCTGCACTTTTGCAAGATTATGCAACGCTTGTGCATGACCTTTTGATTGTTTTCCGTTGTCAACGAGCGTGATTATCTTACGATCGTTGCTTAAAGCTGACGGGTAATCCTGTGCGTCCAACGAGTGCTGAAAATCCTTCATTGTGGGTTCAATTTTTTTCTGTAACTGATTGTCATGTGGAGCGATTCTGTCATTGTCCATAGCGAACGACTGACTTGCACAAAGGACGGTGAATGCGACAACCAATATCGATAGTTTCATGTTTCGCCGGTTCATTTTCGTCTCCTTAACGGGTGATGGAACAACAATCACCCGAATTGCTATGTTATGTAGCCTTCACTACACCCCCAACTTTTCTTGTCGATGGTAATTCGCGAACAACTGTAGCGATTCTGTTACTAATTCTGAGACACATGCTTTACTACTAAGCATGTGTCGTGCCAGCCTCTCAAAGAAGCCATGACCGCTTGAGTTATGCATGTAATTTGGTGGTAAGTTCGCCCGGTGACCGTTGGCGTGAACGCCACCAGAACAGCAATAGCGGGCAATCGTGTCACCTGGAGGGCTAGTCAGTTAGCGCATACGATTGATATTCGAGTTAACCGAAAGGTTCACGACATTTGGATTGTTTGGTATAACTTTTTGTTGCAAATCAGAAAATGCTTTTGCAAAGTGAGAAACGCTTGGTGGTGATGTTCGCTATCGGGGATCGCTGTGATACCTGATCTTACACCCGTTAATAGCAATTAATTGTTAAACCAAAAACGTACTACCGCGTATATCGATAACGATGTCTACAGGTAATTGCTCAGCTTCGTTTGGACCAAGTACAGGTGCGGAAGTTTGCTGGGTGCAAGAAGTAACCACGCCGGATTTCCCATTAAAAATCATGAACTTTGCAGAGAATCATCGCTTTGTTTAGGAACACGGTGTCGTTTGAATGTAGTGACACACATCAACATTTTCACGGAACGTGTGCCAATCCAAACACCTAGCCCAAACCAGATCAGGGCCAAAATTGTCCAATAGTAGCCGTTCCAGACTGTCGCAGCCGCGCCCATCACTATGAGGGCGGCTAACACTGATAACTCTAGCGTCTGATTGAACTTCATGACCAAGGATCAAACCAATTTATGGAATCTGGAATTTAGCCACCGTCTGTAACTGAAGTATGTCCACACTGTAATGATTGGTGATTTTACCCGGGGAGTCCGCTTGGAGGCTCGCTGAGAAAGCTTGAACACCCCGAGGACTATTCGAACGAATCCACTATTTACTTAGAAGCTTCAAACAAGCAAAAACGAAATCGTTTTACGGTCGAGAAGAGCTAACATATGTTTCAACCCTGTTCCGTCCCGCTGATTTAGCTTTGTACAATGCTTTATCGGCATTATCTATGATCAAACTCGGATCCGTGCCTTTTTCTGGTGTCGTTGTGCATAAACCAAGACTGATGGTGACGACACTGGTCACATCTGAAAATTCATGTGGGATCTGTAAATCTTCAATTGATTGACAGCAGAGATCGGCAACCTGATCGGCGTCCTCGGTATCTGAAAGAATCAGAATGAACTCCTCACCCCCATATCGCGCGACTAAATCTCCTGGTCGGTGAACGAGACTGTTTAGCCGGGTGGCAACTATTCGCAGGCATTCGTCTCCTTTGATATGGCCGTAGTTATCGTTGTAGTTCTTAAAATAATCGATATCGATAAGAATTGTAGACAGACTGGATCTGTTTCTGATTGCACGAAGCCATTCAAGCTCAATGAATTCATCGAGAGACCTTCTGTTAGGGATTCCGGTTAGTGCATCAGTACGAGAGAGTGATTCCAGCTTTTCGTTAGCCTCATTTAACTCGTTAGTCTTTTGAATTACGATACTCTCAATTATCGCAGCGCGTCTTGAAGTAATGTGCAGGTACATGGTAATGAAGAGTGTAAATATGATGCCAGTTAAAAACGTAAGCAATGGCAACACATCTCTCCTGGATGAGATGTAATTTAATGACGGTGAAGTTATCAGACTCCACTTTCGACCCCAGATATCCGACAGCTGGACTCTATGGCTGATCGTTGGATGAAGTATGAAAGGGGATTTCGGCGGATCAATGTGCAGAATGTCGTGACTGTTAGAATCTGTCTCGTCCACAATTCGAAAGCTCAGTTCCGGTGACTCGCCATTTAGTGCGGAACTAGCAAAGATATCATTAATCCGATACACGCCGAGTACAAATCCCTTCAGTTGTTCCTGGCGAGTGGCAACAGTCAATGGAAATCCAGAATAGATGGGCAAGAATGCCAGAAAACCCAGCTGATTTGAATGCTCCTGCACCAACGTGATACTGGCAGTTGCCTGAGGTAAACCTGAATCTCTGGACTGCTCAAGCGCTTGTAGTCGGATAGCACTAGAGGCGAGGTCGAAACCGAACGCCGTCTCGTTACCGGTCAGTGGTTCAATATAGTAGACTGGGAAATATTCAGCTCTTTCCGATGCCGTCAACATATGTCCTTGCGTTTTTTGTTCTGTTATCTCAAATGCTGAAAATTGAAGACGCCGATCGGACTCGTACTTTGACCGTTCTGAGTGCTTGATGCGGGGAATCCATTCAAGTGCTTGAATTGCCTGATGGCGAACGATAATTTTTCTAGCTTCAAGATTGAAGAGCTCTGGCTCAGGCACACCTTCTCTATTAAATATTATGGCGAGTGATCGCAATGCTTCGAAATTGATATCCATCTGGCGATACAGTGAAGTCGCACGTTCTTGGGTATCGTTTTGAAACTCACTTGTTATGGCCCTCTCTTCGACCTGGAAAAGCGACCATGCACTGAAGCATGACAACATTGTGCCTGTACCAATCACCAGAATTTGTACTAATTTGGAATTAACCGAAACCTCCAGACAGATGTGGCATTACTCGGAACCCTTTTTGTGCCGTGATAATAGCAAGTGCATAACCAGCGGCGGATTTACATGGAAAGACTATTGTGGATATTACCCTCAAGACACACTTTTTTCCTGCTGTAAGGAGCTATATTAAAGGAAACTCAGATTATGATCGTCGGGGTTGGTTCGATCACAGTGAATGCCTTCAATGTATAGACCCAGCTTTCTTCTTAGATCAAGAATTTCATCTTCCTTACCGGTCAGGAAACTCCAGCCTGGTCCAATATCAAATTTAGCCATGTAGGCTTTTAATACTTCTGGTGTATCGATTTTTGGTGTAATACTGATTGAATAAAAGAAAAAACTGGCGGGGTTTTGTGACTGGGTGATTCTGAAAACAACCTGAATAAGTCGAGGGTTAGTGGGAGTGATATCCTGGTGTAAATTAGAATCTCTTACGGTAAAAACAGTGATGAACAAGGGACTACCCCTGCCCATCACTTTGTTCACATCTCATTTGTCAATCTAGAGACGTGGTACTTAACGACCAATTACTATCGATCCCGTGTTGGCGATACTATCGTTTTTTGCCACATTGACAGTGTTTGTGATGCTACCTGAGTTATGGCTGTTCCCGTGGATGTCGGAACCGAAGACATCGATGGAACCAACATTGCTAGTACTTCCTGCTTCAGCCAAATTGGTGACCTCAGCAACACTGAAACTATTGCTCATTTCACCACTCATCAACACACCCTCAAAACGAATAGAGGCGATATTGGTGAGACTGCTGCCCATAGCCGTATTGGTGGAATTAACTACAGAGTTTTGAACGTTGTAAATATCGCCCTCCACTACACTATCCGTTAACTGGACGGCACCGACATTCACAGTACTGGACCCTGTAGCCATGTTACTTGACCACTCAATTTTATTGGAATCATTCAAGACCCACATATCACCACCACCTTCCAGACCGGAGATTTGCACCGATGCCAGATTCGCAGTACTTCCATCCTGGGCGGTATTGTCTGTAGTGACGATGTCATGACCACTGTTGTCAGACGCCCCACTACCACTACCAGAGAGAAGTATCTGAGTAGAAGCCATATTGGCAGTGCTCAGAGGACCTTCTGCAAGGTTGTTAGACTCTTTGACGGAGTTGGCATAGCTCTCTATCTGTACGTCGCCGTGAGAGGAAACAACTTGTACGGAGGCTAAGTTAGATACGCTTCCATTCTTTGCGATATTGGTGGATAAGTCAACGACATGATCTTTACTGCTGATAAGTCCATTTCTAGTTGATTCCAACACCTGGATTGAGGCCAAGTTGGCAATACTGCCAGATTCAGCCAAATTGTCAGAACTGATGATATCATGAAATTCGTTATCAAGACTGGCATTCACAGTTGAACCGCTTACCTGAATCGAGGCTAGATTAGCTGTGCTGGACAGGGCGAAGTTGGCCGAATCAGAGATTGCGTGAAGATCATTCTCAAGGTTGGCGTCGAGCAATGAACTTTTCACCTGAAGCGATGCCAAGTTTGCCGTGGCAGAATCCTCAGACAAATTGTCTGAGCTTGTAACGGTGATGAATCCATTGTCAATCAGACCGTTAACCGCGGAAGATTCGCTGATCCCTACAGATACCAAATTTGCGCTGCTACCGTTTACCGCTCTGTTGGTTGACCCATCAATAGTGTTTTCGTAGTTGCCTGACCATTTAGGTGAGGACAATGCCGAGTCACTGATCCGGTAAGTAGCCATGTTAGCTTGACTGGATTCTGATGCACTATTCATCGAACTGCCAATGTTATTGCCAAATTGAGCAATTCCGCTGCCTTCCCCAGATACCTTGGAGTTAACCATTCGCACAGTACCAAGGTTGGCTTCACTGCTTATCGCGGCAGAGTTGTCCGTCAGATTAATACTGTTTTGATGATTAAAAATATGCCCCCCACCGGAAATTTCACTACCCTCTGCTATCAATACTGATCCAGTCGCAGCAGAACTGCCTTCGGTTGCGGTGTTCGTTGCGTTTGTTACCGTGTTGCGGTTGAATACACCACCACGGATAACTATTTCCTCTTCTCCCACAGGAAAACTCTGTGGATCTTCGCCCGAATACCCTTCCGTTAACATAGAGTTTCCTACCAACACTGAGCCGATTACAGCTGTACTGTCAGCAGTGGCAGTATTAACTGACTGTCTCACTTCATTCTTGTTAACAATCGCATCTCTAAGCTCTGCATTATTCATCGAGACGGTGCCCAGGAAAACCTCGCTGCCGTCTTGCGCCATATTCGTCGTTTCATCTAATGTTGAATCATTGAATATGAGGCCAGTCTCGCTGATGATAGATTCACCGACGATATCTACCGAACCTGCATTTGCTCTACTTGCGTTAATTGCGTTGTTGATGGCATTACTAATCGCAGATGTATTACTGATCCCTCCGGACACCTTAGGTCCAGCGTACACCGGAGCTACCAGTAATCCTGAGAGCAGTAAGCTAACAGTTTTTTGTGTGTACATCTTACTCATGTCTTTCTCCTAAGAAATATTAAGTTACTTTAGTGAACCCCCTTCACCCCTCGCTGTTTTATCGAAGTGAGGAGAAGGCATGCAGGGTCAAACTGCATCAGTCGTGCCAACTGTTAAACCTACGTAAAATCCAGTTATCAACGTCGCAACGGGCGGAAAAAATATCGATTTGGTTTGCAAAACAAAAATATCTATCAATTTGCCAAGACAAAACCAAAAATCGACATGGAAATTGCCTCGTACTTTTATTCTGATATTGCCGCGCGGCAGTAAACATTCTTTTAACCCACTCTTACATGGCCAGCGACATGTGCAATCCTGGTTAGCTGATGTTGCCAATGTCCGTACTCATGGCACAACTGGGGAAGTGCCACGGCTGGTTTATGACACGCGTGAGCAAGCCAAGATGATGCGTACATTGCGGTTGATATGCCCGCTGAACAATCACAACGCAAGGCCGACAAAACCGGGCTTATCTCATTCAAGGCAAACAAATACTCGGTCCCTATGGCCTACCAATAAAGTACGGTACTGGTTGAAGCCAAGGATGGCCAATTGTTGATTCTGGACACGCTTCAGAAAAATGAGATTGCCTGACACACCATTGTTTTAGGGAAAGGGCACGTGATCAAAAATACCGATCACTATCGTGATGTCAGTGCACGGATTGCTGATTATGAAGCAAGTATCCGGGCATTAGTCGGAGAAAGTACCGGCGCACAACTGTGTCAGTTCATCAAACAAACTTCGCCGAAAATCTATAAAGATCAACTCGCTGGTGTCATTCAGATTCTCGGTAAGCTGGAGTATATCGATACTCGTTTGATGACACGCATGATCGAGCGGCCGCGATTAACTGCAACGCAACTCAAAAATCATGTTGAGACGTTCGAGAAACACCCAGATGCCCTGGATCGGGACGAAGGTGAGCACGTACCGGCCTCCCCGGAACTGCTGTCACAATATGCCAGTCTGACGAACAGACCGGAGGTGGCAACATGAGCAGCCTGGATCAAGTTACCTCACAATATCGAAGTTTACGTTTTAGCCATATCGCCGAGGCCCTGGAACGCCTGATCAGCCAGGCAGAAGCCAATGAACTGACCTATCTGCAGTTTGCTGAACAATTGGTTAGCCACGAGATGAGTCACAGGGATACCAAACGTACAGCGCAGAATATGCGTCGAGCCGGGTTCCCACTACACAAGGCACTCTCAGAATTTGATTACCGGATACAGACCACCGTGACAAAACGGCAGATCAATGCGCTATTGGATTTTACATTTATAGAACAACGTCAGAATCTGGTGTTTATTGGACCACCGGGTGTCGGTAAAACACACCTGACCACCGGTATCGCTGTGAAAGCCATCGAAGCGGGCTACAAGGTCATGTTTGTGACAGCGTTGGAACTGATCGAGATATTAGAGCTCGCAGAAGTCGCAGGTGAGCTGAAAAAGAAGATTAACCAACTGGCCAAGAATGGACTTCCCAGAGTTTGCTAGACACCAAATAGCGTTAAAATCTAACTCTATGAG
>JAPYTQ010000080.1:0-10818 GCA_029941905.1 Pseudomonadales bacterium | reverse complement strand
CATATTCTGTGGCGATTCCCTGGAATCCGCGATAACAAAACCGTCCTTTGCAATCACGGTCAAACGGCTCTCGGTATTCTTACCCAGTGTGACTATTTTTTCCTGCAGGGTTGCATTAAAAGCCTCCTGATCTTCGCGATTCAATGCACGCCGGGCTACTTCCGCCAATAACTCCGAGCGTACAGCAAGGGAATGATGAATCTCCTGCAGCTCATTTTCAGTGACCTGTCGTCCTACAAGGAAACCAACGATGAGCGTACAGATAAGGATGATGACGACATATCCCGCGTAAAGTCGCCAGAGTAATGGAGAACGAAACATGGTGAACTAACGGTCTCCTCTACTTAGTTTGACCATACGGTTTGACGACACAACTTCATAACGTCGAATCCTTGAACCTGTATCCAATGCCTCGAATGGTTTCAATAAAGTGCGTCTCGCTACCAATTTTTTTTCTGATGGCTCGAATATGAACATCGATATTTCGATCAACGACAACGACATCTGTCCCCAGGGCGTGATTGAGCAACTGCTCGCGGGAAAATACACGCCCGGGATGGCTTGCCAGGTGGTGCAGCAGGCGGAATTCCGTGGCTGTCAGCCTGACATCAACGTTTCGATAGGTCACTTTAAATTTACTCTCGTCAATCACAAGATCACCAACTTGTATCGGTTCCTGGGTATTTGAAACATCACCTGAGCCAGAGCGACGAATGACTGCCTTTACGCGAGCGACAACTTCTCTGGGGCTAAAAGGCTTCGCAATATAATCGTCAGCGCCGATTCCAAGACCCAATACCACATCACTTTCTTCACCCTTCGCGGTTACCATGATTATCGGTATGTTTGCCATCAACCTGCTACTTTTCACCTGCCGACAAATTTCTAACCCGTCGATACCGGGTAACATCAAGTCCAACAGTACCAGATCCGGTTTCACACGCTGAATAAGCTCAAGCCCGGCTACGCCGTCCTGGGCAGTCTGGACGGCAAACCCTTCTCGCTTCAGGTTGTAACTCAACACCTCGAGGATATCGGGCTCGTCCTCGACCACAACGATGCTTTTTTGCGACATTTTACTAGACATACCCTGAGACATTCATATGCGACACTGGTTGATTCAGTGATCTAAAAAGGCAAGTCTAGCAGCAAGGGTTAAAATTTTAGTTAAGATCCCGTTAAGATGCTCAATATTCATCAGGTTCCCTTAATGGAAAATTATCTAACCAACAATGGCTGCAGGCTCTGGACTGTTAGCAACGGCTCAGGCATACCCGTTATTATGTGTAATGGTGGCCCCGGGTGTGACGACTACCTGGGAGATGTCTCAAGCATGATCGAGGACCATTGCCAGGTGGTGAGATTCGAACCCAGGGGCTGCGGCCGCTCGGACTATGATGGTCAATATGAATTGGAGACCACACTCAGGGATATTGAGTTCATCAGGGACGAGTACGGTTTTGCGAGAGCATTGCTAATCGGACACTCCTTTGGTCCCGATGTTGCGCTCGCTTACAGTTTAGCCTACGAGAACCGGACCCTGGGGATTATTGGCATCTCAGGTGGGCGTATTGTAAACGACAGGCAATGGAGCGCTATCTACCGCAAGAACCTCGAAATGGTTGGTGAGGTCAATGCCAAAGAATATATCGCTGATCCTCTGGTCAATGAAACAGGTGTTGCATCCTGGCGTCGCTTTATCCAGCAACCTGATTTACTCGGGAAAATATCAAAAATCAAATTTCCGGTGACATACATTTCTGCCGGTGCGGATATTCGACCTAACTGGCCCACTCAGCAACTCGCCGGTCTTATTCCAAATGGCGAGTACCGGGAGATTCCCGGCGCCACCCACAATATCTGGCTAACCCATGCTGATGAACTTCGCCAATGCCTCCGGTCCGTGACTAAAAGCTTCCTGCTTTAACAGGCTGACCGAGAAAAGAAAGCCGTCAGTGCTGTTCAGACGCGGGAACTGCCTTGAACAGTAAAGTGGAGGCGATAGAGAACAGACAATAGGCAAGAAAATAGTAAAACCCAACTTCAAGTTCGGAGTGCATGGTCAACAAATCTCCCATTTGACCTGAAGCGCGACCAGCGAGATAAGCAACAATAAGCGCCATCACAAAGACATCGGCCATGGACCATTTACTAATTGCGTTTATCACCATCAGCAGACCATTTTTTACCGGCGCATAACTAACAATCAAGTAGCCCAGCTGCATTAGCAGTTTCAACAGTGGAATAATGATACTGAACAACATGACCAGAAACGCGACCAACAGGTTCCCACTGTCAGCGAGCTCAGCCACCGTGCCCCAGATACTGCGGGTGATGCTGTAGGCCTGGATCTGGCCTTCGACCCTGTCCAGTCCCAGCATGGAGGTCATCATAGTCACCATCTGGCGTGTTCGTTGGTCAGGATTCTGGCCTATAATCAGATCAATCCCCAGGTCAACCAGGTCGGATTGCTCCATTGTGCCTGTTAAAGTCAATACTGGTTTCGTCACACCTGGCAACAGCAAGCCCAGAGCAACCAGGATAATCAACAATGACAGGCCCCTTCTTGATTTCGACATTCAAAGTTCCTCCCGGAATAATTCCACCCCCTCATTGTTATTGTTTTCTTCAAGGGCAGTAGTTTTTGCTATATATTAACCCATGCAAGACAGCATATTATTTTGAGGAATGAAACATGAGTGAAACCATGGAAACCCAGGGATATTGTGATGAGAAGTTCGCTCAGGTCCGGGACGTGTTAGCCGAGAGCCTCGGCACTGATGCCGACATTGGCGCCTCGGTTGCCGTAACCATTGATGGGGAAATGGTCATCGATCTGTGGGGTGGTCATCTTGACGAAGAAAGATCAGAACCGTGGCAGGAAAACACCATCGTTAATGTCTATAGCTCAACCAAGACCATGTCATTTCTGTGTGCTTTACTATTGGCTGATCGTGAACAGTTAGACTTTGATGCCAATGTGGCCGACTACTGGCCGGAATTCGCCCAGAACGGTAAAGAGCAGGTAAAAGTCTGGCACATCATGGACCATGCTGCGGGTTTGTCCGGTGTTGATGATCCTCTCACCACAAAAGACCTTTACGACTGGGACCTGGTGACAAGTACGCTGGCAAAACAGGCGCCCTGGTGGGAACCTGGAACCGCGACCGCCTACCATGCAATAACCCAGGGCTATTTGATCGGCGAAGTTGTTCGACGCATCAGCGGCAAAACCCTCGGACAGTACTTTCGCGATGAAATTTCGTTACCGCTCGAAGCCGACTTCCATATTGGTGTGCCGGAGTCAGAGTTTCCGCGAATCGGAAATCTGTTACCCCCCGATGACAATACCGCACTGGCAGGCCAGGGGGACAAAGACTCCATAGCAGCGCGAACCTTCAGACACCCGGCGGTTAATGCTCTGGATTCACGAACCAGGGAGTGGCGTGAGGCAGAAATCCCCGCTGCTAACGGGCATGGCAATGCCCGGTCAATCGCAAAAATACACGCCATTCTGGCTTGTAAAGGTGAGGCACAAGGTACGCGGCTACTGTCCCGGGAAACCGCAGAATCCGTCATGGTGGAACGCATCAGCGGCACGGATATGGCCCTGCAGATGCCCGTCAGGTTTGGTCTGGGGTTCGGCATCAACGCCCACGAAAAGATTCTGGCACCGAATGAAAACGTTTGTTACTGGGGTGGCTGGGGAGGATCCCTGGCCCTTATCGATCAGGATGCGCAGATGTCATTCTCTTACGTGATGAACAGAATGGAGGTTGGACTCACGGGAGATTTGCGTTCATACAATCTGGGGCAGGCTATTTACAGTTCTCTGTAACCGGTATCAGCAGCCCGTTAAGGCAATCAAGCCGGTTTTCCCGGTTGTGTGCGCATTCGCCAGCCTGCAAACAGACCTAGCAGAACGATAACAATCCAGCCGGGAATGATAATTTTTACCATGCCATTTATCGCACTGGCAATTGTCAGGATATCAATTTTCCCGGTTTGCCAAAACGTCCACTCGGAGCCCAGGTTTGTAGCAAGCAGGTCATTGCCGGTCTCCAACAGGATAAAGCCGTCACCGGTTGCCGGATTAACCCGCGTCGTCGCGTTGATGGCCGGATCGTTCTTGCCGTCATGGCCAAATGCAAAACCTCCTTCACCATTTGCTGCATACAGTATTGTGCCCAGACCCCAAATTTCCATTCCGGAGTTATACCCATAGGGTTCCCTCATTGCAGATAAGGTCTGCGGGGAAAGTGCAGACCCTGTTGCCCCGACCAGGTGAGCCTGGATAAACTTTGTCATATCTGATGTTGTTGTATAGAGACCTGATGCAGAAACGGCAGTGAAATTATAAGTTATTCCCGGGGTGCCATCGCTGTTGTAGGACAAGGCTACATTCAGAACGCCATCTGCAGGTCGTGAATAGGTAGATCGGCTCATCTCCAGAGGCCGAAAAACAGCCTGTTGCATATAAGTCTTGAAACTTTGACCGCTCACTTCCTCGACGAGTAATTGCAGTATCAGGTAGCCGCCACCGGAATACTTAAATTCAGTCCCGGGTTGAATGCCCACTTCAATTTTTGCTCCAGGTCCCCTGGTCGCATTTGGGGCTAACAGCGCCTGTTCGATGGTCTGTATTTTTTCTCCTGGTTTAAATCCCAGGTAACCCAAACCATCAGTCAAGCCAGCTGTATGGCTCAGAAGTCGACGAACCGTTACGTCATTGTTATTGAACTCACCAGGCGGTAACTGCCATCGCGTCAGGTAAGTTGATATGGGTTCATCCAGATCGAGTTTGCCTTTCTCTACCAGAGTCATCACGCCAAATGCGGTGACCCATTTACCCATGGATGCCACTTGGAACAAGCTATCGTTATCAATAGATTCTCCAATGGATGCAAAGTGCTCGGACACAACATGACCATTATCGATGAGGGTGAAAGCAACATTGCCCTGGTAGCTTGCATCAATTTTGTCAATCACCGCCCGGGCAAAAGCCTCTGTATTGCCAAATGGTGCCAGTGGTTGTCGCCACCATCCATCCAGCGTTGCCTTTACGATGAGTGCCGACCACAAGCCCAGCCCCACAATGGTGGCTACAAAAACGATCAGTATACGCCGCATCATCAAGACCTCAATTCCATGCCAAACCAGTGCTGTGTTCGATTGACGATGGCGACGAGAGACAACATGACCGGTACTTCAACGAGGACCCCTACCACCGTGGCTAATGCCGCACCTGAGTGCATACCAAACAGGGAGATGGCAACCGCCACTGCCAGTTCAAAGAAGTTTGAAGTACCTATCAGGCATGCCGGTGCAGCAATGTCATGGGGTAATTTCAATGCCTTGGCTGCACCATAGGCAATGATAAAAATGCCATAGGTCTGTATCAACAGCGGAATGGCGATTAGTACAATGGTTTGCGGCTGATCGATGATTGTTTTAGCCTGCAACCCAAACAGCAACACAACAGTCGCCAGCAGTCCAATCATTGACCAGGGCTTGAGACGCTGAACAAATTTCGCCAGGTGATCATCGTCTCCATGAGCCTCCAGTCTGTGCCTCGTTATTGCACCCGCAACCAGAGGCAGTACGACATAGAGAACCACCGCAAGCAGCAATGTCTCCCACGGTACATGAATATCACTCACCCCAAGCAGGAAGGCTGCAAGCGGTGCGAAAGCAAAGATCATAATGATGTCATTCACTGACACCTGAACCAGCGTGTAGTTCGGTTCGCCCTTGGTTAACTGGCTCCAGACAAACACCATCGCTGTACAGGGAGCTACCCCCAGTAGAATCATGCCAGCGATGTACTCACTCGCAGACTGCGGATCGACCCAATCAACAAACAGGACCTTGAAAAAGAGCCATCCGAGCAAGGCCATGGTAAAAGGTTTGATCAGCCAGTTGATCACCAGGGTCAACAGAAGCCCTTTCGGCCGTTTACCCACATCCTTAATCGAAGAAAAATCGACCTGTACCATCATCGGGTAAATCATTACCCAGATTAATACCGCGACGACCATGTTGACGTGAGCGAATTCCAGTTTCGCAACGAAAGCAAAGAAAACGGGAACCAGATTCCCAAGTGCTACCCCTGCAACGATGCACAGCGCTACCCAAAGGGATAAATAACGTTCAAACAATCCCACGGAATTTCTCCAGTTGAATTTTTAATAGCCGGGCAAACTTCATTGCGCTGATTTACTGCCTGCTACCCTGCCAATCACGGTCCATATGCCTGTGCCGGTAGCCAGGTAACCGTTTCCTGCCAGTTGAATATGATGACAAGACCCAGCAGTTGCAAGAGTATAAAAGGGAAAACTCCCTTGTAAATGGTGGTTACACCAATGCCTTCGGGCGCTACCCCTTTCAGGTAGAAAATCGCAAATCCAACAGGCGGCGTGAGGAAACTTGTTTGCAGACAGACAGCAAACAGAATCGTGAACCAGATCGGGTCAAAGCCCAGGCTTACCACGACCGGGGAGACCAGTGGCAGGATGATCAGCGTCAGTTCAATCCAGTCGAGGAAAAATCCCAACAGGAAGGTTGCAAGCAAGATACAAATAATTACCCCACTCGGGCCAAAAGGTAAACCAAGCAATGCCCCCTCGATCAATTCGTCTCCACCCAGACCCCTTAACACCAGGGAATAAGCGGTTGCACCGAGAAGCACGGCAAAGATAAATGCCGTGGTACGCGTTGTCTCATACAACACTTCACGCATCACGTCCCGGTTCAGCGATTTATTAATCCACGCCAACAGGAAGGCACCGGCGGCGCCCATGCCCGCAGCTTCTGTGGGGGTTGCGACGCCAAAAAAAATACTCCCGAGAACAGCCAGAATCAGGAACGCCGCTGGAATAATCGCCTTGAACAACCCCCAGATAGCATCCAGGTCAATCGGTTCTCCCCGGGATGCGGGTGCACCTTCGGGTTTTAACAAGCCGTAACCCAGGAGGTAGCTGATGTAAAGACCGCCCAGCAGGGCACCGGGGAAAACCGCACCCAGAAACAGGTCACCGACACTCATCGACATTCTATCAGCCATTAACACCAGCATAATGCTCGGCGGAATCAGGATACCCAGGGTGCCGACGGCACAAACCGTACCCGAAGCGAGGCTCTTGTCGTATCCCTTTTCCAGCATCGCCGGTAAACCAATCAATGCGAGCAAAACAACCGATGCACCAATGATACCCGTTGTAGCCGCCAGGAGCAGGCCAATCACAGTCACAGTAATCGCAAGCCCTCCTCTGACAGGACCAAGAAGTCGCGCGACACTGGTCATCAGGTTATTCGCGATACCGGACCGATCAAGCAGCAGGCCCATGAAGATAAACATGGGGAGCGCGACCATGACCCAGTTCTCCATGACATTCCAGATACGGTCAACGGCAATGGAGCTATAGTCCCAGTCAACGCCGATCGGCACCTGAAAATCCACTTCCAGAATAATCGCTAATGCAGTGAACAATACTGACAACCCACCCAACAGCCAGGCAACCGGGTATCCTGTAAAAACGGATACGATGAAGCCAACAAACATGAATACCGCCAGTATCTCGTTTGGAGTCATAAAGTAGTTCCGGTTTTCGTCGGATGGTTATTTTCAAACAGATATGACCAGACCCGGGTCAGACGAGATACCGCGGCCAGTAGCAGAAGGAAGAGACCAATGAACAATATCCCTTTGATCACCCACCGATAGGGTAATCCACCAGGGGACGATGACACCTCGTTCAGCGAATAACTGCTCAGGACGAACGGCACAGTATAGATCAGCAGTAACGCGACATAAGGCAGCAGACAAAGCGCAATACCGTAGAGTTCAAGCCAGGCCTGAATTCTGGGACTCAATCTCTCATGTACCACATCAACACGGATATGTGCATCAACCTGAAATGTATAGCCGATACCCAGCAGAAATCCGGTGGAGTAGACATGCCATTGCAATTCCTCCAACTCAATACGGCCTTCGCCAAATACGTAGCGAAGAACAACGTTTAGAACAATGATCAGCATCAAGGCTACCCACACCCAGGATATGGTTTTCCCTACACGGACAAGGAATGGATCGATTATTTGGGATATGCGGGTTTCCGGAAGCGATAATCCTGCCATTTAGAAGTCTCTCGGCAGGTAAGCAAGGCGTTTCCAGTGGCCGTATTCGGCTCGAAACTTTCGTTGTGACTCCAGGATCCTGGCGAACATTGGATCCTTACCGGCTTCTTCTTCCAGAACCTCATCAGTAACACGCTGCAATTCACGCAGCAGCGGCATCGGTAAAACCCTGGCACTGACTCCGATACTCTCGAACCCCGCGATAACAGCGCCCTGCAGCGCCTCGGCCTTGGCCATATTGCGAGTGACTGCCGAGGTACAGGTCATAGTGACCAGGCTTTGATCCGCGCCAGACAGGGTGTTCCAGACGTCAAGATTGACAATGAGGTGGGACGCCGTGAAAGGCTGATGCCAACCGGGATAGTAATTATATTTAGCAACCCGGCTAAAACCCAGGGCTTCATCAACGATGGGCAAGGCAAACTCGCTTGCATCGATGGCGCCTTTCTCCAACGCCTGGAATATTTCGCCTGATGGCAACATCGTCACAGATGCACCCAGTCTTTGCAGCACCTTACCGCCAATACCGGCAAATCGAATTTTCAAGCCTGATAGATCATCCAGGCTCTCAAGGGGTTGCCTGAACCAACCGGCTGTTTCCGGTCCTGTCATCCCACAGTAAATTGGGTGGACATTGTAGGACAGGTAGAGCTCCTCCCCCAATTCCCGACCTCCTGCCTCAAACCACCAGGCCGTGTACTCCCAGGGTTCCATGCCAAACGGTACCGCGCCGAGTAATGCCGACGCGGCAGTTTTACCCTGGTCATAGCCAAGCCAAGTGTAACCGGCACTGACTTTGCCATCCCGTACAGCATCTGTCACGGCGAACGCCGGAACAATTTCACCAGGCTCGAACATTTGAAGTTCAAGTGCCCCGTTACTCGCTTGCAGAATAGCCGACTCAATATATTGTGTGTTGTCACCAATCACCGGCAGCGTGCTCGACGACGTTGTCGGCACGCGCCAACGAATTCGAACTGCCTCACCGGCATGGTTGGCTTGGTGGGGTCGAACACCTTCTGTTGATCGCAACGAAAGGCTACCAATCACGCCGACAACAAAGGCGATACAAGTGGCAACGAAGGCCGCTCTATTGGATATCATCTGGATCTCCACAAAATCTCACCTAACATTTTTGACAACACCTTCGAAGACTTTCTCAATAGAAACACAATGTCCTCCAGGCGGATAACAAATGTTAACGTAACTAACTGGAAACATCACCGGTCTGTATTGGTATGGACAAGACAGCGATTACAATTTCAATGGGTGACTCAACGCAGCTGTGGTGAAATTTGAGGGCCACCCTGCGGGCAAGCCGCTAAATGGCCAGCTGCGTTGTTACACTCGCTTGACTTATGCCCCTATGTATTCACAAATCGGGCCTTCGCAAGTGCGCCTACCATCTGACCATTTAGCGGCTTGCTTAAAGTGCTATCTATACAGGACACTACACTAGGCATCCGCGTAGGAACTCGTTAAGGTGATCATCTCGACATCATATGATGAAGAACATGAACAACCCTGAATTCGAGTCGATCGAAAATCAAATCAATCAGCTGGCATCCCTTATCAAGGGGCATGCAGATGAGGCTGAAGCCCAGAGGCATCTCACCAACGAGGTCGCTATGGCTATGGCCAGGGCAGGCTTGTACCGCGTCGCCGCACCCATTGCACTCGGTGGTCAGGAATGTCACCCCATCACCCAGATCCAGACGATCGAAGCCGTGTCTCGCCTCGACGGCAGCACAGGCTGGAACCTGATGATCGGGATAGAAAATATGGGCATTTTAGGTGCCCTTTTCCCGGTTGAGTTCGCAAAAAAGATCTACGCTGATCCTGAACTGATTATCGCTGGCGCTTTGAATCCGTTAGGTAAAGCGGTACGAGAGGACGGTGGTTACCGAATTACCGGTCAATGGCCTTTCGCCAGTGGTGTGCATAACGCCCGTTACTTCTGGGGCCAGAGTTTCGTCTATGAAAATGATGAGATTGTAAAAGACAAAAAAGGCCGCGTTCTCTGTGAGTCCCTGGTACCCCGGGATGAATTTGAAATACTGGATACCTGGCATGTTTCCGGCCTGCGCGGGTCGGGAAGCCATGATGTGAAGATCACTCAGGTGTTTGTGCCTGACGAAAGGATCTCACAGGCGGCCCGAACCCGGCGTTACCAGGCAGGCACCCTGTATCAGTTACCACTCTATACGCGCCTGGCCTACAACAAGGTAGGTGTGGCAACGGGTATCGCAAGAGCCGCAATCGACCACTTCGTTGATCTCGCGACGAGCAAAACACCACGAGCTTCCTTTAATAAACTCCAGGAAAGGGCCGATGCACAACTCGCCGTCGCACAGGCAGAACAGTTATTGGGTTCAGCGCGAAGTTTTGTCTTTGATACGGTCAGTGACGTCTGGGATGTGATTGAACAGGGAGATCGACCTTCAACCAGGCAGAAAGCACTGGTTTACCTTGCCTGTTCCAGTGCTGCTTCAACCGCCGTCGATGCGGTTGAGAAGGTCTATGCTGCAGCGGGTGCAACTGCGAACTTCACCGCCAGCCCACTTGAGCGATGTATGCGAAATGTTCAGGTTGTGAGGCAACATATCATGGTATCGCCACAGTTTGATCAGAATATCGGTAGAGCTTTGCTGGGTCTTGATTCGGGAACTTTTCTTTTCTAGG
>JAPYTQ010000079.1:0-10849 GCA_029941905.1 Pseudomonadales bacterium | reverse complement strand
TCCAGGAGGGCAAGGATCGCAGCCTCGGCGCGCTGGTTTTCCCGGTCCAGTAATCAGCGGAAGTGGCGACTGATTCCATCGATATTGATCTTGTAGATGTAGAATTCCAGGCCACGCTCTGCTCCCTGGTTGAAGGAGAAGAGCAAACTCATTCCATCCGGGGTGAAAAAGGCCGCATAGTTTGACATTGAAAACTAACGAAGATTCCTTGTGATCATGGGAATTAGAAGCGGCATTCAACCCCGATCTGGAAGTAGTTATCATTGCGAAAACTGTTCAGCGGAAATTCGCTGGATGGTACGTTCCAGAATGAGCGACCCTCCATAACCATCTTCCAATGGTCACCAATTCGCCTGGATCCCTCGAAGTTGAAAACTGTTGTTGAGTCATGGAGATCAATGATCAAGCTCGTAACGACTATTACGTCGTTAATGTCATTTACAGTCAGTCGGGTGCCAAGCGCAACATCGTGCTCATAGGGGTTCAGTGGATTTGAGCCTCGCGAATCGTACAACCCTTCGAAAATAAAGCCAAGATCCATTTCTGTTTCTAACCAACCGTAACGCGTGTTCTCGAATCCAACGGCAACCATTTGGAAATCGATGTCTGGTTGTTGGCCGTGCCGATGAAGAGCTTCGCATTTGACGAGCCAGTCATCGATGGCCAATGTAAGGTCCAATCCCAGTTGATAGATAATCTCGTAAAAGGGGTGAAGCACCACCTCTCCATCGCTGATCACCGGGACGTATGAAGGTTCTCTTGTTGTTCCGTAGAACTGAGAAATTCCAACATCTGCATCTCCAAGGCTATTAGACCAACGCATGGCCAGATCAGGGTGCCACTCATTTTTCGAAGATTCATAGATGGCCTCATCGCCATCAATAAAAGGGATGTTACGAGGTCGTCCCTCGATTCCAGGAAACGTCCTTTTTCGGAAGTACGGCATGTAGTAGAACTCAAACCAACCATGTTCCGTGTCGAAGTTATAGTTAATCATCGGTTGGCCTAGTTTGTCCTCGCCCTCCACGCCCTCAACGAAATCCGTTTGGTTGATGATGTCGACCCAGTGGACGGTTTCCATTGCTCCCCAAAACACCTTGCTTGTCCCAACCCGGAGATCCCAATCGTCATTGACGAGAAGCAAGTTGAACTCTCTGAGGTCAAAGTGGGTACGCTCGTGGTCAGATTCGTCAAGTCGGTAAAAAGGCATGGCGTTGAAGACGTATCGATTGTCATCGTAGACCCACTCACTGACCATTTTCGCTTCCAGAACCAGGCTTGAATTGTAGGATGCTTGTCGAGAATCCTGGGGATTTTGGAAGAACCCCTGAAACTCAAGAGCATAGTAGCCTTCGATGTGGAGCTCTTCTTCAACTCCCTCCTCTTGTGCTACACTTACGCGTGATACGAAGATGAGCAGGACTAGCGGCACCAGAAGACGAGCCATTTTCCATCCTTTTCATGATTCCCTATTTGAGACGTTTCAAAACTGAGCGATCAAAGTCCTTCGTCTGCAGTCCTGTCTGGAACTTATAGGAATGAAATTCGATCGTAGTAGATTTCCCTGTCTGGTGGTTTTCCATATAACACATTGTCGGACGCCAGAATCGGTCCTTATATCGATTGAAGTTGTTCGTTGTCAGTGTTTTCAAAAGTTTGTCTTTGCGATCGTAGCACTCTGCTTTCCATGGACGGTAGTGCTCCTTGTCCATCCAGATGACCTGTTTTGAGTACCCGTTCTTCTCCTCCTTTGGGAACCGTTCAAAGACGAAACAGTCCATGCCCTGATACTTCTCCTCTTTCAGAAACTTGTAGGTATACTTCTCTAGTTGCTGAGGACTGATATCCGCGTAGGAGAACTCGCTTCCGACGAAAGAGCCGGTCTTGTTGCCAGAGGCGATACGCTTAACTCGCTTAATCGAAGGTAAGTAAATCCACTGCTTGTCCGCTTCCTCCTTGAATGAGTAGCTAAGAAGGGCCGTTCCCCTACTGTCCGCTGGGGAGGTGAAAAGGATGAGCGCCTTTTCTCCCTTGTCTAACTCTTCTAGAGTTTTTACTGTCATCTTTCGAGTACTCGACTGCCCTTGTTTATTTTTCAAGGTCATGGTCACTGTCGTTACAAAGTCTTCATAGCCGGTGTCTCGAAGCTTTGACTCCGTCGCGATCTCCAGGCCCTTTCTGGCTGCTAAATCATCGTCTGCGCTCGTCGAAAGGGGAAAGGCATTAAACCCGCCACCAAGAACTACCAGGAGTAGTGTTGAGCAAGGAAGTTTCAATTTCATTCTCCTGTTCGGGATGCTGAGTCTGGATCCTGATCGATAGATAAGAGTATTGCAGGTAGTACCGTCAGGTCAAAAATCAATGCCAGAGTGATTACGATGGCGCTCAGGAGCCCCATTCCGCTGTTTAGTTCAAAGGTAGAGAAAGCCAAGACGCCAAATCCGATGACAAGGGTGATCGTTGTAGTCAGCATCGCTCCGGCAACGTGCTGAAAGGTCTTGCGAATAGAGTCGGCGGGCGAAAGCTCATCATCCCGACGAAAACTAAGATACTTGGTAATGAAATGTATGCTGTCGTCGACAACAATGCCGAGTGTCATTCCCACCACTACGGAAATCGCCAGGCCGACTTGGCCGACCGTAAGGCCCCAAACTGCGAATCCGAGCACCGCGGGAGCGAGGTTCGGAAACATGCTCACAATACCAAACTTAAATGAGCGGGTGATTACTATCATACACATGGATATAAGTAACAGGGCTCCCACCGTACCAAATAGCATGCTCTTGATGTTCCTGGGGCCGATGTATGCGAACATCATCGATTGGCCCGTCCCAGTACTTCCAGGTGAGAGTCCGTTATCTTTGAGCCAGATCTGAGCCTGCTTATCCAGGTCAACGAGTTCGTTAGAGGTGATGTTCTCGATTGATACCTTGAATAAAGTTGCAGATTTGTCGAGGTTGATCTGGTCAGCAAGATCCAGCCCGAACGGCAGGGACATTTCATACATCATGAGACAGTCAGCAGCCACGGCGCGGGTTTCAGGGATTGTGAAATACTCAGGCTCGTCTGCGTGAAGATTCATGTTGAGGCGCTTGACAAGATCCGTATAAGCAAAGACATGACGGACCTTTGGTTGTTGCCGGTACCATTCAGCAAATGCATCAACTTTATGCAGATATTCCGGTTCGGAGATTCCCCCTTCTTCTTCAGCAGACAAGGAGTAGTCGATGTACTCGAAACCGGTCAACCGCTCGATGGTAAAATCAGTCGCGACTCGAAACTCCATCTCCTCATCAAAATACTTTACAAACTCATCATTTAGTTCGTTTTTTAAGATCAAGCCGCTCATTCCAAAAGTGACAATAGCGCCGAACAATAGGAAGGCGACGCGTTTTCGGATGACCAACTCAGCCAATGCCATGAGCCATCTCGGAGATTCGTGGCCGGCCTCCCTCTTCCCCGTCCTTACTAGCCATGTTGGTAGAATTAAAATCAGCGCCGGCAACAAAGTGTAAACAAATAACCATGCACTGAAGACGCCAATAGCGACTACGTTTCCAAGATCCCTGAAGGGGGGAGAGTCGCTGGAATTGAGACTGAGGAATCCCAGGATTGTCGTGGCGCTTGTCAGGAAAACTGGACGAAAGTTCATGTCCAGGCTCTCCATCATTGCTTTATTTTTTTGTGTTCCGTTATTTACACGATTTCTGAATCCAGTAAGAACATGAACCGAGTCGGCGACAGCCAGGGTCATGATCATGTTGACGGCAGACAAGACCGTGGGCGAGAAAGTGATGCCCAACCAGCCGGCCAGTCCAAATCCAACGACGATGGAGAAGACGATAACGAGGAAAGCTGCTAGAGCCGAAGCGAATGATCGGAGGAGGAAAGCAAGACATAGGATTATCAGTGCGAACATCAGAGGTACGAGAGTGCTACCATCCTTTTGAATGGCATCGTCGAGTGCCTGATTGATCATCACGATCCCGGTAAGATAAACCCGCATGCCGGGAAACTTCTCCTCAACTTCCATCTTCAATGAGCGAACGAAATCCGCGACGACTGGTTGCTCTGTTTTTTGATCCTTGCCCTCAAGCTGAATGGGGACATTCACTGCGGCTACAGTGCCATCTCGTGATACCAGTCGGTCAACTAGCAAAACATTGGAAAGAGCATTCTTACGAATTCGCTTCAGGCTTTCCTCCGTTAACTCTGATGCATTTGAGGCCACAAGGTCTTCAACAATCAGATCATCGTCTTCAGCGAAAGAATGCTGGTAGTTCGTCAAGGAGTCGACACGCCGTGAGAAAGGTGTTTTCCAGGCCCGTTCAGTTACGTACTGTATTGCAGCAAGGGAATCGGCAGTGAAGATCGTGCCATCGTCTTTTCGTGACAAGACCAGCAGCACGCTATTTGACTTTGCATACGTCTGTTCAAGATCGTTGCATGTCTTCAGTTGTGGGTTATCGGGACTGAAGAAGATGCGGATGTCCTTGGAAATCTCAAGGAAGAGCGCTCCTCGTCCACAAAGCACAACAAAAACGACACAGAGAATCACTGTCAGCCATGGCTTGCTCACTACAAATTTGGATAAACCTGCAGGAAACCGCTGGATTAGATTTAATTTCTTACGATTCACAACAGGCTCATTTTTCTAGCTGTCAACTTACAGCGAAAATAATAATACTGTATGGTGAGGTCGGTTCTACATTCATGTTTCCTTGATAGCTGCCTGGTTTTTTGGTGAACTCCAAATTGTCTTGGATGAAACGCATAGGGCGGCTCGTCTCTCCTCCAACGAGGTGTTCTTAATGGGAAGGCTAGTATGATCTCTGACTTTTCAACACTACTTCAAGAACTAGAGCCGTGGCTAGAAGTAATAAATCGGCCCGCTGGAGAATCTCTGTTCAGCGAGGGAGATCCTGGGGATTCCTGCTTCTTTATTGATAGCGGTGTGGTCCGTGTTGAACAGGAAAGCGCAGAAATCGATACAGAGCCCGTACTGGGTTATTTTAGTTCCGGCGATATCGTAGGAGAACTGGCGTTACTCGATCACGGGCCGCGTAGCGCATCGGTTGTCGTCGAAGAGGACCTTGTGACGTGGAAGCTATCGGAGAGCGCTCTCTCTGAAATTGGATCGTCGAATCCGCAACTTCAAGCAAAGGTTTACCAGCGCCTTGGAGCAATCGCCGCTGGACGATTACGATACGAAAAGGACTCTGAGACTGTCTACGACCCGGACGGTGAAGTCAACGAGTTGGTTTCCGCTGCCAATGCGGCACAGAAGATCTTTGCTTCTTGGGATTCTGACAAGATCCAAGCATTGCTTTCACGTATCGCAGCGGTAGCCGCAGAACGAGCTGAAGAGCAGGCGAAACTGGCCGTCGAGGTGACCCACCTCGGTAACGTCAAAGACAAGACTCAAAAGAATCTGATGGCTTCATTAGGAGTGCTGGAGAGTCTCGATGGGCAAGCCATGGGGCTCATCTCTCGAAATACGGATACCGGGGTTTCTATATTCGGGCATCCGGTAGGTGTCGTGTTTGCGCTAGTTCCTCAAACGAATCCCGTTTCAACCGCCGTCTTCAAGACACTCATCGCATTGAAATCCCGCAATGCGCTAATTCTAAGCTACCATCGCTCAGCTCTCCCGATTGCTGAGGAAGTCGGATCCATGATTACAGAAGTGCTTGAAGAGTTTGGAGCACCTTCCGGCCTGGTATCCTGGATAAAAAACCGGCATTCGAGACGAAAGACTGAAAGTTATTTCCGACATCAAGGGGTTTCCTTAATTCTTGCTACCGGTGGACGCTCAATGGTTCGGGCCGCGTACGGCTCAGGGAGACCAGCGATAGGTGTGGGTTCCGGAAATACCCCGGTTCTCATTTGTGATGACGTGAGGCTCAAACGATGTGCAGAACAGATCGTGCTCTCCAAGAGTTTCGACAATGGACTGATTTGCGGTGCTGAGCACAATCTAATCGTATTTGATTCCATCTATGACGATTTCGCCCAAGTACTTGAGGAATCAGGAGCAGCAGTTCTTTCGGAAAAGGAGAGTGATCAGTTATTAAAAACCCTGTACTCCCAGACCGGTCAAATCCGAAGACACATCGTGGGTCAGGCGGCCGTTGACATCGCACGGGAGGCAGGGATCGAGAGGGAATCACGGATAAATCTGATTGTTGTTCCGGTGAATAAAATCAGTAAGGAAGACCCTCTATGTCGGGAGAAGATGGCTCCGGTTCTGAGCTTGTTCAGGTGCGCCAATCAAGAGGAAGGAATGGACTTTTGCGAGCGTATTCTCGGGCTTGATGGTGCTGGGCATTCCGCCGCTATCCATTCGGCTTCAAAAGAGACACTGGATGAATTCGCCAGGCGAATGCCGGTTGGTCGGATACTGGCAAATACCCCGGCAGCACATGGCGTAGTGGGGCTAACTACAGGACTGGTCCCGTCGTTGACACTCGGCTGCGGTACGTTCGGTGGGACTTCCACGACAGACAATGTTACTTATACTCACCTGATGAACATCAAACGCCTTGCGGAAGGTAATGAATCTTGACCAGGTTACCTGACTACAAATTCCCGGATTACTGGCTCCGCATCTTGTTTTTTACGAATGAACATTGATCCTATCGATTCAGTAAATCCAACCCCCCGAATTGTATGTATCGGTGGCGGATACGGCGCCATCTATCTATATAAGGAACTTCGTGCCGCCATCAGATCAGGCGAAGTCCACCTTACCGTCATCGATCGTAATAACTACCATTGCTTCCACGGTCTGATACCGGAAATGTTGGTAGGGAAAATCGAACCTGGCAATATTCTCAGCTCCTCCCGCAAGTTGTTCAAGGATGCTCAGTTTTTCAATGGCGAGGTGGAGTCTGTAGAACTGGAATCTCGCGAAGTGATCTTTAGCCGGTTGCTGGACGGGAAACGGTTTCGGATACCCTACGATCATTTGGTCGTGAACGCGGGATCTGATACAAATCTAAAACGATTCTCAGGCCTCCAAGAGCACACGATGCGACTCAAAGCGTATCCCGAAATACTTGCGACTCGCCACCACATTATTTCGATGTTAGAGCTGGCAGAGATTGAAACCGATTCAGCAGAACGCAATAGACTGCTGACGTTTATTATTGTCGGCGGCAACTATGCCGGAGTTGAAGTGGCCTCTGAACTCTCAAACTTCCTTCCAAAAATTGCTAAATCTAGCTATCGCAACATCAGCATGGAAGAAATACGAGTTGTTCTCGTTCACTCCGGGAACCACATTCTTCCTGAACTTGGCATGCACTACCCAAAACTACAGAAGTACGCAGAGCAGCATCTGAAGACTCTGGGTATTGATCTTATAGTTGGAACAAAGATGCAGAGTGCTACTGCGGAGGAAGCTATCCTCGAAGGAGGACCTCGAATTCCAACACGAACTATCATCAGCTGCACGGGGACTGAAGCGCACCCAGTTGTGCGCGCGCTTCCTTTTCAGAAAGACACAACGGATCGACTGGTTGTTGATGAATATCTTAATATGAAGGGGGAGACCCACCTCTGGGCAGTGGGAGATTGCGCCGCCGTCCCACATCACCGAGAAGGGACTTGCCCACCCCTGGCGATCTGGGCCATGACCGCCGGGAAGCGCGCTGGTAAGAACATCCTCAGGGTGACACGAGGGCAATCGAGGCAGCCCTATCGCTTTAATGGCCTCGGAGACGCTTGTGTTCTAGGAAACGGGAGAGCGGTAGCACATCTCAAGGGAATACAAATACGTGGAGTTTTTGCTTTTATACTATGGCGCATGTTTATGATTATCTATTTACCTTCTGTCGAGAAAAAGTTGCGAACCCTTTGGGACTGGACGATCGGAGCCGTATTCGGTCGCGATTTGATTAATATGAATCTTCAGCAAGATCTCAGTATTGCACCCGCTATCTACGAGCCTGGGCAAGAGATCGTGCGAGAAGGTGAAATCGGGCACACCATGTTTATAATTCGGTCGGGTGAAGTAGAAGTGATTCAAAACACACCTGACGGCGAAAAGCTCCTCAACTTGCTTTCGACGGGGGACCACTTTGGTGAACTTGCGATCTTCAGGGACGGGCGTCGCTCAGCGACCGTCCGTGCGAAGACGAAGGTGGAGATCTTGCTTATGCGCCGTGAGGCAGCAATCTCGCTCAACCAGTCGCTACCGGGAATGGATCAAGTGCTCAAGAACCCATGGAACGAAAAATGATAAAGTTTACTATTCAAGTGGGGTCGCTGATGGGGCTCATTGGCTAAGATTCTTATGCTGTACTGCGTGAACGATCGAGTTGTCGACAAAGTGAAATATGCAGACTAGTAGTCGCGGAATTCCCAGTTGCGGTCGGCGATCAGATGGAGAGGATGCCGGCAGGAAGTCCATTGTCTAACTCACGGAGAGTGTGCTCGTATCCAAAGTCGAATAGTTTTTCAAACGTTGATAAGTTAAAGCCTTTAAAATCGTTGGTCGGAGGCTGTATTAAAAAGTCGGCGTTCTTGAAGCCTTGGTTACTATGACATTTATTAGCGATTTCCGTTAAACGAATCAGTTGATGGGCAACTGTAGGAACTGCCAAGTTTTTCCTTAACGGATTAAGACGATGACTCAGATATTTCCAGCCAGAAAATACTCCACCCTCATCTAAATCATTGGGGGAAACCTCTTGATCAAGACTGATGTCTACGGCGATTACACGTCCAGAATCGGATACCCAATCTTTGATAACGTCAATTGGCATGTTATTGATAATCCCCCCATCCACCAGAACTTCTCCATTCTCTACCTGCGGTGGAAAAAGAACGGGGATAGAAACGCTAGCGCGTACCGCTTTCCTTAATGGACCACTACTATGCACTTTGATTTCTCCGCGTGTGAGATTGCTCGAAATGCAAAAGTAAGGTCGCGATAGTTCTTCTATGTTGATGTCGGGAAGGCCCTGGTTGATAAGATCGGTAAGCCTTTTGCCTCGAGTTAAAGACACGATCGGCAGCGTGAAGTCGAATACGGAATTGTGGGCGACCTGACGGAGGCGAAGACTGTCCCAAATTTGCTCGTCAGACCACTCCAGAGCGATACAGGCTGCGGCCAGGGATCCAATGCTGGTTCCTCCGACCATGTCGAGTGGAATCCTTGCCTCTCGGAGCGCCTTGATCACTCCGAGATGAACGAATCCGCGAACCCCACCGCCACTAAACACAATACCTTGTGCCTGCTCAGCAACTATTCGAGCCAAGCGTGAAACATCCTCCTCGATGTTATTACGAACATGGTGGCATCTATCGGGTTGAAGTTTGTCCACCCACTCTTTAGCGACCGTTGAGACCATTTCATTGGGATGGGCAAAGACTAGTTCAATTCCAGGTTTCAATCGCCCAGCAGCAAAAACAACCGAATGGTTATCGGATGAGTACTCCTCAGGAGAAGTTGTCGGATCCACGATCAAGATCAAAGAATCTGCTCGATCGGTACATTGTTTGTTCCAGATTTTGGAATCCGCATGAGTTTCATACAGGGAGAAGTTATGTTTCCTTTCCTCAACATCTAGACGCCGTTCGAGTTGTTCCAGATTCCCAGACTCAGCCCATGAATCGGCCAGGGTCTTGTTGACGTGAAGCGTTGTACCTATTTTATTGAGCTGCTCCGCGAGCCGTGTAGTTAGACTTACTGCTGGAGGACTCTTGCCCAAAACAATCGCTGAAAAACACTTCTTTCGAATAGAGTGGATGTTGTCCGTTCCGTATAGAGCTCGCTCCATAGAATTTCGCATGATTGAGAACATCGCTGCTGGATAATGGGCTTCGATTTCTTGAAAGATTGTACCTGGCAGACGCACAACGGAGCACTCGCGAAGAGCTTGAACGGTCGCAGATCGCGGCCGATTAGTAAGGATAGCGATTTCGCCGATCAATTCACCAGGCGTGATTTCGCCGAGGACAGAAGGCTTGGAACCGTCAAGACTCTGGGTAACCCTAAGACGCCCCCGAGTCAGGAGGTATACGTCTTTTAGTAAATCACCTTGTTTCACCAGGGTGGATCCAGCGGGTAATACGTATTCTTCGGCCGCCGCTGAGATTTTATCGAGGACTTCTTTTGGCAGATCATCGAAAGGTGGGTGTGCTTGGATTTGAAAGGGCTCGTCAGAATGGGAGCGCATCAGGCTCATGTTGTAGAACTCAAATACACGTCACCTTTACAATCCGCTTGTTCAGAAATCTCCAGATGGATCAGAATGTGTTTGAAGTCGTACAATTTACAAGCCGCTTCATTATCACTGGCCTCATTGAGTGCGTCTGTTTAACTTTATTGACAAATTGGATCAAAGGCCAAGAGGCTTTGCAACAAGAATATTGTTCAACCAAGATGAGTAACCGTATATCTCCCATCTGAGGATTTCCTACCCATTAACATACAATATTTCTGAAAATATAATCCTCCAATCCCGGCCATCGAATTCAAGGGTGTAGGCAAATGTGCGATCAAGATTTGTCGGTCTGCAAAGGCACCAGCCATTTCTTCCCGGCGAGGCTACTCTCTACCTGACACCAACAACGGCTCGTTGCTATGATTCTTGTCGGCAACGTGTAATTCGCTGGCGATGACGCTGTATCAATCGCGCAGCCCTCGGGGGATCAACGGACGTCTTTGCAAACGCGACAGGCTGTTACACCGGTAAGGTGCGACATGTTCGCAGGATTGATCCACGACGATGTTCTGTGTCCCCCGGTGCTTTTCCTCCTATTGCGATTCCACCGTTTGGTAATCCCCGGAAGTGGCAACCTCTGGCTACTCGCCACCGAGCCAATCCGCGACGAAGACGTT
>JAPYTQ010000078.1:0-11389 GCA_029941905.1 Pseudomonadales bacterium | reverse complement strand
GAGACGAAAGAGACGAACACACTCACCTGAGTTCAAGGCAAAGGTTGCACTGGCAGCAATGCAGGGCGATCTGACGATGTCTGAACTGGTGAAGAAATTTGATGTCCACGCCAATCAGATTGCAGATTGGAAACGGCAGTTGTTGGACAGCGCGCCAGATGTCTTTGGCAAAGGTGCCCGAAAGGCGGAAGAGTCAGAACTCACAGTTCAGGAACTGCATGCCAAGATCGGTCAACTGACCATGGAGAATGATTTTTTAGAACGCGGGCTCGAAAGGATTCACGGGCCCAGAGGAAAGAAATGGTAGATCGGACGGATCCGATGCCAGTCACTCGGCAGTGCGAATTGCTGGATCTACCGCGCTCAACGTTCTATCACGTGGCCAAACCTATCTCGGACACGGACCTTGATTTGATGGCACAAATGGATCGCTGCCACCTCAAGTATCCGTTTTACGGTAGTCGACGTATCCGTGACTGGCTTTGGGATGAGGGCCACCAGGTTAGCCGCAAGCGCGTACAGCGCTTAATGCGCACGATGGGTCTGGTTGCTTTGTATCCGAAGCGGAATCTAAGTGCGGCCAACCAGGCGCACAAGATCTATCCCTATCGCCTGAAAGGACTGGCGATTACTCGGCCGAATCAGGTGTGGGCAACAAACATCACCTATATTCCGATGGCTCGCGGGTTCGTGTATCTCGTGTCTGTGATGGACTGGTACTCCAGACGTGTCTTGTCGTGGCGCGTCTCCAATACGATGGATACGCAGTTTTGCATTGAAGCATTGGCGGAAGTAATTGAGCGATACGGCTCGCCTGAGATCTTCAATACAGACCAGGGGAGTCAGTTCACCAGTGATGACTTTACTGGTGTACTCAAGCAGCATGACATCTTGATCAGCATGGATGGTAAGGGCCGATGGGTAGACAATGTCTTTGTCGAACGTCTATGGCGTAGTGTGAAATACGAAGAGATTTATCTGAAGGCATACGATAGCATTGGTTCGGCGAGGCGATCGCTGGCCCGGTATTTTGAGTTTTACAATGAAGAACGGCGACACCAGTCACTTGACCGACGGACGCCGAATGATGTGTATTATGAAGACGCTGCCAGGGTGGCAGCCTAACTCGAGGAAGCACTTATAGCTCTGTCCAATTTTTGGGGTCCATTACTGGAATTAGCATGCCATGGAAGATTTGGGCAAAATCTAAATGCCCCTTGAAACGATGTATGCAATTCAAACAAAGGCTATCTGTTGACGATACCCGATAGGCAACCTTAAGGTACGCATTCAGAAATTACGGGCCGAGGCTCTACATTGAAAAAGGTAAACCCTATTAGGGAACCACAACGAGTCATAATGGCGTTGGCGTTGCCAACCTTTCTGATCGCGATCCCGTTTTTCCATGTTTACGCCAACAATGTAACCAACCTGCAACTTCCTGTCTCTTTTTTCACAGGAAACCTCAGTCTCATTTGTCTAGGCACTAGCCTCGCCTTCTATACCCTCACGAGATTGTTTCCTGCCCAACATGAGAGGGGGCTAATGGCACTAACCTTCGCCATCATCTTGATTGCCTGGCTTCAAACGAACGTATTTATAGGGTCCTACGGCTTTCTAAGCGGCGAGACCCCAAACTGGTCGGATGGTCTATGGCTGCAGGCGGGTCAAGGGGCCCTATTGATAGCGTTAACTTTGCTCTGCTTTACGGCGGTAGATACCCTCTGCAAAAATATCGCATTCCTCTGCTCCCTTCTTGCACTGACGTCTCTTGCCTACCTGCCTGAGCTACTGGAAAAGACCCGCTCTGTTGAGGTCAAAAAATATACGTTTACGAAAGATGGCATTTATAACTTTTCGAATACGCAAAACGTCATCATATTTGTCCTCGATTCTGCTCAAGCTGATGTCGTCAATGAGATCTTGGAAGAAGTCCAGCCCATCAAGGATAAATTTCAGGGCTTTACGATGTTTCGTAACAGTGTAAGTGCCTTTCCGAAAACCTACGCATCTATTCCTGCGCTACTTTCCGGCCGTTCCTTTGACAATTCTGAAACCCTGCCCCGCTACCTTAGGAAGGCTTATGTTGAAGAAAGCATCTCCGCCAGACTGAAAGAGGCGGGGTATGACGCCAGATATAGCTCCTCTTCACCACATTCTCTCTTTGCTCACCCTTTGGTCGCCGAAAACGTGGCAGATGTAGAAGGCGCCCTTGTAGATAGTGAGAATGTCATTACTAAAGACAGCGAACTTTTGGCCAATATGATCCTCTTTCGTTTGTCACCACATCTACTCAAACCTTACATATATAACCAAGGCGACTTCCTCCTCAGCTTTAAGAAATCAGAAAACCGGAATAGCAAAACGGCAACCTACTGCCAACTCAACAAAGACACGCGCCGACATTCAAAGGAAAGACGATCGTTTGACAATACCCTGCTTGACGAGTTTCGTGCTTGTGCCAACAAATCACTGGAAGAACCCGCTTTTAGGTTCTTCCATTTATATGCACCTCACGCACCTTATCGACTAGATGCCACGTTCCAAAATATCGGCATCAAACCGTTGAAACGCGAATGGTTCCTTCTTCAGACAAAGGGTGTACTGAATGTCCTTGGGGAACTCATTGGGCAGCTCGACGAGCGCGGAATACTTGAAAAGTCACTGGTCGTGATTGTTAGCGATCACGGTGAAGGTGAGTACAACGTAGGGCTAAATCTTGACCTAACACTTCCTCCGAGGACAAAGACCCGCAGCGATACAAAGCAGTCTCTTGTGCGCGGGGGAATTCCGCTGATGATGATAAAACGTCCTCAGGATTCCGGAGACATGCAATATTCAGATGCTCCAGTTCAACTTACTGATGTTCCGGCTACTATTTATGATTGGATCGGCGTTAGCAATCCAACCGAAGGGCGAGCAGTCTTTTCCATAGAGCCAGAAGAGCAAAGAAAACGAACCCATCGCTATTACCGTTTCAGCGGCTGGAATATTGATTACATCCTGCCTTTAACAGAGTACACCATTGATGGTTTCAGCTGGTATCCCGAATCATGGGCTAAGTCTGACACCAACTTTGACACTCGGGCCTCAAACAGCTTTAACGGTCAACTGGTGACCTTACGGAAAGGGGGCAACCTGAAAGGACACTTACATTCTGGCTGGTCAGATCCACTTGAGGATGGCCGCATGATAAAAAACAGCAGCGCAAGTATCACCCTTGACGGGAACTCAACATCAGTTCTTACGGTCATACATGGCCTACACCAGCGGGAAAATTCTTCGCTGGACGTCCTTCGCAATGGCATGCCCATCGAGTCCTGGCTTATGGCCAACAATGATGGTCAACGCTACAAGACTGCCATCCTCCCCGGGTCCCAGACCCAAACTGTGGTTTTCAGTAAAAAGGATCAGGATGCTCCTCAGCCACTTTTTAAGGAGTTAAGGCTGGAGCCCATCAGTAATTACAGCTACGAACTAGGAACAGACATCAACTTTACTGACCTGGGTAATTCAGCAAAATATCGAACTTATGGCTGGTCTCGCACGGAGCATTGGGGAACATCATCGATAGGCCATTCTTCTGGTGTGATAATGACTCTGGCACAAGCACCCAGGCAGGACCTGAGGCTGAAAGTTCGTCTTTCAGGATATGTTTTTGAGCAGTGGCCCGAGCAAGAAATTGAAATTCTCGTCAACAAAATTGTCGTAGGTAATCTGTCACTCAAAGATAAAACTAAACAGAATGTTGATTTTGTTGTGCCGTATGAAGTGATCACGCCAGAAGGCTTAATCGACCTTTCGTTTAGGTACCTTAACCCAGTTCGCCAAAAGGAGATTGGCATCTCTGGCGACAACCGATTGCAGTCAATTGCGATGATTAATCTAGTGCTGGATCAGCCACCCTCTAATGAGGGTGGAAGTGAGAGCTCTGATGAACCTTAACCCAGGACCACGCTCTCAACGCACATGCCGCAGAGCTGCGTGTTCGAGGCGTGAGCGATTATGACTCGGAAATCTATCCTATTTTCCCGGCACTTTGAACGTTATAGCGGCGGACATCAAAAGGTCTTCGATTACTTCTCTCACGTGAATCTTTCAGACTCCCATAGCAGCGCCATCAGCTTCACGGATGACAGCATCTGGAATGAAACAAACCCATGGTATCCGAAATATCAGGATATCCACGTTCCTTACCTGCCAGATGACTATGATCAGGCTTTTCTCGCTGGCACAGACTGGCAACCATACCTTCGGTCTAGTGCTTCAAGAGAGAAACCCGTCGTGAACCTCATTCAACACGTGCGACACGGGGACTCGGGCAGCGATGTTTTTCCTTTCCTGGAAGAAAAAGCGATCCGTGTCTGTGTTAGCCAGGTTGTGGAAGAGGCTATCCTGAATACTGGTCGGGTCAACGGGCCTACGCTAACGATAACCAACGGCATCGAGATACCGAGAATTTCTAACACCAAGTCAATCGATATCTACATTGCTGGGTTGAAGAACCCGCTTTTCGCCAATACGCTGTACCGGTTGCTCAAAGACAGGCAGGTGTTGTGTCAGACTGAATCGCTGCCTCATTCTGTCTTTCTGGATAATGTCTCACGATCGAAGATCTGCGTTCTTTTGCCACACAAAACTGAAGGCTTCTTTTTACCCGCACTGGAGAGCATGGCCTTGGCTGATCTCACGATCGTGCCTGATTGTGTTGGTAACAGTGGATTCTGTCACGATACCAGCCTCGAGCCCGAGATTGGAAACTGCCTCATGCCAGATTACTCGATTGATTCTGTTTTGCTGGCCATATCATCTGCAGAGAAAATACTACGAGACCCGGTCAGGTGTCAGCAGATTTACAGAAACGCGACAGATACCATTGAAGACCATACTCTCAGCAATGAACGAACAAAGTTTCAACAACTTCTTCACGACATTGATGACCTCTGGTCTACCTAAAGAGCGGGATGAATACGATGAAAAACAAGATGCTTCAGACACCCTTCCCCTAAATGGTTGCCTGAAACTCTGAGATGATCTGTTAGAATAACCAGCACCCACAGTAGGGACCACTCAGACTGGCAACTCATGATCTTGCCGCTAAACTTCTGACTTTATAATGTTTTCAGCTTTTACTAAACACAGAACGCTCCTCAGACAGCTACTTGTCAGAGAAATAGCTGCCCGTTATCGAGGTTCTGTTATGGGGATTTTATGGTCCTTGGTCACGCCGATTCTGATGCTAGGTATTTACACCTTTGTTTTTAGCTACGTCTTTAAGGCTCGATGGGCTGTTCAAACTAACGATGGCACGATCTTGAATTTCGCGTTGATGTTATTTTCAGGTCTGCTGATACACGGAATGATCGCGGACATTCTCGTAAGATCACCTAGGCTAGTATTGGATAACGCTAACTTCGTGAAGAAGGTTGTCTTTCCTCTGGAAACTCTCTCTTGGATCGTTCTTCTAAGTACGCTGTTCAATTTCATCATTGGCTTTATGTTGCTACTAGGCTTTGTTTACTGGGAACTTCAATACATTCCAATGACGGTGCTTTGGTTGCCCATTATTCTCGTACCTTTCCTATTTATGCTCATCGGTATCTCTTGGTTCCTGGCATCTTTGGGCGTCTATATACGGGATATTCAGCAAATCTCCGGCACTTTAGCAACATTTTTATTGTTTCTGAGTCCTATCTTTTATTCCGTGACTATCTTGCCTGAATCTCTACAGCAGTTCATTTACCTTAACCCGATTACTTTCGTTGTCGAGGCATTCAGAAACATCGTCATCTATGGTCTGGCACCTGACTTCAAAGGCCTGCTCGCATACTCTTTTGCGGCGCTAGTTATGGCACTTTGCGGATTCGCAACCTTTCGGAGAATGCGGCGCGGCTTCGCGGATGTCGTTTAGTCATGATTGAGGTTAACCACATCACCAAGGATTATAAAGTCTGGGCCTCGCCCTTGAGCCGTCTTCTTATACCTATTGCCCACCGATTTTTTCGACCGTTCTCACCCATTCGATATCAACACCTCTATCGAAAGTACTGTCATGAAATTCATGCGCTCAAAGACATCAGTTTTACGCTTGAGAGGGGAGACAGTCTTGGCATCATTGGCCTCAATGGCAGTGGTAAAAGCACACTCCTCCAGATCGTCGCAGGGACGCTTGAAGCATCTTCAGGTAAGGTCGAAACAAGCGGCCGAATCGCTGCACTATTAGAGCTTGGTAGCGGCTTTGATCCAGAGTTCACAGGGAAAGAAAACGTTTTTATGAATGCCGCGATACTTGGTCTTTCTTCCAAAAATATCGAAGCCCGCTACCGTGACATTGTCGATTTTGCCGATATCGGTGAGGCTATCGATCATCCTGTAAAAACCTACAGCTCAGGCATGATGATCAGGCTCGCCTTCGCAGTTCAGGTTCATGTGGATCCAGAAGTTTTAATTGTCGATGAAGCATTGGCCGTAGGTGATGCCCAATTTCAGGCCAAGGCTTTGAACAAGCTCGACGAAATACTTAGCAAAGGCACAACGCTGTTGTTTGTTGGCCATGACCTAAATACGGTGAAATCATTTTGCCGAAGAGCAATCCTTTTGGATAGCGGCGAGATGATTAGCGACGGTCTACCCGATGACGTCATTACGGATTACCTGCAACTCGTCCAACAACATCAGCTAGTAGACGAGGCCAAGCAGAAAACAAAACTCGTAGATCGTGGTTTTTCGATCGACGACTATTTCGTGAAATCGGCCAATATCCAAGGCCACGGAGATCATGCCGAACTGAATTTCGATAGTGAAATCGATATAAAACTGGAACTTTCTCTAGGCATGACTGCGGAGAAACCCTATCTGATCTTTGATATCATCGACCAAAAAGGCCTACAGTTGACAGGGAAAAGGATCCCGATCCCAGATCATACGAAAGACCGGAACCGGCCAGCTGCGAACCTGAATATCAAATTAAGGTGCTGTTTCCAGAGAGGCATTTATCGCTGCAGATTCCGTATCGTCGATGCGCCTAAACTGGAAAAAACACAGCTGCTTAGCCGACAAGACGACCTCATCTCAATTAATATGATTCAAGACGTCAGAGACTTGTTCACTGGTATTTTCCCAGCTCCCATGCGCTGTGAGTGGTCGCAGGGCGAAAACTCAATGGATGAATCGAGCTAGATGAGCAGCTATAAATGAGCAGGAAACAAGCAATTTTTATCCTGGGCATGCACCGAAGCGGCACATCAACTGTGTCTAACTTCATCACATCACTGGGTTATGATCTGGGGCGTCATCCCATGGCACTGAGGGAAGATAACCCAAAGGGATTTTGGGAAAATACGGAAATCACTCGTGTGAACGACGAGATACTCGCTCTTCACGGACTTCGCTGGGACTCCTTAACACTCATTCGAGATTTACCCATTAAGTCCATTTGTAACGATAAACAGATAACGTCAAAGGTGCTTCAGATCGTAGAGGAAGAATTTGACGCTGATAATATATGCATCAAAGATCCAAGAATGTGCCACCTGCTGCCTTTATGGAAGACTGTCCTAAACGAAGCGAATTACGAGACGCACTATGTCACTGTAAACAGGGATCCTGCTGCTGTGGCAAAGTCCCTCTCTAAAAGGGACATGATGTCTTTTGAGAGAGGACTGCTCCTTTGGCTCCTTTACTCAGTATCTTTAGCTCGCCACATTGCAGGCTCATCGACTATCGCCATTGACTACGACGAACTGATGAAGTCCCCCGCAGGCTCGCTGGAACCACTAAAGCCTTTAAATCCAGGCGAGTTTGAGGAACAGCTTTCCAAGTTTGTAGACGAGTTCCTCTCAGACAACCTTTACCATCATAGCCCAACAGAAACGACCAACCCCTTGGCACTATACGCCCTTACTCTTAAGCAGACCCTCGGGAAAGGCGAGGACACCATAAAACTGACGAACATCACTAGGGAATTGGATGCGCTGGTCCAGGTGTATTCATCTAGAGAAGTTGATGACAATTCGACCTCGCTCTACGAGGAATTGTCTACGACAAAGGCGCATGCCGCTCAGCTCGAGGTAGAACGACAGCGCTACGACGAATACGTCCTTGCCCTCTCTCGACAGATTGACGAACAGACTGAGTTTTCGGACTCCCTAAAGGCTGAACTCAAAACACTAAACCAGGAACTTACAACACGATCGGACTATGTTTCCTCGCTAAAGACTGAGATCAAAACACTAAACAAGGAGCTCGAGACTCGTGCAGATTATAACGATTCATTGAAGACTGAGATCAAAACACTACACAAGGAACTCATCACTCGAGCGGAATATGTTGAATCGCTAAAAAATGGAAAGCAGGCCCTAGGCCGAAATATAGAAGTCCAAGATACTTATATTAAATCAATGGAATCGTCCATTATAGAAATGCAGACGGCTCTTAAGAAAAAAGACGAACACGCTAGCTCTCTCATCCAATCTATCTCGGGTTTGACTCTCGACAGAGACGACTTAAAGAGGGCAATTTCAGAGAAAATCTCTAGCAGCGATGAGTATATCCAGTCTCTGCTCTCTACACTTGAAGCAAAAGAGGTCTATCTGACATCGATAGACGCGCAATTAGAAACCGCTCGATCCGTTATAAAAAATCTTGAGGTAGTCAGTCAATCAAAAGATAGCTCTATCGCTAAGATCAGCGCTGCTTTGTTAGAAGAGAAGAAACACATCGAAAGATTAGAAGGTTCCACACTAGTAAGAGTCTCTGCACGAATCGCAGGCATTAGCAGGTTAACTAAAACTGATGAATAACGTTTGTATTTTCACGATCGTCTCCAAGAACTATACCCATGTGGCGAGAACACTCATGCACAGTGTTGAGCAGCATTACCCTGAAGCTAATAGAGTCGTTGCGCTGTGCGACAAGCCTGACGACTTCGACTACTCGAGGGACAACTTTGAGATTTTCAACCTCGGCCGGCTAGACAACATCCCATCATTCGAAAAGTTTCTTTTCCGCTATACCATCCTTGAGTTGAACACTGCCATTAAGCCGTATGTCATTGAGAAGCTGTTCGACCTCGGATATGAAAAGATTATCTATATCGATCCTGACATCAAGATCTACAGCAGCCTTACTCCAATGGTTAACCTGTTGGATTCTAAAGACATTTTGTTGACGCCCCACTTAACAGGTGAGCTCGACGATAAAGCACTGCCTTCCGAGCTCGATATACTTAGGAGCGGCACCTACAACCTTGGATATATTGGACTTCGAGATTCTCAAAGCACCAGATCGCTCATTAAGTGGTGGCAAGGTAAACTTTACAAAGATTGCGTCGTCGACTTAGAGCGAGGACTATTTGTCGATCAGAAATGGATGGATATGGTCCCTGGCATTTTCGATGGAGTCCATGTAGAGAGAAATGAGGGCTGGAATGTCGCTTATTGGAATCTGGCTCATCGAAAGGTTGCCCGCAGCGAAAACGGGTTTCAAGTCAATACAGACCCGTTGGTGTTCTTTCATTTTTCAGGGTTCAATTCGTCGGCAAAGACACTCAGTAAACATCAGAACCGCTTCACTCGATCGTCTGCCGGGGCTGGTGTTGAAGCGCTTTGCAAGGACTATGCGGCTGATCTGATAGCGTTCGGACAAGATACGTGCAGGGAACTTCCCTACGCTTTTGGGCAATTTGCAGACGGTACCGCCATCCCCGATCAAGCCAGGTATATCTATAGAGATGATTTTGACTGGGAATCAGATTCGAACAACCTTTGGTCTGAGGAAGGAAGCAAGAATTTTATGGGTTATCTAAACCAGCCCATCGAGCACGATGGTGTAGTCTTTTCTTACATCACTCGTCTTGCTCACCGACTTTATCGAGAAAGAAAAGATCTTCAGGATGCCTTCCCTGATATTTATGGCACTGATGGCGTCCGTTATGCGCAATGGTTTATCGACAATGCCGAGACCCAAGCGAAGTTTGACGACTGCTTTATCGCGCCCATCAGATCCTGGCTGGAACAAAATATAGCTAAAAAAAAAAGCCCGGGAACTAGTGTCTATCGTTTGCTATACCGGCTGGCACGTTACAGCCGCGCTATTGTCAGGCCCATTCTGCCGCCCGAGATCAGACATCGCATTAATCTCGCGCTGATACGCCGATCCAACAGTGACTACAAACCCAGCGTTCAGACACCCAAATCAAATGAATTCGGTGTTAACCTTTTTGGCTATGTACACGCAGAGAGTGGAGTAGGTCAATCTGCAAGGTCCAACATTCAAAGCCTCACATCCGTTAATATTCCTGTCTCAGTGATAGATGTTCGTTTAGGCAATATCTCAAGAATGGATGGGCACGTCGACGCTTCTCTCAAAGGAGAACCAGCGTACCGAACGAACCTTTTTCATATTAACGCGGACCAACTTGAGTTCGCTCTTGGAGAGATAGGGCTTCATGTACTTGAAGACTGTTTTAACATTGGCTTCTGGGCGTGGGAGTTACCAGATTTTCCCGTTGACTGGGCAAACGCAAGCAAATACCTAGATGAGATCTGGACCCCTTCCGAATTCTGTAAAGCCTCGATCGAAAAGCAAGTCGACATACCCGTGGTCGTAGTTCCTCACGCTATATGGCTTGAGCATCAGCCCAGCAATGAGGCAGAAGGACTTGGGGTCGATTTTAAACCCTTCACCTTCTACACGATGTTCGACTGTTTGAGTGTGCCTGAAAGAAAAAATGTTCGAGCTGCGATCAAGGCTTTCGAACAGGCGTTCGACGCGACTAAAGATGATGTCCAATTCGTCGTCAAGGTACTCAATCTAGATGCACATAATGAATTCTCTAATTACTTGCTAGAGGAGGCCGCTCGCAACCAGAAAATTAAGCTTATTGACCAGTATTTTGACCGGGACCAGGTATTCTCTTTACTGAGTCGTATAGATTGCTTTGTGTCTTTACACCGATCCGAAGGATTCGGTCTTGGCATCGCCGAAGCTATGCTATTTGGCAAACCTGTGATCGCGACCGACTGGTCGGGGAATACCGATTTTTGTAACGCTGAAAATTCTCTGCCGGTAAACTACGAACTCATCAAATTAGACAAGAATCACGGCCCATATAGAAAAGGACAAACCTGGGCAGATCCGTCGGCATCGCATGCAGCAGTACAGATGAAACTCGTTTTTTCAGATGAGAAACGTGCACGAAAAATCGGGCTGCGCGCCGCAGCAGATGTCAAGGAAAGGCTATCTCCCTCCTTCATTGGTGCAATGCTGCACACTCGGCTGAGTCGCATACATCAAACACAGATCAATTAAAACACGGACACACACTGTACCCCGTCAACACCTATGGAACAGATATAGCCCTGGTTTAAAGGAGAGTTTTTGTTCATCC
>JAPYTQ010000077.1:0-11772 GCA_029941905.1 Pseudomonadales bacterium | reverse complement strand
CTAGACCTCTAACGTCCGCAACACAGGTCAATTTGCAGTGACGAGGAAATGAAAAATTGTTCCGTGTGCTTGCGTCTATTAGGGATTTTGTATTCTGTTTTAACCATTCTGCCCAGAACTCTTGCGGTGCTTGCTCGAAAAAACATAGTAATGCGTCCGTTACTTCATGCCAAGGTGCTTTTTCGTTTGTGAAGATGTTAACTACTGCCTTTACACCTGGATCACTGTCTAATGTACCAGAGGGAATTGTGATATGTGTATATTTATCCGTTGGCATTCTTGAGCCGCATGTCTTACAGAAAACCCGATTATTTCCCAGGCTAGACTCATATGAGCTTAAGAGTTCTTCACCCTATAGCCAATTGAGTTCATTGGATACCACCCTCGTTGCTGACATAAACACCGTCCCGTAGAGCTTGGACGTTAGCAGACTCGAGTGAGAGTGAGGTAGCATGGATGCTGGATCACCTGGCTCGCTCGAGATCATCCTTTTCCAAGTAGCATGCGAGGTATCCTTTTCCATCCAGACCGGGTCTTTATAGAAGTACCATTTTGATAGAGATAGCATGTTGGTGAACCTTGATTACAGCTCACTTGTTGAACGCGCTCAAAAGGGTGATATCGGTGCTTTCAGCGAACTTGTAACACATTTTCAAGACATGGCAGTTGGATCTGCCTATGGCTGGTTAGGGGATATTGAACTTGCCAGGGAAGTATCCCAGGAAGCTTTTCTGGAGGCCCATCTCAACTTACATTTACTTCGATCAAGTGCGGCGTTTCCCGGGTGGTTTAAAAAGATAGTTGTCAAACAATGTGACAGGGTAACAAGGAGAAAGTCGTTGCGGCCATCCTCTATGGATGCTGCCCAAAGTATCGCCTCAGATACGTCTTCTCCAGAATCCAGTGTTCAACTTAATCAACTGCAAAACAATATTCGGCTTGCGGTAGAAGCGCTGTCAGAAGAACAACGCCTTGTTGTTTCACTCCACTATTTTGCAGAAATGAAGGACAACGCTATCGCGGAATTTCTTGACTTACCACTTTCAACAGTAAAGAAGCGCCTGCGTGCTGCACGTAAGAGAATACTAGGCGAAGGAGATCAACTCATGCGTGAGACCATCAATAATATCCGCCCATCTGTTAATAGAACTTTTTCAGAGGAAGTTTCGTTTTTCATCGCATTGCGTCAAGGTGATCTCACTGAAGTGAAGCACCTCGTTTCGATCACACCACAACTGGTCAATGCAAAACAAACCTGGAACCCGGAATTAGTGAGAGAAGGTATATTGCCGTTCGCCAATAATGCTACCGCGTTGATCACGGCGGTTGAATTGAACAACTTTGATATGCAGGTTTTGCTTGTAAACGCAGGCGCCGACGTCAACGACAATTGTGGCTGTGCGACAGGTGAGTCAGCGATCTGGGCCGCGACCTTACTCAATCGTCCCAGGCATGCCAGGCATCTGTTGGCAAATGGTGCTAACCCCAATGTATATTCAGTGAGCGGTAACACGCCTTTGCATGTTGCCGCCATGCGAGGGCTGACGGAACTTGCTTATCTTCTGCTGGAATATGGTGCAGACATGGAGGCAAGAGATCAGCAGAATAAAACACCCGTACCTCTGACACCGACCCGCGTAAGACGCCATCAAAATCGCACACCCTTTGAATGGGCGCTTGCAAATGGGCACCTGGAAGTAGCAGAAATCCTAAGACCAAAATCCAACACAACATCTACCGAAGTTAAATTGGAAGAGAAACATCCTGCGCTCAGTAACAGCATCATTTTGCATACAGGCATCAGAGCGATTGATTTCTTCTCGCCGCTACGTCGTGGAGGACTCATTCGCGTACCATTCAAAGCGGGGGTTGGCATGCTCGTAATGCTGGGAGAGTTGAGCCACCGATTCTATTCACAACATGACGGCGCAACGGTATGGACAGGATTCACACACCCTCCATTTGATATCAGTGATTGGGAAGCCGAGGTGTCGGAATTTGGTCTTAAACAGCATATCCAGCATAGTCTGGTGAGCTTTAAGGAAGACGCCTCCGACAGACGTGCAGGTTTTCACCGGGGCATTCTCATGGCGGAAAGCCTGCGTGATTCTGGCCAGCATGTACTGGCGATTGTACAAAGTACGGAAGGGTTCGAACATGATATCGAGGAGAATCTGCATCGATTATCGCAATCATCCGAAAAAGGTTCGATTACCACTATTGTTATCACACCCTGGGAGAAACAAGCGTGGCCAGGATTAAAAGCACCCTATTCAGCTCAAATAACATTAGATAGACAGCGGGCTTTGAGAAACCTCTTCCCCGCCATAGATCCCGAGCTATCTTTCTCAAACGCTCTTTGTGAAAAGAGACACGAACTGTTGCGAAAGAGCGTTGCGATGCTGCTCACCTGGTATCAAACAGTTGATCCTGACTTTAACTTGTCGGACCTCGAATACCCTGACCAAGCCAGGATTGAGAAAGCAAGAGCAGTGCTCACCTATTTTTGTCAGCCATTTGTTATAACCGAACCGTTCAGCGGAACACCGGGGGAACAGACTGGATTAGAGAAAGTATTGGATGATATTGAACTTATACTGAATGACTAAAGACGATCCTGGTTATACAGAAAAGTCATAGGTGGAGGTTCGCCCTCTTGAGCAAAGCGAGGTAACGTGGATCTTCTTGTAAAGAACTGAAGGTGGGGTCTACGGTGATCATCCCAACCGAATACAATGGAATGTCAAATGCAGTCTCGAGTTGACGAAACGTGCGATCTTTGTTACCGAGAAGGGCATATAGCTGGGCCAGTAGCATCGGATTCGCAGAAGACAAATCTGTCTGGTCTAGGATTTCCTGTGCTTCAGCCCTACGACCCGCCAGCGCGTAGAGTATGCTCATTCCAACTGTCTTCATCCCAGTTCGGTTTGTCGCCAGTAACAATGCCTCGTACTCTGCATCGGATGCGTCGAAATCTCCCTGACCAGCATAGATTCTAGCGAGCAACCAGTGGCTGATGACGTTATTTGGGCCAAGTTCGAACGACTTTAAAAGTTCTTCGATCGCTTCCTCATCACGACCCAGCATCCCATACCAGCCCCCAAGCCAGGCTGTATAATCCACCACTAGCGGGTCGAGTTCCTGGGCCAGCAGCATATGTTTTTCTGCTTCCTCATTTCGGTTGCGCATGGTCAATTGCCAACCGTATTGGTAGTGAGCTTCAGCGAGGTTCGGATTCAGATCCAGTGCTCTCTTGAATGACTCCTCCGCACCGGACCAGTCCCAGTCGTAGTAACCCTTTACCTCCGCCAGGGCAGTATGGGCTTGTGCCAGATTGGGATCGAGTTTAAGCGCCTGGAGGGCGGCTGCTCTTGCACGCTGCCATGGGTCGTGTACATCGGGCAATGAAGATTGAGCCGTGCCCGGCATTGACGTAACCGAGCCCCAGGGCGGCGTAGGCGAACGGATCGGCCGGATCGTTTGCGACGGCTTCATGCAGGATTCTGAGTCCTTCTTTGACACTCTGGTTGGTAGACTGATTCAGCTTGTAGGTGCCGCGCAGGTAGGCTTCATAGGTTGCTGGCTTCACGGTCCGGGCAGATGCAAAACGTTCGACTTCCCCTTCGCTGAGAGATATCTCGATCTCGCTGGCAACTGCTCTCGCCACGTCGTTGAGCATGAACAAGACGTCGCTCAGATCGCGTTCGTAGGTAGCGCTCCAGATGTGATCTTCCTGGGGGAAAGCGCGAACCAGCTGCACTTCAATTCGTACCTGATCCTGCAGACGAAAAATAGAAGCTTCAATCATGGCAGTCACATTGAGTTGGCGTGCGATCTCTGGGAACGACAGGTCACTGTCCTGATACCGAAGGGTCGATTTACGCGAAATCACCCGAAGTGACTTGATTTTCGAGAGTGAGCCGATCATTGCATCCTGCAATCCTGCGGCGAGGTATGCCTGATCCTGTTTGTCTGACAGATTATCGAAAGGCAACACCGCGATTGAATCAATGCGGTCGGTCTCGATCACAGGTTCACTTTCGAATAAAAACCCGCCCGCAATAGCGAGGGCAGCAAGTAGTGCAACGACCAGTCCCCAGACCGGCACGAAGCGGCGGGCCTTTTTTGTGGCTAAGACTGGCCATTTATCGTCGCTCTGCAGTGCTGTCGATAGTTTGACGCGATAGTCCGATGGAGACAGCTTTGCCCGATGTATTGCCTGAATACGTGCCAGGCCAATACGCAGGTCAGCTGGCAGTTCTGTTTCTTCGAGGTAAACCGGCAGAACAGGTCGATCGCAATCAAGGGCGTAATTCAGCTCACGGTTACAATGTGCGGATTGGACAGACTCTGGAGAAACGAAGAAGAGAACAAGGGCAGCTTTCTCTATGGAGTGTGCCAGTTCTGCACGCCAGACAGTGCCACCACCAATGCCTTCGTCATACCAAAAGTTAACACCATCGTCGTGCAGTCTGTTTAATTCTCCATAAACGATGTCACTGTCATGATGGGCATAGCAGACAAAGATGAAAGACTCATCCCCGGTATAGGCTGGAAAAGGTTTATCCATGTTATGAATCCTCCCTGATGGCCAGATAGCGAAGGGCAGCCACATAGACCTCGGGCCTGGAATCCCATTTTCACCAGATTTCTCTGACATTTACTTTGAATCACTATCGACAATATATCCGTGACGCAAGTCAATAAATACTCAGGTTGCGAGATCGTGTGCAGGTAAAAAATAGTGTCTTAGAAGTATCGGTAATCAGACCGAAGGCTGTTTTCGGGACTATGAAGAATTTTTGGGACTATGTTTTGGTCAGTGACTATTCTGCGTTTAGTTTTTCTTCTACCGAGTTGGTTGAGAAACCAGATATGAAAAATGCCAAGGTGCTGGTTCAGGTCGTTGTGGCGGGATCGGGTAACTCGAGCTCTGCATGACTCGAGTGCCGCAACAACAGGAGATAAGGCGGGGTTCCGGCGTCGCTAGTTTACCCATGACGTACACCTGCAAAGCGTTTATCAGCTATAGCCATGCAGATGAACGCTGGGGGCGGTGGCTCCACCGCCAGTTGGAAGCATTCGACCTGCCATCAAGCACAGCCGGGCACGAACGGCTGCCCAAACGACCGCAGCGACCAATCTTTCGGGATCGCGACGAACTCGCCAGTTCTGCGGATCTCAATCGTGTCCTGCTGGATGCACTCACCGCATCAGAGAATCTGATTGTGATCTGTTCTGGGCGTTCAGCCCAATCCCGCTGGGTGAACAGCGAAATTGAAAGATTCATTGAGATGGGGCGCAGTGACAGGATCTTTACCCTGCTCGTCGCCGACACACCAGCCACTGCATTCCCACCCGCACTGATCAAAGAAAGCACGATTCCGTTGGCAGCCGACATTCGCCGCGACGGAAAGCGAAACGCCCTGCTCAAGCTGGTTGCAGGAATACTTGCACTGCGTTTCGATGATTTAAAACAACGGCATGAACACAAACGCAGGCAGCGATTGCTGGCAGTCACCGCTGTCTCGGTTGTGGGGCTGGTATTGACATCGTCACTGGCCATCTATGCGCTGCTGGCACGAAACCACGCCGAGCGTGCGCAGGTTGCTGCGGATGCTTCCAGAGAAACCGCCCAGCAGGTGACTGACTTTCTGATTGGCATCCTGCAAAAGGCTAACCCCACCAATCGAAGCCCCGACGACATCTCAATCCGCGAGGTGCTGGATAACGGCTACGCGATGGCGAATGACAATCTAACCGACGCACCTGAGGTTCGGGCGGAGGTATTGAGCACGATATCCAACGCCTACAACACCCTGGGGCTGTTCACCCGGAATCTATCCACTGAAAATAGCCGCTGATGCACATCGTAGAGTCGAGACGGTGCAGCGCCTTGGTGCGATCGTTATCACGATGGGCAAAAGTGATGTAGGCCGCTGTATGATCTTGCCACCTGAACCTTGTCTTCTTTTTGGGTTTATTGAACTGACAGTGTTTAACCTGGCGCTTTACTCCGACCCCGGCCCTATGGAAGACTGGACCATAATCTGTGCAATAGGGAAGAGATATGATGAGTAAAATTCTGAACGGTCTGACGGTTTTCTTTTTGCTTTGGCTGCCTGGTACTACGGGATATGTGTGGGCGAATGATTGTGTACCGTCTGGATGGGGCCCAGAGGATGAAATTGGGGCCGCGAACTACGTCACACCGGAACAGGTGCTGATGGCTGTGAAGCTGGTTAAAAAGGGGCAAAGCCATCCTTTGGGTATCGTTGTCGACCCTCAAATGCCCTCGTTCCCGCCTCGTTCGATGTCCCTGCAGGTTGTCGCTCCCGGGCAACACAATGGCCGAGACCTAAAGCAGGATTTTGGTTGGGACGTTGTCTACAATGATGATCTGGCGCAGCTGTGGTTTGGCACCGGTCCCCAAATAGACGGCCTCGGCCATATGGGAGAAGCAGGCAGCTATTACAATTGCAATGAGGCCAAAGACTTTGTCCACATCACCGGTCTAAAGAAACTGGGTACTCACCAGATACCACCGTTGATTGGACGGGGTGTGTTGATCGATATGGCCAGGTACTTTGGCGTAACTGTGATGGCCGGGGGGCAGGGCATCAGCTCGGAAGACATAAAGGCCGCAGCAAAGAGTCAGGGTACTTCTATACGGCAAGGTGACATCGTCTTGTTTCACACGGGCTGGACAGATGGAAAATTAACTTCGGATCCTGATGTGTGGGTAGCGACAGAACCTGGCCTAACCAATGAAGCGTTCAGATATCTAAGCGCACTGAACCCGATGGCAGTAGGTGCTGATACCTGGGGTATTGACGCAGTGCCCCCCGTTAAGGGAGACAAGGTTTTCTATGGTCATGTGGAACTACTAAAAAAGAAGGGCATCTACATTCTTGAGACGATGAATACCGGCAGGCTGGCGAAAGAAGAGGTATTCGAGTTTATGTTTGTGTTAGGCCAGGCAAGAATAAAGGGGACCGTCCAGATGATCATCAACCCTGTTGCCATGTGGTAGTCCCAAGCTATCGCGGAACGTGGGCGGGTCTTGGGTCTCCCATTCGGCTTATTTGTCGTAACCATTTCGCCGTTATGGTGTGGTTAGCGATATCCGTCGGGTTCTGTGGATTCAATGCAGAACGGACGCTTCGTACCCATTGCCGAGGATAGGGCAAATAAACGCCGACTGGCTGGTTCAGAGAGTTGAGAGGGTTGGACTACTTTCTTCATAACAATCGTCCTCTTGGCGAGGCGCGTATTATTTATGACGGTGGCGGCCGCTAAGTCTCGATTCTGGGGCGCAACGGATTATCCCACCATCCTGCAGATGCCTGGCCCAATGCGGTCAATCTCGATACGACAACAAAGTGGGTGAATGCTTTCGTCCAGTTAGTGTAAGACTCGCGAGTCAGCACAATTCGATCGGATATGTGCAGACAGTATGAATGTGACTTCTCTCGGTTGCCAGCTACTCTCGGTGCCATAACGCTCTGCATGCAACGATGAGTTGTCACCCGTCACTTTACTGTGTCGGTAGTTCAGGCGATTGTCCACCGATTGAAAAAAACCACCTGTGCCACAGGAAACTGGCTCAAGTAATTTGGCACGGTCCATGCATTATATTTACCGACGGGTTTCTTAAGTAACCAGCACCGGGGGTAAGTCGAAATGACAATCTTAGAACAGGTCCAATGTAGGTACGATTACGCTGCAACGGAAGAGTACTCGCTCCAGGAATACCTGGATATCTGTAAAGACGATCCGATGGCTTATGCCAGTGGCGCTGAGAGGATGTTGCATGCGATCGGCGAGCCTGAAATGATCGATACCTCCACCGACCCCATCCTCAGCAGAATCTTTTCGAACAAGATTATTCGTCGGTATCCTGTATTGAGTGAGTTTTATGGGATGGAGGAGTGTATCGAACAAATCGTGTCCTATTTCCGTCACGCCGCACAGGGATTGGAAGAGCGGAAACAGATCCTGTATCTGCTGGGTCCAGTGGGAGGTGGCAAGTCTTCATTGGCAGAAAAGTTGAAGGAAATCATGGAGACAGTGCCGTTTTATGCGATTAAAAACTCCCCGGTAAATGAATCTCCGCTGAGCTTATTCAGCCCGGAGGAAGATGGTCTCATTCTCGAAGAGGACTTTGGGATACCAGCTCGCTACTCCAAAACCATTATGTCTCCTTGGGCAGTCAAACGACTCCACGAATTCAATGGAGACATTTCGAAATTTAGAGTAGTCAAACGATACCCCTCCATTTTAGACCAGATTGGTATTGCCAAGACTGAACCTGGTGATGAAAACAACCAGGATATTTCAGCACTGGTTGGAAAAATAGACATTAGAAAACTGGAGGACTTTGCCCAAGATGACGCAGATGCTTATTCCTATTCCGGTGCTTTATGTAAGGCAAACCAGGGTTTGATGGAATTCGTCGAAATGTTTAAGGCGCCAATCAAGGTACTGCATCCGCTCTTAACCGCGACCCAGGAAGGAAACTACAACGGAACAGAAGGCACCGGAGCCCTGCCTTTTGACGGTGTGGTGTTAGCACACTCGAATGAATCTGAGTGGCAGAATTTTAAATCCAATAGGAATAATGAAGCTTTCCTTGATCGCGTATACATGGTCAAAGTGCCCTATTGCCTCCGCGTTACTGAGGAGGTTCAAATATACAAAAAATTATTGAGTAATAGTGCGTTGGGTGAATCGCCCTGTGCGCCGGATACACTAGAAATGCTGGCGCAATTCAGCGTGTTGTCTCGATTGCAGGTGTCTGAGAATTCAAGTGTCTTTTCAAAAATGCGCATCTATGATGGCGAAAATCTCAAAGATACAGATCCTAAAGCTAAATCCATCCAGGAATATCAGGATAGCGCCGGTGTCGATGAGGGTATGGACGGATTGTCGACCCGTTTTGCTTACAAAATCTTATCACGAGTATTTAATTTCGATAACAGTGAGATCGCAGCGAACCCTGTGCATCTACTTTACGTGCTGGAACAACAGATCGAACAGGAACAGTTTGATGCGGATCTTCATGAGAAGTATCTGGGGTACATCAAGGAATTTCTCGCACCGCGTTATATCGAATCTATTGGCAAGGAGTTACAGACGGCCTATTTGGAATCTTACTCTGAATATGGACAGAACATTTTTGATCGATATGTCACCTTTGCGGATTTCTGGATTCAGGATCAAGAATATCGTGATCCTGAGACTGGTGATATTCTGAATCGAATCGCAATCAACGAAGATTTAGAAAAGATAGAGAAACCCGCTGGGATAACTAATCCAAAGGATTTTCGCAATGAAATAGTTAATTTTGTCTTGAGAGCAAAGGCTAACAACAACGGTAAGAACCCAAATTGGACGAGTTATGAAAAACTTCGAGCGGTTATCGAAAAAAAGATGTTTTCCAGCACCGAAGAATTATTACCGGTGATTTCTTTCAATGCCAAAGTATCTCAAAAAGATCAACAGAAGCATACCGAATTCGTGGAAAGAATGACCCGACGTGGTTACACCGTGAGGCAAGTCAGGTTGTTGTCTGAATGGTACCTGCGCGTCCGCAAGTCTCAGTAGCGGGGTGGCGACGTGGATTGTGATGCTAGAAATCGGATTGTTTCGAGATCCGAAGATCGGTGGCAGTTTTTCCGGGATCATTTCGGAAAGTCTGAAAATTGGTTTTAACACTACCTGAACCTTTTTTTTTAGTAATGGAAAATTTGGAGAAGGTATTGTGAATTACGTGATCGATCGACGCGTAAATGCCAAGAACAAGAGCACTGTTAATCGTCAGCGGTTTCTGAAACGTTATCGAAAGCAAATCAAACGCGCTGTAGATGATGCAGTTAACAAACGAAGCATCACAGACCACGATCGAGGTGGAGAGATCAGCGTTCCTAGAGAAGATATCAGTGAGCCAAAATTTCATTATGGCAGAGGTGGTTTGCGTAACAGAGTTCATCCGGGTAATAAGGAATTCAACGCCGGTGACCGTCTAAAGCGCATCACACCGGACGCAGGCGATGATGGTGAAGGAGATGCAAGCGACTCTGGCGAAGGCGTGGATGAGTTTGTATTTCGCATCTCCCAAAGAGAATTTTTTGACATCATGTTTGAAGACCTTGAGTTGCCAAACTTAGTACAAAAACAGCTGGCAAACGAAGAGGTTAAAAGGGTGCAGGCAGGAATCACAGATGAGGGTATCCCGGCCAGGTTAAACATTGGTCGCACTATGCGTGCAGCCCAGGCCAGACGCTTAGCGTTAACCGGAAACTCCAGGCGTCGACTAAAAGAAGTAGAATTAATCTTGGAGACAGAGACTCCCGACGTGATGCTCTATCGGGAGTTATGGGAAGAGCGTTCGAACCTCAAGCGCAAGATCAATGGGTATTACTCGGGGATCAATGTCTATGCACTTGGATTTTCGATAATGAAAGATATTCGCCGCATGTGTGAAAATCCAACTGAGGAAGACAGGGCCTTCTTTCCTGATATAGCGGGTTCTGATTGGCTCCAAACGCTTAAATTTGGTATGGCGAATTTCAAGGATGATAGTTTTATCCAGCAGTTCCTATCGCCGAAAGTGATCCGTGACCTTCGCCTGTTTAATGTATTGGACGATGAACATCAATCTGAACTGAAAGTATCTGATATCCATAATGAAGCAGGATACCAGGCCATTAGGAATCTATTCGCTAAACAGTACAGCTTGTCCTACCACGAACCCGATATTCAAGTTCAATCTGTAGATCTCAAAGGAGACCGGTCGCTGATACTCCGACATACTTTGCAGGATGGCATCAATTTGCATAATGATTCGAAAGAAGTGCTCAAACATCTGCACCGGCTCTGGCAATTTGATGTACATTTGGAAGATAAAGGGGGCGACCAATAACCAACCAGACACGATTGTGTCACATAAACAAAACGCGTGTCGCTACGAGTGAGACCCAGGCGCAGTGTAAATACAGCAATTCAAATGGCACGATAACTAGTTGGTGGAACCTGGCGCCGTCTCGTTGATTATTGGGTGCTGACCACGAACGCACCTGAACGACGCCCACGTAGTCTTCTATGCAGAATAGAGAACGTGGGTAGCAAAAACACCTGGATCGATATCCGGATTAACCCTATATACAGAAGACGGAGCTATGGCGAGCACCCCCTTTTCATCCAATAAAGCACCGGAATCGAACCGCTTCTCAAAGACGTGTCCGATGCATTTTCCCATTTTGCTTCCCAAATTGGGAAGTATTCTGAAAACAAAAGCATGTTCCGATTCTCCAATAGTCAAACTCCTACGACTGTCTATCGGATATCCAGCTATTTGGCATGAAACGTGCACCCCTATCAGAAAGAGAAAATTATGATTGCACAAATACCTAATAATATTCACGCTGAACCATCCGCAGTAGGCATTCTGTTGGTAAGTTCCGCGCTGGAACTCATCTATACGAATACAGAGGCCTTAAAAGTTCTATTCTATCCGCGATCCCCCGAGCAAAATATGGCGGCTCAGCACGAGCTTTCACCGAGTAGAATCCGATTATTACTCGCCGAAGGTGATGTTTCGTCCGGTACGGAACATGTGTTTGGCAGAAGGCGGTATACCAGCCGGATTCTACCGATGATTGCAGCTGAAAACTCTGTTCAAACCACCGTCATTCTCCTGGAACGTAGCTATCAGCGGTGGGCAGATGTTGGACAAGTAGCGAAGGAGTTCCACCTTACCGAACGCGAGAA
>JAPYTQ010000076.1:0-12173 GCA_029941905.1 Pseudomonadales bacterium | reverse complement strand
CAATCCACCAACTCATATGTTCCGCATACACCAGAGAGGACCAGCGGTGCGCCACGTCGGCGACCACATCAGCCGGATGTCTGTCTTCGCCGTGCCTGAGCGGCAAGGCCGTGACTTTGCGGTGCCGACGAGCGGTTTGTGAAGCACGGTCACCCGACTCACTTCGCCCGCTCAAGGCTGTCAGAAAGGCGAATGGCCCTATCCGGACAGTGTGCCCCTCTTGCCCGGTGATATTCACCGGTTGTTCAGACAGCGCTGGCTTTCGGTAGCGCAGCGCTTTCTTCTTCATTGAGTCGGTTGAGGTCTTCGGCGAGGAACGTATAAAGACTCGGCAACACAAACAGTGTAAACAGCGTGCCTATGGACATGCCAACGCTGATTACCAGCCCCATAGAAAACCGACTTTCGGCGCCCGCACCTGAAGCGAATACTAATGGTAGGACCCCGAATACCATCGCCGCCGTTGTCATCAACACCGGACGCATACGAACAGCAGCAGCCTCAAGCACTGCGTCCCGACGGCTAAGGCCTTTCTCGGTCTGTAGCTCATTGGCAAATTCAACGATTAAAATGCCATGTTTGCTTATCAACCCAATCAGCGTAACTAGGCCTACCTCAGTATAAATATTCAAGGTTGCCGCGCCAAAATAGAGAGGTAGCATCGCCCCAAAAATTGAGAGCGGTACCGTCGTCAAGATGACCAAAGGGTCTCGAAAGCTTTCAAACTGCGCAGAGAGCACCAAATAAATAATGACGATAGCGAGAGCAAAGGTGGTCAGCAGCCCGCTGCCTTCCTGAAGAAATTGACGCAGTTCACCAGACGAATCAAGGCTATACCCGCGCGGTAAGATTTGCTGCGCTTGATCGACCATATATGCATGAGCTTCCGCAAGGCTCACACCCGGCATCATTCGGGCTTCAATTGTCGCACTGTTCAACTGCTGAAACTGATTAATACGCGAAGCTTCAACAGTCTGGGAGACCGTTACCATTGCCGACAGGGGAACCATGTCGCCATTGCCACCACGCAAGTAGTATCCCGCAAGGGCGGCCTTGTCTAAGCGATAGGAACGAGGAACCTCGGATATCACCTTATAGCTGCGCCCTTGCATGGAAAAATAGTTGATGAAGCCCTCACTTAGGTAGATCTGTAAAACGCGACCGATATCGCTGGGAAGTATGCCCAGAGACGCAGCTTTGTCGCGGTCTATCGTCAGTTCATACTGGGGCTTGTCGAGCGTCAGATCATTTCGGACAAAGACAAATTTTCCGGACGCCTTGGCGGCATCCGCGAGCGCCTGTGCGTGAGGATAAATATTTTCGAATGAATCGGTCGGAGACTTAATGACTAACTGATAAGGCAGACCCTGGGGCGTACCGGGTAGTACAGGTGGGGACAAGCTGTAGGTTTGTAGGCCGGGGTAGCGAACAACCTGTTGTTGAAAATCATTGCGCAAGTCCATTGCCGTACGATCGCGCTGGTCCCAGGGCGAGAGAACATCCAGACCAAAGAGTGTTGAGTTATTCTGATAGCCATAGACAGTAAACGAAGCCACTGATTCTGGCTGTGATTCCATCAGTGTGTTGAGAGGCTCGCCAGTTGCCTTCAAGTAGTCAGTATTGGTGTAGATGGGCCCTGAACCCATCAGCATTACGACCCCCTGATCCTCTTCCGGTGCCAGTTCCTGGGCCGTATGCGTAAGCATATAAACCAGGGCAATGAGTACGGCAGACGCTAGCGGCCAAACAAAGTGGCGATTATCCAACAGGCCTTCTAAAAGACCACGATAAACGTTCTTAACTCTTTCCAGGATCGCATCGATGCGTTGGACCAGAGGGGATTCACCAATGTCTGCTGAGAGTGTGTGTGCACACATCATTGGGCTTAGCGTGAGTGCAATAAACCCGGAGAGCAAAACCGCCCCCGCGAGAGTAAACGCAAATTCGGTGAAAAGATTACCCGTTAATCCGCCCATGAAACCGATGGGCGCATAAACGGCAGCCAGGGTGATCGTCATTGATATCACTGGGCTAGCTATTTCCCTGGCTCCCTTCAGCGCCGCCTCTTTTGGAGGCAGTCCTTCCTGCAAGTGTCTAAAAGTGTTCTCCACTACGACAATCGCGTCATCTACTACAAGTGAGATCGCCAGCACCATGGCGAGTAACGTGAGCAAGTTAATGGTGAAACCCATGGCCAATAGAACGAAGAGGATGCCCACCATGGAAAGGGGGATCGTCACAACGGGAATCAAAACCGAACGGAAGTTACCCAAAAACAGGAATACAACCACAATCACGATCAATATCGCTTCACCAAGTGTCGTGATCACTTCTTCTATCGAAGTACTGATATAAATCGTGGAGTCATAAACCATCTTTACATCAATCGTGTCGGGAGCCGCGCTTTTCACCTGCTCCAACATTTCGTATACGCCGCTGATAACGTCCAGCGGATTAGAATCAGCGGTGTTGGAAATAGAGACCATCACCGTTTCTGAGCCGCCGGAAACTACGGAACTGTCGTAGCTGTCTGCACCCAGCTCAACGGTAGCTACATCGCTCAGCCTAACCAATCGATCTTCTTGATGGCTAATCACTATAGACTCAAACTCTTCCACAGTGTTCAAATCGGTCAAGGCGTTAATATCAACCTCAATGAAATTACCCTTGAACTTGCCTGCCGCACTGACAGCATTATTCGCTTGGACTGCGCGCTGAATATCGCCGGCATCCACATTAAATGCCGCCATACGAACGGGGTCTAACCACAATCGCATGGCGAAGTCTTTCTTCCCCAGAATAGCAACCGAATTCACTCCACTCACGGTTGAAAAAATTGGAACCGCAACGCGGCTTACGAAGTCTGAGGTTTGCTGTGTTGCGAGTTTATCGGAGCTGAAAGCGATGTACGCGATGGGAGGCTGTGATGACGATTTCACAATACTAGGATCCTGGACACCTGCGGGCAGCCGATACTTGACCTGCTGAACCAATGCCAGAATTTCAGCCAATGCCTGGTCCGTCGGGTAGTCCAGTTGCAGATAAATAGTGATTTTGGACAAGCCCATGGAATTTTCGGCATACATGTAATCAATGCCTTCCGCTTGCGCCACCTGCTGCTGAATTGGCTGAGTCACATATCCCAATACATTGTTCGGACTGGCTCCCGGATACACTGTTTGAATTGAGATGACGCCAGTTTCCATCTCCGGGTACTGACGCACCTGAAGCTGCGCAAAGGAATTAATACCCAGGACAAAAATGACGAGGCTCAATACGATCGACAGAACCGGTCTTTCAATGAACACATCGGTAAAGTTCATGCCTATTCTCCGCTGGTTTTTGCGGAATCAAGGCTTACATCACCATTGTTGATGATAACGATGGAAGATTTATCGAGTTGCTGTTGGTTCGAGGTGATCACCTGGTCGCCCTCTACAACACCGTCACTAAGGGCGACTTGCGACTGCCGCTGCATGGCGACAGTGACATTGCGACGCTCAATGGCGTAGCCATCAGCGGATTTTTCGTCCACGACGAAAACTGTGTCTCCGTACATCGAGTAGCTGACAGCAACGGCGGGCAAGGTAATCAATGTCTGACTGTCCAGCGTGACCACCTCGACAGTAACAAATAACCCGGGGACGAGATCCGGAGTAGCTTCCGGAAACTGTGCCCTCACGTCGATATTGCGTGAGTTAGGATCAACCTGAGGCGCTATCCCGGTAACTTGCGCTGAGAATGTCTTCCCTGGAAAAGCGTCTGTGCTTATGTCTACCTGCAAACCCTGCTTTAACAGCGGCAAATAATTTTCTGGAAGGGAGAAATCGACATAAAGTTCTCGACGATTCTGCAAGTTGACAATCGACGACCCCGGAGAGAGGAAGTCCCCGACGTTTACCTGACGAATGCCGACCTGTCCGGCAAAGGGCGTCTTTATCGCCATGTAATCGATCTTGGTGCTTGTCGAATTACTCGCCGCCCTATCACGTGCCCGATTCGCTGTAGCACGATCCAAATTAACTTGCGACGCGCTCTTTTCAGCAACAAGCTTGGTGTAGCGATCTACATCCAACTGTGACAACTTAGCTTCAGCCTCGTCTTTAATCAGCTGGTCCCTCAAAAGCTGATCGTCCAGTTGAACCAATAATTGCCCTGCCTCAACAACATCGCCGGAATCAAAGTGAATCGACAAAACCTGGCCAGATATCTGGGTTGTAACATTAACTGCGGACCGCGCAGTAATTTCCCCTACGGCCGTCAGACGCTTTGTCCAATCCTCGCTTTGGGCGATCTGTGTAGTGACTGCCACTGATGGCGGCTTATATTCAGCCAGCTTCTTAGCAATAATTCTCTGTTTAAACTGATCGAAACCAAGTACGCCACCAAGAATGAGAAGCACTGCCAAGGCGGTGAGGCTTTTTGCTTTTGTCGTCATTTGACATTGCTCCCGTGGTTAAAGCCGCTACCTTCTGCTGCCGACAACGGCGTTGTAATGGGATGCGCATCAAAGTAAGTCAACGCTTCGCTAATATGGTTAAGCAGTAGCGATATGAGATCTCGACTCACCCCATGACGAATGACGGCGCGCTGGATAACAACATGCTCACAGTCGGCAGGAAGCGTATATGCAGGAACTTGCCAGCCTTTGGCACGCAATCGATCTGCAAGATCGAACAAATTATAGCTAACATCCGCGTCATCACGAAGACGCCAGCAGACTGCGGGAATACCGTTTGCGGGATCACCATCGAACAAGACATCAAATAGGCCTATCGTTTCCAGTCGGGCAGCCAAATGTTGTGCTGTTTGGTAGCAGGAGCCGTGAACTTTTGCATAGCCGTCTCTGCCAAGTCGGATAAAGTTGTAATACTGACTGACAACCTGGCCACCGGGGCGCGAAAAATTGAGCGCAATATCGCGCATGTTGCCGCCAAGGTAATTGACCCAGAAAACCATATCCTCGGGAAGATCTTTGGCTTCGCGCCAGCCAATCCACCCAACGCCCAGTGGTGAGAGTCCAAATTTGTGGCCCGAAGCATTTATCGAGAGCACGCGCGGTAACCTGAAATCCCAAAGGAGGTCGGGAGCACAAAAGGGTGCCAGGAAACCGCCGCTGGCAGCATCTACGTGAATGGGAATATCTAAGCCAGAATCAGCTTCTAGAACATCCAGTGCCGCGGCAATCTCTGCCACTGGCTCATAGCGGCCGGTAAACGTTACGCCCAAAGTAGGCACCACTCCGATAGTGTTCTCATCACAGCGGGAGAGCACCTCTTCTGGCGTCAGCAGTAACCTCCCGTTTGCCATCGGTACTTCACGATGTTCAATATCCCAGTAGCGAGTGAACTTGTGCCAACAAATCTGTACGGGGCCAGTAATCAGATTCGGTTTGTCAGCGGGCTTTCCGTTCGCGGCTTGCCGCGCCTCCCAGCGACGCTTCATTGCGAGACCACCCAGCATGGCCGCTTCACTCGATCCAACGGTTGAGGTGCCTACTCGATCTTCCGGCCGAGGCGCATTCCAAAGAGACTGCAGCATTTCTATACAGCGGGATTCAATCTCGGCCGTTTGCGGATACTCGTCCTTGTCGACCATGTTTTTGTCCAGGCAACGCTCCATCAGCTGGTGCAGCTCGGGTTCTTCCCAGGTCTGGCAGAACGTAGCTAGATTCTGGCGGGAATTGCCATCCAACATAAGCTCGTCTCGCACGAGTGTATAGGCATTGCGTGGGTGCATCTCGGCATCAGGAAAGTTACCCCGTGGGGCCTCATTCAGCAGTTCAGACGACGCGAAGATATCGTCTTCGCCCTGATTGGATGGTCTTTGACGTTCCATATTTTTGGAATCCGCGTGCGTTATTGGCAGCCATTTTAAATATTATAGAACAAGGACGATGTCATGAGTTATCGAATATTGTAGGCATTATAAACCCCATATTCAAGGATCGGTTAAATACGGTGATTGCTGATGTTTATGCAAATATAAGACAGCGAGACGTAGTGATCTTTTGCATGGTTCTGCTGGCTTACACTCAGTAGGGTTGATCACTGAGAAGATTTTTAGGCCGAGCAGGGCGATTTTGACCTGTTAATTCAGTCGCGTTTTAGGATTGAATGGCAGTCGCAGGGTTAAGCGGTGGTGGTTGCGACCTAGGCGGCCCCCTTGTGTGATCGAGGATCTTTTGGATTATGTCTGGGTCAATGATGTCGGCGAGCGATGTCAATTTCACGCAACCTCACTACGCCGTCAAACTAAGTTTATCCGGCGTTATCGTCCGAGAGGTGCGGCGGCACCCGATTGAACACCTCGGTTTCGTAGACCGACGCACTTTAGCGGTGTCTCAAATCGGCACCGGTCGCGAAAACCGAATGAAAGAATCCATCCGCGTTTGTATCATTGCGACTGCGCGTGACGAGCCAGATCCTGGGACATCCAGAGTCAAATTGTTAGTTCGGCTGGTGTGCCGACCCGAAGTGTGCGAGAAGAGATCCTAACTTTACGACAGCTGCCCTGCATATGAGTGAGATATTGGCCACGGTTGCGTCTGACGTCACGTCCCATCTCATCAGTTCTGCAGTCTTGTCGAGAGATTCAATCGCGTTAGCAAACGGGTGCGTGTGAGCATCCAACGCAGCGCACTGTGTGCTGTCAGAGAACGGGGCCGAGCATGGCAATGGTGTTGTTCCACAGTCGTTGGCGTATCGACCACTCTGCAACTTCCTCGGGTGTGACCACATTCGACTTGGCAAGGTATTCAGCTTGCCGCTCACGAACGGTGGCTGTCAACTCGGGATCGCAGAAGAGAATGTTGTTTTCGTAGTTGAGATCGAAGCTACGGCGGTCCATGTTGGCCGAACCGATCAGGGTGACTTGGCCATCGATCGTCAGCGACTTCGTATGCAGCAGACCACCAACGTACTCGTGAATCTTGACCCCCGCTTGTAGCAAATCGTAGTAGTAGCTGCGGCTGGCGGCGGCGACGATCCACGAGTCGTTTCTGGCGGGAAAGATGATCGTGGTGTCGACGCCGCGATAAGCTGTCGTACACAGCGCGTCTTGCATCGATTCGCTGGGGACGTAGTAAGGTGTCGAGATTACCAGCTCGCGCCGCGCTGTGTGCATCAGAGACTCGAAGACCTCCGGCATTGCTGAATTCCGAACCGTTGGGCCCGTGCCGATAACTTGAGCGGAAACGCCAGCACGTGGCACAGGAATCGGTGGTCGTAGCAGCTCGGTGATATCTTCGTCAACGTAGGTCATCCAGTCGCTGATAAAGAGATGTTGGTTCTGCCTTGCGATAGGTCCTTCAAATCGCATGACCGCATCGACCCACGGCGCGTACTTGGCTTTGACCAAGAACTCGGGGTCAGCACAGTTCTGGCTGCCGCAGAACGTAATGTGTCCGTCGATGACAAGGATCTTGCGGTGATTCCGCAAGTCGATGCGTCCAATCAGCGGCCGCAGCAGTGGGTGTCCGATCGGGAGTGCAACTGCTAAATGAACGCCAGCGTTACGCATGTCGCTCCACTGTTGTGATTTGATCATTGCTCTCGAACCAAGCCCATCGGCCATCGCGCGACAGGTCACGCCGCGCGCCGCAGCTCGCTTCAAAGCCTCGACGATCTTGCAGCCGTTGTTGTCCGTCAACCATATGTAGAACAGCAAGTGAACGTGTTCTTGCGCGGCGTCGATGTCCGCCACCATCGCGTCGATGGTGGCGTTCGAGTCGGCCATCAGCTCCGCTGAATTTCCTCCGACGGGATCAGAGCCACTGACGGAATGACCAACGCGAAACAAGTGGTCGTAGATTTCAGGGACATTAGGCTCGAGCCGCGACTCGTCACCGTCAACCGCAGACGCGACTAGCGGCAACTCATCAAGCACTTTTCGCATGCGAGCGATCCGTCGGCGTCCGATGTTCACTTCGCCCAGCAAGATGTAGGCAATGATGCCAAGTCCTGGCAGTGTTACGATCACGACGATCCAGGCGACCCTCGATGCTGGCTCTCGATGTGGCCTTAGGATGACACGAACAATCAACGCCAAGTCGATTGCTGCGTGGATCGTGATCGCGACGATGGTTTCAAACATCCATTGATCCTCGATTAACGCCAATCGTAACATCTGATGTTTAGAGTATCTGTCGCGTCACTCGGTGTCGAGCCGTACGAACCAGATATCTCCGTCCGCATGTTGTAGGCATTATAAACCCCATTTTCAAAGGATCGGTCAAATACGGTAATTGCTGATGTTCATGCAAATATAAGACAGCGAGACGTAGTGATCTTTTGCATGGTCAATGACTGATGAGATGGACACTGGTCTGCTGGCTTACACTCGGTAGGGTTGATTGGGGGCGTGATGTGAATGAACTTATCGACCTAACTTAGGGGGTTTTTAGGTAGACCGGGTATAACAATATTAGTTATCTCACTGACGGATTCGAACAGAAGTGGACCTGTCCTGTGCGAATTCCTAATTCAAATTGCTAAGCGGGTTTTCCAACACCGGTGTTGTAAATGCGTATAATGGTGAATGATGTTGTCCAGGTGAACCGGGAGCGGACTCGTATTACATCGCAAATAACGGCTCGATTGAAATCAGGGTGAAGTTTCTTGCTTGAATTCCTACCTTACGTGGTTCGTGGCACGTTGTCTTATCTATTGTTGGGTCTGAATACGATTCTGTGGTGTCTGCCACTCTACGTGTTTGCGTTACTGCGTTATATTTCAACTGCATCATTTAGCCCCTGGTGGACCAGACGTGTTATAAACATTGCTGAATATTGGATTGACTGCAACAACCTGATCATTGATCTGTTCCAGAAACTTGAAATTGAAACGGAAGGAATTCAGGAACTGCATGAAGAAGGGTGGTACCTGGTTTTGTGCAATCACCAAACCTGGGTAGACATTCTGATTCTTCAGCGGGTGTTCAACAACAAGATACCTTTTTTAAAGTTCTTCATTAAACAGCAACTCATCTATACGCCTGTGATCGGTATTGCCTGGTGGGCTCTGGACTTCCCCCTGATGAAACGTTACTCGGTGGAGTATTTGAAAAAGCATCCGGAACACAAGGGTAAGGATCTGGAAGCAACTCGACGATCCTGTGAGAAGTTCAAATTTACACCTGTGGCAATTTTGAATTTTCTCGAAGGCACACGTTTTAGCACGGCTAAACACGCCCAACAGAAATCTCCTTACAAGCATCTGCTCAAACCCAAGGGAGGGGGCGCCGCAATAGTGATTAATTCCCTGGGTGACAGAATTGACAGTGTATTGAATGTGACGATTCACTACCCTGGGGGAGTACCCGGGTTTTTTGAGTTCTTTTCGGGTCGAGTGAAAAAAGTACACTTCCACGTTGAATACCTCCCGGTTCCCTCTGAACCTGCCAATGGCGGGTCTGATGGCAACTCCAACACAAAAGTTCGAATCCGGGACTGGATTGACCAACTTTGGATGGAGAAAGACAAGTTAATTGAATCCCTCAAAAAAGCGGATGGTCTGGAGACCTAGCCGGTTGGGAAACGAACTACGCCCGCGAAAGAAGGTTTTTATGTGATTGCAGAAACCAGCGATCAGTGATCACGCTTTTGGTAAACCAACGGGTTTTCATGAGTTGAGCGGCGACTATTTGCTTCACACTCTTTGGCATGCGTTCCAGAAATGCCGGTCCCGGCTGACGTCGCCCGAATCGCGCTTCCAGCGCTGCATGATAGGCCTGCAGGTTGGACCGACTGTATTGCCCGTCGCATGATGAAATGACATTCGCAGCCAGCATCGCAGATTCTACAGCAGGCCGTATGCCCTCCCCGCTGCGCAGATAAGCAAGACCGGCTGCGTCACCTATCAAAAGAACATTGTCATTAATAACCGGGCGTATTGAGTGAGGGTAAAGCAGGTAGGCATGACCGGGGAGTTTGGCAGGTGTGTCAATAGGTATTCTTTGATGCTCTTTCAGGTAATCGATGAATGCATCCAAATGGCTGGAAAAATTTTGCTTGTCCTCCCGGCCCAACCCGATGTTGAGGTAATTGCCTTTGCGAAACACCCAGCCGTAACCCTTCAGGTCACGGGTAAAATACAGTTCTGGTTTTTCCCCATCGATTGTACAGTTGGCTTTTTGATTTGGGTTCATTTCAAATTCAACTTCCTTGGCGACAACTGCCACTTCGCTCACGCCCTTGGCACCTATGGCTCGAGCGATGGGACATGCGTGGCCACCGGCCCCGACCACCAATTTCGCTTCGATCGATTGGTTGACCAGCCAGCCCCGATCAGTTTTCTCCATAGTGTTTAAGGGAGAGCCAGTCATCACTTCTGCGCCTGAGCGTTGTAACAGGTAGTGATCGAATTCGATACGGCGAATGCCATAGCTGACAGGTTCACCCTCATATTGCGACTCGACAAGATTCGTCCCGGGTTGGCCGATTCGAAAGCCATGAATGGGTTGCAGGATATTGTTTTTTGCAAAGTCATCAAGATCGACGGCTAATTCCTGCATGACCGCCGGGGTAACCCAGCCTGCGCAGACCTTCTGACGGGGAAAACTCGCTCTATCAATGATGGCTATGTCGAGATTTGAATTTCTTAGATTATGGGCCAATGTTGAACCGGCTGGCCCACCACCGACAATCAGAACATCAATCTGCCGCAATGGGTGTTTCCTCTTTTAAGTCTCTATTTGCGCTCGCGTCGTAAGTTGCGTCGTAAATAGAAGCCCGGGAAAGGGGTATCAGGTTATTATCTGCATGGCTGAATACAACCTGGAACAACTGTAGTTTTCCCCCGTTGAACGCTGCAATTGAACCGGCTAGATAGAGCCGCCACGCCTTCACAAATCTATGGTCCAGTATCTGTTCAACCTGGTTGCTGTTTTGCTCGAACCGTTCGGACCAGTGTTCCAGTGTTTTCGTATAATGTAATCGCAAATTTTCAATATCAGTAACCGAAAGTTCACCTGCTTCAAATATTTCCATCATTTCCTTGATTGTAGGAGGGTAGGCACCTGGAAATATGCGGTGCTCGATCCAGGGGTTCATGGGCCGAGCGACGTTGCGGCCAATGGTATGTATCAGGCCCCTGCCGTGGGGCTTAAGGCAGCGTTGAATTAACATCCCAAGACCTGGATAGTCCGCGCAGCCGACGTGTTCGAGCATGCCTACAGAGATGAAAGCGTCGTATTCGCCTGTGATATTTCGATAATCATCGAGCACGTATTCCACCAGCTCTGATAAACCTTCATTGGCGGCCTTGTTGGTAGCGTAAGCAACCTGCTCTTTCGAGATGTTATACGCTCGTACATTTACGCCGTAGTTCCTGGCCATAAAAAGTGCCAGCCCGCCCCATCCACAACCTGCTTCAACGACTGTGTCACCGGGCTGCAATTGCAATTTTCGACAGATGAGGTGTAGCTTGGCTATCTGGGCTTGCTCCAGCGTAAACTCAGGCTCGGAGAAATAGGCACAGGTATATTGCATGACTGCGGAGTCAAGCCACAGACTGTAGAAGTCATTGCCGATGTCATAGTGATGATGAATATTCTCCTGTGCTTTGTCATGGGAGTTGGCAGTGCGTCGGTTACCCAGCCATCTCAGCGTTTGTCGAAGCAGGTTGCCCTTTCCTTTACCGGCGATCCCCTTATAAATGATTTGCATGAACGTCGACAGGTCACCCTCAAGGTCGACATCGCCGTTGCAATACAGGTCTCCCCAATAAAGCTCCGGATTGAGAATTGTTTTCAGCAAGGCGGTACGATTGCGGTAAAGCAGTGTAACAATAGGATCGTCGACGGGTGTTGTGGCTTCCTTGTGGTCCCAGAGAGATATACTGACTGGTGGATTGCCTACTACATCCATCATTTTTTTAGTCAGCCATCGATCTAGCCAGGTCACACGCAATCCCGATCTGGTGGAGAGACCGTGCTGATCGATACTGAGAAAAGCCGCGGGGAAATGGTGATCTCGATCGTGTTTTTCTGATTTGCCAACTAAACCGGTTTGGCCTGCACCGACTTCCCAATTGTCCATTTACCCTCCTTGTAACGGAAAATGCCTATTACAATGACGTGTACACTTTTATCATGGTTGCCTGGTTTTAAGAGGCGTATTGTGAATAGTTATTTTAAACAGTGTTTTCCGAGATTTCAAAAGTATCCTGATTGGG
>JAPYTQ010000075.1:0-12298 GCA_029941905.1 Pseudomonadales bacterium | reverse complement strand
TCAATGCACTCTTTATCAATGCACTCTTTATCAATGCACTCTTTATCAATGCACTTGTCATCAACTCGCTTGTCATCGATGCGTTCCTGGTCATCGTCGTTACCAGGCGCTATCTGAGGGAACTTTCTAACGAGAGAATATTCTTCAAGATCAGATTCATCCCCATTGGGGCAACCTTCCTTAGGGCGGGCCTCTTCAGGACGATGTTTTTTACAGTGGTCTAGTTGAGGAAAATTTGCCTCCGGATATGAAGCCTTGTAGTAATAACCTTCCTCAAGAAATATATTTGCCAGCCTTACCAATGCACTGGCCTCTAGCGATGCAAACTTTCCATAACCATCTTCATCCGGCATCATTTGGGAAAAAATCCTTTCCTGCTCCTCTTGCCGCTCTTGTTCCTTACTCTGTTCAAGGTCCATTAAATTTGTTTCCGCGGAAACATTTGTAGAATCTACTTTAACTTCTGCTGGTGAATCAGATTGTCCTGCTGTCACCTCTGGGAGCTCGTTCTCTGTTATGGGTGCTTTCTCGTGATCAGGTCCCTGTCTATCTTTTTTGATGTCTTCGACCAATACAGGGCCCGTTTTCTGCCAAAAGGTCTTACCGTTTTGAGCGTCCCTGCGGCGTTCCGGCTTGCAGACAATATCGAGTCCCGCTGCAGTGGCGTTTGGTAATCCAATGTTTGATGCGATCGTTGGCGATTGTAGAACACTTCGATAAAGTCTGTGATTCTAACTCGCGCCACCTCGCGACTTGCCTTCACCTTGTCTTCTAACAATTCAATCTCCAGGTTCACAAAGAAGCTCTCCGAAACAGCATCGTCCCAACTGACACCCGATACACGACATCGCAACAAGACCGTATGCTGATTTTTAGCGGCCTATATAAACTGGGGTCCGTTTCTCCATAAATGCCTTTGGACCCTCGATGGCATCTTCGGTCTGAAACACCGGTCCAGAAAATGTTGACTCCAGTTTAAGTGCTTCTTTTTCAGGGTGTCCCCACACTTCCCGCGCCGATTTTCGGATTGCCTGAACAGCAATTGGACCATTTGCCGCCAGTTTTTCGGCAAGCTGCATGGCTTTGTTCATTAATTCAGCAGGTTCGACGACGTAGTTGAGGAAACCATAATTCAAGGCTTCCTCTGCGGTAATCAGGTCGCCTGTTAACAGGAGCTCCATCGCCTTGGCATAGGGTAATTGGCGCGGCAATCTTACGGTTGAACCACCAGCTGGAAATATCGCCCACTTGACTTCCTGTACACCGAGTTTCGCTTCAGGAACGGAAATCCTGATATCTGTTCCTTGTACGAGTTCCATTCCACCTGCAATTGCGTGTCCGTTAATAGCTGCAACGACAGGTTTTACGGTGTCTCGCCCCATCAGGTAGGTACCCTGCTTGCTGACTTCGTTAACCCATCGATTATCCCACTCATCTTCAGGTTGCCTGGAACCATTCATCAAGGGAATCAGCCGACCCAAATCTGCACCGGCACAGAATGCCTTGTCACCAGTACCGGTGATAATCGCAACACGTATGTCGTTGTTATTTTCAACTTCATGGAAGGCGTCATACAACCTGACAAACACTTCCGGATTCATTGCGTTTCTGGCTTCCGGTCGGTTTATTGTCACTGTTGCAATGTGGTTGCTGTGTTCGAATTCTACTGCAGCCATGGCTGACTCCTTAGTTCTGCTGATTGTTAGATCTGCTGATTGTTAGATCTGCAGATTGATCGTTTTACCCGTCTACTATTCCAGATACTGTAAACATCCGGTTTCTGCCAGCAAATCACGCAGGGCGGCGGTCTGCTTGTTTTGAAGCAACTTTCTTAACCGGTCATAACATTTCACCTGGTACTTGAACGTTGGCTGTTCAAAGATGCGCCCGGCCAGATCCACAGTCATGGCATCTGCCCCTTCAGCATGTGCGTTGGCATTGGCTTTCAGAAATGGCAGGTAATAACGCGCGCTGAACTTCAGCAGTTCGCTGACTGCGCCTCGCATGTCTGCAAAGTCATGCCACTCACCCTCGATACCGCTACTGTCCTCCAGTCGTCGCACCCAATCGTAAACACTGGGTACAGTATCACGCATGATCAACATGGATGTATGGTCGCTGGCGAGTGTTTTCAACTGACCGAACAAGCCAAAGTCTGCCAATGAAGGGCGCGTGCCAAATATGAACTCGTCCCGGGTTGCGAAGGTGTCCAGAATGGCGAGTAATTCGTGAAAGCTGCTTTCGATGATTGGTTTGGTCTGTTTTGTACAACCCACCAGAGGCATACGCCCTACCTGGCGCTGCCGGATTGCTTCAGCCGCCTGTTTCAGATCATCACCACGCAGCCCAGGTGAGTTGTCGCTGATAATCTGACGGCTGCTGTATATCTGGTCGATCTCGAGATCCCAGCGGTAGTGAAACATCATTTTAGTTACCCATTCATCACCCATATCCTCAATCAGGTTACTGAGGAACGCCATTGCGGGATCGTTAGGGATAATCGAGCGGTCGCTATGCCTTTCTTCCAGCATAAAAGCGAGCGGGGTCGAATCTACATGCAGGCTATGATCTTCTGGTAGCCGGAGGATGGGAATGACGGGTGGACCATCGTGTTTTATCTGCGACCGGATGGTGGGTGTAATCTGGACCCAATCAAACGGTAATCGCCGGTAATGCAGAATGGCGCGCATTTTCTGGGAATAGGGCGAACCGCCCCCACCGTATAACTGGTATCGTTCCATAATCTGAACCTAAAATTATTTCAATGCAGTAAATACTCAAGAAAACCTGACCACTTTGGCGTTGCCTTAGCAGTTGACACTGATTGTTCAGACAAGAATGATATCAGACCGCCTGCTAAAGAAGACGAACAAGACTTCTTCTTGTTCGCGTATACCGATATTGTTTCTAGTCAACGCCGCCTCAAGGACAGCCATGAACTTTGTCGCTGATATGTTCATCCCTGTGTGCGGGAATATCGCTATCGGCGTACCTAGTCGCAATCGCAGGATTTTCCAGATGAATGTCAACTAAGTCGCTTGCGATTTTAGTAATACCTGCTGTTCCACCGTCTCGTGTGTGATTAGTACCAGTCATATCACTTGTATCAAGTAAGGAAATCAGATTAGCATGACACAGTTCACCGGCTCTCGCTAACACATCATCTCCAATCTTCATTATTTCGGGGAGACTTCGCCTTTACCGGTAATAATGAACCATTCAGGCAATCGTCAGCGCTTCAAAACAGAGGATGAGATCTGTCTGATACATTTAGACACAGATAGCTATCTACAAGAGAGGGCGATGCAGAGTATCAGTTTTAACCAACCGGGCCTGGCGATGTTACTCGCCCTCGTGGTTCCACTGTTTCTACTCTTTCCGATCTTTCAGATGACGCGTAGATCGAAGCAGCCATCGGCACTTGAGCAGGTCTACAGCTGGCTGCCGGGTTTCGTCAATACCATTATTATCGTGTTTGTCTGCGCGACTGAAACTTTTTTGCTTATCCTGAATTACTCATCCTTCTGGACGATCAGCGTAGATCACGGACAGATCGAACTTGAATACTGGTTTCCACGCGCTGACAAGCGTCTGGAACCTTCAAATGTAAGCGAGGTTCTGTAGACAACAATTTAGCAACTGACACGATACTCCGCTCAAAAATAAGCAAGAGACTCAAAGGAAATGTAGCCTATCTTGTGCCGAGTTGGTGGAGCATCGATCCATGGGATGGCAGCTTCAAGAGAAAGCGGGAGCACACCAGTTATTTTGGAGATGAAACGTGAGCACTTTAATTTTTGGGTGCTTAACAATCTATGCGATTTCGTTAAGTGTCGCCAAAGCTTCTAATGCGACTTTGCTGTTGAGCGATGATTTCGAGACAGCACGACCAGAGTGGTTGATAAGTGATCCTTCCCTGGTTTCTATTGTGGATTCAGGTCACAAGGGGCACAAGCAGGTGCTACAGCTGACGCCCGATGGCGGTGCCATAACCTCCCTGATAAACCAGTTGCTGTCTCAACCACCTGCTGAACCAGTATATGCATTAATTAAAGACTCTCACAACTGGGGCGCGGTTAGAGTTGAGGGGCAGGTTTACTTCCCAGCGGATGGGGACGCCTATCTCGGGATCGTCCATGGCTATCAAGTTGATAATCAACGGGCTGATTTTGGCAGTATTTACGTAATTGACAAAAAGAAAAGGCGATATGTTCGCGTTAATCCTCACTACGATTGGAATCCTGCCCGAGCCCTTTATGAGGAATTCAGAGTGAACCTAAAAAAACCTGAACAAAGCGGGTGGCTGGATTTCGCTGCCGAAATTGTTGGTGGTTCCTGCCATTTTTTTATTGAAGACTTGAACGTGCCCGTAGTTACGTTCAACCTATTTGATGAACAAAAAGGATTGATTGGATTCATCCCTCGCGTGGTTGGTGAATCAGTTTGGCTCGACAACCTGCGGGTGTACTCAATTGACCAACATTCCTACCTGGGTTCACCAAGACCGCAATCGATCAGCAAACCAGCGGACAACCTTCTGACAGACTGGGAAGTGAGCGGGCCCTTTGCAGATCTGCAATCAGGGCTGAATTCGTGGCATCCTTTTGCAGTTGATGAGCGCGGAGCTGTGGTCGCTGCAAAGGTGACTGAATATCTTGGCGAACGTCGATATGCTTACTTTCGGACTCAGGTAACACTAGTTACACCTCAGATACTTGAGTTCGCAACCTCTGTCCAACTTTCGCTTCGTCTGAATGGTAAAGAGGTTGAACTCACTGGTCCCAATATTGGTCGTTTCGATTTTCGCCGGGTTGCTTGGTTTGATTTCAGAGAGGGTGCACAAGCTTGGATCCAGTTACCTGCGGGTAGTCATGATGTTGTTATTGAAGTCAAATCAGACTATGCGGGGACCGGCTTTTTTGCGCGGGTTAGATAAAGCGGTCGGAGCGTCACTGTCCCCGCCAGAGTCCCAAAGCCAGTAACACGGTAGACGTGACGAACATCCCACCAATGTCTCCGCGGAGCGTGCTCAAGCCTGCAATGCCTTCGGGTGTCACTGCAAACTGCTGTGCAGCATCTGCCGGGTTTAACATCACGTTCAGGCCCATGAAAGCCATCAGTAGTGCGATGAGGCCTACCAGGATCTTCAATGTCATCTGCATGTCGTTCTCCTTATTATCATTGTTATCTTTTTATCGCACCGCCTTTGCTATCAGCTCGGTGGTCTGTTCACACTCAATATGGATTCCATATCAAAAATCCAGCGGTCATTTTCTCTTGAGACGGGCACTCAAAGCTTGATTTCCCACAATTTAGTAATTCTCGGCGTCGCCAGATTATTTTTCAGCTGAGACTTTTCTTATGTCTTGACGTCACGCAACATCTTAAGTTAACTCGTAGTTTCTGTAACAGGACAATTGCTGATGGTTCGTCTGTCTGATCTTCACGAAGTAGAAGCTGAACATATGCGCAAGCGAGCGGAAGCGATGCAACCCGTTGAAGCCGCGCCCTGGATTTCGCCAAAACCACTCCACGAGTCAACCATCGCAATCGTTTCCACGGCTGGATTACATCGCAGATCAGATGCTCCATTTAGTGTCGGCGCGGTAGATTATCGTTTGATTCCAGGCGATGTTGATTTCGCAGATGTTGTTGTCTCTCATATAAGTACCAATTTTGACCGCAGTGCCTTTCAACAGGATTCCAATATCTGGTTTCCCCTTGAGCGCTTGCGAGAAATGGCAGCGGATGAAGAAATCGGTGGTGTCTCGAAATGGCATTATTCCTTTATGGGGGCCCAACCAAACCACCAGGCACTTGCGGCAACTGCAGAAGAGGTTGGGCGGCTACTCGCGGCCGACGAGGTTGATGTGGCGCTGATGGTGCCTGTCTGACCTATTTGCACGGGCGCCGTGGGCGCTCTCGCGAACTTCATTGAGCGGGCCGGTGTAGCTACTGCTTCCATTAGTTTAATCAGGGAGCAAAGCGAAGCCGTGAAACCCCCTCGTGCGTTGTGGGTACCCTTTGCCCTTGGTCGACCACTCGGTACTGCAAACGATGCGGGTTTCCAGAAACAGGTCATGCGTGCGGCACTGGGTATGCTCGAAACAGCCACAAAGCCGACGATAGAAGACTATCTAGTTGAAGCACCGGCTGAGGCCGAAGTTGGTGAGTGGGTGTGCCCGGTCAGATTCCCGGTCGCCGAGGATGAATCATATTCGGGACGGCTGGTTGCCGAGGTGACACGTCTTGCTCCATGGTCTGCTGAAACTCGCGCAGTTCGAGGCCGATCATTGTTTGGAGCGACAGGTGCGACAACAGATCAGTTTGAAAGTGTTGCTCGAGCATTAGGCGCGATTGCAGATTCTGGTGATGTAACGAGTCCCCCTGATGTTGATATTGATTGGAAATTCGACATGCCATTGCTGGTGCGTCACCTTGCTGATGATTTGCGCGTGTTCTACCACGAGGCTGTCGCTGCGCAGCCAGGCCCCGGTGCGCCCAATCATGAGGCGTTAAGCGATTGGATCTTTGGCGACACTGCACTGGGAGACACGTTACAAGCCATTGCTGGACATCTTACGAACCAGGGTAGTCCTATGTCGATGTTGGTGAGGGGTTTGTTGATCCCGGAAGGGTACTTCAAAGGTGGTAGCGCGTTTCCAAAGTAGCATACCCTAATTTGATAACGTTGCTTGCCATCAAACTGAAACGAATTTTAGGTAGATATTCAAAATGATTGACCCAAACGCCAGGAGTAGGCGGGCTTCATCATCGATATGAATGGCGTGAAGCTGCTTGAATTTTCTCCGGATTATTATTTTGAGTCCGTTGGCCGAATGGAGCGGTTTTAGCTTGTAGAGTTAGAACGACGCTAAGCTGTTGAGAGCGGCAAGGCGGTGATTATGTACAAACGATATCGATTCCCGCAGGAAATCATCCAATTTTCAGCTTGGCTCTACTTCCGCTTATAAAGCACTGCGACAATCGAATTATTTGTACGCAATTGATACTCTTACCTTACCAAGTATCGGAAAACACCGAGGGCACATTATGCGAGCAGCTGTCATATACGAAAACGGCCCGCTGGAAAACATCATCATTGAAGAGAACTACCCGGACCCTGTTCTTGAAGCAGGCTGGTTAATCATTTGCGTCAAGGCTTGTTCCTTGAACTACCACGATGTCTTTAGCCGCCGAGGTATGCCGGGTATAAAACTGCCCTTGCCCTTGATCACAGGTTCAGACATTGCCGGTGAAGTGGTTGAGCTTGGGCCAGATTGCGACGGCGCTAAGGTAGGTGACAGGGTCTTACTCGACCCACTGTTAGCTGGTGTAGGCTTAATTGGTGAACGATTTGATGGTGGCAGGGCCGAGTTTTGTCGCGCTCACGTTTCTCAATTGGTCGCTATTCCCAATGGTGTCAGTTTTGAAACCGCATCCTGCATACCCCTTGCCTATGCTACGGCACATCGAATGATGCGTACTCGTGCTCAAGTGACAGCGAAAGATACAGTACTTGTACTGGGCGCAAGCGGTGGCGTTGGCACCGCAAGCGTGTTGTTGGCCAAGATGGTTGGCGCCCAAGTGATCGCCTGCGCCAGCAGCCAGTCCAAATTGGACGGTCTTGCTGACCTTGGGGCGGACCATCTGATCAACTATGTAGAAAGTGATATGCGCGATGCAGTCTGTGATGTCGTAGGTAAGCCGCGAATCACTGGCGCTGGCGGCGTCGATCTGGTTGTGAACTGCACAGGCGGCGGTACATGGATCGATTCCACTCGGTGTATGAAGGTGGGTGCTCGCCTCGTTACCTGTGGCGCTACTGCCGGTTTTGATGAACAGATTGATATACGCTATGTATGGACCTATGAACATAATTTGATGGGGTCCAATGGCTGGCGCCGGAGTGATATCGAAGCAATGCTGGCCTATGCACAATCCGGTGAGCTGACACCTGTGTTGGACCGAGTCATCCCTCTGGAGCAGGTCCGTGACGCGGAGAGGTTGATGGAGGATCGCGATGTGTTCGGCAAGATCGTGATAACACCATGAAGAATCTTGGTTCAGTCATTCGGCACGATAACGAAGAACCGGCTTTAGTCGATCTCGGAGACCCCGCGCAACCGCGAAATTATTCCCATGTGGACTTACAACGGCTCGCTAATGGAGTGGCATCAAATCTTGATATCACGCGAGGAACGCGTATCGGTATACTCGCCGAAAATTCCGTCGAATATCTCGCGTATCTGGTAGGCATTATGCGCGCTGGCGGCATTGCCGTGCCGATCAACTTTAGGTTTCCAGACTCCATCATTGCCTACATCGTAAGCGATGCTGAGCTGTCGACCGTATTCACCGATGCAGCCAACAGGAATAGGCTCACACCGGACGTTGAGGTTCACACCATGAAGTGCGAGCCTATTGATACCTATTCCGTCGTCGAGCCGGATCAAAATGAACCAGGTTTGATCCTCTACACCTCGGGTTCAACTGGCATGCCTAAGGGTGTCGTGTTATCCCATGATAGCCAACGCTCCATGATCGAACGCGCTGGAGACCGCTTTGAAGGTCAGTGCGCTATTGTTGCCGCGCCCTTGTACCACATGAATGCGATATTGATGCTGTTTATGTTTTTGTATTCCGGCGGCAAGGTCGTTTTGTTGCCTCGCTTTGATGCTAAGCTGTACTTGCAAGCTATCGACACCTACGCTGTCAATTCCATTACTGGCATCCCAACCATGTTGGCCATGATGTTACGAGAGCGTGACCTGATAGAGGAACTTGACCTGACTACGGTGACATCAATCAGCATTGGCTCTTCGCCCCTTTCTGAGACCGTAGCAAACCAAGCGTCGGCGATATTTCCGAATGCCAGCATTAGTAACGGATACGGTACCACCGAGGCTGGGGCTCTCATGTTTGGCCTTCACCCAGATGGCTTGCCAACACCCACCATCTCTTTGGGTTTTCCATCGCAACACGTTCAAGTTCGACTCGTTAACGGTGCCACACCCACCGAGGGCGTGTTTGAAGTTAAATCCCCGGCGGCGATGAACGAATACTTGAACCTGCCAGAAAAGACCGCCGAGAAAGCCGCTGGAGATGGCTGGATAAATACCGGCGATACCATGCGAGTAGATGAAAACGGTTTTTACTTCTTTATCGGTCGGGACGATGACATGTTTAATTGTAGCGGAGAGAACATCTATCCCGGTGAGGTTGAACGCATACTGGAAGCTGACCCACGAATTTCAGAAGCCTGTGTGGTACCTCTTCCAGATCCTATACGAGGTCAGGTGCCGGTGGCTTTCATAGTAGCCTCCACAGACCCAATCATCGATGAACAGGGTATCAAAGATATTGTACTTGCGAATGCCCCTGCATACATGCATCCACGGCATGCAATTTTTCTGCAAGAAATGCCCTTGGCAGGTACGAGTAAAATCGATCGGAAGGCCCTGGAGGCACTTGCTAACTCAAGTATCAGCCGCGACGAATAGGCATCTCAGCCTGCACTGCTGCCAAAGGTGCCGCGACCCACGGCGATCAGTTTGCCATCGTCATTAATGACATCGACATCAACAACCCCAACAGTTCGCCCGACCCGGCGGATCGTCGCTGTTGCTTGTAAACTGGTCTTGATTGCCGGACGTAAATAATCCGTGCGGAAATTGACCGTCGGCACCCCATGCCCTAGCACCATAATCATGGCAAAACACCCTGCTGTATCGATCAACGCTGCTATGGGTCCACCGTGAAACTGTCCAGTGCCTGCACCTCGTTCGAACTCAGGTTTTAATGGCATGCTAATGATCAGGATTTCTTTCACTGGATCTGCGTCGGTAACGATCATGCCGCTGGCATGGATAAAGGGTGACGCATCCATATAAGCTTGCAGATCCTGCCGGTTCGTTGTTGTCTCTGTTTTCATGTCGCTAACCCAATTTTCGTGTACTCTCAAGCATACACGGCAACCTAGAGAATCTCATGGCGAAACTCGACCACATTATGTATGCAACGGCAGACTTGGATAAGGGCATCGCTGAAATTGCAGAGTTAACCGGCGTCACCGCAGCTATTGGGGGTGCCCATCCCGGCAACGGGACAAGGAACGCATTATTGTCCTTAGGCGCAGATCAGTATCTGGAGATCATTGCTCCGGATCCTCAGCAAGACTTAAGCGGCACCCTGGGCGAGGAACTAACCAAACACGGAGGTTCAGGTGTACGTGCATGGGCAGTTGCGGCGAGCGATCTCTCGGTAGTCGGTGCCACGGGTCGTAAATACGATTTAACACCAAAACCGATCATCGACATGAATAGAACAACCCCCGAAGGCGTTCGGCTTGATTGGCAAATTTGTTTCCTAGCCGGGAATAATATGTTGCCTTTTTTTATAGACTGGAAAGACTCATCGCACCCAGCCCAATCAACACCGAAGGGATGTGCCATGGTTGACTTCACCGTTAGCTTGCCTGATGCAGAGGGGTTTAAAGCGTTTATGGAAGCACTCTCGGTTGAAGTTTCTGTCGTCACAGGACCTGAGTCGTTTACAGCATGCATACAGACCCCTTCAGGTTTGGTTGAATTGAGTAATTGGTAAACCTTTAGAAGACGAATTTACTGGCTGTTACTCGCGGTTAGGACGAAATGACCTGTTTGACATGAAGTCGCCCTCACCGGCGCTCACTGCAGCACCCAACTGAAATGATGTTGCACTGGTACTTAAGTTGAAGACAGAATTCGCAATCGGATTGAGCTGATGGGGAACGAAAATCCACCTAGCAAGGGTATTGCTTTGCTTGAAGAATACCACTGGAATTCTCGTTGCGGTGGTTTGTATCAACTACCAAGATTACTCTTTATGTTACCCTCATGACAGAATCTAATGATGGGACTGCTGGTTGGTTCCGGGCTTATTAATGGGTTCCTAACAGATGAGCGAAGGAGTAAGAACAGTGGACATGCAATTTAGTTCAGAAGACGAAGCTTTTCGGATAGAAGCCAGACAATTTTTTTCTGTCGAATACCCTGCAGAACTGCTCGAAAAAGCCGAGGCTGTTCTTCTCCGCGAACCAACCGGACATTAGAGACAAGTATCGAAGAATCATTGCCGGGTTGTAGAAACGTAATCACCTGCCTCGTGAAATAATCGAAATTTTGAAATGAGTAAAGTGAACCTCCGGCCACTGCATATATATCGGAAGGAAAGAGTAAACACGCTGCAACCTGGAGGATAGATCAATGGAAAAGGAGATTGGGAAAAAACAGATTGTTCTGGTGCTGACTGAACCCACAGAGGGGAATGAAGACGAGTTCAATCGCTACTATGAAGATGTGCATCTTGATGAGGTGATTGAAACCACGGGCTGGACTTTCGCGCAAAGATTCAAACTTGTGGATGAAGCAGGTAGCGCTTGCATGAGCGTCGTTACATTCGAGGCTTGGACAGATAAATATTCCGCATCGATCTTAACATCACGTGGCCAGCCTGCAGCGCCTGACCAAGACATGGCAGCGCCAGGATTGCCGATGATCAGATCACCGGGCTGAACCTCTGCCAGGTAATCTCTGCCGGGATCATAGGGATAATCCACGCTCAGGGCTTTTGCATTCAAATCACCCCAGGCAAACTCGGCCGGTAGCAGAAATTAAAACCCAATGAGAGCAGGGCAAAGCCGCTGGCGTCGCCCTCATCTGCGGCAAGCCACATATCAAACACGCTTGCTGCAGCACCTGTGGAATAAAGCCCGATGAACGGCAAGGAGTGACCATGTTAGGCGTCGGTCCCATTGAATTTCCCAAGATACGACCTGAATTCCGGACCAAATGCATATGGGTTTTCGTTCCACCATTCTTTAACACCTGGTAACGCGAACAATGTGGTTAAGCTTCTCTCTTCAGTCGTTACCAAATCCGTATCACCGGACCCTTTACGAGCCTGGTAATGCATGGTGTCGAATACGTGAAAGCAGGAGAGCATAACCATATCAAATTGGTACCGCTCTTCATCACTGAGCGATTTACGGTCAACCGAGCCGGTCAACCAGATTCGTGAAAGATCTGGATTCTGGGCAATGGTCATGTTTATGTAATTCATCGAATCACTGATCGCGTGGAAAGAGGATGAGTACGTGCTGAGTGTATTTTTTCGAACTTGAATCGCCAAATACGCAAGAGTTGCAACCGTGGCTATTGCAGCAATGAGTTCTCCAATACTGCCAAAATCTTGAATAGACATCTAGACCTCTAACGTCCGCAACACAGGTCAATTTGCAGTGACGAGGAAATGAAAA
>JAPYTQ010000074.1:0-12467 GCA_029941905.1 Pseudomonadales bacterium | reverse complement strand
CATTTTGTGGTTTTTGTCATCCCCTTTGTACTCAACTTTCTTCACGAGTCTCTTGTTATTTTTTTGCACAATGAGTTTTCTAATCTTCGCATTGTATCCGAAGCGGTCATAGTCCCTCCATCAGATGGTATTTTCAATCATCGCTACAAGTATCCAAGTTAGGGGCGGTAGGAGACCAAACAGGACCAGTTTCTGCACAGTGTAGCACCACCTCTGTTAGCATTGAGCCTGATGCCGCAGTAATAGATATTCCACTTACATTAAGGGAAGGTAGAAAGTGACCGATCAAGCACCAAAGTTTGGCTGGGGCCATATTAATATCAATGTTAGCAATCTTGAGCAGTCAATTGCTTTTTATGAAAAATTGGGTTTTCAGCAATTTATTCCGGCGATTCCCTATCTTGGCTTGGCTCAAAAAGATGCTGTGACTGTACCTGAATCCAGTGCCCGTGCATTAGGTGTGCCAGAATCTACCCGTGGGCGCGCATGTATTATGCAGTTAGATGATGGGTTCCCTAAACTGGACCTCACCGAGTTTGATTGCAAACAACAACAAAAGCCCCTGGCTAATGCAGACCTTGGTCTAGTGCGAATTTGCCTGGTTTCACAAGATCTCAAGCAGGACTATGAACGCCTAACTGCGCATGGCTTTCAGTTTATTTCCGAGCCACAAAGGGATGAAGGAAAGCTGGCAGATGTGGCTGTTTGTCTGGACCCCGATGGCACCTTGATTGAATTGTTACAGGTCAATCTGGAAAACTGGAAACTGTAGTCGTTGATGATTTGCTAAATAATATATTCATCCCCTGAAGCCCTAACAGTAGCACGCAGAATCCAGAACAGAATCTGGGTTTAGATCACCTAACAATGGAATAATTAGTGCGGCACCAAAAACCGCGCCTCCAGTTGATAGCATCAACCCCAGTTTCCACGTAGTAAGGCCTGTTTTGTCCAGTTGCTCCAGTGCCCAGATACCTGTAAGCCCAACAGTTGCCATTGATGACCTCCTTATTGTTTTAGGTCATGTTACAACATGATGGATTTTGTCCGCAGTTGGCCGACTGGAGGCATTCCGGTAAATAATTTTACAGTCGTTTGTTTGCCTGCAATACCAGGGATAGCTGACCTTGGTTGTAGGTGCACAAAGCTTACTGTTAGCCGAGGAAAAGGGCTTCTCACATCTAATGAACCTTCCGGGCATCTACGCCTGGTGGAAAGACAACCCGTATGCATTTACGCCCGAATTCCGTAGTTATATGGAGAGTTTTCGCAACAAAGTGAAAGAGGATGAAGTAGATAGTATTATCATCGCTGGCTTCGGCGTCCTGGGTGAGGCGTATCAGTTCACTACTCAGATAGTGGTTTGATTTTCTACAAGACGCCTCAAATTCCGCAGCCCCGCCCGATACCAGAAGCACCGCCCAGTAAAGTTCCAGGTTGAGGCTTTTACCAATGAAACAGACTGGGATCCGATGAATAAGCACTCCAAGATGCCAACCTGGAGGGAGCTAGAGCATGGTGAATATCTGCTCGGTAGTTGGAATAATGGTTTCGTTTTCACTGTTCTACCGTTTCGCGTGTTGAGTTGATCACATTTTTGCACCAGTGTCTCGTAACCGGGCCATGGCCGCAGGCGTATATTGCCTGTGTTGGTTAGAAGCCACTCGGTGTCAGCTGGACGAACGAACCAACCTGCCAGGTCTGGCACCCGTGTCCTTATCATGTCTTCGTGTTACCACGCCGTTAATGAGGGTTGCAATATAACCGTGGGCGCCCTGCATCAATCGAATGCCTCCGGCTGGCAGGTCTCGTTGCAGGATGAGTTCACCCAACTGGAGATTATCGAAATCAATTACATTGAGATCAGCCCTCAACCCAGGCTTGATCAAGCCTCGATCATCAAACCCAAACAACTGTGCATTTCGATGTGTGCCCCGGTTGATGACATGAGCGAGCGGCAGGGTCTCTCCCCTTGACCGATCACGCGCCCAATAGGTTAGCTGGTAGGTCGGATTTACGGCGTCGAAGATCAATGAGACGTGCGCACCAGCGTCGGACAATCCGGTCACCGTAGCGTCATCCATTTGCATCTCGCGGACTGCATCCAGGTTGTACTCGGAGTAGTTCGTAAAAAACATGATAGCCATCGGTAGCTCGGTTTCGTCGGCGATTAAATAGTCGTACAACATGGATTCCGGCGACACGCCACCGGCTTCTGCCATTGCACCAATACTCTCTGCCTGGGTTGGCTCGTAAGTACTATCAGTACCTAGCCAATAAGTTTGTTCAAAATTGGGTTCAAGATGGGCGATGCCAAATTCCATCGAACCCACGGGCACACCTTCGATGCTGTTGATCTCGTCCAGGATTCGAGCCTTGATGGCAGGGTCCGACATTTTTGACCGCCGTTCTGCCAGGGGCAGGTGCTTGATGGCAACATAGGACGGTTTCAGCATCCAGCAATGGTACGTCTCCAAACTAAACACCAGTCCCGTCGGTCGACTTCCCACTTGTGGAAACACCTGGGCACCCTGCATATTGCCTTTTTTGACTTGCGCGACCACGGCTTTCCACTTGTCAGCCCAGGCATCGACCTGGAACAGGGTAAACGTGGCTGGCCGGCCACTGGTCTCGCTGACGCGGCAGATTAGATCAATTTCTGCCTCAAGCGCAGAGTGTTCTTCCATTTCGGGAACGCCCGGCCCTAATGTACTCGAAGGAATAATCTGAAATACGCCACGACCTGCCCGTTTTAACGCCTGCGCAATAACCATTACTTCAGTATCATTAGCAAATGTACCCGGTACCGGTTCGCCTTGAATCGATCGATGGCCGAGGATTCTTGAGGTCGAAAAACCAACGGCGCCAGCCAGCAGCGCCTCCTCAACGATTTCACCCATCCGATTCAGGTCGCCTTCGGTAGCCGCCTGGTTGGTTCTACCCCGCTCTCCCATCACAAAGTTTCTAACGGCCCCATGTGCGACGAGCGAGCTGATATCCAGCGCATATTCACGACCGGCAAGAACATCCAGGTATTCCGGATAGGTTTGCCAGGTACCCCAGGGCATCCCTTCATGCAGGGCCGTACCCGGTATATCTTCCACGCCCTCCATCAGGTCGATCAGATCCTGCACGCCATCTTTAGCGACAGGAGCAAAACCAACCCCACAGTTACCCATTACAATCGTGCCAACGCCATGGCTGGCAGAAGGGTTCATCTCTGAATCCCAGGTGACCTGCCCATCGTAATGGGTATGGATATCGATCCACGCCGGGGCGACGATTGCGCCTTCGGCACTGATCGTTTCTGAAGCGGGTCCTGTAACATCCGGACCAACCGCAACGATGAGGCCATCTTTGATCGCGATATTGCCTGTGAAGGCATCAGCGCCGCTGCCATCAACTATCTCCCCATTTTGAATGAGAATGTCGTACATAGATCCTCCAAGGGATTCCGATTATGTCTTTCTGAGGCAGATTATTGCCGTAATTCTGTGATTACAAATCATCGCTATTTAGCTATCGCTGTTTAACTACATTCGTCTGTCGTTCTGTCTGTTTCACTTTTCGCCAAACAGAGACTCGGTTACATACTCCGACAAATGCGCTTCTCGGGTCATTTCAAAAAAATCAACGTTACGAAAAGGCGAATTGACGACAATTCGACCACGGGCATTACGATAGTAGGACTGCATACCCGGATGCGTCCACACCATGTTTTCGTGTGCAGCATCGACTTTTCGGTTGTATTCATCATGAACATCCTGACGACACTCCACAGCACCCAACGATTCAGTCTGCATCTTACGAATCACGTCCATAATGTAATTCATTTGCATTTCAACAACGAAAATCAGACTGCCACCATGTCCGGGCTGCAGGTTCGGGCCGTACAAGGTAAAGAAATTCGGAAAGTCCGGGATTACTGTTCCCATATAGGCTTTGGCATTATCATCGTCCCAGGTTTCACGAAGGCTACGACCTGAGCGTCCGACGACTTCAAACGAGGTAATAAATCGCAGTACATCGAAACCTGTTGCAATCACCAGCACGTCCGCCTCATAGGTACCATTCTTTGTATATATCTTATTGCCATCTATGCGCGTGACACCCTCGTCCACCAGTTCGACCTTGGGGTTCCGCAACATTCGATACCAGCCATTGTCCATAAGCATTCGCTTACCGAACGGCGGATAGGTTGGCAGTACTTTGGGAAGAAGTTCGTCGGCTCGATCGCCAAGTTCGTTCTTCACATACTCTGAAAAATAGGCACGATGGTTATCATTGTTGGCATTCAGCGCGCGTTCGGGAAAGGGCCAATCGGGATCTTTCTGCAACGCAGAGTGGATCCGGTCGTTAAATGTCCAACCGAGACGAACGCGATACCAGGATTGATAGAGTGGAACTTCGTTGAGCAGGAACCGAATAGGTTCAGGCACCTCACGACGAAACTGCTCGAAGGGCGCAGCCCAGTGAGTCGACCGCTGAAAAATAGTGAGTGATTCAACGTCGTGTTGAATCTCTGGCGCAACCTGCATACAGCTTGCGCCGTTGCCAATGATAGCAACCCGTTTCCCACGAGTGGCTTCATTCGGGCTGCTTTGTTTTGGCCAGTCGGCGGTGTGCCATGATGGCCCGGCGAAATCAGCGAGTCCATCGATGTCCGGATAAACCAGGGGATTGAAGATGCCAGTGCCGCTGATGACAATATTTGCCTCGATGCTCGATTCCATGCCGGTTGCTGTTTTGGTACGCACCTGCCAGCACTGGCGATCAGATTGATAAATCGTTGATATCACGCGAGTGTTAAATTGGATATTCCTGCGGACATCAAACTTTTGGGAAATATGCTCGAGGTATGCATGGAGCTCATCTCGCAGGGCGAAGTATTTCGACCAGTCGTATTTGGCGAACGAAAATGAATAAAGATGATTCGGCGTGTCCACACCCGCACCAGGATATTGGTTTTCCCACCAAACGCCACCTACGGTGTCTTGCTGCTCGTACACCGTAAAGGGGATGCCAGCGTGATCGAGATTGATCGCAGCGCACAGCCCCGATACCCCGGCGCCGATGATAACCACGTTAAAACCGTCAGGGACTTTGATAGGTTCGTCGTGTAGAAATGGTGTTTGCCCAAGTTGGGCGGCTGTCATCGATCCATACTCTGCCGGAACCTGTTCAGCCATCGCGACACTCAGCATTCGCACAAGCATTTCGTGACTGGGTTCCGGCATAGCAATCGGTTTTCCAGATCGCCATTCAATTATTGCTTCCAGCGCCGCAGCTCTTACCTCGGCCAATGCCTCAGTCGATAGACCGCCGGTATCGTTGTCTCCCATACCCCGGATGCGTTGGGGGCGGTAGGGAGGTTCAAGCCATTGTTCATTGCCGGTGAGTTGCACAAGTACCATGAGCAGCACAGGTATGTTGGCAATGGCGACCGCTTCCGCAAACCGTTGATTGTCAGTCACGTTGGATTCCTGGGTAGCTTAAAAGGATGTCAGTCGATACTGAACAACACCGTATCAGCCATTGCCTGGCCAAACCAGAAATACTTTAAAACAAGCGTTTTACTGATCTAAAAATCCGCAGCCACGCCTTGATCCCTCTTGGGAGTAATAGGTCAAACCTTCTGATGTTCTCTCGCTATCGCGAATGCTTCAGCCTTGATTCGATATGACCTTTGGTGCAACCTTCGATCATGTCATTGAAAAAAGATATTGATAATGAATCGACCTTTGGTTAGAAGTTCAATCGTCACTTGCATCCTCGCCTGCCTCTCGTGCCCATTAGCAGCAGAGAGCATTGCAATAGTTAATGGCCGCGTGATGGATCCGGAAACGGGTTTCGATCAGGTAAGCAATGTTGTATTTGAAGATGGAATAATCACTGTGATATCAACCGGTTCCGTTTCCGTAACGAGAATTATCGACGCCACCGGCCTGGTCCTTGCTCCTGGTTTTATTGACTTGCGCGCCCATGGACAAGACACCGTGAGTAATCAATTTCAGGTTGCGGATGGCGTCACCACGACCCTGGAATTAGAAATTGGTGTTTATCCTGTCTCACCCTGGTATGCCGCCCGGGAAAATACCGCGCCGACTAACTATGGCACAAGCGCCGGGCACCCCTGGGCTCGAGGTTATACCTACGTTCCTTCCATGAAGAAGAAGGGGCGCCTGCAAGTCGGTGCCGATGCCGATATCACTCTGTTTGACCCAAAAACAATTATTGATCGGGCGACCTACACTAAACCCGCCCAGTATTCGGCAGGCATAGAGTACGTTTTCGTCAACGGCATTGCTGTCATTGACCATGGAGTACTGATCGACAATATCTTCCCGGGTAAGCCCATTAGAGTTGGGGTTCACTAATATTAGAGAAACGACGAGAGCACGCATGTCCAACAAAACCCTATTGTTAATCGTATCCTTGATTCTCCTCCCCAATATAGTCGACGCGGCCCCGGGGGCGGCTGACTTTATGCAAGGCGCACCACCCGATGAAAGCGCCAGGGTCACCAAAGCTAACTGGTATGTTGGGCCGTTTAATCGTTGGGGTTTGCAACATGTTCGTGAGATTACCGCAACCCGACGAATTTCACGCGGGTCCGGCCCAGTTTCTGAGTTGGCAACAAGCAAATTACCAGTAAATGAACTAGCCGTTGAAACACTGGGCGGCAAGCCAGGCTCGATTACTGACTGGCTGGAATCAAGTTACACCGACGGTTTTCTTGTTCTGCACAAGGGAAAGATCATCAGTGAAACCTACATGAATGAAATGGGCGCCGATTCTTATCACAACTTTTTTTCCATGAGTAAGTCTTTTACCGGGAGTCTTGCCGGTATTCTCGCTCAGCGGGGTCAACTCGACGTCAATGCCCAAATTACCCACTACGTGCCAGAAATGGCAGGTGGCGCTTATGAAGGCGCCACAGTGCGACAATTGATGGACATGACCATTGGAATAGATTATTCCGAAAATTATGATGATCCAAAGGCCGATGTTTATGTCTATTCGGCAGCGTCTAACGCGAATCCCAATCCCACAGGCCTGGCGCTGTACGACGTTCTGCCCAACTTTAGAAAAGCAGGCACGCATGGGGAAAAGTTTCACTATGTCACTGCCAATACAGATGCGCTGGGATGGGTTTTGCAACGTGCCACCAAAAGGCATCTTGCAGAAATGCTGACCACGGAAATTTGGTCCAAGTTGGGCGCTGAACGCGATGCCTATGTCATTACTGATTTGCAGGGCACACCTTGGATGGGTGCCGGTTTCAATGCAACCCTGCGCGATGCAGGCAGGTTTGGCTTGATGATGCTGCAGAAAGGCAAACATAATGGCACGCGGATAGTGCCTCAACAATTCGTCGATGACATTCAGAACGGTGCGATTGAAACAGGGTTTCCTGGAACTTCCTACCGTAGCCAGTGGTGGGTCAATTCTAATTCCTACTCGGCGGTTGGGGTCGCTGGGCAGCGTATAACCATACTTCCTGAAGCGGGGCTTGTCATTGTTAAGTTCTCCTCATGGCCCACCCTCAGTGGTTATCACGAAAACGGCAGGAAATATGATGCCCGCGCATTTGAAGCAATCATTCGCTACGTCAGCCAATTGTGATGCACCCCAATGATCGCGTTATCGATGCAGCAACGTAAGCTCAGCGTTGAGACACAGGAGATGTTAAAGCCATCTTACCCTGCCAAGTTCCGCCAACGTGCGGTGTCCAGTTCAACAATGTTTGATATCGTCGCTGATGATCGCGGCGCAAAGGAAGTTTTCGAAGAAATTCGCCATGCGATCTTTGAAGCTGCGTGGCAGAAAGGCGGACATTTTTAACCAACCCAATGTCGAGCTTGTCGACCTGCGTGAATCACCGATCCAGGAGATTACCGAAACCGGTTTGAAAACCTCAGCGGGTAGCCATGACTTTGATATCCTGGTGCTTGCTACCGGGTTTGATACCAGAACTTCAGGGGGATTGGGCGGTTGAGTGCCTCTCACACCTTAAGGATCGTAATCTATCCCGCATCGAAACGACCGATGAAGCCGCCGCAGGTTGGGCTACTCGATGAGTGTCCCTGTTTATAACGCGTGTCCTCAGGCGTTCTGCATTCGTTGCAGTTCTTCCCAACCGAGGTAACCGGTGAACTTTTCGTCGTCGAAGAACAGGACGGGGCCGTTGCTGATGAACAGGTATTCAGTTTCCTCAAGGGCCGTGGTTTCGCCGTGTAACATGCCATTGGGTTCATAGACATAGTCCCCGGCGTTAAGCACGCCGTCGCGTACCTGTAATTTGCCACTTAAAATGAAAGTATGGGAACCGCTTAAGTGCTTATGAGGTGTTGCAACGTAACCTTTCAGCCACTTGAGCAAAACGGCCCAAGTGCCACTTTCTGAACCGGTGAAGAGTATCTTCATAAACGCCTTTTCATCGGTCTGGATCCAGTCCATTTTCGAAGCTTCGACCAGCGTGTCCATTAACTCACTATTCACTGGACTAATATTTTGTGGTAACGACATATCGCTTTCCTCTGTGGTGTTAAATTACCAGCTTGCCGGAAATCGACAAGAAGTTCATTTTTTCAAGATCAAATCGCGCAGCCCGGTTGCAGACAGTATCTCGATCCAATAGCCGTCTGGATCCTTAATGAACGCAAGCCCTTTCATGGTGCCATCATCAGGCCGCTTCACATATTCAACGTCAAATTCATCAAAGCGCTCACAGGCTACATACACATCGGGCACGGAAATTCCAATATGCCCAAAACCGCGTGGTTCATCATTGCTGTTGTGATATGAAAAATCAGCATCCGCCTCTGTTCCATAATTGTGCGTTCACTCAAGCAGCGCAGGTTGTTCGAAAATCCATTTCGCCCGGGCCGCAGCATCCTCCGGGACACTCTCGACGGGATAACCCATAAAGTACAGGCTAAATTCCATGTCAGGGAAATCGAATTTTTCCAGCAATGTCATACCAAGCACATTCTCATAGAAGGGTACTGACTTCGATGGATCCTTAATTCTCAACATGGTCTGGTTCATTACAAAGTCTTGACTGTGTGTCATTTGCCTGGCTCTCGATATCAGTTAATGCTCAATATGCTGCCGGGCGCAGCAAAAGAAATTTACCACAAATCAGACTCACTTGACCGTTCTTACTAACATGTGGTTTATTTTCTATTGATTCCTGTTTTGATTCCTGTCCATATACCTATCCATTAAAGAACCCAATCCGTTTAAGGGAAGATTCCATGCCAGCAAAATTGTACCTTATGATAACGATCGCTCTCACGGTGATTTTCCTAAACCCGGGTCATTCGATCGCGGCTGAAATGGTGGGCACGCTTAACGTTGACGCGGTGGCAACCCGGACGATTGCCGAATCGGTGACAGATCCCAAATACCAGACGCGCTGGGTAGAGCGACTACCCGAACACCCCACAATCCCAAGCCCCCGAGACTATCTTGGTTACGTCATTGGGACACCGGGCAAGTTAACCCAGGTCGAAGAAATTCACGGCTATTTCAAAGAACTGGCCAAGCACTCCACGCGAATAAAAGTTGTTAGCCTGGGTCGCTCTTTTGAAGGCAGGGACATGCTGATGGCAGTGCTGGCAGATGAGCAAACCCTGGAGGATCTGGATGAATATCGCGACTATTTACGCGCCCTGTCTGATCCACGTGCGACCAGCCAGGCTGAAGCTGATGTTATCGTCGAAAAAGCCAAACCGATATTCTGGATGACCGCCGGGCTCCATTCGCCCGAGCTCGGACCACCGGAAATGGTAATGGAACTTGCGTATCGATTAGTGGTGGAAACACGGCAGCCCTTCACCGATATACGCAATAACATCATCACGTTGATCACCCCGGTCACCGAAGTTGACGGTCGTGCCAGGCAAGTCGACTGGTATCGTCTTCACCAGAAAGGTAAGACAGACTACTATGATCGCCCTCCCGCTTCCGTACCCTTTTGGGGCCACTACACGTACCACGACAATAACCGCGATGGCATCTCCATCAGCCAACCATTAACGCGTAACTACACCCAGGGAGTGTACGAATGGCAGCCCACAATCAGCCTGGATCTACATGAATCAGTCCCGTTACTGTACGTTGCCGGTGGTACCGGGCCCTATAACCCGGGTGTGAGCCCAATAACCATTGGCGAATGGCAGGCGTTGTCCAGCTACGAGATTTCACGGTTGACCGGGCTGGGATTAGAGGGTGTCTGGACCTGGGGTTATTACACCGGCTGGTATCCCGGCTATTTACTCTGGACGACGAACAACCACAATGCCATGGGGCGTTTTTATGAGACCTTTGGTAACGCCAGTGCAGAAACCATGGAACGAACTCTCAAAGGTTACAAGTTCGCCGAAGAGAAGGTGACCAAAAAGACCTGGTATCGCGCATCACCACCACCGAGGGAGCTGACCTGGTCAATGCGAAACAATACCAATTACATGCAATCTGGCGTGATTGCATCTCTGGAAATGGTCTCCAACAGCAAAAAAATGTTCCTCAATAACTATTACCAGAAGGGTGTAAACGCGCTACATGCGGCAGACGATGGACCCGTATTTGCATTCGTCATTCCGGCGGAACAAAAAGATCGTGCCGGTGCCAACTATCTGGTGAAAGTGCTGAACCGTCATGCCATAGAGATTCAACAGGCAGAGAAAAGTAAAACTTTCGGCAAGGTCAAGGTTAAAAAGGGAGATCTCTTGATCAAGCTCAACCAGCCATTTGGGCCGCTGGCGAAAACACTGCTGGAAAAACAAAAGTTCCCGGAGAAGGTCCAGGTACCCCCTTACGATGACGTCGGCTGGACGCTCGGGTTGTCTTATGGTGTTGATGTTAAGCCAATTCTAGAGAAGGCAGTGCTGGATCACAATTCGTCCGAATTTGAAACCAGCGAGCCGTTTCTTAAAGCGGGTAACGTGCCTTCGAAAGGCAACTACCTTGTGATTCCACACCACGGACAGGCAGAACTGGGGCCGATTCGATTTGCGCTTGGGGACGTTCCGGTTGATATGGTGGATGAGGAATTCAAGCAAGGACGCAAGTCCTTTCCGAAAGGCAGCCTGTTGGTTTCGGTCAACGATGATAATCGGGCCCAGGTACGTGGCGTTCTTGGCAAGCATTTTATCGACGTCACTTCGTTAAGGAAGAAACCAGAAGTCGCCATGCATCCTCTGGACCTGCCGAGAATTGCGGTGTTACATTCGTGGGTGAGTACCCAGAATGCAGGCTGGGTGAGATATAGCCTGGATGAAGCCAGCGTGCCGTTTACGCTGTTAGCAAAAGGCGAACTCAAAAAGGGAAACCTGCGTGACAAGTATGATGTCATTCTGGTCCCCGCGTTTAGAGCCAATACGACGTTCAAGGATGTGTTAGCGGGAGTTGATACCAAGTGGTCACCCCTGGCCTACACACAAAGCCAGATGTCGCCCAATATTGGCCACCTGCTGAGCAGCGAGGATATCACCGGCGGTATCGGATTCAGCGGCATGATGGAAATCGAAAAATTTGTCGACGATGGTGGAACCTTGATTACGTTGGCCTCTGGCGGTGTGATTGCTGCAGAATCAGGGCTTGTTACTGACATCAGTGTAAAACGACCCGCAAAAATGAATACACCTGGGTCAATACTCGCCGCCAAAGTAACCTCGACGTCACCGCTGGTCTATGGCTACGACGAGTTGACGCATGTCTTTCGTGGTAACGGACCGATATTTTCTGTGAAGGATCATCGACGGGATTGGGTCAGCCTGCAGTTTGGCGTCAAAGACTATAAAGAAGATCCGGATGCCCCCCAAGACCAAGAAGCCGAAGATGACAAAAGTAAAAAGAAAAAACCACCGCTGGTCATATCGGGGGGTATCGTCAGTGGAGCCAAAGCTATCGATGGAGAACCAGCGTTGATATCCCGGGCGCAGGGCAAAGGCCATGTCGTCTTGTTTAACTGGAACCCCATGCATCGGGATGTGAACCGACATGATCATGCATTTGTCTACAATGCGCTAATGAGCTGGAATGATCTCAATCGTTGATACCGATATTTATAAGCATTCAGGTGGCCGATACAGCCACCTGAATTAGCAACGCGATCCTAACCAGACTTTTAGCTCCTTGGTCCGCGTTTCGGCGTAGTAAAGCGATTGAATCGTTGCAACGCACCGAATAGATGATTCCTGGAAATGGGTTTGAGTAGGTATTGAATGCCGTTGGCGTTAAATGCTTCAAGCGCATACTGATCGTAAGGCGTGCAAAAAATGACCGGGCAGTCGATGTCGCACAAATCAAATATATGAAAACAACGTCCATCGGAAAGCTCGATATCCATCAATATTAAAGATGGCTGTGGGTTTTCTTCCAACCATTGGACAGTTTCCTGAGAATAGAAGATATAGACGCCCCGCCTAGATCCGAGAGCTACCATCAATGATGGATAT
>JAPYTQ010000073.1:0-12677 GCA_029941905.1 Pseudomonadales bacterium | reverse complement strand
TCCCCAATGGTTGGCAAAAATTTCCCTCGCAATGTTTTTTTTGGTGATACACACCAGCGAGCTTCGTGACATCAGCGATCGTGGATAATTTTCCGTATTCTACTGTCAAGCGTCTTCTAAATTAAACAATCATACCTTAGCTTTACGGAGGAGGGCGTGCTGCCTACCTCCGAGGATTAGATCATGGGGTATATGGATCTATGCGGCATCAAAACTTGAATTTTGCGGTCACACCCGCATAGCGTTCGGCATTACGAGGCGTAATATGTACAAGTGCCGTCGTGTTGCCAAAAAGAACACCAAAATCTATTAGCTCACTTCGGTAGCTTTCGTCAAAGACATTGTTTACAAATGCGGTAACTTCGTAGCGGTCTTCTTTGTCAACGATCCCAAATCGAAGATTCGCAATACCATAGCTGTCCTCTTTCATAAATGGAGCTTGCGAAAGGCCAAAGCTGATTTCATCCTGCCACACGTATAAAACATTGGCATAAAGATCAAAAGGCAGGTTAACCAGGCCCTGCTGATACTCGAGTGCAATCGTGTACTTCCACTCAGGCGAATTCGGTAATTCACCGCCATCAACAGTCTGAAATCCAGCAATACAACCCTGCGCCTCTGTCTGGTAGCGATAACATTGCGCGCCACTGTATTCGTTGACGACTGCATCGATATAAGCGGCATTGAATATCAAGCTAAAGCGTTCGGACAACAGTGTCAGGGATTCAAGTTCAATACCCCTCGTCTCTAACTCACCGACATTCGCTTTCCTGAACACAATTGTGGGTCCGGTAGTAATAGCAGTTTGCACCTGAAAATCATCATAAGTCGTCTGGAACGCCGTAACATTCAACTGCATTCGCTGATCCCACAACGTACTTTTTATACCAATTTCGAACGCATTGGCTGTTTCAGGCTTGATCGGGTTGTCGGCATTGCTCTGAGAAAATCCAGCCGTGATGTCGTACGCCTGCGCTTTATGACCTCGCGTATAGCTTGCAAAGATCATTGAATTGTCATTCAAAAAGCGTTGAACCGATATTTTGCCGGTGACCGCATCATCCTCATCATCTGCAACTATGGTTATTGGTGTTGCCACGGCAAAGTCTGTGACTACCGTACTTATTTCCTCATCGACATAGCGTAATCCCAGGCTAACTGTTGTGTTCTGACTTGGACGCCAGTTCAGCTGGCCAAAAACCGCATAGTTTTCATTACTCGCAAAAGCATCAAAATTCGCTGGCGCCACAGGTAGAATCCGGAAAAATGAACGGTCCACGTCCGTATCTGAGTAGTAAAAGCCAAGCAGATAGTCATAGTTGTCGTAGGTCGGCGATAATAGACGCAGTTCCTGGGAAAAGAACTCCAGTTCGCGAACGCTATCTGAGTAGAAATTGCCGCTGACAGCCCCGCCGGTAAATATTGCCAGCACATCGAGTTCACTTAAGTCCACGTCTTCACTGTTGGTGTAGTCCCATTCGTCATACGCGGTAATCGATACCAGTTGAAAATCACCGATATCAACACTGAGTCGAGCACTTACGCCTTGTGAATCATTGTCGCTATTCGGCAGTGTGTCGTACCGAACCGTTGTGTTGTCATCTGTAGCATTGATGCCTGCGGCAAAAACGGATTGAGGTATAGCGCCAAACAGCGCTGCTCCTGGTTCAAACCCGCCAAGAACACGTGCACAGCATTGACTCTCCTCTTCTGTAACATAGGCTTTCAGTTGAAGGTCGACGTTGTCGTTTATTCCCCAGTACAACTTGCCGCTGAAACCCTTGCTTTCTTCGCTATTGAAGTCATCAAGACCGGTGGCTAGATTATCGACCCAGCCATCAAGGTCAGCTGAGTGTGCAGTGAGGCGAAACCCAGCATTGTCAGAGATTGGGCCCGATACAGATGCTATTACCTTGTAATAGCTCTCGTCCGTTGCCGTCAGCTCAACAGACCCCTCGAACTCATCAGACGGGCCCTTGGTGGTGATGCTGATGACACCGGCAGAAGAAGCTTTACCAAAGAGAGTACTTTGCGGACCGCGGAGCACTTCTATGCGCTCAATATCCACCATATTCGCCAGGCCCTGGCCCTGCTGGACCTTGGCGACATCATCGACGATAACAGCCACGCCCTGCTCGATTCCAATACCAAACAGGTTCGTACCGATACCGCGAATACTAAAAGCACTGTTGGTCTTGTTGTTACTTTCGGTCACCGTGAGCGAAGACGATAGTCGCGCAATATCTCCAGTGCTCTGCAAGCCAAAACTGGATATCATTTCAGCACTAATTGCTGTAACAGAAACCGGGACATCCTGGATACTCTGCTCCCGCTTCTGTGCGGTAACGACAATTTCCTCAATTTGCAGGATGTTTTCTGCCGTGGCGGCACTCGATGCCAATGCGGTAAGGGCGCCTACAAGTACGCCGTAAGTTATCGACCTGATTTTCATAATATTATCCTTGTTCGCGCTACGTTATTTGAGTTCGACGCTCTGCCCGTCAGTAGGAAAATCTGCACCTGTTAATTGCGCAACCCCGTTAGAACATAGCTGAAAATGAATGACAGGGCTAGCACATATGCCTACCTAAATGCTGACTTTTGTGATTCTTCAAAGATAATATTTGGGTTTATGGCTACAAAGAAACAGGACATTCGTATGCGTTTGTATCGGCCTGCCCGATGGACCAATCTTATAGAAAAGGCATTAGTGGCTAGAACTACCCCTGATAATCGTGAATAGCGGCCCATTACCCAGCTATGTCATAGGCAAAATCGATGGAGAAAGGCGTTGAAGTCATTGAGAGCCGTTAACCTGAACCTTCTGCCAATACTGCATGAGCTGTTGATACGCTCCAGCGTCACCGAAGCCGCCAATGCACTCTTTTTGAGTCAGTCCGCTACCGGCGAAGCGCTGGGGCGCCTGATAATTAAATATTATCGTGCAGGACGTCTTTCCACGGATACGGGAAGACATTGAATTATATAAAGCCATAATAAACAACGGGTTAAAAAAAAAGAGTTCGGGTCGAGTTACTATTCTTTTCCAGAATAATTGACAGCGATATCAAATATGGACACTATCAAACTCGACGCCGTGGCGGTTTGGCATCGCCTCAAGCCAGAATTTGGCGGGAAATCATAATAAAAATCCCAATTGAGGAACTTGAGCAGTGGATTCTACGGTACCCGGCAGAATTGAACAGGGCGACGCCCACGAAGCAGCTAACTACAGGTTTGCATTAACGGCATTGACTAGCCTCTTTTTCATGTGGGGCTTTATTACCTGCCTGAACGATATTCTGATCCCACATCTGAAGAATGTGTTCTCACTCAATTATGCCGAGGCCATGTTGATCCAGTTCTGCTTCTTCGGCGCCTACTTTGTCATGTCGATTCCGGCTGGCGCGCTGGTTCACAGAATCGGTTACAAACGTGGGATCGTGGTCGGCCTGGTCATCGCCGGAGTTGGTTGTGGCCTGTTTAATCCGGCGGCTTCGTTACGGGAGTACGGTCTTTTTCTGGGAGCTTTGTTTGTCCTAGCATCAGGCATTACGATTTTGCAGGTTGCTGCAAACCCCTATGTGGTGATTCTAGGGCCTGTCGGGACAGCGCCCAGTCGGTTAACGATGACACAGGCGTTTAATTCACTGGGAACGACAGTTGCCCCGTTCTTTGGTGCGTTTATGATCCTTGCCGCTACCTCTGAATTCTCGGCTGACATTGCGAGTATCGCAGCAGAAGAAGTGGCGACTTTTCGTGAGCAAGAAGCGGATGCTGTCAAGGTGCCTTATCTGATACTGGCGGGTGCCCTGTTTGTTCTAGCGGTGATCTTCAGCCTGCTGAAACTGCCAGTTTTTGATGACGAATCGGCAGCTGCATCTTCGTCGCACGAATCCGGATCCATCTGGCAGTTTTCACATCTCGCCCTGGGCGCGCTCGGGATTTTCATTTACGTCGGGGCAGAAGTATCGATCGGCAGCTTGCTGATCAGCTATCTGGGTGAATCTAACATTGCCGGGATGCCGGAAACCGAGGCAGCGGGTTATGTCGCCTACTACTGGGGCGGCGCCATGGTCGGTAGATTTATTGGATCCGTTGCCATGACCCGGGTAAAGCCAGGTTCTTTGCTCGCGTTCAATGCTGTTGCTTCAGTAATTCTGCTTGCTATGGTCATACTTGGCAGTGGGTCGATAGCCATGTGGGCGATACTGGCCGTGGGACTGTGTAACTCGATCATGTTCCCGACCATTTTCAGCCTAGCGGTACAGGGGCTCGGACCTTACACAAGCAAAGGTTCAGGCCTGCTGTGCCTCGCAATTGTTGGTGGTGCAATCATTCCTCTGGCGCAGGGCATACTGGCTGATGCAATCGGACTGCAGCTTTCCTTCATTCTTCCTGCTGTCTGCTATCTCTATATTGTTTATTACGGGTTGAAGGGGTGCGAGATCAAATTTACGGTTGAGGGACAAACAAATTGATGCAGGTACTGAACCCGATGAAGCTATTGGTCACTTTTTGGTCTTTGATGCTCACTGTTTTTGCGCTGACAGGCTGTGACACGTCGGAAACCGCTTCTGCGCCCCAAGGCGGACAGGCTCCTGTCGAAGCAGGCTATCGTGATCTTAACAATAATGGTCGATTAGATACCTATGAAGATGAGTCAGCACAGATGGTTGCCCGGGTGGCTGACCTGCTGTCGCGCTTGACCCTCGAACAGAAGGTTCGTCTGGTCAGCGGCCTGGGTATGAACATGAACCTGGACCAGCCTGGTGACTTCGAAACAGTACCCGGTGCGGCTGGCTATACGTATCCGATCGATGAACTGGGTATTCCTTCTATTGTGCTCGCCGATGGACCTGCGGGTTTGCGAATCTGGCCAAAGCGTACCGGAGAGGAACGAACCTACTACGCCACCGCGTTTCCGATTGAAACATCGCTGGCTTCGTCCTGGGATACTGACCTGATCGAATCAGTGGGCAGGGCAATGGGCGACGAGGCGAAGGAGTACGGTGTGGACGTACTGCTTGCTCCAGGTATGAATATTCACCGGGACCCACGAGGTGGCAGAAACTTTGAATACTATTCTGAAGATCCTTTTTTGAGTGGCCATATGGCTGGCGCGCTGATTAACGGTGTCGAATCAGTCGGCGTTGGTGCAACACCTAAACACTATGTGGCCAACAATCAGGAAACCAACCGGGTCATGGTTGATACTATAGTCGGTGAGCGTGCACTGCGAGAGATCTACCTGCGCGGTTTTGAGATTGCTGTAAAGAAGTCTGATCCCTGGGCGATTATGAGCGCCTACAATAAAGTCAACGGCATTGCGGTGTCCGAGCACAGGCCGTTGCTGGTTGATGTTCTTCGCGAAGAGTGGGGATTCAGCGGCGTTGTCATGACGGACTGGTTTGCTGGATATGATCCTGTCGCACAGATGATTGCGGGTAACGAACTGCTGATGCCGGGTCAGGAGAATCGTACATTGCAGATTCATGAGGCGGTGCTGAACGGCGATCTGGATGAGGCAATACTAGATCGCAATGTCGCTTTGATTATTGAGATGGTGTTTAAGTCGCCAACCTTTGCCGGTTATGCCCATAGTGATGATCCCGATCTTAAAGCCAATGCCAAGACGGCGAGAGTGGCTGCAGCAGAAAGTGCTGTACTGCTGAAGAACGAAAAACGAGTGCTTCCACTGACGTTTTCTACGAAGAAAATTGCGACTTTCGGCATCGGTTCCTATGAGTTCGTTTCCGGCGGCACAGGTAGCGGCGATGTTAATGAGTCTTACACAGTGGCTCTGATAGATGGGCTAACTAACCGTGAATATGAAGTCGACAAGTCGCTGCAGGAAATTTATGAGCCCTATATTGCGGGGGAGAAGCTCAAACTTCCCAAGAAAAAGTTCTTCTTTGAGTCGGTTCCGCCGCTGCCTGAAATGCCTCTCGGTAGTGATTTACTGGACGGTGCCGCGGTTGCTAACGACATCGCCCTGCTCACCATCGGACGAAATTCAGGGGAATTCCAGGACCGTGGGCTGAAAGGTGACTTTTATCTGACTGAAGCCGAACGAGCCATGATTGATGGGGTTTCCAGCGCTTTTCATCGCGCAGGGAAGAAAGTTGTTGTAATCCTGAATATAGGCAATGTGATCGAAACGGCAAGCTGGCGGGGTCAAGCAGATGCGATTCTGCTTCCCTGGCAAGGTGGTCAGGAGGCGGGAAATGCCGTAGTGGATGTTCTGACCGGTGACGTGAACCCATCCGGAAAACTACCGACAACTTTCCCCATCCGGTATGAAGACGTGCCGTCGTCCGATACCTTTCCAGGCGTAGAAATACCGGGCGAAGAGATTTCAATTGCCGGTGGTCTGCTCAAAGCAAAGCCTTCGCGCGTTGAGTACGAAGATGACATTTTTGTCGGCTATCGATATTACGATACCTTTGATGTATCTCCTGCTTATGAATTCGGTTATGGCCTCTCTTACACGAGGTTCGAATACAGCGACGTCACAATAGCCGCTAATGGTGGATTTTCCATTACTGTCACTGTAACCAACGCCGGTGCTGTAGCAGGCAGGGAAGTGATCCAGCTCTATGTCTCAGCACCTGAGGGAAACCTGGTAAAACCAGCAAAAGAACTTAAGGGCTTCGCCAAGACAAGTGAACTCCCACCAGGAGCATCGGAAACAGTGACCTTTGAGCTGTCGTCGAATGACCTTGCCTCTTTCCATGATGATCGAGCTGCCTGGCTTGCTGAAGGCGGTGAGTATCTGGTCAGTGTTGGCGCTTCGTCCCGTGACATTCGATCAGTCGCCAGCTTTATTCTTGAAAAGGAAGTTGTTGTCGCAGACAACCTGATTGACCTGTCTCCGGATACTAATCCCGAGAGACTACCATCAAGTATCAGACCATGAATTCTTTTTACCTGGCGGCGTCTGGTAACCCAGCATGCGATGCTGATTTGTTAAATGATCCGGGGACGACTGCATGCCGCTATCCAGACAACACCTGATGCTGCAAACGGTGGACTGATCGGATGTATTCAGTATAGAGGCCTCGGCACCATTGATGCGGAAGCATGCACATTCACTGTTGAAGCAGACCTTGATTCCAGGCCTCCAGTTGTGCTTAAGCTATCGGAACATCACTTAGGTATGGGGGAAGAACTGTTCAACCCGTTCAGAACCCAGGTTGGATCGGCGGAAGCCCGTGCCAGCGTGTTGAGATAATGGACACGACAGATCTTTTCAGCGAAGTGCGGGTTGTCCCGGTGGCTGTTATAGAAGATGTGACGAGCGCGGTACCACTGCCAACATTGCGTGGTGCAGGTATTGGCGCGATAGAAGTTACGCTGCGTTCTGAAGCGGCCTTCTTCCCAACCGGAGACATGACGCTGTCGATTGCAAGAGAATTCCTGGCGTTACCCGATGTACGCTGTGAGACATATGAATAAATTGAACGGTACTTCAAGCGTTGCCTGGAACCTCGTCGCTGATATCGGTGGCACAAACGCCCGTCTGGGTATTGAGGATTATGCCACCAGCAGGCTGCAACTGGTGGAGCAGTACACGGTTTCCCAGCATGAAAATTTCTCCGACATGTTGTCGGCTTTTCTGACCGGAATCGCCTCAGTCCAGACATGGAAACCGCAGCCTGAGGGAGCATGCTTTGCAGTTGCCTGTGCCGTAGAGAGTGATTGTCTTCACCTGACAAACAGCACCTGGACAATCGACAGGGCTGAGGTTTCAGCAATGCTGGGTGGCATTAGTGTTGAGTTCATCAATGATTTTGCTGCCGTTGGGTATGCGGTAACAGATCTCAACCCGGAGGACTGGCACGAAGTTGGCCGCGGTCAGCCTGTACCCGGTCGACCTATCGCAATTCTTGGACCGGGCACCGGTCTGGGTGTCTGTTCGCTTCTACCTGTCGGTGCCGGGTATTCCGTCATCGAGGGTGAAGGCGGGCATGTCGACTTTGCACCGGCCAGCAGTCAGGAAATTCTGATACTGAAGGCTTTGCAGGCAGAATTCGGACGGGTATCCGTTGAACGCCTGCTGTCAGGCAGCGGTCTCCTTAATATCTATCAGGCGCTTGCCACGTCAGTTAACAACACACCACGATTTGATACGCCGGAGGCTGTGAGTCAGGCTGCGCAAGCCCGTCAGGACGGACTGGCAGTGGAAGCGTTGTCGACGTTCTTTGCGGTGCTGGGTTCAGTCGCAGGAAACCTGGCACTTACCTTGGGCGCCAAAGGCGGCGTATACATAGCTGGGGGTATCGCGCCCCAGTTGATTGAATTCGCAGAAGCCAGCGAACTCAGGGAACGGTTCGAGGCAAAAGGACGCTTTCGATCGTACCTCGAGAATATTCCGCTACGCGTCGTGATTAAAGAAGACCTGGGTTTGGTCGGTTCAGTTAAGAAACTAAGCCTTAGTCAGTTCTAAACCGGGCAAAATCCGATACCTATTTGAAGTGAAGGAAAAGACCTGATGATGATAAAAGCAGTTCGGTATCTCGGGATTAGCATTGTTGCTGTCCTGGCGGCAGTCCTGTTAGCAGTTGGCGGTTATTCCGGCTATTTAGCCGTTCAATCGAACCAGAACATTGCCAACGCTGGAAACGAGGCGCCAACGCTCGACCATAATGGTTTCTCTTATCGTGACTTGAATAAAAATGGACGACTTGATGCCTATGAAAACTCGGGTCTGGAAACAGAGGCACGGGTTGATGACATTATTTCGCAAATGACGCTGGAAGAAAAAGCCGGAATGATGTTCATCACGATGATTGGGGTAGGCATGGATGGCGGCCTGCAGGAATTTCCTGACCCGGATAATCCTTTTACCTTCGCATTTCCAAGCAACTCGGACTATGTGGTGAACAAACTGATGAACCATTTCAATGTCATGGCGACGCCAGAACCAGGGAGGCTGGTGACATGGCAGAACAATCTGCAGAAGCTCGCCGAACGGACTCGGCTGGGTATCCCCATCACGATCGCATCAGATCCCAGGCATGCTTTTGGATACAACCCAGCGGCCAGTATTTCTTCTGAGCATTTCTCTTTGTGGCCCGAACCCCTGGGATTGGCTGCTGCGCGTGATGCTGAAATGGTTGAAGCATTTGGCGACATAGCGCGCCAAGAGTATCTCTCGGTTGGTATCCGTCTCGCCCTCCACCCCATGGCTGACCTTGCGACGGAGCCTCGTTGGGCCCGCGCGGCCGGTACCTTCGGTGAAGATGCTGAGCTGTCGGCCAAGACAGTTTATGCCTATGTAAAAGGGTTCCAGGGTGATGAACTGGGGCCCGACAGTGTAGCAACCATGGTCAAACATTTCCCAGGCGGGGGACCGCAGAAAGATGGTGAGGACGCGCACTTTACCTATGGTAAGGAGCAGGTCTACCCGGGCGATAACTTTGATTATCATCTGATCCCGTTCGAAAAAGGCGCTTTCGCGGCGAACGCAGCGCAGATTATGCCTTACTACGGTATTCCGGTTAGTCAGACCAGTGAGGATGTTGGGTTTGCCTTCAATAAAGAAGTTATGACTGGAATGCTAAGAGATAAGTATGGCTTTGATGGCGTGATCTGCTCGGACTGGGGACTCATCACAGAGTTTTCAATATTTGGCGTTACGATTCTTGAAGCAAGAGCCTGGGGCGTTGAACATCTGAATGAATCCGAGCGGGTGCTCAAGATGTTAGATGCGGGCGTTGACCAGTTCGGTGGTGAAAACATTCCCGAAATTGTTGTTGAACTTGTGCGGTCAGGTCAGGTTGAAGAGGACCGAATTGATCAGTCCATACGAAGACTGCTCCGTGACAAGTTTACTCTTGGGTTGTTTGATGCCCCTTTTCTGGATCCTGACGAGGCTAGAAAGGTGGCCGGTTCAGAAGAGTTTCGTAAAGCCGGTATTGCAGCACAGAGGAAATCACTGGTACTGCTGAAAAATCCCACCCAGGCAACAACGGGTGTGCTGCCACTTACAGGTAAACCGAAGATCTATATTGAGAATATTGACTCCGCTATCGCAGGGCGTTACGGCCAGGTCGTAGAAAGCAGGGCCGATGCAGATTTTGCGATTGTTCGTGTGTCCGCACCCTACGAACATCGAGAAGGCTTGTTCGAAAGTTTTATGCACGCCGGTGATCTTGATTTCAAAGGCGTAGAGAAGCAGCGACTCATTGCCCTGATGGATGAGGTTCCGACAATTGTGGACATCTACCTGGATCGAGCGGCTGTCATCCCTGAAATTAGTGAGAAAAGCGCAGCGTTGATTGCCAATTTCGGTGCGACAGACGGGGTTCTCCTGGATGCCATTTTTGGTAAATTCAGCCCGACAGGAAAGCTACCGTTTGAAATGCCGTCGTCGATGGATGCTGTTCGCAAGCAAAAAGAAGACGTGCCATACGACTCAGTACTGCCGCTATTCACTTTCGGACATGGTCTTACCTACCCAAGTGTGGCACTGAACAATAGGAAATGAGGTTAACTTATGATTTGGTTGAAGAGATTATGTTTGTTTATCGGGGCGTTGCTGCTGCTCGGTGTATTGACGGTTGGCCTGTGGGTGGGAGCAAAAATCGTACTGTATGATCAGCAGGACGATGCAACCCATCTTACAGAAAAGAAACGCTATCTCGAGAGCATAGGGAAGCTGAATCGATCTGCTGATCGACCCAATATTGTTTTCATCCTGTTTGATGACCTAGGTTATGGCGATCTCGGTATGACTGGCAGCCAGGCGATAAAGACCCCGACGATTGATAAGTTGGCCAGCGGTGGTCTCACCATGACTAATTTCTACTCACCTGCGCCAGTCTGCACCCCTTCGCGGGCTGGTTATCTGACCGGTCGATTCCCTGTGCGTGCAGGTATGCCTCTTGTGCTCTTCCCCAGTTCATCGCCGATAAACTATGCCAACCGGATTTTTGGTGTCAACAATCGATTCCCCGCGGAAGAAATTACTTTAGCTGACACGCTGAAGGCCAGTGGATATGCCACCGGTATGGTCGGGAAGTGGCATCTTGGAGATCAGTCACCCTCGTTGCCAAATGACATGGGGTTCGATAGCTTTTTTGGCGCTCTGTACAGTAATGACATGACACCGTTTGCGTTGTACAGAAATAAAACGGTAGAAGTAGAAGCTCCCGCTGATCAGAGTCGACTGAATGAATGGTACGGTCGTGAGGCAGAGCAGTTCATTTCAAACCATAAAGAGGAACCGTTTTTTCTTTACCTGGCCCACAATTTCCCCCATATCCCGCTGTATGTGCCGGATGAAGATAAGAGCAGATCCAGCGGCGGCCTTTACGGTGATGTCGTCGAAGGCCTGGATGATGTGGTGGCCAGAGTCATTACGTCGCTGAAAGCCAATGGTGTCTATGATAATACCATTGTCCTGATCACCAGTGACAATGGGCCCTGGTTTCAAGGCAGTCCAGGTCATGATCGTGGACGTAAAGCAGATACTTTTGAGGGCGGAATGCACGTTCCTATGATCGTGCACTGGCCCGCGAGGTTCAAGCAGGGCAGGTCTGTATCGGGTCTAAGCATGGGAATGGACTGGTACCCGACGCTGCTGGACTGGCTGGATATTCCGCTCCCGACTGATCGTACTATTGACGGGAAGAGCCTGACGGCGATGCTGGAAGACGGCCAGGGTTCTCCCCATGATTACCTCTACTACTTCGACGGAGAAAATCTGAGGGCAGTCCGGGACGAGCGTTACAAGTACCATGATGAGCCGAGAATTCCCTACGCCGGAGGAACTACACCTGTAGCTGCTCGTATTGCGAAAGGACCGTGGTTATTCGATATGATTACAGATCACAATGAGTCCTATGACATTTCAGTCAATCAGCCTGATAAAGCAAGCAGCATGCATGCTGTACTTGAGGCGAAACGGAACGAAATGCTCGAAAACCCACGTGGTTGGCTAAGCTCTCCACCATAAAACGAATCTTGTTATTTCTCCTGATTGCCACTGTACTCCCTGCGTCTGGGAGTACAGTGATGTCCTCTTTTTTAAAACTGGCTATCTTCTTTCGTTTGGCTTCTCTGAGCATGACCTGGAGCGCAACGTCTCCAGATAGCTTCATGGCGTGTTCTCGCCCAACAGTAAATTGCGTGAGTATGTCATTCAACAGAAACCTGGAGAAGAACGAGAAAACCCGAAACCGAAGGCCTACTCGATGACGTGGGCGCAGCGTCTAAAACGTGTGTTAACCGGGCGGCGTTCCGCATTGATATAGAGGAGTGTGAAAAGTGTGGTGGGCCGGTTCGGATCATTGCGTCAATTGAAGATCCAGATGTTATCCAAAAGATACTGAAGCACCTGGGACTGGATCAGCCGGGTGACACACCTATCCGCTCACCGCCATCGGTGCTGTCTGACGATTCAACGACACTATTCTGAATTCAAAAACATCGATTATGCACCGGTGACAGTCGCGTTCAGCCGGAATCTGGATTCAGATCCAAATCGTCAAGTTTTCTATCACCCTACATAGGCTTGGATTCACCGTATGGATCGCTGGAGGGAACAGCAGGTAACCCCCCAAGGATGACGATACTTTTCTGAATGTGGAAAAAGGCTGGTTATTCGTCCTAACCGCCACTTTAGTAGACACCTTGGAGCGTTACAATGAAGTTCAAAGTAAGCGCTGATG
>JAPYTQ010000072.1:0-13860 GCA_029941905.1 Pseudomonadales bacterium | reverse complement strand
TTGCGATCCGTGAAGGCGGTCGTACCGTGGGCGCAGGGGTTGTTACCAAAATCAGCGCTTAATTACCTCATTAGCTGAGAAAAGGCTGGTAAAGGGTGTGATTATTAGTATAATTCGCGCCCTCACATTCTCGCCGAAAGCCTATAAAACTGACGGTGATGAATACTCAGGACCTCGATAGGAGGTCAGTGGTAGCCGGACCCATTTCGGGAAAAGGCAGTAAGATTGAATGCTCCTCCCTCAGCAGCGGGAAGGGGCTTTTTTGGCCTTAATGTTTAGCTACTCTTCAATAGAGCCAAGCTAGAGCAACTACCGGTTCAGGAGACGGGTTGGATGCAGAACCAGAGAATTAGAATTCGACTAAAAGCGTTCGATCATCGTCTGATTGATGTTTCGACTCAGGAAATTGTCAACACTGCCAAGCGCACAGGCGCACAGGTAAGAGGCCCAATACCTTTACCGACTCGAATAGAAAAATTTACCGTGTTGATCTCACCGCATGTATACAAGGATGCGCGGGACCAATATGAAATTAGAACACACAAACGCCTGATCGATATCGTCGAGCCGACAGAAAAGTTCATCGATGCACTGACCAAACTGGATTTGGCGGCGGGCGTCGATGTTCAAATAAACCTGGGCTAATGGAGCAATCATGACTATTGGCATTATTGGCGTAAAGAGGGGTATGACACGGGTGTTCACCGAAGAAGGTGATTCCGTTCCCGTGACGGTGATCGAGGCATCACCCAACAGGGTTACCCAGAGAAAAACCAGCGAGATTGACGGTTACGAGGCGATTCAGGTCACTTGTGGTGAGGTAAAAGCGTCGAAAGTGAACAAGGCCGCTGCTGGACATTTCAGCAAGGCAAATACTGAAGCAGGTCGTCACCTTTACGAATTTCGATGTGAAGCCGGAACAGAGTTAGCAGTTGGGGACAGCCTGAACGTGGAAGCGTTTGAAGTAGGCCAGAAGGTTGATGTCACAGGCCGGTCAAAAGGTAAAGGCTTTGCCGGTGTTGTAAAGCGTCACAACTTTCAAATGCAGGACGCAACCCATGGCAACTCAATCTCACACAGGGCGCCAGGGTCTATTGGCCAATGCCAGACACCAGGTCGTGTCTTTAAAGGCAAGAAGATGGCGGGTCATATGGGTGCAACTCAAGTGACGACACAAACCCTGGAAGTCATCAGGGTTGACCTAGAAAACAATTTACTGCTCATCAAAGGAGCAGTGCCGGGGGCGAAAGGTGGCGATGTCATCGTTAAGCCTTCAGTTAAAGCCGGGAATTAAGTGGAGTTGGAACCTTGAATCTTAATATTTCAGAACCAGGCAAGGGAGTTTCAGATCGGGCGGTTGACGTATCTGAAACAACATTTGGACGTCAGTTCAATGAGCCGTTGGTTCATCAGGTGGTAACGGCATATTTATCAGGTGCCAGACAGGGGACCCGTGCCCAGAAGACACGCTCCGAGGTTAATGGCGGGGGTAGAAAACCTTTCCGTCAAAAAGGCACCGGTCGTGCTCGCGCGGGAACGATCCGTTCTCCTATCTGGCGTGGTGGCGGTCAAACCTTTGCAGCCAAAACACAGGACTTTAGCCAGAAAGTGAATCGTAAGATGTATCGCGGTGCGATGCAGTCGATCTTATCTGAATTAATTCGTCAGGATCGATTGATCGTAACAGAAGATTTTTCAGTTGATGCACCTAAAACTAAAGAAGTGCAGATGACACTGAAAAGTCTTGAGCTTGGCAATGTGCTGGTAGTGGTTGAAGAAGTCGACAACAACCTGTACCTCGGTGCGCGAAATCTTCGCAATGTTGAGGTTATCGATGTCCAGGGAGTGAATCCGGTTAACCTGATTGGCTTCGAGAAGGTCCTGTTCACGGTGGGTGCACTTAAGAAAGCCGAGGAGATGCTCGCATGAACACCGAAAGAATGTACAAGATACTGCTTGGTGCGCACATTTCAGAGAAGGCGACAGTGATTGCTGACGAGGCAAACCAGTTTGCGTTTAAGGTTGCCCGAGATGCAACCAGGCCAGAGATTAAAGAAGCAGTAGAGAAAATCTACAGCGTCGTCGTTAAGAATGTCACAGTTCTTAACGTGAAAGGAAAAGTGAAAAGAAATGCTCGAGGTGTAAGTCGTAAGCCAAGTTGGAAGAAAGCATATGTCAGGCTGGAAGAAGGCCATGAGATTGATTTTGCCAGCATAGGCAGTTGATCACTTTTTTTAATAAACGGATAAGTAACGAGTCACAAAAATGACAGTCGTAAAAGCTAAACCAACATCGCCAGGTCGCCGGTTCGTCGTAAAGGTCGTAAACCAAGGGCTGCACCGTGGAGAAGGTTACAAGCCGCTATTGGACAAAAAGTCCAAGTCCGGTGGCCGGAATAATCAAGGCCGTATTACGACCCGGCATATTGGCGGTGGCCATAAGCAGAAGTATCGAATTATTGACTTCAAAAGAAACAAAGACAGTATTAAAGCAGTAGTAGAAAGACTAGAGTACGACCCAAATAGAACCGCAAACATAGCACTCCTCAAGTATTCAGATGGTGAAAGACGTTACATCATCGCTCCCAAAGATCTCAACGTAGGCGACGAAGTCCAATCAGGAAATGACGCACCGATTAAAGCGGGTAATTGTCTTCCGTTGAGAAACACTCCCATGGGCAGCGTTATTCACTGTATCGAGCTGAAACCCGGGAAGGGGGCACAAATGGTTCGTAGTGCGGGCACTTCCTGTCAGCTGGTGGCAAAGGAAGGTCCCTATGTCACGTTGCGACTGCGCTCGGGTGAAATGCGCAAGGTATTAGCGGAGTGTCGAGCTACCCTGGGTGAAGTCAGTAATTCTGAACACAATCTCACCTCATTAGGTAAGGCGGGTGCCAAGCGTTGGCGTGGGGTACGGCCGACAGTACGTGGGGTTGTTATGAATCCGGTCGATCATCCCCATGGTGGTGGTGAAGGCAAGACTTCTGGTGGTCGTCATCCTGTATCGCCCTGGGGTATGCCGACTAAAGGTTACAAGACTCGAAAGAACAAGCGAACTGACAACATGATTGTTCGCCGACGACGATTAAGTCGCTAGGAGAAATTGAAGTGCCAAGAAGTTTAAGAAAAGGCCCCTTTGTTGATCTTCATTTAATGAAGAAGATTAGGCGAGCCGGAGAGACAAACGACAAGCGACCTATTAAAACCTGGTCACGGCGATCAATGATTACGCCAGAGTGCGTTGGATTCACTGTTCAGATTCATAACGGCAGACAACATATCCCGGTGTTTATTACTGAAGATATGGTTGGTCACAAGTTTGGTGAGTTCTCGGCGACTCGTACTTTTCGTGGCCATGCTGCGGATAAGAAAGTACGTCGGTAATTAAGACGACAAGAAGCCGATTAGAGAAGGTAGAGGAATCACGATGGAAGTAGCCGCAAAATTGACAGGCGCGAAAATATCAGCGCAAAAGGTACGTCTGGTTGCAGATCAGATCCGCGGTAGAGCGGTTGGCGAGGCGCTGGATATCCTCAATTTCAGCACGAAAAAAGGTGCACACCTGGTTCGTAAGTTATTGGAGTCTGCCATTGCCAATGCTGAACATAACGAAGCTGCTGATGTTGATGAATTGAGTGTTGCAAAAATACTCGTCGATGAAGGTTTAACAATGAAGAGAATACGTCCCCGTGCGAAAGGTCGAGCGGATCGTATTTTGAAAAGAACTTGCCACATTACGCTTGCAGTAACAGACAAGTAACGTAAGGAAAGTATTATGGGCCAAAAAGTACATCCCGTAGGATTCAGACTTGGGATTGTTAAAGAGCATACTTCGATTTGGTACGCAAACGGAGCCGCCTATGCAGAGAAATTGCATAACGATATGGCGGTGCGTGAGTATATTCAAAACCGATTGGCCCAGGCGTCGGTGAGCAGAATTGAAATTGAACGACCTGCCCAGACAGCGCGAATCACGATCCATACTGCTCGCCCGGGTATTGTGATTGGTAAGAAAGGCGAAGATGTCGAGAGATTGCGCAGAGAAGTCACAAATTTGATGAAAGTACCGGTGCATATCAACATCGAGGAAATCAGGAAGCCGGAATTGGATGCATATCTCGTCGCACAAAACGTCGCGCAGCAATTGGAACGTCGAGTTCAGTTTCGAAGAGCCATGAAGCGTGTCATACAGAACACGATGCGCCTCGGAGCAGAGGGTATCAAGGTAAGAGTGGCCGGCCGACTCAACGGTGCAGAGATTGCTCGTTCAGAAACCTACCATGAAGGTCGGGTACCGCTGCACACATTGCGCGCTGATATTGACTACGCGACAGCCGAGGCACTGACCACCTACGGGATTCTTGGTATCAAGATCTGGATATTCAAAGGTGAGATATTGGGCCAGCGTGAAGAAGGCAAAGATCAACAAAATAACGTTCAGACTTTTGGATAGGAATAGATGTTACAGCCCAAGAGAACGAAATTCAGGAAACAACAGAAAGGCCGTAACAGGGGTCTGGCACACCGTGGCAGCAGCGTCAGTTTCGGTGAATACGGGCTGAAATCTACAGCCCGTGGTCGTATGACTGCACGCCAGATTGAAGCGGGTCGTCGAGCTATGACTAGGCATGTCAAACGTGGCGGGCAGATTTGGATAAGAGTTTTTCCTGACAAGCCAATTACCAACAAGCCCCTTGAGGTTCGCCAGGGTAAGGGTAAGGGTAATGTTGAATACTGGGTGGCTCAGGTCAAGCCGGGCAAAATGCTCTACGAAATGGAAGGTGTTACGGAGGAAGTGGCGCGTCAGGCATTCAGGCTGGCAGCTGCAAAACTACCGTTCCCCACGGCATTTGTTAAACGCTCCGTAATGTGACGGTGAGATCGATATGAAAGCTTCAGAATTAAGAGATAAGTCAGTCGAGGAACTCCAGGAAACCCTGGTGGATCTGACCCGGGACCTGTTCACCAGTCGTATGCAGCAGTCTACTGGTCAATTGGGGCAGACACATTTACTGAAAACAGTTCGTCGCGATATTGCTCGGGTAAAAACTGTGATCACCGAAAAAGCAAAGGTAAGTGAATGAGCAAGACAAATGATGCACGTACCCTAAATGGTACGGTTGTGAGTAACAAGATGGATAAGACTATCACCGTTCAGGTTGAGCGTCTGGTCAAGCATCCGCTATACGGTAAGTACATGAAGCGCTCCAACAAGATCCATGCTCACGATCCGGAAAATGTATGCCAGGAAGGTGACCTGGTAACGATAGAAGAAACAAAACCCATTTCAAAGAGCAAAGCCTGGAAGCTGACCTCGGTAGATAGAAAAGCAGCAGTCATTCAGTGAGGGTTCGGCAAGAGTCGTCTCTTTTTTGGAAAAATGACTAAGTAAACATTACGGTGTAAGAACCGATTGAGAGTGGAGTTAAGGCAATGATACAGACGCAGACATATCTGGATATCGCAGATAACAGCGGTGCGCGTCGTGTGATGTGTATCAAGGTGTTAGGTGGTTCCAAGCGGCGTTACGCCAGTGTTGGTGACATTATTAAGGTCACGGTAAAAGAAGCAATACCTCGCGGCCGAGTAAAGAAAGGGCAGGTACTGGATGCCGTTGTGGTCCGAACTAAAAAAGGCGTGCGACGTCCTGATGGTTCAGTTATTCGATTTGATGGCAATGCGGCAGTATTACTCAATGCCAACAAACAACCCATTGGTACTCGTATTTTTGGGCCAGTTACCAGAGAACTCAGAAACGATAACTTTATGAGAATCGTTTCTCTGGCACCAGAAGTCCTGTAAGTAGAAGACGAGGCAAGAGATGCAAAAGATCAAAAGAGATGATGACGTCATTGTCATCGCCGGTAGAGATAAGGGCAAAAGAGGTTCGGTAACCCGTATTCGTGACGATGATCGAGTCTACGTCTCTGGAGTGAACATGGTAAAGCGTCATACCAAAGGCAACCCGCAGATGGGTCAGGCTGGCGGTATTATCGAAAAGGAAGCGCCGATACATGTATCCAACATTGCGATTTACAACTCAGGCAGCAACAAGGCCGACAGAGTGGGCATTAAAACTTTGGAAGACGGAAAGAAGGTAAGAATCTTTAAGTCGACCGGTGAAGAGATAGACGGTTAAAGCAAAATGGCAGACCTAAAAGTACAATACGAATCAGAACTACGGCAAAAGCTCCAGGAAGAACTGGGCCTGGATAATGTGATGGAAGTTCCACACATTGTAAAGATCACACTGAACATGGGTGTTGGTGAGGCTATTGGTGACCGAAAGCAGCTGGACCACGCTGTTTCTGATATGGAAAAGATTGCCGGACAAAAAGCAGTCGTAACTGAAGCCCGTAAATCTATCGCGGCGTTTAAAGTTCGTGACGGATATCCGGTCGGCTGTAAGGTAACGTTGCGAAAAAGGCGAATGTACGAATTTTTAGATCGACTGATCAATATCGCCATTCCGCGTCAGCGGGACTTTAGAGGTATCAGCCCGAAATCGTTTGATGGCCGGGGTAACTTTTCGATGGGTTTTACCGAGCAAATCGTATTCCCGGAAATTGACTACGACAAGATCGACAAGGTTCGTGGTCTGGACGTGAGTATCGTCACAACAGCAAAGACTGACGATCAAGGCAGGGCGCTTTTACGTGCCTTTAACTTTCCATTTAGAGAAGCAAGTACTTCTTCGTAGAGAACTTCCTATTAGAGAAGTAATAGTTGGTAGATAAGCAGAGACGTTTATGGCTAAACAATCAATGATCAACCGCGAGAAAAAGCGAGCTAAGACAGTTGCCAAGTATGCTGAAAAGCGCGCCGCCCTTAAGAAAGTGATCGCAGATGTTAACGCAAGTGATGAAGAGCGATGGGAAGCACAGCTTAAGTTTCAGACACTGCCTCGCAACGCCAGCCCGTCACGGCAGATGAGACGCTGTAGTTTAACCGGTCGCCCTCATGCTGTTTATCGTCGATTTGGTTTAGCTCGAACAAAATTAAGAGAAGCAGCCATGCGCGGAGACGTGCCCGGGCTGGTTAAGTCTAGCTGGTAGGAGACGAATTCATGACTATGCAAGATCCGTTGGCCGATATGCTGACTAGAATTAGAAATGCCCAAACTGCCAGGATTCAGGATATTGAGATGCCTTCGTCCACGACCAAGGTCGCGATTGCGCAGGTGTTGAAAGATGAAGGCTATATTGTTGACTACTCGGTTAATAGTGAGGGTAAACCGTTGCTGAGTATTGAACTCAAGTACTTTGAAGGCAGTCCGGTCATTGAGGAAATTACCCGGATAAGCCGACCAGGTCTAAGGCAGTACAGAAACAAGGATGATATCCCTGTTGTCAAAGGTGGTCTGGGAATCACTATTCTTTCAACAAACAAAGGTCTGATGAGTGATCGTGCGGCACGCGCTGCTGGTATCGGTGGTGAACTGATTTGTACCGTATTTTGAAGCTGGTTGACCGAATAAGACCGTCCATGAGGCTGTCCACAAGACTATCCACAAGAACCACGTAGAAGATTAGATATGTCACGAATAGCAAATAGTCCGGTTGAGTTGCCTGATAGCGTTGAGGCGACTATCAGCCAAAGTACTTTGAAGATCAAAGGCGGTAAGGGTGACTTGAGCCTGGATCTGAATGAGTTGGTTGCGATTACCCAGACTGAAAACGTCCTGAAATTTGCCGCGACGCAAAGCACCAAGAAATCAGGTGCTCTAGCGGGTACTTTCAGATCGATCGTCAGCAATATGGTTAAAGGCGTGAGTGAGGGTTTCGTCAAGGAACTACAACTCAATGGGGTTGGTTATCGTGCGCAATCGAGAGGCAAGACGCTGAATTTGACGCTTGGGTTTTCACACCCGGTTGAGTATGTGATTCCTGAGGGCGTTGAGGTAGAAACTCCGTCGAATACCCGGATTCTGGTGAGGGGCGTTGATAAGCAGCTGGTGGGTCAGGTGTCAGCAGATATTCGCGCTTTCCGGCCACCTGAGCCTTATAAGGGCAAAGGTGTTCGATATGTGGATGAGTATGTTAAGCGCAAAGAAGCGAAGAAAAAGTAACAGGTAGTTAGCGAGCAGTCATTAGTCGCATAGAGGATTTCGGTAGAGGAAGCTATGAGCAAGAAAAATGATGCCCGGTTGAGAAGGGCAAGAAGAGGCAGAAAACACATTGAGAAGCTTGTTGTGCCAAGGCTCTGTGTTTATCGATCTCCTCGCCATATATATGCACAAGTGATCTCTAAATCAGGAGACACCATACAAGCGTCAGCGTCTACGCTGGATAAGTCGCTTCGCGGTGAGGCCACAGGAAATGCAGATAGTGCGGCTAAAGTAGGTGCGCTGATCGCGGAAAGAGCCAAGGCAGCAGGAATTGATCAGGTTGCTTTTGATCGATCCGGATACAAGTATCACGGCCGGATTAAGGCGTTAGCAGATGCAGCCCGCGAAAGCGGCCTGCAGTTTTAAGCTGGGTTTGAGGACAAATAATGGCGTATAACGACCAGGAAAATGAAGAAGGCATCCAGGAGAAACTGGTTCAGGTAAACCGGGTGGCCAAAGTTGTAAAAGGTGGCCGAATATTTGGTTTTACCGCCTTAACTGTAGTTGGCGATGGCAACGGCCGGGTTGGTTACGGTCGTGGGAAGGCACGGGAAGTGCCTTTGGCGATCCAGAAAGCCATGGAAGCAGCACGTAGAAACATGATTCAAGTCGATTTGAAAGGTACAACTATTCAGTACCCGATTACAGCTCGACACGGTGCATCGAAGATTTTCATGCAACCTGCATCCGATGGTACTGGTGTAATTGCCGGTAAGACCATGCGAGCAGTTTTAGAAGTCGCTGGTGTACAGAATGTACTGGCGAAATGCTATGGCTCTACGAATCCCGTGAATGTTATTCGGGCTACGTTTAGAGGCTTGCAGGAAATGCGGGCGCCGGAAAGTATCGCAGAAAAACGCGGCAAAACGGTCGAAGAGATAATGGGTTAACCAACAGCTATGGCGAATAAAACGATTAAAGTTACGTTAACAAAAAGCACAATTGGTCGGTTGAAGACCCACAAGGCCTGTGTGTTAGGTCTGGGTTTGAAGAGAGTCCGGCAAACGGTAGAAGTTATTGATACGCCCGAGAACAGAGGCATGATCAATAAGGTTTCATATCTAGTCAGCGTTGAAGGCGAGTAGGAGCTTTTTTAAAATGCGATTAAACAGTTTACATCCGGCGATTGGCAGCAAGACCGCCAAAAAACGTGTCGGCCGTGGTATGGGCAGTGGTTTGGGTAAGACCGCCGGGCGTGGTCACAAAGGCCAGAAATCAAGATCCGGTGGCCGAATTAAGCCTGGGTTTGAAGGTGGCCAGCAGCCTTTGCAAATCAGACTGCCGAAGTTTGGCTTTAATTCCGCCAAGGCACGAGTGACTGCAGAGGTCACCTTGCATGAATTGGCAAAAGTAGATGCCGACGTGGTCGACCTGCAGGCACTTAAAGATGCAGACATTATCAGCGAAGGGATGCAACGCGCCAAGGTAATGCTGTCTGGCGAGATCAATAAAGCAATCACCCTAAAAGGTATTAGGGCGAGTAAGGGAGCCAGGGCTGCGATTGAAGCAGCAGGTGGAAAAATCGAAGCGTAATGACTAGTTCAATGCTACAAAACACACGTTCGTCATCTGGTGCAGGTGGCGGACTAACGGAACTAAGGCAGCGTTTGTTGTTCGTATTGGTTGCTATCATCGTTTACAGGGTGGGTAGCCATATTCCTGTACCGGGTATAGATCCGGAAAGATTGAAGTTGCTGTTCGGCCAGAACCAGGGCGGTATTTTGGATCTGTTTAACATGTTTTCAGGTGGTGCACTTGAGCGCATGAGTATTTTTGCATTAGGCATTATGCCTTACATATCGTCATCCATTATCACGCAGTTGTTGGTAGCGACTACACCGTCACTGCAGCAGCTAAAAAAAGAGGGTGATGCGGGGCGGAGAAAAATAGCCCAGTACACGCGATATGGCACATTGGTGCTAGCGACAGTGCAGGGTTTTGCATTTAGTAGTGGCTTGTCAGCTCAAGGTCTGGCCTACGCCGGAAATTTTGCGTTTCATTTTGTAGCAGTGGCGACTTTAGTGACTGGTGCGATGTTTTTGATGTGGCTGGGTGAGCAGGTAACGGAAAGAGGGGTAGGCAACGGTATTTCGATAATAATCTTTACCGGTATCGTATCGGGCTTTCCCAGCGCCATTGGCCAGTCGTTTGAACAGGCACGCCAGGGTGAGATTCCGATTTTGGGATTGTTGTTAATCGCGGTACTGGCGATCGCAGTAGTGGCATTTGTGGTCTATGTCGAACGAGGTCAAAGACGTATTACGATAAATTATGCGAGGCGGCAACAGGGAAGAAGACAATACCAGGCACAGAGCAGCCACCTCCCGTTGAAAGTGAATATGGCTGGTGTAATACCCGCAATTTTCGCCAGTAGCCTGTTGCTGTTTCCGGCTTCTCTGGGTCAGTGGTTTGGGCAGTCGCCGGGTATGGAATGGCTACAGGAACTGAGTTTACAGATTGCCCCCGGGCAACCATTGAACATTTTATTGTTTTCAGCGGGGATAATATTTTTCTGCTTCTGGTATACGGCGATTATGTTTAACCCGAAAGAGGTGGCAGAAAATTTACAGAAATCCGGTGCGTTTATTCCGGGTTATCGTCCCGGTCAACAGACCGCGAGACATATAGATACAATTTTAACGAGGCTGACATTATTCGGTTCGTTGTATATGACACTGGTGTGTCTGTTGCCACAGTTTTTAGTCGTTCAGTTTAACGTGACGTTTCAGCTGGGTGGCACGGCACTACTGATTGTTGTGGTAGTGGTTATGGATTTTATATCCCAGATTCAGACTCATTTGATGTCGCATCAGTATGAGTCACTCATGAAAAAGTCCAATCTCCAGAATTTTGGGCGACGTTAGACGTATAAGGAACGGAGCAGGTTATGAAGGTTAGAGCTTCAGTAAAAAAGATGTGCCGGAACTGTCGAATTATTCGACGCAGGGGTGCTGTCAGGGTTATCTGTACAGAACCAAAACATAAACAACGCCAGGGTTGATAGGAGCGTTTGAATGGCTCGTTTAGCTGGAATTAATATTCCCGATAATAAACATGCAGAAATATCCCTGACCTATATCTTTGGTATTGGTCGGCAAACTGCGAAGGATTTGTGTGCGGAAACGAATGTGAGTCCGACCGCGAAAATACAGGATCTGGACGAAGCGCAGCTCGATAGTCTTCGCACGGAAATTGCTAAGTTACCGGTTGAAGGTGATTTGCGGCGTACTGTGCAGTTGAACATTAAGCGTCTGCTGGACCTTGGTTGCTATCGGGGGATTCGGCATCGTCGTAATCTGCCGTTGCGTGGCCAACGAACCAAGACAAATGCACGAACAAGAAAAGGTCCGAAAAGACCAATTCGAAGATAAAACAAAATTGCCTTTTTGCTGTTTTTAATTTGGCTAGTTTTGGTAAAGAAAGCAGAAATTTATTTTGAGTGAAGTGACCAATATGTCAGAAACAGAAACAGAAACAGAAACAGAAACAGAAACAGAAACAGAAACAGAAACCAAAGAAGCGCCAGCCGTGACAGAGACGGCGGCAGAGGCTGGGACCGAATCAACAACTGAAACCCAGAGTGCACCTATGCCGACACGGCGTAAAGGCAAGCGTCAGGTTGTTGATGGTCTGGCTCACATTCATGCATCGTTTAACAATACGATCATCACGATTACAGATCGTCAGGGTGGCGCTTTGTCCTGGGCAACAGCAGGTGGCTCCGGTTTCCGCGGTGCAAGAAAGAGCACGCCGTTTGCAGCGCAGGTTGCCGCTGAACGGGCTGGGACTGCAGCATTGGATTATGGATTGCAGAATCTGGAAGTTTTCGTCAAGGGACCTGGTCCTGGTCGTGAAGCAGCCGTACGCGCGCTAAATGGTGTTGGTTACAGAATCACGAATATTACTGATGTGACACCTATCCCACATAATGGTTGTAGACCACCGAAACGCCGCAGGGTGTGATTTAAGACCTTCGGCGGACAAAGGAGAAAGACTATATGGCCAGATATCTCGGCCCTACATGTAAACTAGCGAGAAGAGAAGGTACTGACTTGTACCTCAAAAGCGGCGTGCGCCCGATTGAATCGAAGTGCAAGATAGACAATGCACCAGGTCAGCACGGTGCGCGTCGAACCCGGCTTTCAGACTACGCGGTACAGTTACGAGAGAAACAAAAAGTGCGTCGCATTTATGGCGTACTCGAAAAGCAGTTTCGTAACTACTACAAGCGGGCTGATCGCCAAAAAGGTGCAACAGGTGAAAATCTGCTCGTGATTCTCGAACGTCGGTTAGACAATGTTGTCTACCGCATGGGTTTTGGATCTACCCGGGCAGAGGCACGCCAGCTTGTGTCTCACAAATCTATTCTGGTTAACGGTAACGTCATCAATATACCGTCTTATCAGGTAGAAGCGGGCGATACGATCACGATTCGTGAAAAATCCAGGCAACAACTACGGATCCAGGGCGCACTTGCCCTGGCTGCGAACCGACCGGTTGATTGGGTCGAAGTAAATGGCGACAGATTAGAAGGTGTTTTCAAGGCATTTCCAGCGCGTGAAGAATTGCCTGCTGAAATCAATGAAAATCTTATTGTTGAGCTTTACTCCAAGTAATCCAGTATTAAAAATTTAAAGGTATATTTATGGCCCATTCGTCATTAGAGTTTTTAACGCCCAAACATATACAGGTTGATCAGGTCAGTGAGACCCGTGCAACCGTCATCCTGGAACCTCTCGAAAGGGGCTTTGGTCATACTCTGGGAAATGCTTTACGACGCATATTGCTATCTTCAATGCCAGGTTGTGCTGTCACAGAGGCTGAGATCGATGGTGTACTCCACGAGTACAGCTCCATCGAAGGTGTGCAGGAAGATGTCATAGAAGTATTGCTAAATCTTAAGGGTGTCGCCATCAAGTTGAATGAATCTGATGAGGCTGAACTCGCGTTGGATAAAAGAGGTCCCTGTGTAGTGACTGCCGGTGACTTCCAGCTTGATCACGATGTCGAAATTGCGAATCCGGACCATGTTATTGCAACGCTAAATGAATCTGGCAGTATTAACCTTCGCGCTAAAGTTAGCAGAGGCCGTGGCTATGTGCCCGCAGATGTCCGCATGATTGAAGAAGAACAGGGCCGTACTATTGGCAGCCTGTTAATTGACGCTTCCTATAGCCCTGTCAGCAGAGTCGCATACAAGGTAGATAGTGCGCGGGTTGAACAGCGAACTGACCTCGATAAACTCATAATTGATCTTGAGACCAATGGCACAATCGATCCGGAAGAGGCGATTCGTCGAGCTGCGACTATTTTGCAGCAGCAGGTTAATGTATTTGTTGATCTGCAAAGCGAAAATGAGCCAGAGCCGGAAGAGCATGAAGATGAGATTGATCCAATTCTGTTGCGTCCGGTAGATGATCTTGAACTCACGGTTCGTTCTGCCAACTGTCTGAAGGCAGAAAATATTTATTACATTGGTGACCTGATTCGACGAACAGAAGTTGAATTGTTAAAGACACCAAACCTGGGTAAGAAATCACTGACGGAAATAAAAGACGTGTTGGCTTCACGTGGACTGTCTCTTGGCATGCGCCTTGAGAACTGGCCGCCGACAAGCCTGCGTGGTGACGATCGGGTATTGGGCAATATCGCTTCTTTTTAGAAGAAAGCGGAATTAGAAAAAGCGTAATTAGGAAGTTATCTCATGCGCCATAGAAAGAGTGGTAGACAACTAAACAGGAACTCATCGCACCG
>JAPYTQ010000071.1:0-13995 GCA_029941905.1 Pseudomonadales bacterium | reverse complement strand
GTCTACTCCAGACCCCCCAAACTAGGTGAGCATACGGAAGAAATACTTTCAGAGTTGGGCTTACTCGATAACTGAAAGCACGGCTGGTTTCGGAGACCCGAGTGATTCGAATGGTTTTCCGAAATGCGTGAGTTTTGATCCAAGATACTTTGGCAATCTGAAAAAAATGTGGGTTATTTGTCTTATTCTCTCGATAGATGGTTGATGAATATTTGTTGTACAGTTCACGAATGGTGAAGAATTGTTTTGATGTTCAGTAGGAATCGGATCAATTGTTAGAAATTCCGAAAGAGTAGGGATTCACCATCGAAAATGAGTGGCGAGAAGCTGCTTGAGTTCTTTTCAGATCATTATTTGCGAGGGACAACGGTTTGTATCAACTCCCGGTAGCAGCTTAGATTAGAAATCGCACAGGACAGGCTAGCTATTCTAAATGCCGCTCAAGATCAAAAGCAGAGGATAAGGAAAATAAACCGCTTTGTGTTCTTTCTTTTACTCCAGACCGCCTGGTCTGATGTCACTCCCGATTATTAACCCTGAAGTTTCCGCTTAAATAAATCAAAAACCGTATCCCAAACACGTTCGGCTGCATCTTCGTTGTAAAGTCCGCCGCGACCAGGAAAACAGAATCCATGGTGGCACCCTGGATGTATTTCTATCTCATGCTTTACCTGATTGGCCTCTAGCGCCTTTTTCAGTTCAGGCACAACATTGTCACCAACGTATTCATCTGTCTCGGCAAATCCCAGGTAAAGTTCTGCATCAATGTTATTTGCCAGTAAATGTGGGGAGTCAGCTTCCTCTGTCACAATGGCAACGCCATACAGCGAGGCAACAGCCTTAAACCTGTCCGGGTAGTTGCCAGCCGCCGCAACAACATACTGACCACTCATACAATAACCGATGCAACCCACCGCTCCTGCCGCATGTTCACTGTCGGTCAGATAGTTCAGCATGGCGCCTGTATCAGCCATCACCAGATTCAGGTTTAGCGACGACATTGCCTTAAACATCTTTCTCATCTCAGCCTCATCGCCTGTTGATAAATCAAATGTTTCAGTGTTGGGACGGTAATACATATTTGGCAGCAGGCAATAATAACCTTGTGCTGCGATGCGACGGGTAAACTCCCTCAGCTCCTCCCTGATACCAGGCGCGTCCATATAGAGAATGACAGCTGGGAAAGGCCCGGCTGTGTCCGGATATGCAGCGAAACAATCCATATCACCATCATCAGTTTTAATCTTGAAATTTTGCTCGTTCATGCATTCCCCTTTGCTGTCAAATACTCAGTATTCCATCTATGCGCGTGCTTTACCATGATGGTACCGGAACTCTGCCGAGACTAAAGTTCAGACTAGTTCAGACTAAAGTTCAGAATACATGGGGTAGGGGTAAAGTGCCGGGCTAAAAGACTGTGATTTACTCCGGCACTTACCCCGACCCCATGTATCCTTAAAATTTCAATGACAGACTGAACGTCGTTCGGTACCAGAACTGATAGGCACCATTTCGGATCCTGATGCGTATAATGCCCCCAGGACCTGATCTTAGTGGATTGTTCATGAAGAAATTATCTATCCAGATCTTCGCGGTGCTTTTTCTCTTTTCTGGTGTAACTGCCGCCAAACCCATCGTCATTGCTCATCGCGGCGCCAGTGGGTATCTGCCAGAACATACATTGGCAGCGTACAGGCTCGCTATCGAAATGGGGGCAGACTATATCGAGCCGGATCTGGTGCTGACGAAAGACGGTATTTTCGTGGCAAGGCACGAGCACTATCTGAGTCGTACAACCGACATAGCGGATCATCCGGAGTTCCTTGTTCGCCGCAAGCAGGTTGGCGAGAGAACGGACTGGTTTGTCGAAGACTTCACCAGGGCAGAGTTGTCATTGCTCAAAACCAGACAGGCCGTTACCGGCAGATCTGCAGAACATGATGGGAAACATGGCATACCAACGTTCCAGGAAATTATTGACCTGGTGAAAGCCGAATTAGCACGAACTGGTCGGTCTATTGGTTTGTATCCAGAAACCAAGGAACCTGGTCATTTCGGGAAGTTGGGCTTTGATGTTGCATCCCTGTTGTTGGACATTCTTGAAAAAAACGATCTCAATTCACCGAATGCGAAAATATTTGTCCAGTCCTTTGAACCACAGATACTCCGCTCCCTGAACGGCCGTATCAAAGTACCGCTGGTGCAGCTGGTGATGCCTGTAAAAAACTCGCAGGGTCAGTACCAGTCCAATATCCCGCTGGCGACACTTTCTGAGTACGCGCAGGTGGTTGCGCCGATGAAGTGGCTGCTTATAGACAGAAATCGTGAGGCGAACGGTTTCCTACGGCAAGCCAGGGATCTGGGTCTGTTGGTGCATGTCTGGACCTTTCGCGACGATAGTTTTCGAGCAGATGTGTTCGCCGATGGTGAGAAGGAAATTGAAGTCTTTCTAAAGCTGGGTGTGGATGGGGTTTTTACCGATTTCCCCGACACGGGCGTTAAGGTGCGGGATGCGGTCGTGGGTGACGCACAATCACGGGCAGGGTTTTGAAGTGTCATGTCAGCGATAGTTCATCTTACTATTGGGCTAACTTGGCACTTGCAATGCGGTTTAGACTAACACCCGACTCAGCTGCTTTGACAGCCAGTTTACGATGGACATCAGGAGGTACCCGTACCATGAATTTCCCGCTGTAGTTCTTTGTTGCTAAAGCTGGCGGAACATCTTCACCACAAGATTCCATATCCTTTATGCAGTTTCGAACAACTTTTCGGATTCCCTTGAGTGAAGCTTCAGGTGATTCAGCCAACCAGCTAAGACTCGGAAATTCCGCACAGAGCCCAATAAACTCCTCATCTTCTTCGGACCAGGAGAATAAGTGATTTAAACCGCATTTCCCCTGAATTTCGAAAGTATCCGGGCAAAGAATTCTTAGACAAAAGTTTAGCGTAACAGCTTGTCCGTATTGGTTGGTCAATGTCTGGAAAGGTGTTGATCTGCTGGCTTACAGAGTGTTGGGTTGATCTCTTAGGAGATTTAAATGTCGGGCGGGGGTGATTTTGGCGTGAGTAATAGACATACCATCAATACTGCAGTATTCCAGATCAGATTTAGTAATTCGAAACCCCAGAAATAAAATCCAGCAAGAAATACTATGGAACGTACGGTATTCAACAATCGTAAGACTATGCCGAGATTCCGTATGACGCTTCAATTTTTCCCTAACCACAGGTTCCGTGGTTCTCATGGTCCAAGGGATTATTTTTTACTTTCGGGACCATACCATGGATACCACAGTATTCCGGATTGTCGCTCTCAAAATTGATCGCTGTATCGAGATCAATCAGAAATACTGCGGTATCTTCGGTATGCTTTCAAGCTTGATTAGAAAGTGCGCAATTGCGTTTCAAATCGTATGTGAAAGTGGTTTGAGATTAATCTGATAGATGATGTGACTACTATTTGAACAGTTCGGAGCGGTTGAGAATTGTCTGGATATTTGATGAGGCGGTTGTTGGCGGTGTGAGACACAGTTGTATCATATGAGATTAAAGAGTAAACCGTGTGCCACGGGTTGGATAACAAATGTAGAAATCGATGTTGGCACCTATTGCCAGACGACTTTCACCAGGCATTTGACAATACAATGTTTATTACCGGCAGGTTTTACTGGCAAATAACCGTTGGTTATCGTCTGATACTCATCTACAAATAGACGCAAGACCAGCACCTGTTGGAAAAAGGTGCTTTGACTGGAATCGGTAAACACCATGCATTCACCAGAAGATTTACCTGTACACCTGGCACCAGCCGTTCAGTCCGCCCTGTCCTGGGTTAATACTACCCGAGGCACAAACTACAACTTAACCGGACTGGTGGATGTCGATGACATAGAAAGTGTCACCGAGCCCTTCGAGCTTGGCCTGGTTCTGTGTGATGGCGATATATGCGCGCGTGAACAGGTCCGCGTCGTACCTAGGGGCGAAGCCTACCACTTCGATTTTGTCGCGGAAGCTGCACCCGATATCCCGCCATTGCTTGATCCCCCTACAGGCGTCCGGAGTGAGTGGCTGGACAAACAGCTCGAAAAACACGATTTCGTCGTGCTGCTCTATTATCGCGGACTCTGGTGACCCCCCTGCCGCTTCGAGTTACGAAGCTACGTCAAGTCCGGTGTGCTGGATCAGATTCATGCGGCAGGTGGGGAGGTGTTTGGCATCACAAGCGAACCGCAAACCCTGGCCACCGAGGCAGAAGTGGAATGGGGAACGCAGTTCCCGGTGATCGGGGACCCGCACCACGAAATCCGCAAAGTATGTAAAGACAGAGGATATCTGGCGGTCTTTTATAACGAAGACGACGGTCACCTGCGAGAGCGCAGTTGGGCGTCCCATCCCAAAGGTTATTACCAACCAGCGGTGCTGGCGGTACATAAATCAGGGCGCGTTTTGTACCGCTGGCGCTGTGTGCCAAGGTTCAGCAACATGAGCGGTGCAGGTGGTCGACCCGAAGCGGATTATACGTGGGACAAGATTCAGTTGGCACTAGATACCACTGAAGATTCAGCACCTGACCTGACACCTGAGATGGGGTCTGAGACAGTGTCCTGGCCGAAGTTTCTGCTGATATTGACAGCGCACGGTTGGTTCCTTCGACCCAGAGCATTTCCGCTGGCCCGCGAGGGGGATAAGGCACTGGTGAGTCCGGCAAAGATGATGAAGCGGGTATACGGGTTTGTGGTGTTCTGGGTGATACTGCTGCTTGTTCTGCCATTAGCCTGGGTCGGTCTTGCCGCATTGGTTTGGCTGGCGGTGCTGACCCCTGGTTTGATTGAGATTCATCGTCAGTTCCAGAATGAACCGGATCCATTTTGATACCAGATCGTTGATCTTTACTCGGCACGAAGGCCGAGTGCAATAAGTGCGGCTGGGGTTGCATGAGTAGTGTGTCACTGTAAATCGATGCGTTGGATCTGGCTCAGTTCTACGTTAACGATCTGCTGACGGTCGTCCAGATTCCGGATGCGGAGACTGAGCAGGATCGTGATCTACTAAGATCTCGTCAACAGCTCAGAAGATAAGACAAATAAAACACATTTTTCGAAAAACGGTCAAGTATGGTAATTACTGATGTTCATTCAGATAATGACACCGTGACGTGGTGATCCTTTAGATGGTCAACAACTGTAATGGTGCTGGCCTGTTGGCTTACAGACTGGTGGGTTGATCACTGAGCAGAACTTTCCATACCACTGATACCACAGTATTTTGTATTAGCTCCAATAATTCGAAACCACAGAACGATCTCAGTAGAAAATACCGTGGTAATTGCGGTATTCGACAATCGGAAAACTATGCAGATGGAATGGACACCGTCCGCACACCTGGGTGATGAGAACCCAGTTCCACCAATAGGGCAATGCTACCAATTTCTTTTAAATACATCCCTCTGGCAGCTGAGAGGCTGTTTATCTCCCCCTTGCATCGCCTACAGGCTACAGGATTCATGTGCCTTGGGCTTGTCCCAGAATTTTGGGTGAAGTCTAGATTCTGGGAGTAGAGCTGGTGCCATCGTTGCTGTAGTTTGGTCTCAGACCTGAACGGTTTGGACGACGTTGGCTATTGTCTAACCAGGTTGTAATTAAAAAAGTATAAGCAACAGGGGGTTCCATGAAAGCGTTATTTAAACATAACATTGCCTACTACATCTTCCTCGCGATATTCCTGAATACATCGGTGGCTTTGGCCGCAGAAACTTCAAGAAAAATTGAAGAGGTGGTTGTTTACGGGCAAAAAACAGAAGCAACAGTTTCTGATACATCCATCGCCATTACAGCGCTGGATGAAGATTTCCTGAAAGATATGGGTGTGCAGGGTCCAAATGAATTGGTGAATTTCATTCCCGCCACCACACGTACTGACTGGGATATAAAAATCCGCGGTGTCGGCAGAAATTTTCGGGGGCTTGGAGGAGACCCGGGTGTCGGTACTTACTTCAACGGTATCTACTCGCCTGACTTTGGTATCGCCTCCACAGAAGGCGGTCTGTATGATATCAAGAGAATCGAGGTCTTAAGGGGTCCGCAGGGTACCCTGTACGGCAGAAACTCGATAGGTGGCGTGATTAATTATGTCACTAACCAGCCGAACCATGATGAGTTCGAAGCACAACTGCGTCTCATGCTCGGTCAATACAACACCAACGAGTACTTCGGTTTCATCAGTGGTCCAATCACAGAATCTCTCGCTTATCGCTTTGTTGGCGTAAAACGACTTCGAGATGGCGCAGTCGAAGGTTTTGCTGGTACCGAAGACCTCGAGGGTGTGGATGACCAGAACTTTGCCCTTATCCTGGATTGGCAGGCGACCGATAACCTAACATTCAATCTCAGGGTGAATGATCGCCAGAGTGACCGGAAAGGTAATTTCGGTAACGGCGGACATGCCATTACCAGCGAGGGTCCCTGTATCGGCGTACATCCAATCGATGACGCGGACGATTGCGATCCACGTTATCGTGTCGCACGGGAGACCAGAAACTATGCACCAGGTTTCCGGCCTGTGGACCAGGCCTATCGTGACAAGTATGGTGATCTTGCAGACAATGCAGGGGGTGCCGCTGCCTGGATTCATCCAACCACCGGCGCAATACACTATGGCGCTTACAATCGACCTGGTGTCGACTCCACCAACAAATGGCCTTATATGCCATCTGGAAACTTCATGAGCTCTGCAGTTGGGGCTTACGATGTAGGTGATGCAGATGCGCCAGATGTTGTCGCGTTGACGAACAATTCCGTTAGTGAAACATTTGACCACCAATCGGCATCACTGGTTGCTGACTGGGAAATTTCAGACAAGCTTTCTGTTCGCTATCTCGGTAATTACCAGGAGTTTGAATACTACTTCAACCGTGATAATGATTTCTCCAACAACTATGTTTCTGATAACAACGACACCGTTATCGCCGCCACGGAAAGCTGGTCCCATGAACTTCGACTGTTCTGGGAAATTGGTGATCGTTGGACTGCAACTTCCGGATTGTATATTTTTCAGGAAGATCGGGATCAGTGGTACGGTATCCGTGAACGCGGTGCCCAGGGTCGTGTAGAAAATGCAGTTCAGTATGGACCCGACTCAAATCCAACCCTGCTGTTGGACGCACTGGCGGTCGTCGGGTGGATAGTACCAGACTGTATGGTTTGGCAGACCGAGGGAATCAACGCTGGCGATGCTGACGGTTATGGACAGTACTGCGGTGACCCTGGCGAGCGTTACAGCCGTTCAAATGATACCGGAGCCATGTACGAGCACCGGAATATTATCGAGACAACAAACAAGGCGTTCTACACTCAGGGAGACTTTAGGTTCAATGATCAGTGGAGTTTGACCCTGGGGTTTCGTTATTCCGAGGATAATCGGGATGGCCTGGAGCAACGCGGTGGGTATTCCGAACTCAATGCTAATGATTATAGTGCATGGCTACCATGGGCAATCACGCAAGCCTTGGATGGTAGCGAAGGTCTTGATGCCGGTGACTTTTTTGGCGCAGGCGTTAATGGGTTGGCAGCGATGAATGTAGCCCTAGGCGCAGCAACATTCTCGGGTGACCCAGATTTTCCGATTACTCCAACGTGTGAACTGACGGCGGAGGACTGCGCGCATCCGCTGCGGCTCGAAGGAATTCCAATTTCCTGGGGCCATCGAACCTCCGGTAAGTTCGAACCTGACCCCGAGACCACTTTTCGTGTCAACCTGAACTGGACACCTACCGATAACACACTTCTTTATTTCGGTGTGACGTCGGGATATCGTGCCGGTGGCTGGAATATGGGTGGGCCCGATAACAGAGCGGTTGTCGGTGATCTAAGGACCTTACTGCAGTATCAGGGAGAAAATCTCGTTTCCTACGAACTGGGTTACAAGGGAACCCTGCTCGATGGCAGACTGCAGGTTAATACCGCCATCTACTACTATGACTATGACGACTATCAGGATCATGTCGAACGTTGGGAAACTGAATCGGGTAATTTCAACCTACCCCCGGGTATTGCTGCTCCGGGAGGGCGTGGTGCAGTATCGGTAACTACCAACATTGCGCATGCGGTCAACAAGGGCTTTGAAATCGATACCCTGTACCTGTTCAATGATGCCTGGACCATCGGTGGTAACTACAGCTATACCAGCAGCCAGTACGATGCGCCATTCACTTTCTTCAACGAGGATGACCCTCGTTATCCGAGGAACGTATTCGGTGGTGATCTGAGCCAGGACCCCTGCACAATGGAACCTGAGCTGAGAGATCTGTACTGCCTGAACGTCGATGGCTACGACTTACAGGGCATTCCGAAGCATAAGCTCTCTGCCTGGACTTCCTATGTATGGAACATGGATATAGGTTCCATCACCTGGTACGGGGCATACTCCTACACAGGCGAGTACATAACCCATGCGTTTGATCGTCCCTGGGATCGAGTCCCGGAACGTGAACGGATCGATACGCGCCTGACATTCCGTGACCAGGCCAACAGGTGGAATGCCTCAATCTTTGTGGACAACGTCCTGGACAATACTTACATCCGTTCTGCGGATATGGATGCACGTCGAACCGGATATGGGCCTAACTGGGCTCAACGGGTAGTCAGCTTGTATCCACGGTACTGGGGAGTTGAAGCAACTTATAACTTCGGCCAATAAGACAACCTTAAATACGAGGTAAGAAAAAAGGCGCACTCAGGTGCGCCTTTTTTTGTCTCGCGCTTTTTATCTCACTTTTCTTCTTGCCTAGTTAAGCCCGGAACTGGCGAGGAATTGCTGGTTCAACATACCCAGGAGTACTTCGTATTTTTCAAGTTGCTCAGCTGTAATAACCGCAGACATTGATTCAATAGATTCCGCTGTGATTTGACTCAGCTTCATCTCCATCTTAATGGCGACGTCGCCTCCAGTTCTCAAGATTCGTCTGCTTGCATCGTTCCGTTGGCGATAATACTCACGAAAGACTTCCTTGAAAGCATCCAATTGTTCGGCGTTTGGTGCAATCTCGTTAAGCTGCTTGAGTATCTCCTGGTTCGGATCACCTGGAGGGTTCTCGGCAAAAGCAGATAATGCTATCAACACGATACTCAGAGATATCAAAACCCTGCTTCCACCCAGACCAACTAATCTGTTGCGCATGCCTGTTCCTTCTCTATCAGAGTACTTTTTGTTATGAGTAATACTACTTTTTTTGCCTGAGTGTCAACTATCACTATGATATTATTACGTGCCGAATGCGCCAATCTGAGAAAAATTCCAAAACCAAATGTTACTTCCGATTACAACCACTGCAGAATATGGCGAGAGAAGAGCGTTAATTTGGGCGATCTTTATTGGAGTTCACCCATAATTCGCATTATTTAGGGTGATTTGGGCCAAATACTGTGACCACTATTGGATCTTGTGCCAGATAAGGGAAATAGAGCGCTGAGCCTTATCTTTAACACTATCAGGGATTTAGCTCGGCTTCCTGGATCTCTTTATACGGTCAAACCATCTATTTGGGCCTTGGAGAATCAAAAGTATTGTTTAGCAATCAAAGTTCGGTTAGTTTTAATCTCACTGCAACGGTTTCTTCGTCTGCTGTATCGACACAGCCGATGCTGCTAAAACAAATATAAAGCAACGACAGCGCGGAGTACATTAGTGAATCGCGACGTAAATCTTCAGGTGGATCAACTTTGCCAGGGATTAGGCAAGATAGAAGCTCGATTTGTAAGGGACATGATAACGGGCATCAGTGAATCGCAATCAATGCGACTCAGTCGTATTGGTGAAGCACTCAATGAGAGCATTCCGCTACATGCGACTCACAAACGCCTCAGCAGGAACCTCGCAGATCACAACATTGCCAATTCATTGAGTGATCGCCTCCTGGAACTCAACGCAAAGACAGCCAAGAAACATACCCGCATCGTCCTGGATCAATTCGATATCAAAAAGAAATATGCAACCAAAATGCAATATATTGACAACCTGGACAATGAGCAGGAAAGCAATGTAAAAGGCTACCGGGCTTGTGAAATACTCAGCAGTGACATAGAGCCCCGTACCTATCGACCCCTGGCGCAGTCTTTATGGTCACACAACGCGCCGGATTTCGAGGGTGACCATGTCGAGGTGTTGAACCTTGTAGAAAAGGCCAGGCGAGCAACACATGGCAAAGGAATTCTTGTTGTCAACGCGGGACTGAGCAACAACGCGGCCCTGTTAAACCCATGGACTATTGATGAGACCTGCCGCTACATCGTCAGGCTGTATGGCAATTACTCTTTAGTTCACAAGAACAGAACTTACAGTGCCGATCAACTTGCAGATGAATGTGAAACACCTTATGGCACAACAATCTACAACTATGTCGATTCCAGGGAATATCAATACTTCATTCACTATGGTTTTGTACCGGTCAGGCTTCAGGCTGCTCCAGAAAGGCCTTTGTGGCTGGTTGTTGTAAAAGGGTCCGGTGCGCCTTATATGCTCCTTACAACCGAGCCGATGCGACGCAATCGAAAATTGTTACTGGGCATCGTCGAAGCGTACCTCACTCGTTGGCAGATCGTCTATACCAATCACTTTTCCAGAAGACAAGTTGAATTCGATGATCTTCGTGTACTTTCATATGAGCGGGTTAGAAACCTCGCGACTCTTATGCAGGCGACAATTCACTCTCAAAACAGCGAGAAAGGCGTTCCAATCCTTGAAGTGGGTTTGAGCTTTGAGCGGAAACTTCATCATCCACCCGTTGTTCCCAAAATTGAGGGATACCCCATAGGCCCCCTGTTTTCCCTTACTGGAATGGGTTAGGCACTATTCGCTCTATTCGCGCACCTATTCATAGTGCAATGCCTCCCCTGGTTCCAGCTCAAGGATTCGGCGGACCGGAATATATGACGCAGCCATAATCAGTGTGCCAAGTATCAAAAACGTGCTGCCAAGCACGAAGGGTACATCCTTACCTAAAGACGCGGTGATACCTGTAGGAATAATGTTAAAAGCGACTAAGGCCCCACCGCCGCCGATGACCGCGCCCACCAGCAAATAGGTAGTACCCTTCCTCAGGTAAATACTGATGATGGATCCGGTAGATGAGCCTATCGCTCGCCTTATCCCGATTTCATTCGTACTCAAAAATATTGTTCGCGAAATAATCCCGTATATCCCTACCACAGCCAGAAACAAGGCAACTGACGCGATAACGATAAGTAAATACGCGAAGAATTCAGATTCCAGTGTGTTGAGTTCCTGTAACTCAGTCAACGAATGGACATTATTGATTGGGATGTCCCGATCCACACTGTCAGCGCTTTCTTTAAAAACATGGGCTGCTGAAATCCGTCCCGTGTTTTTAATACCCACTGTAAATGCCCGTGGCATATCCTGCCTGATATATCGAAACACTGACGGGTTACGGAAAGCTTTGATGGCTGATCGCTGAACAATCGGGCTGCTTACACCTACCACTGTAAACCACTGACTATCTCTTTCCGAATCAAGCTGAAGGCGTTTTCCCAGCGCAGATTTGTCGGGCCAGCTTCGCCTTGCAAACTCGTCGTCTACGATAACGACAGGTGGCGTGTTTTGTGTATCTGTATTGTCAAATTGACGGCCTTCGATCAAGTTGACCTCCAGGAAGTCGAAATAGTTGGATGAAATCCAGATAACATCCGCCTGGGGTAGACTCTCGTTTTCCCTGGTAGATCTATCCGTTAGATTATAAGCGAAAGGAATTGCCCGCTGTGCCGGGAACGAGGTGCTAATGCTCACGTCCGTGATCGCTGGGTTGCGCCGCAATTCGTTTGTCAAATCTACGATGTATCTTTGCCTCGAAGAGGATGCCTCATAACTGCTTGACGCAAGATCGACCCGGGCCGTATCAACATTACGGCTATTTACACCATAATCTACCGTGCTTACTTCCTGCATAAACACGACGTTAAGGCCGCATAGCACCAATAGGAAAAAGGACAGTATCACCTCTACCGCCACGATAATCTTTAATGTGAAGTTACCCTTCCTGTCGGTCATTCCCCTTGATCCATTATCCAGAATAAGGTTTAGCTGTTTGCCTGAGGCCCGAAAAGCCGCAAAACTACCGGAGAGTATCCAGATCAAAAAGGTCAGCAAAACAACGAAGCCGATGCCACTTTCATCCGGGCTGTAATCGCGCCAGAAAGGCGGCTGGGTCAAGTTGGTGGACAATCTTGCTGCAGAGTTCTGCAACAGATGCATGAACGCTTCGGTTATCAGAATCCCCGCAGTCGCCCCGGCGATACAGAGCACAAGTGACTCGGACAGAACCTGCGTCACTATCTGCAGGCGACTTGAACCCAGTGCATTTCGAATCGCCAATTCCTGCATTCTTGTATTGGCTCTCACCAGAAACAGACTACTGAGATTCACGCTGACCAGCAGAATGATAACCAACGCCATGCTACCCAATACCTGTGGAATTCCATTGTTGCTGTCTTGTGTATGTCGGGCATGTATCGTTACCGAACCGTAGAGCAGGTCATAGATTTCGGGGTTCTGCAGGCGTATCTGTGCCAGGGTGTTTTTCACATCAACCGTCGCAGAAACCAAATCTGAATTTTTTGCCAAAACACCTGCCGCGAGATAGACGGCGGGTTCCTCCATGCGAGCGGATTCAGGTATAGCCAGCGGAAACCATAGATCATAATTGGTCGGGTAAGCATAGCCTTCAGGCATGACCCCAACAATTGTATAAGTGTTTGCATTCAACCTGGCAGTTTTACCAATTATGTCGACATCACCCAGGTAATAGTTTTGCCATAGCCGATAACTGATCAGGACAACTGGTTCAGCCCCACTGCCAGTATCCTCTTCAGCCAACAGCCTTCCTTTTATTGGGCTGACCGTCGTCGCCGCCAGCAAGTTCGGCATGATCTTAGCCGCCAGATACATCTCCGCGCTGCCACTTCCGGTACCATTGTTAACGCTGGAGACAATGGTTGGAGATGTTTGAAAGGCACCCAGTGTTTTGAATGAATGTGTCCCGTCCAGAATCATGTTGAACGCGAAACCATTCATCGGTAATGCATCATTTTCGCGCCCGGATTCTTTCTGGGCCTGTTTTATCACCACAAATCGATCACCATTCGCGAACGGCATTTCCTGAAAGTAGACGTTCTTAACAAGGGTATACAACATAAGAACCAGCGCGACGCCGAAGGCCACCACCAGCAAGCAGATTAAGCTAAATACTGGCGTCTTTTTTATCAGACGCATGGTGTATTTCAAATCATTTATAGTAATCACTGATACCTTCCTGAAGAAGCAAATCTAGCAGGCTGCTAGGAGTTTTCGAAAACGGGCAGCTCTTAAGACCCAACCATCCCTTCAACCCGGATATTGGTCGTTAGCTGGTCATCGGCTATCTTTCCATCAAACAATGTAACCTGGCGATCTGCACGCATCGCAGACCTGGGATCATGAGTTACCATGCAAATCGTGCTGCCCTGCCTGTGCAAATTGTCCAACAACTCCATCACTATTTCTGAAGATAAGGGAAATAAAACACATTTTTCGAAAAACGGTCAAGTATGGTAATTACTGATGTTCATTCAGATAATGACACCGTGACGTGGTGATCCTTTAGATGGTCAACAACTGTAATGGTGCTGGCCTGTTGGCTTACAGACTGGTGGGTTGATCACTGAGCAGAACTTTCCATACCACTGATACCACAGTATTTTGTATTAGCTCCAATAATTCGAAACCACAGAACGATCTCAGTAGAAAATACCGTGGTAATTGCGGTATTCGACAATCGGAAAACTATGCAGATGGAATGGACACCGCCCGCACACTCAATCTGACATTTAGTTGTCTAAGTTGAGAATTATCATCAACTGATAGAAGGAGCGGTAGTCATGAACAAGATTAGTGTGGTGGGCATGGAAGCATGCGGTGGATCGCACTACTGGGCGAGAGTACTAG
>JAPYTQ010000070.1:0-14672 GCA_029941905.1 Pseudomonadales bacterium | reverse complement strand
CGAGATTGTGGCGCGGTCGGGGTACCAGCGCTGCAAGCTTGCTAAGAAAATCCAGCTACGATTCAAAATTCTCTTCCCTAATGTCCAATTTGGCTATGAACCATATTAACCGCTCTGGTATGGGGATTGATCATGATGTAGACGAAGTACTAGATTGTTTGAATATTACATTGAGCAGTGGAACCAATTCGGATGCAGTGGAGAAAATCAAAAATTACTAAGTGAATTGGAGGATGGAATTCCATCTGAGCTCGAAGCTGTTGGGAGCGGGCTACGACCCTGGGAGTACGTCTGAGCATGACGATAGCCTAAAACCTGTAGGCCCCTTCTCGCAGTTATCAATATCAATTAGGCATCTGATCGATCAATACTTGATCACATTGACTAACCATAGACAAAGATGTGAGTATCAGTTCACACGCTGAAGAACGCCCAGCCCGGAAACGCAAAATTCCCATGGCTCACCTACTCCCTGCAGACATCAACAAACTCGAAGTTGCAGAAAACCGCAGCCCAGAATACGACACGCTTTCTCTACTCGAATCTGGTCTACCAAATGAATATACAGCTTTTCACTCAGTAAATTGGACCAGCGTTTCTGAACGACGAACTGCATTCGGTGAAATCGATTTCGTCATCGTGAATCAGGCAGGCGATGTACTAGTCATCGAGCAAAAAAATGGAGGACTTGAGGAAACAGATGCCGGGCTAATAAAGCACTACGGTGAAGAGGACAAAAGTGTTGTAGGCCAGCTCAATCGCTCTCTCAATCAGATCCGCAGTAAGTTTCAGTTCCAGCATGGGAGAGACCAGGAACCCAATTATCACTACATATTTTATTGCCCTGACTACCGGGTCAAAAAATTGAATGCAGCAGGGCTGGACGCCAATTGTATTGTCGATAGTAACCAAGACCGAAAGTTGTGTGAGGCAATTGTAGAAATTTTAGGCCCGGGAAACCCCAATTCGCAGAAGCACAAACGATCAATCGAGTTCTTTGCACAAAGCTACAATTTGGTTTTGGATATACATGCGCGTCATGCAGGTTTGAATAGACGATACAGGGAATTAGCCTCAAACCTTGTCGAAGTAATCAACAACTTGGAAATGAGCCCATTTTTGTTGCGAGTATCGGGTACTGCAGGTAGCGGCAAGTCATTGTTGGCAGCGGAATTCTATCAGCGCCAATTGGCCCAACAGAATCGGGTGCTGTTTCTTTGTTTTAATCGACCGCTGTTAGACCAATTGCTTTTGAGCCTGCCTGAGGGAGGTGTGATCAATACCTGGCTGGGATTTGTTCAGCTCGTGCTGAAATCCCATGGATTGGACGTCACGCCTGATGGCACCAATGATTTTTGGAACACGAGATTAGAAGTACTCGTCGATTTGGGTATTAGTGATGTCTGGCAATTTGACGCACTTGTCGTTGATGAGGGGCAAGACTTTGAAGAAATGTGGTGGTTAGTACTCAAGGAGAATTTTCTCAAACGCGATGCCAGTGTTCTTTGGCTGGAAGACCCTGACCAGAACGTACGGGGCATAGATTGGCAACACCGGGAGTTTCCAGTTGCCTATCACGCTCGCAAAAACTTCCGTTCTCCTTATCGTGTCGCACAGTATATTCAAGAAACGCTGCCATTTGAATTTGAAGTGGGAAACGGAATTCGTGGGCTAGGTGTCAATGAACATCGACCCGAAAATGATAAGGAACTGTTGTCGACTGTTGATAGGCTCGTCAAATCATGGATAGCCGCAGGGTTTTCTGAAGATAAGATAGTCATTTTGACGTGTCACGGATTAGAAAGATCGATTCTGTTTTCTATCGACAAAATTGGAAACCGCTCTGTAAGAAAATTCACCGGGGAATACTCAAATGAGGGAGATCAATTGTATACAGAAGGTCAACTCCGGTTTGAGAGTGTTCGCAGGTTCAAGGGTCAACAAGCCGCTGTCATTATTCTCGTAGACGTTGATTTGCTGGAGGATGAGAAATTATTGGAAAAGCAAAGATTGGTGTTTACTGGAATGACCAGAGCGTCGATGCGGTTAGAAGTAATTTTCAAAGCAAATGATCAAATCGGAAAATAAAGGAATGCGTGCCCTCTCTAAATCCAAACTACTGTCGTATTTACAATGTAAAAAACGTTTGTGGTTAGAAATCAAACAACCAGAACTACTCGAAGATTCCCGTGCCACGCAGGCTGGCTTCGCTACAGGCCATCAGGTGGGGGATATTGCGCAGGAGATCTTTGACCCTGCGGGGACCGGTGAGCTGATAGACCCTCAGTCAGAGGGGTTCGACGCCGCATTCTCCAGAACTAAAGAACTTCTTGGTTCATTTAATCCGATATTTGAAGCAGCTATTACTGCCGGGGGCGCACTTGCACTCGCGGATATCATGCTGCCGATGAACAAAAGAGGCAGGCCCAAATGGCGAATGATAGAGGTCAAATCATCGACCAGTGTGAAGGACTATCACAGAAATGACATCGCTGTTCAGGCCTACATTGCGAAGAAAGCAAAAATCAATGTACACAAAATTGAGCTCGCCTGCATAGACAGCAGCTGGACCTACAAAGGCAAACACAACTATGACGGGCTGCTGAAAACAACTGATCTAACAAAAGAGGCGTTTGATAGATCCCTAGAGGTACAACGATGGGTTGATGGTGCGCAGAAGGTGATTTCAAAAAGAAAGGAACCGCGAATATCGACTGGGTCTCACTGTAATGAACCATACAGATGCGGATTCTACGAATATTGCAGCAAGAAGGAGCCTCAGGCGAAGTATCCCGTAGATTGGCTACCCAACATCAGAACAAAAGCCTTAAAGCAAGTGATAGATGAAGAGGGTATATCTGATCTTCGAGAAGTACCTCGTGAGATGCTAAATGAAAGACAATTGCGAGTAAGACAACACAGCATTTCAGGAAAGGTTTATTTTGATCAGGTGGGGGCCAACGCAGACCTCGAACAGTACAAGCTACCAGCCTACTTTCTTGATTTCGAAACGGTAAACCTCGCAATACCTATATGGAGAGGGAGACGACCCTACCAACAAGTAACGTTTCAGTTCAGCCTGCACAAGGTTGGCAGAAACGGCAAACTCTCTCATACCGAATTCCTGGACTTGTCCGGTAAAGACCCCGCGAGGCCGTTCGCTGAAAAGTTAATAAAGGCGTGCGGTGCGAGAGGCCCAATATTTGTGTACAACAAGGGATTCGAGTCAGCCAGAGTTAAGGAACTCGCCAAACGATTCCCCAAATTGAAAAAGCCTTTGCAGGCATTCAATGAACGTATGGTTGATTTGCTGGTTGTTGCACAAGAGCGTTACTACCACCCAAGCCAACACGGTAGCTGGAGCATAAAGGCTGTCTTGCCTGCTATTGCACCAGATCTAAATTATCAGGATCTGGAGGGGGTACAAGATGGAGGAATGGCCATTGAAGCGTACTCTGAAGCGATTGCTGAAGGCACGTCAACAGAACGAAAAGAAGAGATCAAGTCGCAGCTTTTGGAGTATTGCAAACTGGATACGTTGGCGCTTGTTAGGTTGTGGGAGTTTTTTGGTGGCTCGAGGACTATTTTTTGAGGGAGGGTTACACAATCACCCAATCAGTAAACTACTCACCAATTTCGCATGCGAAAATCACCTCAAGCCAATCGAGCACGTTGCATCAACACGATAGTAATACCACCAATTGTTGCCGTACTGGCTAACAGTAATCGGATTGATGCAGGTTCCGAAAGCAATAGCATGCCAGCGCAGGCGGCAATGATCGGCACCGATAGCTGGACCGTTGCTGCACGGGTGGCGGTCAGCCCTGACAACGCGGCATACCAGACGACGTAACCACAACCGGAAGTCACTGCGCCGGAGACAATGCCCAGGATCAGACCTTGTGAGGACATGTTAAAATCCTGCCAAAACAACAGGCTTGCACCGATAACCATAGGAAGAGAATAAGCGAAGTTTTTTGCAGTGGCCAGCCAGGGCTGCACGACGTTTCTGCCCAGGAGTGAATAAAACCCCCAGGCAATTCCCGCCACGACCATCAACAGGGCGCTGAAGGGATCGGGCGCTGTTATGCCAGGCAGTACCAGATAGATCAATCCTGAAAACGCCACGACGAAGCCAACCCAGGAAACCACGGAAAAGGCTTCGCCTTCCCGCCGGGCAACCATAAACATGGTCAGCTGAACAGCGCCGAACAGCAACAGCGCACCAGTACCTGCAGCTAGCGACAGATAGGCAAAGGAAAAGAAAATCATATAGACAAAGAGCGCGAGCACCGTGCGCCAGTCTGTCGTTACACCTGCAATCGTGCCACCGCGATACCATACAATCAGCCCGAGCGCGATGGCACCGGCAACCAGCCGCACGGAGGTAAAACTCACGGCGTCGATCGAACCATCTACCAGCGCCAACCGACATAACACCGAATTTGCCGCGAAAGCAAACATGGCAACAACAGTTAGCAGCGATGTGCGGATGGTGGATTTTTGTTCTGACATCATTGTTCTCTCGCCTATAGCATTACCCAAAGGAACGCTTTACGTCAACAAAGCTCTCAGCCTGAGGAGTCGGTTCTGAATCCAGCGACATAAGTTCATTGACTACGTTTCGTTCATTTCGCTGTACATTTACTTCGACCTCGTTAATTTGCTTATACTGCTCTCTGCGGTCCCAAAGAAAAAAAACAGAAAATGGGGTTTTCTTGCCTGATGGCACCCCGATCAGAGCCAAGGTTAGTCTCAGTCGTGAGGCAGCGGCAGTTTAGAAAATCGGTGTTCAAGAATTTTTTGTTAAAGGCAGAGACAGGTTTGCAATGATGGACCAGTCGGCGAAGTAGGCGACGGCAATTATTGGTCGGAGTGGAACAGCACTTCAATGTCATCCTGAACGTAGTGAAGGATCTGAAATCTGCAATGTAGTCGACCATATAGATCCTTCGGCGTTGCCTCAGGATGACGGGTGTTTGGCCCTTCGGCGTTGCCTCAGGATGACAAGTGTTTGATCCTTCGGCGTTGCCTCGGGTGACGGGTGTTTGGTCCCTTCGGGTCGGAGTGAATTCTTAGTCAGGTAAGGTAAGAGCAACCAGTTCCATCAGTTCATCCTGGCGTCCAAGTGCGACAACAATGTACTGCTTACCGTTCAGCTGGTAGGTCATTGGCGAGCCGGTCGGCCGGCCGCCAAGGGGAATCGCGCGGAGCAATTCTCCCGTTGTTTTGTTAAACACGTTCAGCGTGCTCAACGACGAGTTTTTGTAATAAAGCAACTCGCCGGAAATCATGGAAGCAGAGTTTCCGATGTTGCTTTCGTTTGCATCTCCGGCAACCTGCCAGAGTATTTCACCTTCATTCATATCGTAGGCAGTAATTGCGGATCCCAATCCAGCATAGGGTGAGCCGGTAGTCGGGCCAAAGAAAAGTTCAGGAATCCCGTAGTAGAAGTTCTGCAGCCCCCCAGAGGTCATCGTAACCTTGTGAGTTAAGGGTCCAAATCCAGCCACATACAGCATCTGGGTTGTTGGGTCATAACTTGCCCCTCCCCAGTTAGCGCCGCCCCCTTCACCAGGGGTGACAATCAAGCCTCTGGTGGTCGGTGGTGTGAAGAGAGGTCCGACATCCAATCCCGCTGCAGAGGCGCTATTGACCAGGTCATCTAAGGCGCTCCCCTGTCTGACGAAAGGCGCAGGTCTTGTCGGAATGGGTTGGGTGGGTGAGGTAATTTCACCTGGCACAGTTGATCCCGGCACCGGCGTTTCAACAATAGGCCACACTGGCTCACCCGTTACTCTGTCAAACACGTAGACGAATCCCTGCTTGCTCACCTGGGCAAGTGCCTTGATTGGCTCACCGGCTACCGTAATATCAATCAGGTTTGGTGCTGCCGGTAAATCATAATCCCAGATATCATGGTGTACCGTCTGGAAGTGCCAGTTTCTCTCACCCGTTTGACAACTCAACGCGACAATACTGTTGGCAAACAAATTATCTCCATGCCGACGTCCGCCGTAGTAGTTGTTCGTTGGGCAGCTGACGGGAATATACACCTGGCCAAGATCTTCATCGGCACTCATTGGTGCCCACACATTTGTGTTGCCGTTAGTTTGCCAGGTGTCATCAAGCCAGGTATCGACACCAAACTCGCCTTCTCTTGGCACAGTATGGAATGTCCATTTCAATTCACCCGTAGACAAGTCATATCCTCTGACATCTCCTGGGGGCGATGGTGGCAACACCTCACCATCGTGAATACTTGATCCTACAATCAGGACATCGTTGCAGATAATGCCCGGAGACGTGTTACCAACCTGGGTAACCACCCCGGTGAGGTCCGGCACATCAGGCTGATCATGAACGCTGTCGAGTATTGTCGCGTCCGGATCAAGTCTGGGTATGTCATCTAACAAGTCCACGATGCCAGTTCCAAGGATTCCGAACGCGCTTACTGGTTCCCCTGATATGGCATCTACCGCGATGAGTCTCGCATCGCCGGTGGGCATATAAATCGTTTTGCGTCCGTTCATTTCATCGTATGAAACACCGCGGTGCAGGAACCCATTGTTTGGCGGCCGACCGAACAGGTAGGATTGCGGGTCATGGGTCCATATAGACACGCCTGTTTCTGCATCGATAGCTGCAACCTGGCTGAAGGAAGTACTGGTGTACAGAACGCCATCGATCATTAGTGGGGTTGGCTCGAAAACTGAATTCTGGACGGCAGTGAGATCATTGTCGGGCGAGCGCCAGCGCCAGGCGATTTCCACCTCATCAATATTGTCGCCGTTAATCTGGGTCAAGGGAGAGTACTTGTCGCTGGACAGGTTGCCTGCATACACAGGCCACATGCCTTGAGTTGTGCCAGCCCCCAGCAGATCACGGGCATTTGTTATCGTAATAATGACCGAATCGGTGCCTTCTGCCTGAAACTCGTCTGTGACAGTCAGCAAGATCTCATAGGTGCCCAACTCGTCAGCAATGAAGTTGACAGAGTCACCTGAGCCGGTGATGGCAGAATGTCCACTTTCAGGGCGACTGGTGATCTGCCAGTCAAACAGCAGACTATCGTTGTCCGGGTCGTCGCTGTTGCCACCGAATAACGTGACGATTGACCCAAGCATGACTGATTGATCTCTTCCTGCGTCAGCCACCGGCATGGCATTGTTCGGGTTTTGAGAAACTGGCACAGCAGCTGCCATGTCCTGCAGTGCCTCAGTCACGAAGTTACCGAGATCAAAATTCGCTGGTTCACTGGTAACATGATAATTTTCACCAGCACGAATTGCCGATCCATCCCCGGCGCGGGTGTAGTTTCCAAACCTGAGAATAACCAGATCAAGCTCGGGATAGATAACAATCATTTGACCCTGAACACCGAGTGCAGCGTAGGCGCCAGTTCCAAACGGCCACCAATAGTACCCGTACACACCTGACAATGCTGCAGAGGTGCTTTGATTTATCCAATCCGCGGAAATGACCTGCTGCCCATTCCAATTGCCTTCACTGGCGAATAGCCAACCGAATCTCGCGAAGTTCCTGGCTGTTGCGTCCAGGCAACAATAAGTCAGGACGTTGCCCGACGCATCGACCCACCACTCACCGTTGAACCCAATGGTTGCTCCGATCCTTTCGCGCAGATAGTCATCGGGTTGCATTTGCGTGGCGACGTGAACAACTTCTCCGGCGAGCATTACGTCAGAGTTGGAGTAGTTGTACAGCTGGTCGCCTGGTACGCCGTCGAGCGGGCGATTGATGGATTGCGCGAGTTGATCAGCGCCCAGATAAAAATCGCTGCCATCAGGGACACCATTATTATCATCATCCTGAATCAATCTTAACGCAGTCCGTACTGTTAACAGATGCTCAAGTGTTATGTTTGCCTTGTCAGTATCAGCCCAGGACGGGATGAAGTCAGCCATTGATTGATCCGGTCCAATCAGAAAACCGTCATCGAATGCAGCACCAATGAGTGCACTGGTAAAACTTTTTGCTACTGACCAGCTGGTCACCAGACTCTGTTGCGATGTAGTTGCCGAATAGCGTTCTGCGACCAGAAAGCCGTTCTTGATAATCAGAACCGCCCCTGTGTCATTTCCCTCTGCGAACGCGTAGTCCATTGCATTGTTGATCGAATCAACACAGAGTCCCTGGGAACCTGGCGTCGCTACCTGCCAGTCATTCGTGGGGTAGACCTTGTTAAACGGACCTGAACTTACTGGTTCGGAACAGCCGGTATCATTCGTGCCGCTGCTGCCGCCTCCAGAGGGTGGGGGTGTAGTCGGTGGCGGTGCCGCAGCTTGTGGCGTAGACGAGGAGCTTCCTCCACCCCCTCCACCGCAGCCAGACAAGAACAGGAGCAGCATGACCAATAGGGTGTGAGACGTAGGTATTTTCACGGCATAAAATCTTCTCGTTCTGCGCAGAATGACACATCTATTGGGGATATGGAAATGGAACTCGTGGGCTGGTTATTGTTCCGTATCCGCTTACGACTGAACCAGGTGGATCCTCCGAGAATTGAACGCATAATCCCATTTTTAGCCGCATTCTTACTTCTGTACTGGAATATGGCCGCAAAAGCTTGGTTTGCGGTCAAAAATGGGATAAATTCAACTCCTGCGTTAATTATCCGGAGATAGCGTCCAGTTTCCAGGAAACACCAAAGCACAATTCACGAAAAAGAATAGGCGGAGAAATGAGGTCAAGAGCAGGCTACAGTTGGTTAAAGGAGGCTCATGACCTTCCTGTCATTGACCTATGGCAACCGTGCTGGATCGACAGCGCAACCAAAGGACGTAAAAAACGGGACCTGGGTACCCATAAAATTGAGCTTTTTGAAGCCAGTTATCAACCAGAAGACTCATTAACAGCACAGCTCCAATTTGCCCTCCGTTACGAAGGGGTCAACTTACAGCTGCTGAGCTTGCTGTTAAACAAAACCGGGCATCAAGAGCTTTGCGACTGGATCTTGCAGAGCCCTGGCTCAGTTTATGCCAGACGTACTTGCTTCCTATATGAGTGGCTCACCCATAAGGAAATACCCATAGAAAGCCCAGTGTCGTCAAAGACTCGATATGTGGACGCCCTTGATTCAGATATGCAATTTGGCTCAACTGTAATTGATCGGATGCCGAGATTCCGGGTCAACAATAACCTCCCTGGTACACCTCAATTTTGTCCACTGGTTCGAAGAACTGGATTTCTGGAGGAAATCCGACACAAAGACCTCACGAAACAAACCAAACTCACACTCACCCGTTATGACGAAGACCTGGTCCACCGCGCAGCAGCCTTCTTATATCTCAAAGAGACTCAATCCTCTTTCGAGGTGGAACGTGAGAAACCATCATCCGATCGAGCGCAGCGTTTTGCTGATCTACTACGCCATGCAGATACGGGCCACCCACTTACAGAGGAGCGACTCGTAGAACTACAGAATGCCGTGGTCGACCCTCGCTTTCATGAATTTGGCTGGAGAAGTCAGCAAAACTGGCTTGGTGATGATCTGGGCTATCAACAGAAGATAGACTTCGTTCCGCCCCGCCCTGAGGACGTCCCCGGCCTTATGCAGGGCCTGTTAGATACCGCAGAGAAAGCAAGAGCTAACATTCAAGCTAACGACGATGATACGGCAACGGAGTCATCTCTAGACCCCTTGATATCCGCCGCCATAATTGCTTTTGGTTTCGTGTTCATACACCCATTTATGGACGGGAATGGCCGCATCCACCGATACCTGATTCATGACGTGCTGGCCAATGCCGGCTTTACGCCACGAGGCATTGTACTGCCGGTGTCTGCCGTCATACTGGCCAACCTGGATCGGTATGTTGCCGTGCTCGAGAACTTTTCGAAGCCCGTAAGAGAAAAAACCACTTACTCGCCTGCGCTGTCGGATGTAGTTGCGTCCGGAAACGACGCGGTCTATTTCAGTTATTTCGACGCAACCGAACAGACAGAGTTTCTATGTTGGGCACTGCTGCAAACCATTGAGAAGGATTTACACGAAGAAATCGATTTCCTCGTTGGCTTTGGTCGCGCTCAAAAGTTACTGAACGAACTCTTAGATTGGCCACGACATTCCTTAAGCCTATTTATCCGAGTCGTGCATCAAAACGAAGACCGACTTTCTAAAGCCAAGAAAGAGAGCCATTTTGACTGGATGACAGAAGAGGAAATAGCGCTGGCAGAGGCACGCGTCAAGGAAGCCTTTAATATGGCAGACGACTAACCCGCACTTGTCTTCGTCGGGTCAAACACCTGTCCCATGAACACGATAAGACCAGTCATTCGTTGATATATCAAAAACACAAAGGGCCGATCGAAAATCATGTCGATCGGATCTGAGGTATACCTTGACGTCGCCAATAACCTAGTGTGGGTGGCGGAAGCTGCTTCAACGCCCTTTTCGTCAACCGCCAGGAAGTTCGCTTGAACAAGGTTTCCAACAAAGATGTTCTCGGTAGATTAATAGAATTCAGACAGATCATAGTTGGGGAAGATGCACTGCTACTAAGAAATCCTCTGGGTCTGAGATATCCAGGTTCAACACATCATCAATCGATTGACACTCCCTGGCCTGTTTTAACAATTCCACTGTCTCATCCTTCTCTAGTAACAACTGGTCCCTCAGCGAAAACACGTGATCGACGACATTATTGATGGATGCATGGAGGTTGTAGTTCATATTCCAGATTCTACGATTATACTGTATGCGTGTACAGCATCCGTATCAGAACAAATCACCGCCTTGATGAGTATCGCCATGGAGATAAAGCCAATGTTGGCGTACTCCTGAAATCAGGCAAGGTTCGGTTTTACAAGTGGAGAGGATTTACCCTTGATATCGTCCACCCGGTAAAGCTGCAGGTTGAGGCGTTCACTAATGAAACAGACTGGGACCCGATGAATAAGCACTCCAAGATGCCAATCTGGAGAGAACTGAAACCAGGCGAATATCTGCTGGGTAGCTGGAACAATGGATTTGTTTATACTGTACTTCCATTTCGTGTGTTGAACTGATCACATTTTTGCACCAGTATCTCGTCACCGGACCATGGCCGCAGGCGCATATTGCCTGTGCTGGTTAGAAGCCATTCACTTTCACAAAAATGGCCTTGCCCGATACGGTTTTTGCCGTAACAGGAACGGCATACGTATAATCCCCTTGTCCACCGAGGAGTGTGTATGTCTGTTCAGCGGTCGTTTCAATCAAAATTCCATTTGCTCCCAATTTAGCAGCTTGATTCTTTAGTTCTTGCACTGCGTAATCCACCGAGCCTTGTTGCGTCCAACCCGAATCGCTTGAGGCATTAACTATCCCGATAATTTCATAATTGTCTGGAACTTCTAGATACAAGATAACTTGGCTGGGCTCTATGGGGGTTTTTACTTCGCCCACTACAATCGACGATCCGGATGCGCAGCCTGCAAGAAACTGTATTGTTACAAGTAAGGTGTAAATCTTAAGATTGATTTCGTTACATCTCCTCATGGTTCACCTCAACCAGCCAATCGTGCTTAATACAATATTCAATGAAATGCCCCGGCTGTTTACTTTTGTCGCCAGGTTCGTGGAACTCCATCGCATCGTAAAGCAGGTCGTAAGTTCTAGGGCCGACAGCTAACAACGTCCTGATAATCTCCCAAGATATTTTGTTGTGTGCTGCCGTGTGGCAGGGTGTCTTTCCAAATGTGTATCGTTGGTTCTTGCTCATAGTGATGACAACGAAATCCTGATTGAGTTTCTATTAGACAATTAGCGAGTTAGTAATATTCGTCAATTCAGGCCAAATATCAGTCATGAGCATAGCGTGAGAAAAAATCAACGATGAATTTGTTTGGTGATCTGACGCGGATTGGCAGGGAAAAGAGAATTTATGCTGTAGCAGGTCTCAGGCTCCCCGTGGGCAGGATTGATATTAACTGAGGATGTTCCTGGCTGTAAGCCATTCGCCATAGATCGTGTAAGAACTATCGTGATACCACCGTGCGAGTATGGCTATTGATTATTTACTGTACAGCTGGACTGCGTAAAAATCAGAATCACCATGGACTAGAGCCTTTGCTGGTATCAGATGCGTGCAAAGTTACCCATGGTGGCCAGGATCTGTGGTCATCAATTCTATGTCAGCTATCGAGGGTGGAGGAGACATCAACAAACCAGGATTCCGAATCTGGATTTTAGCCGGGTTCGGCCATGAGCGGACGTTCGGCGATGATTTTAGCGCCCACATTTGGGGCCGAAGTACGAGAGCACGGTCATCGCGATGATTATCGACAGCAGTTTCATACGCATTTACTTAGTTCTTTCCGAGGAGTTTAGAGCAATTTCCATCTCGTCGAATTTATCGGTATCAGCAGGGTCGTCATCGCCGATGCCAAACAACAAGTCGTGAACAACACGGCCGTCAAACATCGTTGCAAGAACTTTGGTTTTAGGAATCGCTTCCGCATCAATCTTAAATATATTCTGGTCAAGTAAAATAAGATCAGCTTTCTTACCGACCTCGATCGACCCGATCTGATCACTTATACCCAACATACGGGCGCCACCCATTGTGTACGCACGCACACCTTCTTCAAGCAGCATGACTTGATCAATCGGCTTCAGCACTAAACCGGGTTCACTGCCAAGAACTTCTGCTTTCCCCGGCGGTGCCGAACGATGCATGGCTGTATAGATGTTATTGAATGGGTTAACCCCATCAGTGAAACCGCCGGGAGTTGCCGGCCAGTCAGCACCAAATGCGACGTTAACACCATTGTCTTCCCACCAGCGGAATGGGAACTGTCGCTCCTCCAGAACTTTCGCATTAACGTTCTCAGCATAGGACGGCAGCACAACTGCCCAGTTTCCAGTTGACTGAGCGGTCACGTCGAAATCGACGTACATCTGGCGATCATCCGGATGCACCATTTGAGAATGCGTAGTACTAAATAATGTCTTGTGACCGGCGGCACGAAGATCACCAGCAACTTGCAAAGCATTACGTGTCGCCGCATCACCAATCGTATGTACCGTTGTGTTGTAACCTAGTTCGGCCGCACCCAATGCCATTGCTCCCAAAGATCCGCGGTCAAAATACAACGAGCCATTGTCACCAGTAGATAGGTAAGGCTCCAGCATCGCTGCCTTCTGATTTTCTATAACGCTGTCCCCTGAAACTTTCAGCGTGTCGAACCAAAGCGTATCAGTGCGATATTTTCTCGCGAAGCCATCGAGTTTTTCCACCGCAGTCTCTGCGAGCGCTGGTGTGTTGATGTAGTAAGTTACGCTCAAGCGTAATGGGAGCTCGCCCGCCTCACTAAGCTGATACATCGCTTCGTACGCCTCTTCAGTTGCAATAGGCGCACCCATGTCAATTGCGGTGGTAAAGCCAAATTCACTTAAACCCTCAACAATATTCGGCAGCGCTGCGGCCATGGTTTCAGCAGTAATCGCGTTTGTTGCTACAGCAATAGGCGCATGAGCCGGGCCACCTTTGACGGCACCCGTAGCCTCACCATTGTCGTCACGAATGTACTCACCACCTGCCGGGTCGGGCGTCTCGTTGGTGATGCCGGAAATTTCCAACGCTTTGGAGTTTACCCACACGGCATGCATCGTATGATCCAGCAAATAGACTGGACGATCCGGAACGATTTCATCGAGCATGGCTTTATTGGGCCCAAGTCCATCAAATAGGCCCGAAAAATAGCTGGCACCAAATATCGTTTCTTTGTCCGGGTTGGCATCCGCATACGCTTTCACTTTGGCGAGCACATCCTCGATAGTGTCAGTGGTCTCCAGAATAGCGCCGGAAATAGTCGCGCCGCCCAACGCCAGATGAATATGTGATTCGACCAGACCTGGCAACATCAATCTGCCACCCAGGTCCGCCGTTACCGTATTGTCACCAATGAATGCCTGGGCACCGTCGTTGCTACCGACGTAGACAATCGTATTGCCCTGCACAGCGACAGCATCTGCCCACTCCTGCTTAGGGTTAACGGTGTATACGCTGCCATTGGTAAACACGTAATCAGCTGCGGTTGAGTTTGAGCCCGGTTTGGGCTGCTCCGGACTCTCCTGAGCGCATCCTGCAAGAAACAATGCGACGACAACAATCGCGCTTAAGGTAACTTTCATGACGATTCCCAAGTTTTTATATGTGGTTGACGCCGGTTTCTTGGCCTGTGAATCAAATTTACACAATTCTTCACCATTCCTCTACCACCCGACCGCGGCTCTTGTTCCGAGAATACCACGATGATCTTGCAAGAAAGGTTCGAGGGTGGATTGGGTTTTTCTAGACTAACGATACCGGGGTTTACTATTGATAAAATATGTTATCACGAATAACGATTCGGTAGCTTGGCGTACACAGCGCCAATTCTGAACAAAACTCGTTGATCCTGTCAGATGTCGCTAACCACCCCATAACGGCGCTAATTCTGATGCAAATGACAGCGTGTGAAATTGAGCTAACGGCCATAACCGGCAAAAATTGCCATTATTCTTTCCTAAAGTTAGTATCAGCAGAAAACTGCATGGACTGCGAATAAAGTGGCGCATCAGAATCAGGAACTACCCTTTCCGGTATACAACGGTGACGAGTCCTATGTCTTCGTAGAAGATAAGGGAAATAAACCACATTTTCTGAAGAACGGTCAAGTATGGTAAT
>JAPYTQ010000069.1:0-15373 GCA_029941905.1 Pseudomonadales bacterium | reverse complement strand
TTTGGTCGACTGATATTACTTATATACCAATGGCGCGAGGTTTTGTCTATTTGGTCGGTTTTCATCAGATAAAGGAGTGTAAAAGAACCATCCATCCATTTGTACAGTACTGGCATTCGTTCTAATGATACACTTCGGCGGGTGACGCTTCGCCATCGGACAACTAACGAAAAACGGAATAAAGCAGATGAAACTCAATCGGTTTCTTATCACATTGATGGCTCTCCTGGGCTCATTTTCAGTCAATGCGCTAGAGCAGGACGGTCTGTCTGGAAATGGTGCAACCGGCGTCTTTTTGAATCTGGATACGTCCTACTCAGTTGATGACAATGTCTTTCTTCTTTCAAGTAGTGCACTTGATGATTCGATCTTGCGCGTCTCGCCATCAGCCAGATTTGTTGGTAAAAGCGGTATGAATACCTATTCGGTTTTGTACAATGGTGAGAAGGCCTTTTATGACAATTTTGATAGTGAAAGTTATTATGACCAGAGACTGGGTGGGATTGTCAATTTTGATTTTAGCGGAAAGACTAATTTAACACTGGATGCGAGTTTTGCCGATCTTCACGACGATAGAGGTACAGGTGGATCGGAAGGTGATCAGGCCCGTGCCGGTGAACCTGATGAATATGATCTGTTGAAGTACGGCTTTGACTTTAAATTAGGTACTAACACTTCCAGGTTTCAGGGGCAGGTAAGGGCAGACGTTGCTGACAAAGAATATACCAACAATAGAGAAGTTACCTTTGACCGGGATTTCGAAAGAACAACATACGGCGGAGCGGTATTCTATAATTTGAGTACGCAGAGCGCGTTATTGTTTGAAGTGATTGCAGGGGATATTGAGTACGACTCACTTCCGTCAACCGGATTCACCCTGGATTCTGAAGAGACGGCCTATCTTGTAGGGTTCCAGTGGGAGATCGGGGCTAAGACAACCGGTCATGTCAAAGTCGGTCAACAGGATAAGAAGTTCGATGATCCAGCGCGTGAGGACCAGGACGGCAGCAGTTGGAACGTCGCCGCCAACTGGTCGCCCCGTACCTACACGACCTTTACATTAGGTACTTCCAGGGCTTTTAGGGAAACCAATGGGTTTGGTGATGATATTTTGTCCACATCTTATGATGTATCCTGGCAATATGTCTGGAATAGCCGTTTTTTAACTAATCTCAAGTATGCTTACATTGAAGACGAGGAGCAACCGACGGCACGTGTAGATGAAACTAACCGATTTGACTTCAACGCGGTATACAACTTCCGCCGATGGATGGACATCGAATTCGATGCAGCTTTTGCAGATCGCAAATCAAATGCAACCTTGATTCCTTATGATAGAACCATCTATACGCTTAGCGTAAATTTAGGAATCTAGCCTGGGGAGAGTCACTGGGCAATCTAATGAACATTATTGTTAGGGCAACTATTCTTAGGGCAACTATGGTGGCCCTGCTTATTTGTTCTTCTTTGCTTTCTGCAGCGTCAGACGATGCTTATCGATTAGGGCAAGGAGATCACGTTCAAATTCGCGTCTTCGGCGAAGATGACCTGACAGTTGAAATTCATATCAACGCGACTGGCGTTGTTTCTTATCCGTTTCTTGGTGAGCTGCTGATCTCAGGGAAAACCTCCGGTGAGTTAGAACAGACCATTGTCGAGGGACTAAAGCCTGATTATCTCGTCAACCCCGTGGTTCATGTGTCTATTCTCCAGTACCGGGAATTCTATATATATGGTGAAGTGAACGCACCCGGGGAGTATAGTTTCGAACCGGGGATGACTTTAAGGAAAGCTATTGTGCTCGCCGGTGGGTTCTCGGAGCGTGCCGCAAAAAAAAACATCGTCATTGTACATGAGGACAATCCCGGGATGACCGAGAAACGCTCCAACCTGGATACCCCTATTCAACCTGGTGACGTCATTGACGTTAAACAGACATTCTTCTAAAGGCCACTTTTGAGCACGATGAACGCCGCCAATGACCCTCCCGACCTCCTAATGGAACAGGAGGAAGAAGAGTTTGATTTGCGGCACTACTATGCTGTGATCGATAGAGAGAAGTGGGGTATTCTCGGGTTAGCGCTGGTCAGTACGCTCCTGTCTATTCTTGTGGCCATGAACCTGACGCCTATCTATCGTGCCTCTTCGATACTGCTCATAGAGAACCAGTCTGGCAAAATGGCTTCTATGGATGAACTCTATGGTCGGGATGCCAGAGGGTGGACCTATAATCAAACACAGGTAAACATTTTGCTGTCTCGGCAATTGGCCAGGTCCGTTGTTGAACATGGAGCAATCGATTTTTCCTCTGAAGTGACTTTTAACCCAAACCTGATACAACCAGAGCAGCCCATTTGGGAATCGATGCTACCCTTCCTGGCTAAAGACAGGTCACCAATGACAGCCGATGCTGTAGAACGGCATATGATTCGAACGCTGCGGGGAGGTTTGAGTGTCGAGTCCGTGCCCCGCACCGACATGATTCAAATAGCGTATGAATCTCCAAATGCCGAGCTGGCCACCCGGGTTTCAAACCTGGTTGCTGAGGTCTATATTGAAAGCCAGCTAGAGGCCCGAATCCAGTTAACGCAAAAAGCCGCTGACTGGTTGACTGCAAGAATGGATACCCTACGGCAGAAATTATCTGAATCTGAAGCAGCCCTTCAGGCTTTTCAGGAGAAGGAGCGACTGGTGGAGTCCGGCACCAGCGGAGTTAGAAGCCTGAGTGTGAGTGAGTTGAACCAGGTCAGCAATGACATCATTGTTGCAAGGAAGGCACGCATAGAGACAGAGAGAACCTACCAGCAGGTAGTTGAGCTGCAATCTGTTTCACGAGAAGTGTTGATGACCCATCCCGGCATCCTGGTTGACCCGGGAGTTGTTGCTTCGAAGCAGACTCAGGATATCGTCGAGCGAAAAGTCCTGGAACTTGCGGAAAGGTATGGTCCAAAGCATCCAAAAATGATGGCAGCATTGGCAGAACAAAAAGCAGCCGGGCAACAATTAAACCGGCAAATCGACAATGCGGTCAAGAGGCTCAAGGAAGTCTTTGATGCAGCAGTAGCGACAGAGGCAAACCTGAAACGTAATGAACTGAGCGCCCGGGGTGATATCCAGGGCTTGAGACGAAAGGAATTTCAGTTGGCGGCATTGCAACGAAACGCCGAGACAGACATGCAGTTGTACAACACTTTTTTTACGCGATTCAAAGAAACTAACGCAACTGAAGGCTTGCAGGCAGCCAATGCCAGAATTGCCGACCCTGCTGTGGTGCCGCGGTTTCCGGTAAAACCCAATAAGCGACAGCTGGTGATTATCGTGTTTGTCCTAAGCCTTATGGCTGGTGTAGGTCTTGCGATCTTAAAGGACTTTCTGGACAACACGATAAAAAGTGGTAGCGAGGTTGAAGAGAAGCTGGGTATGGCATTTTTGGGCTATGTACCTTTGGTTAAAAACAAGCGGAATGACAAACATCGTCATTCGCAGCTCTATTTGAACCCGGACCAACACAGCTTCGCTGAGGCCATTCGGACGGTACGCACCAGCATGATGTTGTCATCACTTGACAGTCCTCATAAAATTATTGTTGTGACGTCCAGTATCCCCAAGGAAGGTAAGACAACTCTGACATTCAATCTGGCCATTGCCTTTGGTCAAATGGAAAAGGTCTTACTCATTGATGCCGATATGAGAATGCCAAGTGTTGCGCTTGACTCTGGCTTGACCAATCAACACACAGGGCTCTCGAATTATGTGGCCGGCTCTTCACCGCTTGAGGAATGTGTTTACCCGATAGAAGCTTTTGGATTGGATGTGATGCCTGCGGGATTGATTACTCCTAACCCACTGGAACTTTTATCGTCGCTACGATTCAAAGACACTCTAACGGAACTGCGGAGCCGATATGATCGAATCATTATCGATTCGGCGCCCTGCCAGGCGGTCAGTGACTCGCTGGTGTTATCCAGGAGCGCTGACGCACTGATCTACGTTGTGCAGGCGGACTCGACCAGCAGGCACGTTATTACCACAGCGCTGAAGCGACTGCGTCGGGTAGGTGCTCCGATTGTTGGCATCGTATTGAATCGGTTTGACACAGACAATGCCGCCAGATATGAGCGCTATAGTGGCAACGTTTCGGGTTACTACAATTATTACGGTGGTGATGAAAGGGTTGCAAAGAGCTGACACCTGGAAATACCCTATCCCCGGCGCGAATTTCGTCCGTGGGGCCGCTTACATATTCGTAATTGCTAGTCTGCTTTTTTGTATCTTCATTGCTGCAAAAGCTGGACTTGGGGATCTTGCTGCGCGTCGCGTCGAACCTGCATTTACTGTCTGGCGTGAGAAGAAAATCATCGGGTCGCAAGAATGGAGTCGAGTGTATGGACTACTCCTTGAGGCGGTTGCATTGCGGCCAGGTAACCCGGATTATCATCTGCAACTCGGTCAATTGTATTCCTATCGAAGAATGACAAATGAGAGAAGCCAATCTGAATATCAAGCTGATCTGCGGCAAGCACTGGTGCATTTCCAGTCATCAGTCGAAAAACGCAATATGTGGGGGTTTGGTTGGGCTTACATCGCCAGCACAAAATCGTTGCTAGGCGAACTTGACGGTGAATTTTCGTACGCCCTTGAAAGAGCTGTGACTCTGGGACCATGGGAACCCCCCGTTCAAAGAATGGTTTCAAATGCAGCATTTCGACATTGGTTTGATTTGTCGGTCGCAGATAAAGCCCTCGTTCGCGAAAACTCAATTCGAGGGCTACAGAGCGTCAGCAACGCTCAATCCCGACGAATGACGGAGCTTATTCGATCTCAAAACAAGCATTTTGTCGTCTGCCCCTACCTCAAGAGAGATAAACTGTTTATTCGGGTCTGTACCAATTGATACAAAATTCTCACACAATCAACGACTTAACAGATAGACGGTCAAATACAGCAGCCGGTAAGCCGTTGATCATTTGTAGACTAAGGCCTAATATAAGCAAACATGCGTATTCACAGGTCAATGGACTGGAATTGTTATGAAGAAGTTGCCATTACTCATTTTGCTTTTCTCTCTGGCGGGCTATGTGCATGCTGATGTAGCAAGCGATTTAGTAAATCCGGATCTGACAATGGAACAGGTCATTCAAAATGGGCTTGATGCGGGGCTGACGATCGAAGAAATTGTGCGAATCGCCATCCAGGTAGATGCAAGCCAAACGGCTGCAATAATTATGGCGGCTGTTATCACTAATCCTGCAGCTGCACCGGAGATTACAACAGTCGCAATCAATGCCGGGGCGGATGCTACTACTGTCGTTCAGGCAGCGGTTTTCGTTGTACCAGCAGCCGCACCGGAGATAGCGACTGCAGCTGTCAACGCTGGTGCAGATTCATCGATTGTATTGAATGCAGCCGTCGCTGCTGCGCCGGCACAAACCACAGAAATCACAAACGCAGTGACTACTATAGATCCGATGGCAACCTTAGATACTGGTACGCAGTTAGCAACAAATGAATCTGGTGGCGGAACGATACCAGCCAGCCTTTATGATACTGATATCGATCTTGTTGAAGATTTCGAAACAATAGGTAGCGAGTCTTAAGGGTTGTTACCGCCCTTTTTGTGCCCGTTCGAAGTCTTCATATCCTGAATGAATACGTTCAATATGCTGATCCAGCGATAAATATGGAGTGCGGGTAACCACAGCAATGAGCTTTTGCCGTATTCCTCCAATATGTATCCATTGGATGGAAGTACCTTCTCCCTCAATAGCAACAGACGATCAGGCCAGTTTAATATTGTGAAGTCAAACAAGAATTGGTCGATCAAACCTCCGCTTAGTAGTATTGAAGAATATTCCTCACGTGCATGACCGCTCAGATTATCCAGGATATTTTCGGGTACATCGATGGGAAAAAATGAAGACACCGCACCGACCGTATCGAACACAAGGTGACAAACCCCCTTTTTAAGACAGAGGTTGCTGAATTGCTTCCAGTCTTTTGTTGTCATAGTCTCGGACAGCAAAAAAATGTCCTGTAACCAGATAATTCTGTCGCCCCGAATCCCGAATTTTTTGAAGTGATAAGTTGAATGTAAGTGGACTACCCGGTGCAGACATGCGTGCAAAAGTTGATACTGAGGATTAAGCGTTCTGACATGTTCCGAGAGCCTGGCAAGCTTGGTGCTATGTTCAATAAGTTCTTGCCAGGAAAAGATCTGTGCGAGTAGTTGGCGATTGTTGATGCGCCAGTGAATATCGAGCGTATGTGTAAATCCTAATTTGTCTTCTTTGAAATATGTTCGTTGGTAACTGTGCAATCTTGCATTGGACTCCAGGTATATCTGGTAACCTTCGGCAAGTAACATGTCATTAATCTTGTTTTTATCCTTGTCGTTGATAATAAGATCCGTGTCTCCACGTGAGCGTAGGTGTGGTTCCGGGTAAATGCTGTAGGCGAACGCAGTTCCCTTTAGTAGAATAAACTGGATCGCGTGTTGCCGAAAAATCACGAACAGACGATTGAGTTCGTTCTGGTGTAACTTCTCATAAATTTTGTGGGAGGCAAGAATCTGGTGCAGCCGATGAGAAAGTTCGTCTGGAATTGATTTCGGGTCAAGTTTTTCGGCTATCTGGGCTGCCACGCCATGTAACTGACATTCGAGTAAGAAGTCTTCGACGTCCCAGCTTCCGTTCCAACTTGTATCAATGTCGTTGAGAATATCGCGAATATATGGCTAAAAGTAATCCGGATTAGCTGTGGAGGCTGCACTGTTGGTTCGGAACATTTTTTTCTGATTGATCTGTTAATTTGCTAAAGACCTTGCGACGGGCAACTCATACCTCATCCACCTTATATAGCTTTGATGACAGCGAAAGCAAATATAATATCGGCTGCCAGGCAGAATTCGCATCCACCAGCGTCTGGGAATACGACACCGATGCTCAGAACTACATTTTGGACAGAGAGAGGACTCGGTTTTTTGGTGGTTCGATTCTGCGATAGGTAATTGGTGAGGTACATGATCTTTGCTTGTTGACAGAGTTTTGTCCGTTCCGTAGGAAGTGCTATGGCTCATCAATTGACCTTTCAACGAATATCGTGTGAGTATACTCACAGTGAATGCACGATACACCTAGGATAAGCCAAGGTCTTATGAAGAGGCGCGTTTTTTGTAAGTAGATTGTAAATTGACTAGATGCCCGAGGCGCAATAACCTGGGAGGGCGTCTACTGTGTTGAGACGTCGGTTTGTCGAGTATGATGGTCAATTTGCCTATATAGAATCCGAAGACATCACACCAGGGCCTCCCATGCCACTAGCCAAACCCTTCTTCATTTCTTCCTCCTGACAATCCTGCCACTGGCCCCAATCCTCAATATCTCATTTAATCTGTCCATGGATTTCGATGCCGTTGCTGAAAAGGCATCTGCACAGAGTGGTATTGCCTGGACATCCAGTCTGGTTAACCTGGTCCGACTGTGCCTGGTAGAGCCTGGATTGTGGCTGTTGGTGATTGGTTCTTCTGTGCCTACGCTCGCGGCACTGGTTGTGCTATTGATGGCGCGAGATGTCACAGAGCTGAAGACTCTGCTACGTCGCTTCAATCCTATGGGCATTGAGTCTTGGATCAGGGTGAACTGTTGGAAGAGGCAGGCTGGCGGGGGTATGCCACGCCGCTGCTGCAGGATGGTGGCGTAAATCCGCTGATGGCGGCGGTGATTGTCGGACTTGCCTGGTCACTCTGGCATGTACCCCGGGATTGACAGGGGTATATGCCAGCCAGATACTAAACCAGGCACTAAACCAGGTACGATAAGTGAGATGCATCATGACTGGAAAATCAGCAAAACTATTCAAAAATGGACGAAATCAGGCTGTACGAATCCCCAGGGAGTTAGAGTTCGAAGGAATCGATGAAGTGATGATCCGACGAGAGGGGAATTCCCTGGTGCTGACCCCAAAGCGCAAAACCTGGACATCGTTCGCGGAACTCTCACCTGCTGACGATGATTTCATGGAGGAACGACCAGACCTCATGTTGTAAGATTACGCTAACCATGCCGTTAAGTGATAGAGACGATGCGAAAGATAATAGCGCTGGTTCTTCTTGCTGGTGTTTTCGGGTTTTCGATTGTTTTCATTGTAGCTTCACGCCTGGCAGATGCTGAACAAACGTCAGTAGGCCCAAACAAGTATCAATCATCATAGGCATTTTGGAGACGCATCCAATGGTCGGCATCAGGATTGCTAAAAACGAGCTCCAACCGTAGCGCCATTTCCGGCGTGATCGATCCCTTGCAATTCAGCACTTTAGACAAGGTTTTCCTGTTGATATTCAGATGCTGTGAAACGTCGCTGATAGTCAGGCGCAACGGTTCAATAACAAGTTCCTTTAGGATTTCACCAGGGTGTGAGATCATGCATGGTCATTAGTGGTAGTCCCATTTAGGTAACACATCAAAAAGGATGCTTATCCGGATCATCCCGCCAGACAAGATAAGAATAAACCACCATCAGGATGACCGCTGGAATCAACGTCCCCAGAAGTAATAAAAGTGCGTTGTCACCCGGTGCAAGCTGACCGATAAGCCCGACAATGCCTGCCAGTACAAATAGTTTACCACCCAGGCGATGGGTCTTATTCCACGAAAGATCGCTCGACAGGGTCCAGGGGGTTCTGATGCCGAACAGGAAATTACTCCGCACCTTGCCAAGATAGTTGCCGATAACAATAAACATGAGGGCAAGAAACAGGCTGATCAGATTGATGGCGTTGATCTCAAAAAATCCCAGTAGGCTGCCGATGGTTGCTGCGTGCACGCCAAACAACAGCATGCAAACACTCAGGCAGGTGATTCGATATGCGGTCATGGACCGTAACAGGTTGTGACGTCTGGGCTCAAAAATCGGGATAACCCGAAACAGCAGGCAGGTTAACAGCGTGATGCCAGGCATCAGCAGCAATCCTTGCGCTTTACCGCCGTACCGGTCAGCCTGCCCATCAATGTCCCAGTGCACCGGGATTTGAATATCGTCGGGAAGCTGCAGCCAGGCATAGGCTGAGACAAGGCACATGCCGAGGACGATTGAGCATGACAGGATCAGCAACTGGTTCAATTGAGTTGCGGTGATGTCATGGGACTTTTCTTCGCTCATTCTTTACTCCTTTGCAGGTTGCGAGAGTTCCAGTTTGAACTGGCTCAGCAGTGACAACATGGCCTCCTCAAGCAGACTCACGTTGAGCCTGTAAGAGATCGATGTGCCCGATTTATCCCCCTGAATAAGATCCGCGTCTTTCAGCACACTAAAGTGTTTCGACATGGTGGGGGCCGTGTGAGGGAATTCCTGCCCAAGTTCACCGGCGGTCTTGTCGCCGGTGCGTAACAGTTCGAGGATTTTTCGCCGAGTCGGATCACTCAGTGCTTTGTACACGAGGTTCATTATTCGCCGTTTAACTAATTAGACAGATGGCTAAATATAACATTTGAGTAGATTAAGTCAACATTGCGACTATTCTGGTCCAGAACGATACAAGCGACGATCAAAGGGGATTATTAAATTATCTTGTATTTCAACGGATACCTAAACTCTGGAAGGTGGTCGAAGAACCTTTAAATTTGGGCTACTTCGACCAAACCCAGGGATGACTGTTGGCCAGTCTAGGAACAGGCCACAGCACCGCCATCACAGGTAATTACCTCGCCCACGGTATATGCGCCAGCGCGTGAACTCAGGAATATAGCCAAACCGGCAATATCTTCCGCCGTACCAACCCGTCCGCGGGGGTTGTTTTTACCGACCAGGGACCAGTCGATATCTGTGTTGCCGCCACCGCCTACACCGGTGCTCAACATCCAGGTGGGGAATGGTCCAGGGGCAATGGCATTGCAGATAATGTTGCGTTTGGTCAGGTGTGATGCCAGCACACGGGTCAGGTGATGCACCGCCGCCTTTGATGGTCCGTATGAAAAGGTATCAAATACAGGTATCTTCAGGCCATCGACCGAACCGACGTTGATGACACGGGCAGGGTCTTCATGGGTTGCCGCCTTCTCGAGAAATGGCAGCATTTTCTGGGTGAGGAAGAACACACCTTTTACATTGGTGTCCATGACCTTGTCCCAGCCAATTTCAGGGAACTCTTCCAATGGTGCTCCCCAGGATACTCCGGCGTTGTTGATCAGAACATCCAGCTGGCCTTCTTTTTCCGCAAACTTTGCCACTGCGGCTTCAATACCTTCAATTTTGGAAAGATCCCCGGGGATGGAAATACACTCGCCTCCGTAGGTCTCGGCCAGTCGTTTGGCGGTTGCGTCGCAGGCATCGGCCTTGCGGGAGCTGATGTAGACCTTGGCGCCATTGGCCAAAAAGCCTGCGGCAATCATTTCACCAATGCCGCGGGAGCCGCCGGTAATGAATGCGACTTTGCCTTTAATTGAAAACAGATCCTGCATTGTTCTTCCTTACTTTTTGATGTCGAGTGTGTGTAGCTTGAGTATGAGGCGAGAGTATACGTTAGAATCTGCACATGACTCAAAAATCGACACCAGCGGTCTGGATGCGGGGCGGCACGAGTAACGGGCTCTTTTTTCGGCCGGAAGATCTGCCTTCACAAAGCCAGGATCGTGACAGGTTGCTGCTGTCGGCGATAGGCAGCCCGGACAGTTATGGCAATCAGCTCAATGGACTTGGCGGCGCAACATCCAGTACCAGCAAGATATGCATTGTAGGGCCTTCGAAACAGGCAGATTGTGATGTCGACTTTCTGTTCGGCCACGTCAGCATTGAAGAAGCCGTTATCGACTATTCAGGCAACTGTGGCAACCTTTCCTCCGCGGTTGGCGTTTATGCCATTGAGCAGGGTCTTGTCAAAGCCACGGGCGAGCTCACGGTGGTGAGAGTCTGGCAGGAAAATCTGAACCAGCGACTCACGGTTCATGTCCCAACAGATAGTCAAGGCCGCGTTGTTTTTGCCGGGGACGTTGAAATAGCGGGTGTATCCGGCACTGGTGCCGGTGTTAAGGTCGAATTTCTCAATCCTGGTTTTGATAACGAGGGACATGTCTTCCCCACTGGTAATCCAATGGATGTCCTGGATGTTCCCCACGTTGGCAAGGTCGACGCAACCCTGGTCCATGCTGGCAATGCAACTATCTTCATAGAAGCCCAGCGTTTTCGCCTGCATGGCACAGAATCCCCAAAAACCTTGTTGGCGAATGACAATATGATGGCCAAACTGGAACAGATTCGATGCGCAGGTGCGATTGCCATGGGGCTTGGTGAAGATCCTGATTGGATTACGCAGCATCAACCGGCGACGCCCAAGGTGTGTCTGCTGAGTGCTTCCAAAGATGACTCGGTGGATCTGGTGGCGCGTATCATCTCCATGGGCAAGCCGCATCATGCGATGACGGGTACCGGTGCCATTGCACTTGCAGTGGCTGCTGCAATCCCTGGCACGGTCGCGTATCAGCTACGTAATACGGGGGAAGTGACAGAACAGCTTGAACTGAATTTTGCCCATGCGGCAGGGACGATGTCGGTATCGGCACAGGTGCTTCCCGAATCTCACGTGGCAGTGTCTGCGTCGATGATTCGTACTGCACGGACGTTAATGCAAGGCGTGGTTTTTACTTTGGTTGAATAGGAGGGGTTGAATAGGAAAGTCACTCACCGAATCACTTATCAAAGGGTTTATCAAAGTGTTCATTAAAGCGGTGCGTGTACCATCGGGCGGCTTTTTTTAAGCCTTCTCTTATTGAGTAGGCTGGTGAGTAACCCAGGAGGGTGCGTGCCTTGTCAATATCGGCCAGTGAGTGCAATACATCACCTTTTCTGAAGTCTCGATATTCTGGTTCGCAATGTGAATTCGTCTGACGTTTAATTAACCCGTAGAGCTGATTCAGGGATGTCTGTTCTCCAAATGCCACATTGTAGACCTGGTTAACGGCTGAATCTTTATCAACCGTCGCAGCCAGCAGGTTGGCCTGCACCGCATTGTCAACATAACAAAAATCCCGACTGGTCTCGCCGTCGCCGTTAATGAACAGGGTTTCGTCCCTTAGCAGAGCCTTGAACCACAGCGGAATTACGGCTGCGTACGCGCCGTTGGGATCTTGTCTTGGTCCAAAAACATTAAAGTAACGCAAACCGATGGATTCGATTTCATAAGTCCGGGCGAACACATCTGCATAAAGCTCATTAACGTATTTTGTCACTGCATAGGGGGAAAGCGGGTTACCAATAACACTCTCCTGTTTTGGCAATGCAGCGCTGTCGCCATAGGTCGAACTGGAAGCGGCATATACCATTCGTTTAGCGCCGGAATCTTTCAGCGCAACCAGCATGTTCAAAAAACCACCGACATTAACTTCATTAGACGTTAAGGGGTCTGCAATTGACCGGGGAACGGAACCAAGTGCCGCCTGATGCAGCACGTAGTCAACATTCTGCATTGCATTTTTACATTCTTCCAGCTCCCGAATGTCACCGTTTCGGCATTGAAACTTCTGCCACTGTTCACGGGTGACGATGGCCTTGACTTCATCAAGGTTTTTCTGGAATCCGGTGGAGAAATTGTCCAGGCCGACGACTTTCTGATTAAGAGAGAGTAAGTGCTCAAGCAGGTTCGAACCTATGAACCCGGCGACGCCAGTTATCAACCAGGTATATTCGTGGTCGTTTAAGTGAAGCCTTAATCTATCGTAGTTTGTCACGAATAACCTTATAGTTGCCCGTCAGACTCGATATGGGGCCAGGCGTTTTTAACATCATAAATCACGACACCCTGCTCGGAAATTTGCGCGACCTGTGACGCAGTCATCTGCCTGAGTTCTTCATGCGCTACCGCCAGTATGATGGCGTTGTATTTTTTCGAGTCGATGGATTCTGTTAATTCGATGCCATATTCTCGCGTCACATCACTGGCACTGACGCAAGGGTCATAGACATCAACATTAATTTCATAAGATTCTAGCGCGCTATGTAAATCAACGACTTTGGTGTTGCGGATGTCTGGGCAATTTTCTTTAAATGCGAAGCCGAGTATCAATAATTGAGCACCTTTTATTCGCAGATCTTTGCTGATCATTAGTCGAACAACCTGATTTGCAATATAGGCGCCCATCCCATCGTTGATGCGGCGTCCTGCAAGAATGACTTCTGGCGAATAGCCTGCCTTTTGAGCGATGTGAGTCAGGTAATAGGGATCGACCCCAATACAGTGTCCGCCCACCAGTCCCGGCTGGAATGGCAGAAAGTTCCATTTTGTACCCGCGGCTTCCAGTACGTCTGCCGTATTGATATCAAGTTTGTTAAATATTTTGGCTAACTCATTAACAAGCGCTATGTTGAGATCTCTTTGTGTGTTTTCGATGACCTTCGCAGCCTCAGCCACCTTGATTGATTTTGCCTTGTGCGTCCCGGCGATGATTATTGACGCGTATACATCATCAACAATGGTGGCGATCTCTGGCGTGGATCCAGAAGTCACTTTGGGGATGTTAATCAAACGATGCTCTTTATCACCCGGGTTTATCCTTTCAGGGCTGTAACCAACATAAAATTGTTCGTTATATTTTAACCCGGAGTTTGACTCAAGCAGCGGGACACAAACTTCTTCAGTGGCACCCGGGAATACGGTAGATTCGAAGACAACAATATCATCCGGCTTTAAGGTTTTACCCACAAGTTCGGATGCTTTTGTCAATGCAGTTAAATCTGGCCTTTTTTCATCATCAATCGGTGTAGGAACTGTAACGATATAAAAGTTGGCAGAAGCAATTTGTTGCGGATTACTGGTAAATTCCAGCTTGTTACTCAATGACAGCTCTTCAGCCGTCACCTCCTGGGTGCGTTCAATACCCTGGCTCAGTTGCTGAATACGGGATTCATCAATATCAAACCCGATAGTCGAATACTTTTTCCCAAATTCGACCGCGAGTGGTAACCCCACGTAGCCTAGCCCAATGACGGCGATTTTCTTTTCCACATCCAGCCTTTTGTTTCTTACAGATGAGTTCTTGTTATTGATGATACCGTATCATAAAAACTGCCCCAACTATTTGTACAACAGATAGTTGGAAGCAGATTGTTACTTGATTCACTCTTTCCGCATCCCATGCTCACTTCTCATCCAGTCTAAACAGGCCATTCAGCGCCATCTGATGTCCATGGGCTCGCCCAGCCATTTACATTCCGCGATGTGTTCGTCGATGGAGGGGTCAACGTCAAGTTCTGACGACAGGTGTTTTATTTCCTACAGGTGAGTTCTTGCCTTTGGTAGTACCGTGTCATGAAAAAACAGTCTGCCTGAAGAAGTGATCAGATTCTCTTTTCTCGTCGACGGGGTGGTTGGTTGCAAGCTACTGGACCACGTCTAATGCCTATTTCCAATCCAGCCTAAACAGGCCATCCAGCCATCTGAAAGGTCCATGCGCTCGCCGAGCCATTTGCATTCTGCAGAGTGTTTGGGTTCTTGCCTTTGATAAATCCGTGTCATGAAAAGCCGCCCGTTTGAAGAAGGTTGTGATCAGAATCTCTTTTCTCATCGACGGGTGGTTGGTTGGAAGCTGCTGGACCGCGTCTAATGCCTATTTCCCATCCAGCCTAAACAGCCCATTCAGTGCCATCTGTATATCCATCTGCTCACCCAGCCATTTACATTCCGCAGTGTGTTCATCAATAGATGGGTCAACATCAAGTTCTGATGACAGGTGTTCCGGGAATTGTGGGTAGAAGGATTTCGTCACGACTTTGTTATGTTTGTTGGTGAATACCAGGTCGCCGTTGTCTTCACGATGGATGCGGTACTCACCTTTGTGTAACAGGCTATGGTGAAATGTACATAAGGTGGCGAGATTTTCCATGTTTGTTTCGCCGCCGTCTGCCCAGTGCTTAATGTGATGTGCATCGGTGTATTTTGACTGGCAGCAACCCGGGTAAAGACAACCACCGTCTCGAATTCGCAAGGCGTGGGCCATCGCTCTGGGGATGACACGGGATCGCCTGCCGATGTTGAGTACATTTCCCTTGTCATCTTCCAAAACTGTCGTGATTTGAGCATCACAGGCCAGTCGCCGGGCAACCTCGGGAGCCAGGAAACGGTTGTTGTCGACTGAACAGGTTGCCGATTTATTAATCTTGTAATCCCGGCTCGCTTCGTTGGTATTGATATGGAGGAAGATCAGGTATTTTTCGCCGAGGGACCCGGTTGGCTTTCTTGTTTGATCACTGCTGTCTGGTTTCGGATGGATTGAATCAGGGTGTTCTTGTTTGTGAAATTCAACCCCGCGCTCTTCATTGATGCACTCTTTATCAATGCACTCTTTATCAATGCACTCTTTATCAATGCACTCTTTATCAATGCACTCTT
>JAPYTQ010000068.1:0-15505 GCA_029941905.1 Pseudomonadales bacterium | reverse complement strand
CGCTCTAATCCCAGAGAGAAGCAGGCTGCAAATCACCATCTCAGGATAGAGACCCGACGTAAGCCACCGATCTGGATTCAGTGGGGCGCAAAGGTGTCAGTCAGTACGTGTCGTGGCAGGACTGAGATATGCCAAGTCGCACAGCTACAAGCTACAGTACAGCTACAAGCTACAGTAATGGTGCAATCGTTTCCAACGCAGTCCTTAGTTCCTCTGATAGATTATCAATAGTGTAAGGCTTTGTTATCAAAGGACACTCCAAAACTATAGAATTATCTACTGCCTTCCCGATACTATACCCGGATGTCAAGATGACTTTTATATCTGGGTAGGTTTTCCTTACCCACTTCACCAACATGTGTCCATCAAGTTCACCAGGCATAATGACATCACTGAATACCAAATCTATTGCGTGTTCTTCTGATTCAAGAATAGATTTGGCCATAGCAGCATCTTCCGCCTCCACAACAGAGTAACCTATATTCCTTAGGTCCGTACTGGTCACTCGTCTCACCCGATGTTCATCTTCTACAACCAGTATCGTATATTTTCCCTTAACAACGCGTTGCCTATTGATCTCTAGAGAGTCGTTTTGGATGCGATTTTTCCTTAACTCCGGAAAATACATCTTAACCGAGGTTCCTTTGCCGATTTTGCTCTCAATATGACAAGCGCCTCTGGACTGCTGAACAAAACCCCAAACCATGCTCAGACCCAAGCCGCTTCCACTACCGATTGCTTTAGTCGTGAAGAAAGGTTCATAGACCTTTAACAGGTTTTCAGCACTAATTCCCCGACCCGTATCAGTGACTGATATGCATATGTACGCTCCTTGCGGTAGAGTAGACTGATCGCCCTGGGTCCGTTCAACCCGGTAAGTAATGACCCCACCGTCGCACATGGCATCACGTGCGTTAAACGAGAGATTTAATAATGCGTGTTGGAGCTGAGATTGATCAACATCTATAAAACAACTTTCATCCGGTAGCTCACAATTCAAGACCATCGTATCCACTAGTGACCTTGACAGAAAACGGGCAAAGCCTTCAACTGCATCGTTAACATTCGTGTCTTCTATATGCAACGCTCGATGCCTGGAAAAAGTGAGTAGACGTTGAGTCAATTTCTCCCCATCGCCAACCGCTGACAGAGCATCATCAAACAGATTCTTTAAGCTATCCCTATCACCAATATCTTTTTTCAAGAACCTCAAGTTTCCCCTAATCACCGAGAGTAAGTTATTAAAGTCATGGGCAATACCGCCGGTCAACTGACCAACAGCCTCCATCTTTTTTGCCTGATTTAGAGCGTTTTCCGCTTGTTTTTGCGATGAGATGTCTCGAATTGATGCCGACCTTAATTGTGTTTCGGGAGTTTGATAAGGGGTGCTGTAAATCTCGGCGGCGAAGGTCGATCCATCTTTCCTTAAAGCGACGACCTCAAACAATTCTTTTGAACTGCTCAGCATTTTTTCACTAACTATCCCTGCTGAGTCTTTGGTGACAAGATCCAATATAGATCGTCCAACTAGTTCACTATGGGAGTAACCGGTGAGTTTTTCTGTTGCGTGATTCACATCTAACAAAGTATATTGCTCGTGAAAAATGATACCTTCTGTTGAGGCGTTAAAAAAATCTTCCAGCCGATCTTCAGCATACTGCTTCTGATCTTTTAACTGCACACCCCAGACTACGTATTCACAAGTCCTAATAAATGGTTCTACAGATTTGTAGACGTCAGTATCATAACCACCAGGTCGATTCGCCACCCCTGCCATACCGATAATTTCTTTATCTCTCATCAATGGTATTCCGAGGAACGAATTCAGTGGCGGGTGGCCTCCAGGGGTGCCTCCAGCTCTCTTATCCTCGGCTGGAGTATTAAATATCGTAACTTCTTTAGTTCTTATGACGTGACCGAAGAGTGAATCAAGATTGCAAAACTCCATTCCCTCTGGCTTGTACATCTGCGAACTCTTCTTATCCCAGGCAATATCGCTGACAAATCTGGATTTCAAATACGGTAGACCAGATGAGTTATATTTAATATCGCCGATGAGTCCAAACTCGCTATCCGTCATTGTCAGTAAACGACCCAAAATCGCGGCAAACGTATCTAACGACGTATCGTCCTTAAGGAAGCTTGTAACCGCTTCAATCGTGTTTTTATTAAGTTCGTTCAATTCAGCTAATTCATCAATATTCTGCAGATTCTCCTGATTGTGTTTTTGAACGATCCGGTCGCCACGCAAACCAAAAACAACAAAGAAAACAATGGTCAAAGCCACAAAGATAGCGAACAGTTCTTGCCTTTGTGCACGAGCATCATCAAGAAGTGTTCTTAGCTGATGGGTAATCGACATTAGATCAATGAATATGGAATCAAATTTATTGTCAGAAAGCGTATCTACATCAGAACGCAGTGGATCATCAAGGCGTTGCCTGGCAACACTTAAAATGTAATCCAACTTCCTGAAAATATCCGTGGCTAGAGTAGGACCAAGATCTAAATATTCCTCGATCCAGAGAGCACGAATTTTGGATTCGTCCAGTAAGTCGAACAACTCCTGACGTTTATGCTCTGGATCCCCTGCTAACTGCTCTTCGATTCCCAGATGAAATGTCGTAATGTTATTTCGAATCTCATAGACTTTCTGATAAGCCACCGCGTTCTTCTTTTCGGCGTGGATACCAATTATCGCCAATACAAACGTCGAAATGGAGATCAGACAGAAAAAAACGAAACGCAGTCTCGAATTTGTGACCTTTGGCGTGCAGCCAGATAGTTTGAATCGGTTATGGGTGATTGCTTGGAACTTCATGCTGATAAATTCTGCCAATTCAAAAAATGGTTACGCAGAGTGAAAGTAGCTAATCCATGTAACAGTGGCATGATTTAACTGTAATTTTATGTGAACAGACTTTCGTAAGCCTTTCGACGTCGGTGTTCCGGATCGTACTGCGCGAGAATCCATCGGCATCGCAAGGCACAGATGTGCTACTGGCGCGCTAGCGCATCAAGACGTTCGGTCCCACATGCTGGCAGGAAGGCAACGACTCTGGGTCCATCACCCGGCCAGCGAACGCATGCAGGGACTATCACTTGCGAACAACGGGTATGTCATTGTAGATGTTGCACATTACACCTCAAAAATCGCGTAGAATCCTTATTCGCTTATTTCTACTCAGTACTCTGTGGATTTGCGGTCGCGGGTCATGTAATGGTCGCCATCATCGATCGATAAAGCCAGTATACTGTTGGCATACTTGGAAAACCCCTCCTGTTTCAACTCAAAATGGGTAATTAAGTCCAGCATCCATTTAGGGACTTGACCCACGTTGCATTTTAATTCCAATACCACACAAGCATCACTGTGCGTATTGTTGGCGAAAATGGTCTCACTATCGTAACTTACCATCGAACCGTCAGGTATCAGACTGCAATTTTCATGAATCTGATACTTCAAATCCATATCCATCGTTACTCGAGCATAGCTATCAATTGTGGAAAAATATGCCTTGCGTTGATATCGAGTCAGTATTTTCGGTTCCAAAGCATAACTTGTCACCACGCGGTGAAAGCGCTCCAGGCCATTTCTTTCGTCGTCACTCAAGCCTCTCGACACTCTGAAGTTCGGGTCATCCAATATCGCTGGCCACGTTCCGTCGTCAACAACAACTCGATGCTTAACACCAGTGAAACCACGTTTTACCTTAATTTCCAAATAGTAAGGTTTTTTACCCCCGTCACCATAACATCGAACCCGTACATTAAAACGACCGTCTTTACCCCATAGCCGATGTTTCAGGAATTCCAGACTACGTGTATCAAGATACAAGGTGTTGACCTGATAGTGTCCGTCGGGAGAAATGGAGGAATAGTAATCGGGCGAGCAATAGGGAGTGATGAAGTTTGAGATTAACTCCACATAACTATACGGTATCGCATACTTGAGTTCGTGGCGCTCTAGCATCGGCGGTAATCTGGACAATACGCTCATGATGGCTTTTCCTTAAGAACAGGGAAACCGGATTCCAACCAATTACGCAGAGGGCCTTTCGCCAGTGTGCCGGATGCATGTTGAAGCGACAGATAACTGCGTAACGCCGAAAGATGAGTAGTCTTTAGCAGCCACTCGTGCCGGGTTCTTGTTTCTTTCAAATTTATTGCGAGCTGAGATCCTTCCTGAACAATTAGTCGAGAAAATCTGTTATCAACATCAGCAATCGCCTCTTCTATCGAGAGACAGATCCTGCGATCCTGGCTCAAAGCGAAAAACCGCCTACGATAAAGCGCTTCCTCTACTATCTGGTCGTTAGCCAGGGTAGCCTTTGCATCGTTAAGCTGTCGTTCCCGCTTTCTGAGGTTGAAGTTGTTCTTAACCATCGGTATCGAAACACCCATTGAAAGCTCAGACTGCCCCATACGTCTGTCAGTATATTTGAGCTCGATAAAACTGAATAAAGCTTTGTCCTTCACGCGGCTCATATTGAGATTTTCTCTCGCCAGGTGTAAGTCCAGCGCTTTACTTCGCTGAGCAAGCGAAACCCACTGAGCAGCGCTGTTTACATTTTTGGCTACTTCATCAACTAATTCAGTGATTGAAGGAATCCATTCGGACCAATTTTTAATGTGGCTCGACGAGTTTATATCGAGACCTAAACCACTCGAAGACTTCATTTCAAGCTGCAGTTGACGACTCAACTCTAGTCGCTGTTTTAGTGAAAGATGTTCCAACTCTATTGCCTGATACTTTTCAGCATCAAATCCAGCTGTATTGATCTGACTCCTGTAAAGTGTCATGTTCTGTTCAGACAATGAGATCCGTTTGGTTATATATTCCGTTTCGACCTGTAAATCAAATAGGTCAATTAACGTTTCATACCGAATATTCAGATCATTATTCAACGCGTTCAGAACTTCGAATCTGTTTTTATCAGCCATTAAGTTGCTGGCACTTCGTTCTACTCGTCTCTGACCTCGCGTTTTGGGTATGAAACGAACCGCATAGCTTCTTTCATTTTCATTATCGGCACCGGTTCGAAATTCAGCGCTTTCAATCCAATCTGAAAGACTGCCATCAGAACGTATTCGATGCTGGTTGACCAGCCGCGCTGTCCGTTTCTCGGCCTGGAGAAGATATGAATCAACGCTGTTTCCGCTATTCGGTGTGGATACTGGGGTGCCCGTCGTTGCAAGCAGATAACAACCAGGGAACAGCATAGATAGTATCAATATGCTACTCCTGAGCATTTGAAGTTCCAAATAACTCAACAATTGACTTCGCAGGTGCTTCAACTACATTAGAAAACCTGAAGCCTTCACTCTCAGGATTTTTGAGGGAAACTAACACTTTCTCGCCCAGTAGCAGAGAATTATCACTGTCAATCACGACAACAGCTTCTCTTCCCCAGACTTGTAACGCCGCGTTTTTCTTAAGTCTTTCCGGGTATTCCACTAATCGGTGTCCAAGACTTTCGACAACGCCTGCAACTGGTTCTCCCGTATAGGAGCCAGATAATGATTTCACCCACACTTTTTGGCCAACAGACACGTCATTAATGACTTCTTCATGTATATAGCCTTTAACAAAATTCGGAGAATGACCGAGTAGGGTCAACACGGGTGAAAAAGGCGCGATCTGGTCTCCCAGTTTGTAATACACGCTGCCAATGCTGCCCCTAAACTGAGCTTTTACTTCCAACGCAGCAGCTTGCCGTTGCAGTTCCTGCTTGTTTTTCTTCAATTCCGATATTCGCGCGTCCTCCGGACGAGCGCCGTCGGTCAACTGTTGCTTTAAATTGTTGATTTGCACCTGTAAAGCGCTCTGTGCCAGGCGCCGTTCAGTTTTTAATCCGGATATTTTTACCTCGAACGGATTGGCAAGCTCATTCGGCTTAAAACTGTTAATACCTTGTGCAACAGAGGTATTGAGTTCGTACTGCGCCTCCAATGTGGAGATCCTGGTGTCCAAATCCGCAAGTCTCGCACCTTTTTCAGCCTCCAGGCTGGCCACTTGATTTCGAAGTTCGGATATTGCTGCCGACTTTTTTGCTGTTGTTTCTGAAAGGTTATCGTCAATGACTATCAACTTCGCAGAAAGGTCATAGCGTCGAACTTCTAAAAGCGTCGTATTAAAGCCAACTGCCTCCCCTTCGACCACAGGGATGCTGACTATCTGAACCGGGTGCTGAAAACTGACGGTTTGTTCCCGGCTACCGGCAAGTCCGACGAATTGAGTTGAGAAACCCTTGAATGAGGCAATGATGACCGCAACTAGAATAACTGCCGCCAGCCAGCAGATTAGCAACACTACATTTTTTGTATCAATCACGTTTTGCCATACCTGATAGATAAATCCTGGTTGCATAGTCCCGGATCGCATTTCAGCCACTTGCTTAGTTTGTCGGATGTTCATTTGATTATTTATAAATCTACCGTCGCCTCTTGCATCATCAAGTTCACTTTCTCTATCGACTGCAACGACTTTACCGATTGCAAAAAGATCTCATAAGACATGCCTCTTCTTAGTTTGATGTGGTAGGCATAGTCCATTCTTTTACCTTGCTCAACTTCTCTAATTGTTACTAACGAAAATGAACGACAGTAGGTTTGCATTACGGATTCAAATTCCTGCATCTTATTCGTTTCGGTCGGGAGGTTGAATCTGAGCATTCCGTCGAAGAACTTGTCCGGACCCAGTGGTGAGTAATGCAAGATAATCGCAACAGTTGTGAAACCCAAGGTACCGACAATGGCAACCAAGAATGCAAATGCGCCGCAGGATATTCCAGCCGCCAAAGAGGCGAACAGGAACAACGTATCTCGTGGATCTTTGAAATTTGTTCGAAATCGAATTACCGCCATGGCTGCCATAATCCCTATCCCTCGAGCCATGCTATCTCCGATCGCCTGAATGACCATTGCCGCAACTACTGAAATCAGCACGACCGATTGAACGTAATTACGAGAGAAAGACAAACCCCGGAAGGTTTTTTGGTAAACATAAGCCAAGATTGTAGAAAGGACAAATGAAAGCGATATCACGAATACCATGGTCAACAACCCGGTATTCTCCGCTGTGCTCTGGGACGAAAGTAAATCTAACATATGCGATGAAACCCACAGAAATATCGTTGAACAAGCATCAACCGCCAAGGCCGATGCGTTTCACGACGCATGAATTTTGAATACGCTAGCATCGGTCAAAACAGGGCGTTCGTAAATCGCCCAGGTCAATGAGCCTAAACAGATTAGTTGAATGGGTTAGTCGTTCGGACTGCATTGGCTAGGTAACTACGGTTCGGCGATAACATCTGGATGAGAGAATAGTGTTCCTGTTCGCCGCCGATTCATCCCGGTGGCTCATTTGTTTAAACATCCAGCCCAATTAGTCATTAGAAACAAACGATCCTGCCAACTTCTGGTATGATACAATTCGTTACATAGACACATCTTCTGGTTACATTCCCTGACTAAAGTTCTAGCCACTAAAATTGATCTGACACTTGGTGTGCATCTTATGCAGACGTTGGAACATTGGTGGAAGCTGTCCTCGCAAGCACAAGCGCCTTTGTGGTTGCTGGCCCCATACCAAATCAGTTGCAGTCAATCCATTTAATAGTATCGTATTGACATTAGTTATCCTGCAGTCAATACTTGCCAAAAGGGAAAATTGAAATGAAATGTTCCACGGTGCTCGTCGTCGATGATGAGCAGAAGATTCGCTCCGCACTGCGAAGAACCTTAGAGCCCGAAGGATACAACGTCCTGGAAGCCGGGAATGTGAAAGAAGCATTAAATGTTCTGGAACGCGGTGCGGTAAAACTTGTGATATCGGATATGCGGATGCCGGGAATAAATGGTACGGAGCTGCTGAAAGAGATGGTCGAGCATCACGGACGTATCAGACGTATTGTGCTTACTGGCTATGGTGACCTGCCCGGGACAATAGTCGCGATTAACGAGGGATGCGTGCATCGGTATCTGACCAAGCCCTGGGATAACGATGAGTTGAGAAGAATAGTTGCCGAGGAACTCGACCTAGAAAAAAATGAGCGAGATTGGGGTGATCGGGTTCAGACTCTGCGATCGAATGTTTCTGAGCTAAACAAGAAGCTAGATACCACTGCTAATCTGCTCAGATTCACGACCGATATGTTGCAACACTCACGATATCACCCATTGGTCCAGCTACACGAGACTTTGACTCAGTACCAGACACCTTTGAAAGTCGAACTGAACAGCCGTGTGCAATTATTGACGGAACGCATTGCCGTCGACTTGAAGTTGGATAACAAAGCACGCGAGGTCCTAAATCTCGCTACCATGCTTCACCGCCTCGGCGAGTTTGCTCTGCCCATCGATTTGATCAATAAATGTAGTCGGGATATGACGGATCATGAATTACAACTGTATAAAACCTATCCTGCTATCAGCGCGAGTTTTGTTGATTCCACCGATTGTGAGCTAATGGGAATCCTCTCTTCTCATCGGCGATATCTAAATGGTTCTGGAATTTTTTCCAGCGATACCGATGAAATTCCTCTTGCTAGCAGAATCCTATGTGCGTCAACTGAATACGAGGAGATGAAACTGCTGAAAAGTCATGAGTTGGGTATGGGTGCTATCCGTGAGATAATGTTGGCTGGTGCCGGAGAACTTTATGATGAGAAGGTTATCGCCGCTTTGGTCGGAGTCTAAGCGCCATGTCTAGGCGTAAGAAACTTCTGATTGTCGATGACGATGAAAAGATAGTTCAGTCACTTCGCAGATTGCTGAATTTTGAGCCATACGATGTAGTTGGACTGAATGATCCTTTTGAAGCAATTGAACTGGCGAAGACCAGCAAGTTCGACGTGATTCTGTCAGATAATCGCATGCCGGGAATGAGCGGCGTCGAATTGATGAGTATTTTTCTCAAGATGCAGCCGGACTGTCGACGAATTAGCATGAGTGCATACCAGGACTTTGACTCCCTGGTCGACGCATTTAACCAGAGCCATATTGAACTCTTCATACAAAAGCCGTGGGAAAATGATGCACTGAAGCAACGGCTGGCCAGGTTCCTCTCACCTGTACATCCTACGGAACCAGGTTCGATATTTGATCAAGTAGTAACCCAAAGTGATTCGATGTACCGAATTTTTGACAGAATCAAGGCGCTGCGTGGACGAACTTTTCCGGTTTTCATTCAAGGTGAGACGGGCACCGGCAAAGAGCTCATCGCCAGGGCCATTCACGATCAGAGTGCTCGGAGGTCTGGGAATTTCGTCGCGGTAAACTGCAGTAATATCAATGCAGAGATCATGGAATCCCAACTCTTTGGGCATCGTAAGGGCGCGTTTACGGGGGCGATCAATGATCAGAAAGGACTGTTGGCTGCAGCCGATGGGGGAGCTTTATTTCTAGATGAAGTTACTGAATTACCAGGAGTAGTGCAGAGCAAACTTTTGCGTGCTCTTCAGGAGATGGAGTTCACGCCCGTGGGTGACACTAAAACAGTGTCGTTTGATGCCCAGATAATCTCTGCGGCAGCGACGAGCTTGCAAATCGCGATTGAGGAGAAGACCTTTCGAGCGGATCTTATGTATCGACTGCAAGTTATTACGATCGATTTACCACCACTACGGGAGCGGCCCGGAGACATTCTGATGCTATTCAAGCATTTCGCGGAGAGTGAGCATGTTAGTCCTAAGGCAATCGATGCTCTGGAAGCCTACGATTGGCCCGGGAATGTTCGCGAATTGCAGAATGCTTCGTCCTACGCCTTGGTATTTGCCGATGGAGGACCCATCCACAGTAACCATCTGCCAGTACACATCACCAATGGAGGCAGGGGAGACACTCAAAAGTCAGGGTCCACGCAGCCAATGCAGAAAACTGTTGCCAGAAATTGCCTAATAGGGACAACCGATATCAATGAGGCGCTGCGAAAGCATAACCACAACAAGACGGCAGCGGCCAAAAGTCTCGGCATCAGTAGAATGAGTTTGTGGCGATATATGACGCGCTTAAAAATCAACTGACTACTGATAACAGGCACGCGGCATAACTGTAACAACTGCAACAGATTTTTTCAGAAGAGTGATTAGGTTACTAAATTCATCTACTGGTAAGGAAAATAAATTGAAACAGGTCCTAGCTCCAATTCTTACGGATGTCAGTAGACGGAAGAAGTTGGAAGACCAGCTACGTCAGTCGCAGAAGTTGGCAGCGCTGGGGCAGCTTACGACCAGCATAATTCATGATTTTAACAATCTATTGAGTATCATATTAGTGAACAGCCAACTATTGAACGAACTCGTCGGAGACGCAGACAACGAGGTGCGAGAAGTCATTGCGAACGTGGTAAACACCGGTAATAGAGGTGCCCGGTTAACGCAACAGTTACTTGCATTTTCGAGAACGCAGAAACTGGAACCTGCCATCGTTGAGCCAGCGGACGTGATCAGCAGCCTGATGTCGTTGCTGAAAATATGTATCGGAAACTGCGCCAGGATCGAAATTCATTCGGTGCAGGACTTGTGGCAGTCGAAATTGGATGTAAACCTACTGGAGAGTGCACTGCTTAATCTCGTAATCAATGCAAAAGACGCTATGTCGCACAATGGTGTCTTGCGTATTGATTTGCGCAATGAATCGTTCCAGGAGGAGAAAACAAGACTGCTCGGGCTTGATCCGGGTGATTACGTCGTGATTGAGGTTTCAGATAATGGAAGTGGGATTGATTCTTCGATCATCGATCATGTTTTTGAACCTTTCTTTACAACGAAAGATCCTGACAAGGGAACTGGACTTGGATTGACCCTGGTATCTGATTTCGCGCAACAATCTGGTGGAAATGTCACGATTGAGTCCGAATCCCGAATCGGGACAAGCGTAACTCTGTGGCTTCCACGCGCTATGCAGTAGTCTGAGCCAGACGCCATAATAGTGGCCGGGTCCCACATTCCACGTATTAGCGACGCCCGAGCGATTAACCAGTCAATACCATCAGGAGGATACAAAGAATTGATGCCCAAAATTGTTCGATGAGGTGTAACATTTAGCCGCGAAGTCTGTTGCGGCCGTACCAGGCATCAATATTATTCAGATGGGTTAAAATCGAAAGTCAGGTATTGAGCCAGACTCTTGATATTCGTCAAACCAGTTGACAAAATTCTCAGCATCCAGTGCTCGACTCACAAAGTATCCCTGTCCGATCTCGCATCCTAAGGACTTAAGCCAATCGTAAGTCTGTTGGTCTTCTACCCCTTCTGCGACAACGTCGAGGCCAAGACTGTGTCCAAGGTCAATTGTCAACTTTGTGATTGATGCGGCTTCTTCACTAGCTATGACTTTCATTACAAATGACTTATCCACTTTTATTTCATTAAAAGGTAATCTATAGAGCTGCACCATGGATGAATATCCGGTACCGAAATCATCCAGGGACAGTCTGAACCCCTTGATTCGGAATCGGGTCAGAATATCCATCGTTAGAGAGGTATCCTCCATGGCTCCGCTCTCTGTCACTTCGATGATCAGTTGATGGGGGCTGAATTCTTGTTGAAGCAGCATCTTTTCGAATCTGTCGGGTAAGCTTAAATCGTTTAGCATTCTGGCAGAAAGATTGATCGAGATACTTAGTTTGTGGATGTCATCACGACGAAACAGGTCTTCTTGTAAAATTGAATCTAATATCGCATACGTCAATTCACCAATGAGCTTGTCGCTGTTCTCCGCGACGGGTATGAAATTATCGGGAAATACAAGCCCATGTGTTGGATGCTGCCAGCGAGCCAGCGCTTCCATGCCTACAGCTTTATTTGTAGCCAGATCGATCTGAGGTTGGTAGTGAACCACCAGTTCCTTGTTTCTGATAGCCTGGAGTAATTCTGTTTCAGAAAATTCCAGGGAACCGCGATTCTGTTCTTCGACTACATCAAAGTTCCTAAGCAGCATCTCCCGTATCTCGTCAATCTCTATAGGTTTGGTCAGGATTCCCGACATGTTCAAACCGAGGGACTTACCGAGTTCTTCCGAGGTCTCGATAACACTTTTATCCATACCGCTAACCAGCACAATCGCAGCGGCAAAGTGTGCTTCTGCCAAGAAGCGAAGCAGTTGTATGCCGTCAATCCGGGGCATCTGTAAATCAACAAAAATTACTGTGGGTCTAAACTGTGAAATTTCTTTCAGGAAATCCCCGGGAGGATCACCGGTGATCTGGGATTCAACGCCCAGTTGAGTGGCCACTCGTTTGATCACCCGACAGATCCTGGGATCATCATCGACAATAAAAACACGGTTTACGGGCATGTGAACCTCTGCTTTAAAGAAGGGGCAGTCTCAATCTTTTCGAACCAAGGTGAGAACATGACTGAAACTACAGCCATATTCACTCACTATCGAAGTCTGCTCTTCTCTATTATACTTTGAGTGCATGATTAAAACACGGTCTTTACAAACATCGCGTCTGAAGACACTACTGAACTTTACTCTTTTAGGAGTTGGTTTTGGAGTCACATTCGTACTCGCAGGATGGATACTGGACATTATTACTTCAGATCTTGCATTTTCGCTGGTCAGCATAGCGGAGATTCATCGCACAAATATTGTCCACTATGTTGTCGATCTTTCTCCGATTGTCCTCGGCACGCTTTTTTACTTGCTTCGACGATCAACATGGATACTGATGGAAAGCGAACTGACCACCCGGTTATTGCTCGACTCGACGGGTGAAGCGATCTACGGTATCGATCTAAGTGGAGCGTGCACTTTTGCCAACAAGGCTTGTCTGGAACTGCTGGGCTATCAATCGGAGCTTGATCTGTTAAATAAGAACATGCACCAGCTCATACACCATACTCGTAGAGATGGCAGCGCCTATCCTGAATTTGAGTGCAAGATATTCAAGGCTTTCCGGCTAGGTCAACGATCACATGTTGATGATGAAGTTCTGTGGCGATCAGATGGCAGCAGTTTTGATTCGGAGTACCGCTCTTTTCCCATTTGGCAAAATTCACAAACTATTGGCTCAGTAGTGAGTTTTTCAGATATTTCAGAACGCACGAAAGCCCGAAATGAAGAAGTGGCAAAACTCTCCAAATTGGTTCAATTGAAGGAGGCATCAGCAGAGATAATAAAAATTTCTGAAAACATCACAAGTGTGATTGGATATGAACAAAAGTTATCGAAGATTATTGCAACGGCGTTAGATATTGAGAGAGCTAGTATCTGGTATTACGCAGATGACGATAGAGATATGATTGTTCAAAAAACTCTGTATTTAAAATCAAACAAAAGACATGAACACGGGCTGGTCCTGTCTTCAAGTGACTTTCCAAATTATTTTATCGCACTTCATGAAGATGTTGTTATTTCGGCAGATGATGCGGGAAGAGATCCACGTACCAGTGAATTCAAAGAAAGCTATTTAGATAAATACGATATTTTCTCGATGTTGGATGTGCCCATCCGGATTGGAGGGAACTCCGTTGGAGTCATTTGCCTGGAGCAAACTGGTGAAAAACGTCATTGGGATATTTTAGAACAAGATTTTGCCGCATCTGCATCAGTTTCTCTCGCATTGGCCCTGGAGTCCTATCAACGAATCAAAAGTGAAGCTCGTCATCGCGCATTGCTTGACGAGATGATTGATGGTTTCATTACCATCGATGAAGACGGAATTATTAGCTCGTTCAATACCGCAGCTGAGAATATATTTGGCTATACCGCCGATGAAGTTGTTGCTAAAAACGTTTCTCTTTTCATGCCTGAACCACATGGCAGTCAACATCATGCCTACCTCGAACGTTACCTGAGAACCGGTCAGACACATATATTGGGTGTTACGGGAAGAGAGATGGAAGGCCTTCGGAAGGATGGCACTACTCTACCAATCGCGATATCTATCAGCGAGATGCGCATTGGCGATCAACTCTTTTTCAGTGGCGTGATCAGGGACATTACCGAGCGCAAACAGATTGAGAGAGAACGTGAGCTCATTGCATTGGAGTTAGGACAATTAATTGACACGACCAATGCACCAATATTCGGCCTGACGAATGGATTGCTGATTAACGAATGGAACAGGGCTGCAACAGAAGTAATCGGCCATACCAAAGAGAGAATGATGGGTTGTCCGTTCATCGACGACTTTGTGAAAGAAGGTGACAAGAAAGCAATCATGAAGATTTTTGATGATGCTTTGCTAGGTAAAGCGACCTCGAATTTCGAACTGAATCTGACGACAGCAAACGGTGGTAACGTTACAATTCTGCTTAACACCTCTACGAGACGTGATACAGAAGGCACAATCTCCGGCATAATTGGAATTGCCCAGGATGTCACCGAACAAAGATACAGACAAAAAGTTCTTGACCACGCGACAAAAATGGAAGCCATCGGTCATTTATCCAGTGGTATTGCACACGATTTCAACAATCTTTTGAGCATCATCAAGGGTAACCTCCAGTTCCTTCAACAGGACATTCCTAAGGTCAGCGCGGATGTAGATAATCTGTTCGAAGACGCAATTTCGGCGGCTGATGATGGAGCCGATCTGACCCGCCGCTTACTTGCATTTTCTCTTAATCAATCCACACAAACGGAATTTAGAAACGTCAACGATACAATTGGGAAGTTTGGCCGTTTTCTTAACCGGACACTAGCGCAGGTCGTTGAGCTGAAAATTGATCTATCCAAAAAGAAACTGATTGTAAATATCGACTCATCTCAATTGGAAAATGCACTGTTGAATTTGTCCATCAATGCCCGCGATTCAATGCCAGATGGAGGAACTATAACTATTGCAGTAACTCGCTATCATCATAGGGGGGATGACTATTCGTTAACCATTCCCGAGGGCGAATATGTTCTCATCAGCGTTAGCGACACCGGCTGCGGTATTGGTTCTGAAAATTTACCGCACGTTTATGAACCTTTTTTTACGACAAAAGCAATTGGCTCTGGAAGTGGATTAGGTCTAAGCATGGTCTATGGATTTGTCAAACGATCCAACGGTGCATGCTCCATCACCAGTCGACTCGGAGAAGGAACCACCGTTGCAATGTACCTTCCCGAAGTACTTGAGGAGGTAAGTAAAGCTGAACTCAGTTCTACGCAAGCACTCGCCCCTGGATCTGAAATGATACTGGTTGTAGAAGATGAACCACGAGTCAGAAGGGTAACTTTACGAGACCTTGAAGAGCTAGGTTACTCCACACTCGCAGCTGAGAATGCAGAGATGGCCAAAGCCATTATGAGATCTGAAAATCGAATTGATCTGATGTTAAGTGATATTAATATGCCTGGCGAAATGAACGGACTCATGCTAGCCCGGTGGACAAGGAAATATTTCCCGGATATGAAGGTTATCCTCATCTCAGGTTTTACTGAAGCTGCTGTTAACCAAACTGACATTGAGCCATTTCCACTGATAAGAAAACCCTATTCAATTGAAACGCTTGATAGGCAATTGAGAGCTGCATTGGAGGAATCTAACCGACCTCAATGAACC
>JAPYTQ010000067.1:0-15906 GCA_029941905.1 Pseudomonadales bacterium | reverse complement strand
TAAGACCATGACTGTGATGGATTTACTCCGGCACTTTCCTCCGACCCCATTATTACTTACTCCGGCACTTTCCTCCGACCCCATTATTATTCCACGGTTCAGAGATTTACTTTGAATCGGGCAGAATCCCATAGGCCCTTTTCATATTGGTATCCCCATGCGCAAGCTCTCGAAGCGGTTTCCACAGCGCAGCATGAATAGAGGGAGCACGATACGGATCACTCATCATATCGAATTCCGGTGCGGGCTCTCCCCGTTCCGCAGCACCACTGAACTGGTAATCCGCAAAAGTCTGTTCTTCAGAGGTCAGAGGTAGATCAATAGGTTCAGACAAACCTCCTTTCATTGCGGCTCCAAGGAAGGTATGTGCCTCATAGATTCGTCTTTCCATGCTCACACCAACATGATCTGCCCAGCGAACCAGATGGTAGTCGTGACGGATATCATTATCCCAAAGAATCCTGTGAAGGAACTCCGCGCCGTCATGGAGATTAATGTGGTCTTCGTCACCTACTTCAAGATAGATTTCCATTCCACTGGATCTGATTTCATCGGCTTTCTGAACAACGATGTTCGCCGGGTTGTCGTCCAGGAATTCCTGGTGACTCGTCCAGATTGATTCAATACTCGCCTCAGGCAGGAACCATGAGGGACGCATGAACTGTTCCGGCCACTCAAGGATGGGCATAATCGCGGGCTCCATAGGTGCAATCGCCCTGAAACGATCTGGATACTTGAAGCCAATCTTCAGCGATCCATACCCGCCCATGGATATTCCCGTCATCAGCGTATGGTCACGGTCCGTCCGGGTACCGAAGGTCTTGTTCGCCCAGTCCGGCAGCTCCTCACATACCCATTGCTCCCAGGCACCAAAATAAAAACCAATGGGGCCACTGGAAAAGGAAACGACCACTAACGGTGGCAACATCTGCTCCTCGAACATCCGCTGATAGAGTGGAGCCTGGCCAATCAGAGACATCCGGTCTCCTCCGCCACCATGGAGATTAATCAGTAAGGGAAGCTCCTGGCTGGTATCAAAGCCTGGTGGCAATAGAACCGAGACTTTGACATTTGTTCCCATCACTTTCGATGGCACATCCAGTAATTGGCTGGTCACTGTAGCTTCTGACATTGATTATTCCTCCGTTTGAATTTCTTTTATTCACTCGCTGCCAGTCGCGAACCTTGAACTCTGTTCAATATCTGGCATTGCCAATTGTGGTATATTTGGATGAAACACAACATCACCAGACACTAGTCTGGAAATACCTGAAACGCAATGGTATCAACGTGTACGAATACTTGCGGAGGACAACCCTTTGCTTAACCTGACTCCTCCAATTCGGCGAGACCTTTAGTGACGCGTTGTGCTCTCTTATCGTCGTACCACCAGATGTCGTACCAGGCGGGGTTCTGCAGTGGAGGAGAGTCTTCGGGAATGCCGAAGCGATCCCAATAGACTAGGCGGTAGCCGGGTGCACCCAGCCCTGGTATGTAAAAGAAGTTCCACAAGAGAACTCGATCAAGGGCTTGAGCCGCAGCATAAAAGCGCTCTGGTGTCCTCGCGTTGATGATATGCGAGATCATCGCGTCGACCGCTGGGTCCCTGATGTTGCTCCAGTTCTGACCGGCTCTGGAATCAGCCGATTTGGAGCCCAGCCGATTCCGAAGCATCAGCCCCGGTGTGTAGCTGGGTCTGAAGTTATAGACACCGCCGTCAAACTTGCCTTCACGCATTCGGTACAGCCAGTTTGAAATCTCCGGTGCCCGTGCTGTGGTCGCGATACCGATGAGATTCAGGTTAGCCATGAGCGGTTCTTCCTGACGGAGTGCATAGGGGGATACGAAAACGAAATCGATGGTGAAAGGCTCACCTGTTTCAACGTTGGTCATGACGCCATCGTGAATTTCCCACCCTGCCTGGGCAAACAATTCGACAGCGCATTTGATATTTTCCCGGTTGTATCCATAGCCATCGGACTGTATACCTTTCCACTCATGGGTATATACCTTGTCTGGGATCTTGCCACGCCAGGGCTCAAGCAATTCGAGTTCCGCTTCGCTGGGTAATCCGCTTGCTGCCATCTTTGAGTTGTAGAAAAAGCTATTGGCATAGTTGTAATAGCCATGCATCAGGATCCGGTTTGTCCAGAAAAAATCAGAAAGATACCAGAGTGCCTCCCGTACACGGACGTCCTGGAAGCGGGGACGATCCAGATTCCACATCATCGGCCACCAGAGTCCCCAGGGTCGGCTCAGCCGTACAAGTTCTTTCTTAAAGAGCCCCTGGTGAAGAGCAGGGAAGTCATAGCCTTTGACCCAGATCTTCGAGACGGTTTCGTTGCGAACATCGATGACATCACCCTTGACGGCTTCGACCATAATGTTTTCATCTCGGAAATAGTCGATCTTGATGAGTTCATAATTGTATCGACCCCGATTTACAGGTAGATCGCGACCCCAGTAATTCTTGACGCGTCTCAAAAATACGTATCGTCCGGTGTCGAATTCGTCAAAGCGGTAGGGGCCACTGCCTAGCGGGGGTTTCAACGTAGTGACGGTGATATCGTGATTCTCCCAGTAGTGTTCTGGCAGGATCGGAAATCTGCCAACCGCAAATAGCAGATTGGGACTACCTTGCGAGTTGGGGCTGATTGTGAAAAGAACCTCATCTGGACTGATCTGCTCAATAGTTTCGAGTTCCCACAGTGCCGTGCGGATCGCAGCGGAACCACTTTCTTTCAGCGTTTTGAAAGTCCAGACTACATCTGCCGCGGTCAGTGGAACGCCATCGTGCCAATAGGCACCATCACGAATTTTAAATGCGAATTGCTTGAGATCGTCAGCAACCCAGACCCCGGATGCGAGCCGACCATAATAGCTGGCAGGTTCGTCGATTGCCTGTTCCAGCAATCGGTCGTAGAGCAATTGTCGGGTACCCAGAAAGTCGACACCAGCGGCAATACGCCCCTTGTCAAGTATATTGTTGAAACTGTCGTAGGTGCCGATTTCACCCGCTCTTAACAGACCGCCCTTCGGCGCGTTGGGATTGACGTATTCGAAGTGAGAAAAATTCTCCTCATACTTGAGTGGTTCGAGATACGAAGTACCATGTCGGTAGTCGTAGCTGGCGCTGAATGCGTTGCAAGAAACCGCAAACAGGCAAATAGAAAGATGGGTTGATAGAGGAAATCGTCTGGGTGTGAACTTGAGCATGGGATAAGAGAAGTTATTCGTTGATCGGGTAATCCAGTGTGTTGGCAGCATAACCCACATTTTTTGAAACAGGCAATCCATATGATAAATTCAGGTATGTGGTAACCCGCGCCGCTCTTCGTTATGGTGTTTGGTACCCGGAGTATCATTGACGGAGCCCGACATTGGGCATCTACATTGTTAAACGCCTGATCTTGCTGATTCCCACGCTGCTGGGGATCATCACCATCAATTTCATCATTGTTCAGTTCGCTCCTGGTGGCCCTGTTGAACAGATCATCGCGCAGGTTACGGTAGGTACCACTTCGACCACCTCATCCATCAGCGGTGGTGGCGATGCCGGAATCCAGAGTGACTCGGGGTCCTCCACGGCAGGCCCGGGGCTGGGAAGCTACGGACTCGACCCGGCCCTGATTGCTGATCTGGAACGCCAGTTCGGCTTTGACAAACCGGTTCACGAGCGTTTCATTGACATGGTCGTCAACTACCTACAGTTCGATTTCGGCACCAGCTTCTTCCAGGACAGGCCAGTTCTCGAGTTGATTCTGGAGCGTATGCCGGTATCGATCTCGCTGGGTTTATGGTCGTTGCTGATTATCTACGGGATATCGATACCCCTTGGCGTTGCCAAGGCTGTTCATGATGGCACGCGTTTCGATGTGTGGACCAGCTCGATCATTTTCGTCGGTTACGCAATACCTGGCTTTCTCTTTGCTGTGTTGCTTATCGTGCTGTTTGCCAGTGGCAATTATCTTGATATTTTCCCCCTGCGAGGGCTGGTGTCTCAGAACTGGGAGTCACTCACCTGGCCACGACGTATCCTTGATTACTTCTGGCATATGGCGCTGCCGATTACTGCTCTCAGCATTGGTGGATTCGCAACGCTGACCATGTTGACCAAAAATTCTTTTCTTGAAGAGATCAATAAGCAGTTTGTCATTACAGCCCGTGCAAAGGGGCTGCAACAGCGCAGGGTTCTTTATGGGCACGTCTTTCGAAACGCCATGCTGATCGTCATTGCAGGATTTCCGTCTGCCTTTGTTGGTCTGTTCTTTACCGGTTCACTGCTGATTGAAGTGATTTTTTCACTGGACGGGATGGGACTCCTCAGCTACGAGGCTGTCATTAAACGTGACTATCCGATCCTGTTCGGAACGGTGTTCTGTTTCACCCTTGTTGGACTCGTCATGCAGTTGGTGGGTGATATGGTTTATGTTCTTGTGGACCCACGCATCGACTTTGATTCAAGGGCATGATGAATCCGATTGCACAACGTCGATGGAGACAGTTCAGGGCAAACCGACGCGGTTACTATTCGTTGTGGATTTTTCTTTTTTTATTTGGTCTCTCCCTGATCGCCGAACTGCTTGCGAACAACAAACCGATTGTCATGCAACAAGGAGGCAATCTCTGGTTTCCTGCCCTGGTCAGCTATACTGAAAAGGAACTCGGTGGTGAATTGCCAACTGAAGCCCAGTATGCCGACCCTTACGTGATCAATCTGGTGCGTGAATCTGGGGGATGGATGCTGTGGCCACCAGTACCCTATACCTATAATCAATCGGATCGCTTTCTCGACTCTGCTGCACCCGCACCACCTTCAACGACGCACTGGCTTGGTACGGATGACCGGGGTCGAGACACACTGGCGCGGCTGATTTATGGTTTCCGGTTATCAGTACTATTTGGCATTACGTTGACACTGTTAAGCGCCATCATCGGTGTCACCATTGGTGCGATGCAGGGTTACTTTGGCGGTCTGGTTGACCTTTTTGGACAGCGGCTCGTCGAAATCTGGGCTGGAATGCCAGTCCTACTGCTGTTGATTATCCTTGCGAGTGTGGTCGAACCGAACGTTTTCTGGCTGTTGGGGATATTGACACTATTCAGTTGGATGCCTCTGGTGGGTCTGGTGCGCGCTGAAGTATTGCGGACCCGAAATTTTGAATATGTAATGGCCGCCCGTGCTCTTGGCAAGAGCGATATTGGCATACTGGTTAACCATGTGATGCCTAATGCGCTGGTGGCAACGTTGACTTTCCTGCCGTTCCTGTTGAGCGGTGCCGTGACCACCCTGACGGCGCTAGATTTCCTTGGCTTCGGATTGCCAGCGGGATCGCCTTCACTCGGTGAATTGCTGGCTCAGGGTAAAGCGAACCTGCACGCACCATGGCTGGGGCTTACGGGGTTCTTTGCCCTTGGGACCATGTTGACACTGTTGATCTTCGTCGGCGAAGCCGTTCGTGATGCTCTCGATCCAAGAAAGAGGCTTGAACTGATGGGGTCGGAGTGAACCTCTGTCCTTCGCAAATATTGATCCGAAGGAATTCAAGCTGCTTCTCGCCACTCATATCGATGGTGAAGCCCACCTACTTTCGCAATTTCCACCAACTGATCTGCTCTTGAAGCCTTTTTAGATGCTTTGCGGTCAATCGGCGTTTGTTTGACCAGACCTAAGTGAGTTCGATCATTATTGTAGTAATCGAAATAGCCACGAAGAACCTTTTTCAGATGACGCTCATTCCAAACGATGATGTGATCAGTACATTCTCGTCGAATACTTCCATTGAGTCGTTCAACATAGGCATTCTGCCAAGGGCTACGATATGCGGTCATTACCTCCTCGATACCCATTGACTTAACGCGACTCTGGAAAACGCTACCGAAAATCTTGTCTCTATCTCGAAGTAAATATCTTGGTGCTGTATCCCACGGAAAAGCTTCAACGATTTGTTGGACTGTCCATTGCGCTGATGGATTTGCAGTAACATTGAAATGAATCACTTTTCTGAGATTATGGCTCAACACAACAAACACGAACAACATATTAAAACGAATGGTTGGCACCACAAGAAAATCGACAGCGACCATATCTGTCATGTGATTCTTAATGAAGGTCTTCCAAGTTTGAGAAGACGGTTTAGGGCTATTTCGATGAATGATGCCGGAAACTGATCGCTCTGATATCTCAATTCCTAATTTCAGTAGCTCACCATGAATCCTTGGTGCACCCCACAACGGATTGGCTACGGATAGCTTTAATACTAGTGATTTTATTTCTGCATCCAATCTCGGCCTTCCCTGAGTACCACCCCTGGATATTCGTCTCCAATAAAACCTAAACGCCCTTCTATGCCAACGAATCACGGTCTCTGGCTGGACAATTAGCAAGGCATCTCGCCAATCTGGCCAAAACCGGGACAAGACTTTCCAGAATAGTCTATCTCGTTCTTTCAATGTCGGATGATTCTGATCTCGCTTCAGTACGATTAGCTGTTGCCGAAGTGCAAGATTCTCAGCAGTTAGATAGGCGACGACATCAAGCTTGCCTGTAAGCCAATCGTGGAATATATGGATGAAACACAACATCACCAAACACTAATCTGGAAATGCCTGAAACGCAATGCCATCAACGTGTACGAATATTTGCGAAGGACAAGGTTTTAGGATTGGATAGCTGTTTCACTTTTAATCGGAGGCGGTTGGGACCTGGGCGACCCCCTTATGTGATCGAGGAACCTAACGGGCTGTATTGCGCTTCCAGTTTGCTACTATCCAGCTGTTCGAATAGTTCTGCATACAGATAACATTCATGATCATCGTCGAGTAGATCAAAAATATTGGCTGGAAATAACAGGCTTTGCTTGAACTCAATCGGACTCGACTTGAAGGGAGGGGGCAACGGGAAACCTTGCTGGTTTTGGTTTGGTCTATTTTAACAGAATAAGACTCTCAGCATGCGTTAGAATCTGACAAATTCAAGGCTGAGCAAATTTAGTCATTCTCGGTCAGCCACCTAGTCATGGTTCGCGTCGGTCTCGCTTGCTAAATTTTGGTGCGCAATATGAAGTAATCTGGTGAGAGCCTTTCGATCCACACCGCTCATTCCACCAGTTACAATGCGGCCGATTTCATCGGCAATATCTTGTAGTGGGCCTATCAGAGGCGTTACTTTCGGGGTCAGGAACACCCGTTTCGCCCGCCTATCCTTCTTGTCGTTCCTGCGCTCTACCCAGTCATCCTCCTCAAGTCGGTCAATCAGTTTGCCAAGTGGAGGCTTTGCAATGGACAAGGTCTCGGCAAGCTGTGTCTGTGTTTGGCCATCATCCTGATAGAGCAGATACAGTACTTGCCATTGGGAACGGGTCAACCCCACATTTTTGATTCGTCGATTGAAGATCCTGCTCATCATAAGACTTGTTTCATGAACCAAACCGAAAACGGTTTGCTCGCGGATTTGTATCGATTTGTTCGAAAGCGTTGGCATATTCCGTAGTCTATTATAAACTAACTACAGTTACTATAATCCTGATCATATAAACTGAGATTACTATGTCAGGCAACTCATCAACCAGCAAATGGTGACAGATGCTGTTAATCACCAATGATTCTGCAACTTCTTCGATTTACCGGCCCAGGTTCTTCGCATTCGTTTTCATTGCATTTTTTTCCCTGTTCCAGTCTGGCTGTGAACAGGAAAGTCAGGCTTTGGAGACTTCAGCCTTAAATAGCCTTCAAAACACTGCACCGACGACTGTTATTGCGTTGCACCCAACACTGACCGAGATCGTTGATCCCATCGTTATTACCGGCACAATTCTCGCTCACAAAACAACTGATCTCGTACCCCTGGTTGGTGGGTTGGTAGAAAAAATCATGGTCGGGGTGGGACAACGCGTTACGAAAGGTCAACCGCTGCTTCGAATGCGCCAGCAGGATTTCGCAATCCGGGTTGAACGACTCTCACAGGCCGTTCGTCTTGCGGTGGCGGAGCAACGGAACGCGCGGACTGATCTCGAAAATGCAGTGACCCTGGTGAAGCAAAGTGGCCTCTCGCAAGAGCAGTTGGATGATCGGAAAACTAGATACGAAGCCACCTCTGCTCGGCTCGGTATAGCGCGAGCAAACCTCGATGAGGCGAAGCTGGCGCTGGATGATGCCATAACCCGGGCACCCTATGATGGGGTTATTACACAACGCAACATTGACGAGGGTGCGTACGTTTCAACTTTCATGCGCACCAGCGAGCCCGTGATGCAGATTCAGAAAATCGACATCATGGTAGCTGTCGTTTTTGTGCCAGAGGTACACCTTGGCTCAATCAAACTGGGTACCCGGGGGAAGGTAACGATTCCTGGCTTGAAAAAGTCCTATGAGACAGAAGTGTACCTCATTAACGATCGGATAGACGCAGCTACCAGGAGTATCGATGTTCGTTTGGGTATTCAGAATACTGACTACGAGATCAAGCCAGGTCTGTTTATAGAGGTTGAACTCTATCCGGCGCCGCGCCTGGCACTGGTCTTACCAGCGGAAGTGATTCGCGGTCTTGGTGGGGACAAGTATGTGTTCGTAGTTAAAAACGGTTTTTCAAAACGTCGAGCCGTCCAACTTCGAGAGATGGAGAATGGGCGAGTGGAAATTCTGTCCGGGCTGGACACTGAGGATTTTATTATCCAGGGTCCGGATCTGCATCTCGTCCAGGATAATGTGAGAGTCACCGTCGGAGCCACAGGCTAATGTGGATTTCTGATCTCTGTATTCGACGCCCTGTATTGGCGCTGATGATGATCGCGAGTTTATTGGTGCTCGGGTTGATATCCATGGATCGCGTTGGCATCGACCTGTTTCCTAGTGTCGAATTTCCGTACATTTCCATCGAAACCACACTGGAGGGAGCAAGTCCTGGTACCGTCGAAACGGAGATAACCGATCCATTGGAGGAAGAGGTAGTAGCGATTTCCGGGATAGAGAGCCTACAGTCAGTAAGCAGCGAGGGTTACTCTCACCTCTACATCGAATTTGGGCTTGAGGAAAATGTCGACGTTAAAGCACAAGATGTGCGGGACAAGGTCAATCAGGCGACTGGAAATCTTCCCAAGGGCATTGACCTTCCCACGGTCAGCAAGCTTGATCCAGATTCGGAACCAATTCTAACAGTGATGTTATCCGGTCAACTCTCCATAAGAGAGTTGACCGGATTCGCCAAAGACCATGTGAAGGAGCGATTACAACGCGTACCCGGTGTTGGCGGAATAAAAATTGTCGGCGGACGTGAGCGTGAAATTCGCATCTGGTTGGATGCGTTAAAGCTGCGTGGGTTTGGCATTACAGTCGACGATGTTACTAACGCAATTCGCCTCGAGCACGCAGAGATACCAGGTGGGCGAATGGACTACAAGGGCGGTCTCTCGGAATACACAATCAAAACGAAAGGTGAATTGAGTCGGGTTTCGGATTTCGGGGACATCGTCGTCGCCCAGAAAAAACCTGGCTTTGTTCGTGTACGTGACGTTGCTCGTGTCGAGGATGGCCTTGAAGACGAACGTTCGTACGCCGAGTTGGATGGGATACCCGGCGTTAGCCTGGAAGTTCGTCGACAGTCGGGCACCAACACAGTTGAAGTCGCCAGGGCAATTAAGGCCGAGTTGGCAAACATTCGAAGTGAAGCCCCATCTTATATAAGGCTCATTGTGGCACGCGATGTTTCCCGATTTATCGAGTCTTCTGTGCGAGATGTCACTGACGACATTATTCTCGGCATCGGGCTCGTTGTTATCGTCACACTCGTTTTCCTGTTAAGCGTCCGCGCAACTCTAATTGTCGCAACCGCGATTCCTACTGCAATTATTGCAACATTTTTTGCTTTCTATGCACTCGATTTCACCATCAACATGATCACCATGGTGGCAATTTCCCTGACAGTAGGTTTGCTTGTTGATGATGCGATTGTGGTACTTGAATCAATACATCGGGAGGTAGAGGCCGGTGTTGACGTTAAGACTGCCGCTTCACGGGGAACCAGGAATGTGGCAACCGCCGTTATTGCAGCAACTCTATCGGTGATGGCTGTCTTCATACCAATTGCATTCATGAGCGGCATCATCGGCAGGTTTTTCTACCAGTACGGCCTTACCATTGCCGTGGCAGTGGCCATCTCATTATTTGTGTCGTTAACCTTAACCCCAATGCTGAGTTCCAGGCTTTTAAAACAACAATCGGGCGATGGATTTCTTTTTCGTGTCTTCAACGGTGGCTACGAAGCTTTAGAACGATTTTACAAAAATGCGCTCAAGCTATCTCTCCGCCTCCGTTGGCTTGTTCTGGTTATAGCGGCTGGTTCTGTTTATGTTGGTATTCATTTCGCTACTCAGATACCGATCGCTTTTCAATCAAAAACGGATAGGAGCGAATTTCTTGCCATCGTGGAACTTCCCCTGGGAACGGGAATTGTCGAAACCAAAAGAATTGGTACACGAGTCGGTAAAGCCATTCGTTCCCTCGATAATGTTGAATTAGTTTTTTTAAGTATCGGTGCTGATGCCCAGGGAAAGACCAATGAGATTAACTACTACATAGGCGTTACACCAAAAGCACAACGAGATATCAAACAAGAGGTCATCCTTGATCGTGTTCGAGAAGAGATCACTGCAATCGTCCCGGAAGCCAAGTATGTCGGTATGAAGGAAATTTCCTGGTCCAGTAGCAGCAACTTCTTCACTGCGGATGTCGAGGTCGCGATGACAGGCCCTGACCTGGAACAACTCAACAACTACGCCGAAAAGATGATGGATCAGATGAAACGCTCCGAGATGTATATGGACATCAAATCGACTTTCGAACTCGGAAAACCCGAAGTGCAGGTACTGATTGATCGAAGACGGGCATCTGATCTCGGCATCTCAATACGAAATATCGCATCAACTGTAAGAGCCACCATCGGCGGAACGGACGTGACAACCTTCGAGGAGTTCGGATCGCGATACAACGTCAGGGCACGAATGGAAGAATCCTATCGGGATGATCTCAGCAAGTTTGGATTACTTCAGATTCGTGCTGCGAATGGAACCCTCATCGATTTCAGGAGTGTTGCAGAGGTTGTAATCGCAAGTGGACCGGCGCAGATTGACCGTCTAAATCGATCAAGGAAGATCTCGGTTCTCGGTAACGCGCCTGCCGGGCTTGCGGTAGGTGATTTGATCAACAAGATGGATGAAATAATCTCTGATTTGGACCTTGCTTCTGGCTACGAAGCCTCCTACCAGGGCGCATCCGAGCAGATTGGGGAGACAATCAAAGCGATATTATTTGCTTTTGGGCTTGCACTGGTTGCGCTCTATATGATCCTCGCCGGACAGTTCAATAGTTTTTCCCAGCCGATCGTGATAATGGCGACTGCACCATTGTCATTTGTGGGTGCATTCACCTTGCTGGCGCTGACCGGTGCCGAACTCTCACTTTTTGCCCAGATTGGAATGGTCGCTCTAATGGGTTTAGTAATGAAAAATGGGATCCTGTTGGTCGATTATGCAAACCAGGCCGTTGAACGTGGTAAGACGCTGGAAGATGCCATGATTGAAGCTGGTCAACTAAGGCTCAGGCCAGTACTAATGACAGCATTCTCGACAATATTTGGAATGGTGCCAATTGCACTAGCGACTTCTGACGGTGCTGAATTTCGAACCGCCATGGGCATTATCGTGATCGGCGGATTACTTTCGTCGACTTTGCTAACCCTGTTTGTTGTTCCAACGGTCTACACATTATTTGGGGACGCCCAGTCGATGCCTGGGCGGATCAAGCAAAGAATTACCGGCCAGCGCTCGCATCATGCGCAAACTGAAACAGTTAAAGCATGAATTTTCTTCTCTGTCCGAGTCTTGAATTCATAGCGAGCCGCCTACCACCACCTTTCCCGGTCGGTAGGCGGTTTTTTTATCAAACATATATCGATATTAAACGATTAGCTGTATTTGGTATAGAACAGGCTTTTGTTATTCGGACAGTACCTGATATAGGCGTCTGGATGCCATAACTGTAATCCTGTCCTGTGCGATTTCCTAATTTAAGCTGCTACCGGGAGTTGATACAAGCCATTGCAACTTGATTCCCATCGATATTGATCCAGTGAAGCAACATTGTTGTCGGTGGAGTTTTCCTCGGCCATTCTTTTTGGTGTTTTCATATTTAGTGATGAATGAGTCCGATTGTCATTATAATATTTCTGAAAACGATCAAGTTTTTTCTGTAAATCACAACTATTGAAAAAGATAACGTGATCCAAATATTCTCTTCTGGTGGTGCCAATAACCCGTTCAATAAACGGATGTGATGTCGGAGTGCCAGGAACAGATTTCAATTCATGTATTTCAACAATCCGCAAATTGGCTTTCCAACGATGAAAGAGAAATAGCGGATCATTGTCGGAACTTAGGTATTTTGGTAATGATTTCCCGGAGATAATTTTATTAAACATCCGGCAATAAGCAACACCATCGCAATCACCAGCATGTACAGCAAAGCCAATAATCCTTCGCGTAAACTGATCAATGACGACCATCACCCAGTGAGATTTCAAGGTCGCCGATTCACATCGAAACAGATCTACTGCCCATAGGCTGTCCTTCACGTGACCGATGAACGTTAACCAGGACGGACCAACGCCAGAAGGCAAGGTGTGTTTGGTATTGCGCAATATTCTGCCAACCGCGAAACGACTGATAGTAATCCCAAAAGCTTCGAGTATCTGCATCGAAATACGACCATAGCCGAAAGATGGATTCCGCCTTTTCATTTCGACCACCAGATCAATCAAAACTTGGTCTCGTGCTTTTCGACCGGGAATTTTCTTAACCTTGTTCGAATAAAGTCTGCTGTATTTTCGTTTCACAAGTGCTTTATGGAAGGCAAGTATAGTGGCCGGTTTTACAATGACTGCCACCTTTTGGAGACGGCGTTCACCGATGAACAAAGTCAATATACCAAACAGAAATCGATCTCTTGTGATTAATGCGGGTGACCTTTTTTTACCACGATTCATGACAATGAGTTGATGCTTCATTGCGATCGATTCAGCCATCACCAGTTTCACTCCGCCTGGTTTCAGAAATTTGATTAGCGTGACAAAGCAGTGGGTTAGCAATTCGATGATTTCAAACATTCCTGCTATTTTATCACATGCCTGATACGCAACAGCTAAACTGTTGTTTCTATTTGAAAATTTGCATTTCGCACAGGACAGGCGCGCCAGTAGTCCGCGCCCCCTTGGTTCCGAAGCGGATCGAGTCACTTGGGCGGCGGTCACCTTAGTCGATCGTATCGATTCTCAGCCAGGCCAGTGCGTCGGACATCTCGCGGAATACTCGGACCTCATCTGGCCCATCACCGTTGAGCATCTCGAACATGCGTGCCAATCCGAAGAGCAGGTCGATGTCGCACACGACGGCCCGGCGGGCTCCTTTCTCAAAAGGATTATCCCGCACAAGTTGTCTCACGCAGGCGGTGGTCAGTTCCGCGGTGGTCACTTTGCGAAAGTCGAAGAGTTGACGAAATCCCGGATCGAATTCGGGATCAGCACTCAAACTTCGTTTGTGATCGAGCAAATCATCATCGATACAGGTGCCTGTCGCGACACTCAAAATCAGGTGGCGTGCTTTGTCGATTCGGTAGCTCGCGGGCATTTTTCCTCCAACAATTTTTACCATGATCGCGTTATAGTTTACCAATCTCCACATAAAATCAGGAAATAGGCCAGAGGATAGTAATTTTAAACCACTTTTACCCCGAATTTCAAAAGTACCCTAATTGGGACTTTTTTGCATATAAAAGTTTGAATGACAGTATTTTGGTAGAGGATGGTCAATGTCTGAATAGCTATTGATCTACTGTCTTACAGATGGCCGGGGTGATCACTTAGGAAATTTAAAGGTCGGACAGGGGTGATTTGGCTAAAATCAGGAAATAGGCCAGAGGAGTACTTTTGAAATCTCGGAAAACACTGTTTAAAATAACTATTCTCCCATTCATCGAGCGGATCATTGGAACTTCAAGAAGGGAATATTTAGACCAGCTTTTCTTTTTCAACACGATTGATTTGCAGAACAAGCTCGATCATTTTCAAGAATATTACAATAACCATCGTGGTCATTCTTCTCTCGGGATGAAAACTCCGAGAAGAATGGCGGAGGAAAAGCCCACTGGTAAGAATGTTGTTTCACTGGAACACTATCGATGGGAATCACGCTGCAACGGTTTGTATCAACTGCCGGTTGCAGCTTAAGTTAGGAAATCGCACAGGACAGGCCGCAGAAGAACTGTCGGTGGCCAGGAAGATATGATTGAAGACCTGGCCCTGACTATGTCTAAAAACCGAGCGGTCCCTGAACTAGTCTCAGCAAGCTGAGTAAGGAGGTTACCAATCGATGTCAGAATCTGTTGATGTAAAATTTTTCTTTAATTTTCGCAGTCCGTATTGCTACATCGTATCCAAGCTGTTGCCTGGTATTTTTGATGATTACGACGTCAATCTGGTATGGCGTCCTCAGGGGGGGGTGGGACGGGCGCTCACCACCGGAACGTGCCAAGGTAAAAATTCCCCTGGTGCGTCAGGATATGGCGAGAATTACCCGCAAGATGGGCATTCCCATGAATCCTCCGCCACCCACCACCGAGCCCACAAAGGCTGCCGCAGGCTCCTTGCTAGCAGAGGAAAAAGGTGTGTTGCGACAATATATTGTCGCCATGATGGCCAGTGAGTGGGGCAGGGGACGGGACATTGGTGATGAGTCCGTTATCCTCAGCGTGGGCGAGTCAGTTGGCCTGGACCGAATTGAGTTGGCTGCGGCACTGGATGCACCGGAGCGCCTTGCGCTGCTGGCACAATACGGTGAGGAAGCAAAATCTCTGGGTGTAATTGGCGTACCAGCGTTTATCGTGGGCGAAGAGATCTTCTGGGGCAGCGATAGAGTCGAGTACCTGAAGGACCACCTCCGCGAACTACGGTGTGGCTGATGAGATCAGTGAAGCAGCAATCGGTCTACTTTTTGTTCTAGCCGATTAAAAGCTGAACTCCGACCGATATTTCATTAAAATTGGAGCAATCCCATCAAATCTTATTTGCAGATTCCTCACAATTGGGCGTTAATGGTTCATATACTCCAAAATTTCGAGTGGCCTTCTTCTGCTTTTACATATGTGTTCCGAGATCAGTTGTCGATTGAGTGAGGGTTTGTTGTAGATGTTCACATCATATGCATTGCTCGAAGGTAGCATTAGCCTGATCAAGTTCACCGAATCGTACAGTCGTGCTGAAGGAGACAATGCAGTCTTGGAGACCTTAAGGTGCCTGGGCGCTAAAAAATCATACCTTCTGTCAGCCATGATTTTCGATCTGCGCAATGTCACTGCGGTCGACTTGTATGACACCGACCGTTCTAGGCTCAATCGTTTTGAAAGCATGTTGCTTAATTTTTTAAGCATCCCCGGTAGAGATCCTCTGACGCATTTCAAGGCGGTTCGCCTTTACTCTATCCTGCCTCAGGATGAAGAACTTGAAGCAGTCTACCGGGAAAGGCTCAGTAGGTTAGATGTGTCAGGCCGAAGAACTAATACAAGCATGCTATGCGTCAGCCTAGAAGAGGCTCTTGAGGACATGGGACTTTCTCACGAGCGTGTCCGGTACGAGAATATCCTGTCGGGCCAGTTTCCTTGGCCTGTAATAACAAGCGGTTAGTCATCAATTGCCGAGAGAGGGATAAGAAAACGGAGTTACTGAGAATAGTAAAAACAAACCACATCTTCTGTGATTTAGCGTTGAACGGCCATGCCAAATTTAGCAGCTTAATGGTTCCTATACTGCAACCCCCGACGAAATAACGCCATGGTCAGGCTGACAGGAACCTAATGAGATTC
>JAPYTQ010000066.1:6514-17068 GCA_029941905.1 Pseudomonadales bacterium | reverse complement strand
TAGGGAACCTCTGATTAAGTTCTATTTCCGCCATGTCGACGTCAGGGCAGAATTCCAAAAAGTTGTTAACATACAGCATGTTAACAACTTTTCTCCATTCCACCCTTCCTTGCCCTGACGAAAATATCTACTTAATCAGAGGTTCCCTAGCTGGTTCTTGTCAGGAAATAGAATTGTGAGTGCTGTTTCTTTCCTTAAGTGATGTTGTTTTCAGACACGAGAGGAAAAAAAGACACGAACATGAAAAGAAGGGTACCAAAGACAATCTGGACGGGCTCCCCGGCATTATTGTGTTCGGCGAGCCCGGTCGAGGCTCCAAAAAGGCCAGATGAATATTTTGAATGATATTACTGCACATACATTGGCGGTCATCATGGGTTTTTCCGCCATCATGAACCCGATCGCCAACGTGCCAATATTCCTGAGCCTTACAGCCGAAATAGACCAGGCCGCCATTACTCGCATTGCACTTCGCTCCTGCGGTTTGGCTTTCCTCATTGTGACGCTATTCTGTCTGGCTAGTGTCGTGATCTTTAGTGTGTTCGGTATCACCTTACCTGCGTTCCAGACTACGGGCGGCATATTGGTGTTCCTCATTGGCTTTCATATGTTGCAGGGCAATCAGTCTCCTGTCCATCACCTGGATAAAGACGAGTGCGATGTCATCCAGAAGGCCGGAAGGAATAAAGGGTGCCTTTGATCTCACTTAGAGTCCTTCGCGGGACTTAGCGAGCCGTTGTCTGATGCCCATCTTCAGACAGTATGCTAACCGAGAAATTTTGGATTAAAAGGTCTGGGAAGCAGTTTGTTGAGGCGGTGATTTAGCGGTTTTCCAGTCGGTTGTAGTCAAACATACCGAAGCCCACCGCGCCTTCTTGTCTAAAGGCAGTATGAATTCTGTCGCTGTGCTGCCAGAAGTTCATGTCTGTTCGTCTGATGCCGTAGCTATCCAGAAATTCGGCGTAATCATCTTCCGTTTCAATTTGGCTTATTGAATCAACAAAATTGCTGATCCCCTGCTCACTGACTTTGTAAAAGGCAACTGGATAGGCACCGATAAACCCTGGGATTACGGAGAGGGTGTCTTCTTCGGGTAGTCGATTTTTCTTTTCGCGAAATACAGAAGACAGATTTGCATAGGCATCATTGTGGACCAAAGTGACGTATTCATCACCTGCATCGCCAGAAATTTGTACAAATGCAGTTTCCGGCAGGAGATTCACAGGTGCCCCAGTAAGATTGTTTAGCCTGTCCAGCTCATGACGTGTACGGGGATTGTTGAGGGAAGCCATTGTGTGTTTTGTCGGCAGAACACTTTGAAGCCGATCTTTGAGCATTGTATACAATTCGTTCTTCTGGTCATTGGTTTGGTAAGGAATTCCGGGTGACGAATGATCTTCGAATAGCGGATTGGAAATATAGGCCTTGAGCTTCTCGTCGGCATTGCGATACCAGAAGTTTCGTTCGCGAATTCGTGCGTCTTCTGGCAGCAAGGTGAGGAAATTGGATTCGCCTTCCATGCGCAGGAAATCCATATAGAGTCGGGTGTCGAGTTGATGGCCGAGATTACCATACACATCGTAGCCCGCAACCAGCAGGTAATGGATCCGCTCCATCAGTGAGTAGCCAATCAACCAGGCTGTTTTCGGCGGTTGTCCGAGGAGGCCCTTTTCAACGGTAGCATTATCGAAATGACGGTAAACAGTCAGGCTGGCATTCTGATTGTGACCATCTCCATCCCAAATCAGATCGAGCGTGAGATCCTCGGCCTCAGTAAAGTGTTTGTCCAGGAACTGGTCTTTTCTCGCTAAAAAATCTGCCTGCTGGTCACGATACCGATGCCAATAATGGAAGGGTCGGTCGATATTCTTAGTTCCGGCTGGTAGTTCAAGTGCCTGAGCTTCCTTGGCTAAGAAATTCTCCAGTAATAGTTCCTTGCTATTATCCGGATCAGTAAAAAATATCCAGAAGTTATCATCAATGACACTCAGGGCAACTTCTCCACGGCAAACCGACCCTTTGATGAATGCGCTAATAGTGAACTGGGCTTCATCCAACATGAATTTGTAACGAGACCGGATCGGTAATTCAGCAAAGACACTAAAGGGATTGGAAGATACCTTCCTATCGTAGGTCGGCAGCTCTGTCACCGTGTAGTCAGCATCAATAAATAGGTTGCGCCAAATCTCTATACGACTTGTATTCAGGGCGTAGGGCATATGGGTTTTGTCCACGACACTGCCCACGTATTCCTGGATTCGATAGTAGACTCGCTCGACGCCGGGATCAGTGTAGGGTAGGCGAGTGGCGATCAGATCTACCGGTTGCCCAGGGGGTGTTTTTGAGCGAACCAGAGTGAAGAATCTGAGATCATCCAATTCCGAAAAATACAGGTGGGCGTATGAAAGGTGTTCGTATATATAGCGGCTTGCAAGCTGTGCCTTGAGTGAGGAGCCATTGAGAAACGCTTCCCAGCTACTGATGTGCGCATTGAATGATCCAGGTAGAGGAGACCGCTGCGTATAGTGGGCACCTTGCTCTATCCAGCTCATCAGCACATCCTGCTCTTCTGGTGGCACCCCTGGGAGTGCAAAGGGCATACCCCACAAGGGATGTTTTGCAGAGAATATGTCCATTTCCTCGGGCTTTGGGCAAAACTGTTTTCTGTTAAGGGCTAAATCGAAGCTATCCGGTAATAGTTTCGTATCTGGCAGTGGGTTTTCCTGCTTAAGCCGCAGTATTCGATAGAAAACACCCGCTTCGCGATTGGCTTCTGGTGAATCCGCGAACTCATTTAGAACGGGAAAAAAGTCTTTTTCGCGCCACTGGACGACTGAATGTGCATCCACGAAGAGTCGAGTTGGCGATGCAGCCTTGATTCTCGCTGGATTGTAGACTTTGGTAAGGCTGGCGCCGCGCTCGATACCTTCTATGGAACTCATTTTCAGTTGACAGGGTGCATCGTAACAGCCGTGGCAGACCAGGCAGCGTTTTTCTATGATTGGTTTGACCTGAACCCAATAGTCGACGGAATCTGCAGTGAGGCTGTCAACCCTTCGGTCGCTGGGTTCGGGTTTACCATAGCGTTGTTCCAATTGAAGCGTGTCGATGGTGCGACTAATAGTGGTGCAGCCAGCGATCAGAAGAAAAATCCACAATGGATAAGAATGATTTAGTTTCATCTGCTGGACCGCTCCCAATTTTGTGCATCCAGACCATGGATCCAGAAGAAGGCTATGTTGGTTCGTACTGGCTCTATGGCGAAGGATCTGAATATCATTACCAGTACACCCCGCTTAAAAAAGGTACAGCAGTGACTGAAATTAATGATCTCTCATGTACGGCTTACGAGCGTATACAACTACAATAGGGGAGATCTATCGGCCTTTGGTCCCATGGTTGAGGCAACGGTGAGATCAGGGTATAACCGATGCGAGTGTTCTTCGAGATTGCAGAAGTAGCCTTATCGAGACGTTTTGGGAAAAACACATGGATGAGTTTTCAGTTTTGCCAAGTTCCAGCGTTACTCAGCAATGGCAGAGTTTGAACAACTTGATAATATTACGCTAAAATACGAGTATGAAGGGTCGGACAGGATGACAGTTTCGGGCGTAATACCCGTGTTGCATCTACATTGTCGGTGGAGGAATTAATGTCCAAGCCTTATCACCCGAAAAAGGTAGATGCTGGGAAGACAAAGCAGCAACTGATCGATGAGCTGGATTCTCTTCGGCGCCGTTTGGGTGAATTGGAGAGCAACACGTTCGCGACGAATCATGACCCGCTGCTCGACAACATTCTGGATATCTCAGCCGATGCCATCATTTCAATTGATGAGGATCAATGTATCAGGCTCTTCAACCAGGGCGCGCAACGGATTTTCGGATATGAAACCCGGGAGGTGATTGGAAAACCGCTGGATATGCTCATACCTCAGCCATCTAGAAGCACACACAACAAGTTCGTGGAAGGCTATTCCCAATCGAAGGAACCCAACCGGCTGATGGGTCAGCGGACTGAGATCCAGGGCTTGAAAAAAGACGGCACACAGTTTCCGGCAAGTGCATCCATCTCCAGGATCGAGGCGCAGGGTGAAGTCACCTTAACGGTTTGTCTGAGCGACATCACCAGATTCAGAGAAATTGAGTCCGCTGTCCAAAAGCAGCGGGGCGAGCTCGAGCACATGAATCGGATAGGCATCCTGGGAGAAGTCTCGGCCTCGTTGGCCCACCAACTCAATCAGCCTCTGACCGCTATGCTCTCTAACGCCCAGGTACTCAAGCGGCAATGCCATATCGATTCCCCATTCCCTGAAGGAGGGGACGAGATAATCTCGGACCTGATCAGCGATGCCCGACGGGCGGGAGAGGTGATTAAAGAGCTGAAAATCCTGATGAAGCCACAAGAGTCTCGAAGAGAGGTGCTCAATATCACTCAAATCATTGGCGAGATCGCGCAGCTGCTCAGAAGTGAGCTGCTTTTACATCACGTCGAAGTCAAGACGGAGCTTGCGCTCGACCTGCCTGCTGTATCGGGCAATCATATTCAGTTGCAACAGGTCCTGTTGAACCTCGTAGTGAATGCTTTGGAGGCGATGGAAGCCGTTGACCAGGGCGATCGAAAGCTTCTGATCAGCTCGCGCCTTGCCACGCCAACAGATATTGAGATCCGTGTCCAGGACAGCGGAATTGGTTTCAAAACGACGCCACTTGCGGACCTTATGGAAACTTTCTACACCACCAAAAAAGGCGGAATGGGCATGGGACTTGCCATTTCCCAGACGGTCATGAGGAACCATGGGGGAGAACTACGGGCTCGGAACAACAAGGGTGCGGGCGCGTCATTCTCCATAACCTTGCCGGTATTGGGCGCTGAAGCGGCTAACGAGCGTTCGGTCGAAGATGAGAACGCGCCCAAAAAGCGAATGCTGGACGAAACAAAAATCTTCATCGTGGACGATGACCCGTCGGTTCTCAAGGCCCTGAGTCGGTTGCTCCGCTCGGCTGGGTATATGGTCGAGACATTTTCATCCGCAGAGGCATTCCTGCAGTGCGAACATTATGGCGGATGGTGCTGCCTGCTGGTGGATCTGCACATGCCGGGTAAAACAGGCATTGAGCTGCAGACCGAGCTCAATAACCGCGAATACACCATGCCCATCATATTCATGACTGGTGCCGGTGACATCGAATCCGGCATAACGGCAATGAGGCAGGGCGCGATGGATTTCCTGGAAAAGCCGGTCGATGACGAGAAACTGCTGGGGGTTATTGCCCGCGCCGTTGAGATCGATCATCAGGCCCGGGACCACTATGCACAGCGCGGGGCAGCAAAGGAGAAGATAGTCAGGCTTACACCGCGCGAAACTGAGGTCATGGAACTGGTGGTCAAGGGCCAGCTGAACAAGCAGATTGCCTATACAATGGGGATCAGTGAGAAGACCGTCAAGACCCATCGCGGGCGTGTCATGCAGAAGCTGCAGACCCGCTCACTGGCTGAGTTGATCCATGTCTCCGAGTTAGCGGCACAAGCTCCGTAGGCCGCTAATTACTGCGCAGGTGGGTATGGGACTAAGGTCCAATATGCTATTGCGTGCCGAATCCTTAATATTCAGGCATGGGTGACGGTTCCAGCCTAATCTGTATTGTTGACGATGATGCCTCCGTGCGGCGCGCTTTGGGTCGCATGATCGTTTCGTTCGGCTTCAAGGTCGAACTCTTTGCCTCTGCCAAAGACTATCTGGAAAAACCTCATCTGAATCCCGCATGCCTGATCCTCGACGTCGTGATGCCTGACATGAATGGCTTGGAATTGATGGCCGCGCTGCAAGAATCAGGTCGAAGTGTTCCGACGGTGTTTATCAGCGCACATGACAGCGAGGTGTTCATGAAAGAGGCCCGGTCGCTGGGAGATATTGCCATTTTGCAGAAACCTTGCGAGGAGAAGGCGGTCCTCGATGCAATCGAAATGTCTCTCGCGTCAGACGATGCACCCGAGTCATGAATAGTGGCGTACTGACGAGATTATAGTGGACCCGCAAATTGAGACAGCGAGTTAGAATACAAATCACTGTGTTAAGAGGAAGTTATGAAGCGTAAGAAATTCACATCGAAGTTCAAGGCCAAGGTTGCGATCGAAGCCCTGAAGGGTCATCAAACCGTGAACCAGCTGGCATCTGAATTTGATGTTCACCCGAGTCAGATCAATACCTGGAAAAAACAACTCCTGGAAGAATCCGGCGATATCTTCAGCAAAGGCAGGCAGCGACAAGCTGAAAATACCGAAGAGGAACGAGACAAACTTTACAGCCAGATTGGTCGGCTGAAAGTAGAGGTGGATTGGCTTAAAAAAAGACCGGTTATCTCGACTAGGCCATGCTGAGAAAATAGCCATGATTGAACCCAACCACCACGAACTGAGTATTGCACGGCAATGTGAGTTACTGAATTTGTCCCGTGCCACTTACTATCGTGATACCGACTGGGCAGATGAGTCAGAGGAAAATCTACACCTCATGCGTTTAATTGACGAAGAATATACCCGCCACCCATTTTATGGCAGCCGCAAAATGCGTGACTATCTGCGTCGAAATAGTCATCAGGTCAATCGCAAACGAATCCAACGTTTGATGCGGAAAATGGGCATTAAATCGGTGGCACCTGGCCCAAATACCAGCAAGCCCCACCTTGAGCACAAGGTTTACCCCTATCTGCTCAATGGTCTGGAAATCAATCGAGCAAACCAGGTGTGGTGTACTGATATCACCTATGTCCGGATGCCGGGTGGCTTTGTCTATCTGGTTGCCATTATGGACTGGTATAGCCGCAAAGTTCTATCCTGGGAGGTCTCTGCGAGCATGGACGATAGCTTCTGCGTGAGCGCCTTAGAGCGTGCTCTTCGCCTCTACCCAAAACCGGAGATCTTTAACACTGATCAAGGTTCACAATTTACCAGCAAGGATTTTACGGACGTTTTGAGAGACCATGATATTTCCATCAGCATGGACGGGAAAGGAAGATGCATGGATAACATTTTCATTGAGCGTTTATGGCGATCAGTGAAATATGAGGAAATTTATCTGAACGACTATGCAACGACAGACGCGCTGAGAAAGTCATTGAGGAAGTATTTCCATTTTTACAATATCGAGCGCCCGCACCAGACATTTGAAGGGGCGACACCATTAGAAGTCTACAGAACAACTAACTAAAATCTAATCTACTTTGAGAACAGCCCTCAGTGGCATAGTTAAATTGAGGATGAGTTGTTAAAATTAGTCGTGATTTTATTTTTTAGATTAGTTTTATGTGATTCTTTTTTTTAAATTAGCAATTCCAGGATAGTTCAAGATTGATTTTGTCCGAAAAGATTAAATATGTTCATTTTAATTACATCAGTGGAGTAGAGGGCAAATAAACCACATTTTCCGAAGAACGGTTAAGTATGGTAATGCTGGGTACAACAAATGGAAGAGAGGTTTCTCATGCTGCAAAATTCTAGATTCGTGCTGTCCGCCCTATTGCTGATCTCCCTAACTGCCGTTGCCGAATCTTCCCTGGACCCAGACGATCTTTTGCGCCAGGCAGAAGACTATATGTCGGAAGCGTCTTCGTTCAGTGTTCATGTTGAAAAACGCTTCGACGTGGTTCTGAGTGACGGCACCAAGGTTGAATACAGCGGTGCATTGGATGTTGTGGTTGATCGGCCCCTGGGTCTGTTCATGGATTACGGGGATGATCTCAGCGCCAAGCGTGTCTGGTATGACGGCGAGACCTTGACACTCCTGGATCCGCTCAGTAACTTTTATGCCACGGCAGCTGTTGAGGGTACTGTCGCTGAGGCCCTTGACCTGGTGGCGCGGGACCTCGGAATGGTATTGCCACTGGCTTCGCTGCTGCGGCAAAACCTGGTCGAAGATCTTGAATCCGTTACAACCGCAAGTCATCTTGGCATTCACGATGCCGAGGGTGACCCCTGTCATCACCTGCTGTTCCGTGATGAACACCACGACTTGCAACTATGGATCTCTGCCGGTGAATCGCCCCTGATTCGCAAGCTGGTCTTGACGTATTGGAAAGTCGAGGGTTCACCTCAGCAGTCATTGACCTTCGGCGACTGGAATCTCGAGACGAAAATTGAGCCGGCCGTGTTCAAGGCCCAGCTCCCGGAAGATGCCATTTCCATTGAATTCCTGCCCGCAGGAGGTAAATGATCATGTTACATACCAGTAAACCCAAGTTCCCACGTTGGGCGGTAGTCGCATCCGTTGTTATCCTGGTATTGGGTACACTCCCGCAGGCAGATGCCAATCGCCGCAGTGGCGGGGCTCGTTCCGGCGGCGAAAAAGCGGGCTCCGTTCAGGGACGTTATGGCGCATCCTCTGCGGGGCGTAGCAGCCAGTCTTGGGCCCGAAGTCAATCCAGTAACCGTTACTCCAGCGGTGGATTTTCCAACACGGGCCAGATTGGTAGTAGTAAAGGCTCCTCCCAAGGGAGCCGTTCGACCTATGGAGGGCAGTCCACAGCACTCAGCAGCCAGCGTACTGATAACGCTGCTGGCAGGCAGACTGACCGTACGGATACCAGGGGAGACCGGACAGATAACCGCGCTGACACGCAGAGTGACCGGACAGACAACCGAAGCGAGGACCGTGGTGACCGCCAGAATGAGCGTACCGATCGCACCGGAGAACGCCAGGATGGGCGCAGTGATCGCACCGATTCCCGTCAGGATGGGATGTCGGACCGGGCGGACAATCGAGCCGACAATTATGACAATTACTGGGGCGATTACCATCACGGCCACCATGACTATTGGCACGATAATGATGACGGGTGGGTGTTTGCCGCTGGCCTGGTCATCGGTGCCAGCATCGCCTCGTTGCCACCACGGTACGAAACCGTTTACGTTGGCACGACCTCCTATTACTATGCGAATGGCTCTTACTATACAACCGCACCCACTGGAGGGTACGTCGTCGCCGCACCTCCGATCGGGGTGGAGGTTCAGCAACCACCGGACCAGATCGTCAATGTCACGGTGAATGAACAGAACTATGGCTATTCCAATGGCGCATACTACGAGGTTCAGAAGCCGGAAGAAAAAGGTGGCCAACCTTCCTTCAAGACAGTGGAGGCACCGGTGGGAGCCAAGGTGGACTATATTCCCGATGGAGCATCGTCACAGACAGTCGATGATGTTGTTTACTTTGTCTACAACGATGTCTATTACCGCCCTTTTTACAGCGGTTCAGATGTGGTTTACATCGTTGCAAAGAATCCCGAAGGGGTAGAGAACCCTGAAGGGGCTGACAACTCAAGCTGAATTGCAAATGGCGTGCCGCGGATAATAAGGAAGATAAGGGAAATAAACCACATTTTCTGAAGAACGGTCAAGTATGGTAATTGCTGATGTTCAGTCAGATTTACGACCCCCTGACGTGGTGATCCTTTAGATGGTCAATGACTGCCACGATGCTGATCTGCTGGCTTGCAGTCTCCGTCAATATCGATCCAGCGTCCCCAGTCATCGCGGTCAGACTCGGACGACTCTGATTTCTCTTCGATGTAATGAGCCGCTGGCGCAAGCAAGATTATCAGCAGTCAAGACATCAAGCTTGCGTTTGAGCCAATTTAGGAGTTTTAGGATGAAAAACAACATCACCAAACACTAATCTGGAAATGCCTGAGACGCAATGATTGCAACGGGTGCGAATACTTGCGACGGACAGTAGCAAGAAGCTGCTTGAATCTCTCCGGATCAACATTTGCGAGGGACACTTCTCAATTTGAACACCTCACTATTCGAAGGTCATTTAATAACCGTCAGGGACTGTGTGACGGAACCCACGCTGGTGCTTCCACTAGAAGCTCCGCCTGTCACGGTTCCCGACCCTTCATTATCACCGCGGACACTCCAGGTCTGACTCACGCTGGTTCCTGGAGGCACGTCTTCGACTGTGACCGTATTCCCTGGGCTGACATTTTTGAGCAGACTGGTCGGAGTCACCGTAAAGCTCAGCTCCGCCCCGGTTATCGTGGAACTCCCCGTATTCGTCAGTGTCACGGTAACTGAAGTCCGATCTCCCCGATCAATCGAGGAAGGGCCGCTGATCGACACTGTTCCTTGTGGAGTAGGGGGTGGGACCGAATTATCCACTGTCACGTTGACGGTCGTGGAGGTGCCCGTGTTCCCCGCGGCATCGGATGCCTGCGTCATCAGGCTGTGCGCTCCGTCACCCACCGTGGTCGTATTCCACGAAGCGCTGTAGGGCGCAGTGGAATCTGTACTCAGCAACGCGCCGTCCACGAAGAACTGCACCTGCGTCACGCCCTGGTTATCCGACGCCGTTGCGGAGATAGTGATGGTTCCACCGACTGTAGCTCCATTTACCGGACTCGTGATGCTGACTGTCGGGGGCGTCGCATCGACGTTACTCACCGAGACGTTTACTACGGCGGATGTCCCGACGTTTCCCTGCCCGTCCGTCGCTCGGGTCGTCAGGCTGTGCGCTCCGTCACCCACCGTGGTCGTATTCCACGAAGCGCTGTAGGG
>JAPYTQ010000066.1:0-6414 GCA_029941905.1 Pseudomonadales bacterium | reverse complement strand
CGGAGATAGTGATGGTTCCACCGACTGTAGCTCCATTTACCGGACTCGTGATGCTCACCGCCGGATCGGTATTGTCCACCGTTACGTTGACGGCGGCCGAGATGCCCAAATTACCGGCTGCATCTGACGCCTGCGCCGTCAGGCTGTGCCCTCCTTCGGTACCCGTTGTGGTAGCCCACGACGCGTTAAACGGCGCGAGCGTATCCGTACTCAGTAATACGCCATCCACGAAGAACTGCACCTGGGTAACCCCAACGTTATCGGATGCCGTTGCCGAGATCGGGATGGATCCGCTCACCGTCGCGCCGTCCGCCGGACCGATGATACTCGCGATCGGAGGAGTCGTGTCTGAACCACCCGTCGAGCGCGTGATCTCCAGCGTGAAGTCGGTGTCTCTCTTATCGCTCTGGTTGTCGATCGCGAACACGTAGACCCCCGTAATGGTTGCCGTGAAAGAGATCTGGATCGGGGACATTCCTCCCTGAGTGGCAATCGGGTTGTTGTTTGGATCGAAGACTGTCAAGACGGGATTCGCCCGACTTCTATCGTATGTCAGCGTTGCATCGACCTGTGCGGCCCCCTCGATTGTGAGGTTAAACGTGTTGGTTCCTCCCTTCTCGAGAGAACCCGAAAACGTGGTTGTCGTCGTCGGAGGAGCCGCGTTCTGAACTGTTACGTTCACCGGTGCTGAAGTCCCTGGGTTGCCCGCGGCGTCTAATGCACTGGCACTCAGCGCATGCAACCCATCGGCAACCGTTGTCGTATCCCACGTTGCGGAATAGGGCGACGTGGTATCCGAACTCAGAAGAACTCCATCATCGAAAAAGTCCACCCGGGTTACACCGACGTTATCTGACGCCGTCGCGTCGATTGTCAGCGTACCCGAAACCGTTGCGCCTCCGGCCGGATTGAGTACGCTCACCGTCGGCGGCGTGGTATCTATCGGCAGGCCAAGGCAGGTCTGCGGCACCTCGAAGCCGTTGGTCGGCGTGGTGCTGTTGGGTCCGCCGCTCACCGCGTCTACGCCGAGGCCGAACGCAGCAAAAGCCTCCCAAAGCAGACAGACATCCTGGCCACCAAAGGTGGTGACGGCGGCCTGGATGATGCCGTCGCGCACGTCTACAAAGGTTGGCGAACAGATGGTGTTCTTCAACCCTTCGTTGACGTAGAGCATCGCCCGCTGGTTCCCGCTTCCGCCCAGGACGTTCTTGAGGTTGGGGTCGAAGCCGTGCTGGTCGACCAGCGCCCAGTAAACCTCCCAAGCCGCCTGCGCCCAAACCTCGCCGACGCCGTGTGGGATGACCTTTCCGGAGATGCTTTCGTAGGTGTGGGTGTTGATTGCGGGATCGGTGCTATAACGCTGAGTCCGGATTCCTAGACCACTGGGCGGCTGGCCGAAAGCGTAGGTGCCGATGCCGCGCCCGTCGGTGCCCAGGTCGCCGAGTTGGGCGGTGTAGACCAGTGCCCACCAGTCGCTCAACCCCTCTCCCGGCTGCTGGGCATTGCCCAGACAGCTCACATTCGAAGCCCCGCCCACCAGGCGGTTCGAGATGCCGTGGCCGTATTCATGCAAGATAATGCCAGCGTCGAAGTCGCCGTCGCGACGCGGATCGCTTTGGTTCCAGAGGTACATTTGCATTCTGGGCCGTTCACCGTCGGGAGGAGTGCAAAAGTTGGCGTTGTTGATCGTGCTGCCGTCCTGTGCCTCGGCAAGCACGTAGTCGCCACCGAGGCCACCGTTGCCATTGTTGTTTTCCTGGAAATTTCCACTCGCCTCGTCGAAGCCGTACTGATACTGAACATCATGCATCAAATTGTTCCAGTAGAAGAGGTTGGTGACGGCGCTGCTGGTGTAGGTGAGAGGATCCTGGGTCGCGAAGTCGATCGGGAAGTTGAAGTCGCAATCTAACAACCCACCGCAGTCCGCCTCCACGGTGGGGGGTCTGGGAGTGCTTGTGCAAATACCGCCATTAGTATCATTAATGTCTTGATAGGCGTGGACGTTGTTGCCCCGGTGGATGGTAAATTCGGCCCCCGGGATACCGTCGGTGTCATGCCACCCGAAGGGCGAAGCAAGGGCGTCCGCAGGGTCGATAACAATCTGCCGGCCGTCCAGCGGCGGCGACGTCGGTGCGTGACTCGGGCTTTCGAGCGGTGCGGGAAAGACGCGGTAGCTGTCGTTGACCACCCAATCAAACCGGGTCCAGATTTTGCCTGAGGCTGCGTCGACGGTGAAGTCATAGACATGCCGGTCGTCGAGGGTGGCCACCTGGAAATTCCATACCAGGCGCGCTTCACCGGACCGGATCGGTAACCACATCAGACGTGCTTCAATGTTCGTCCTGACGATGTCATTGGTGCGAACCGTTGTGACCCCGGTCGGCGATAGATCCGTGGAGATTATCTCCGGCGGCCGGTTGAGCTGGATCCCCAGATGATTGGCCACAGCTGCCACGGCACCCTCGGCGGAAAGCGCTGGGATGATTGAGTCGGCTGTCGCGGCGATGTCCGGCATGCATGTGTTGTTGACGCCCATTATTTGGCCGTCACCACTGATATTAATGTGCAACTGGCCGTTGTAAACGGGTAGTCCCAGGTAGATCTGGCGCAGGTTGATGTGCGTAGCGCCGGTTACAGCCGAGTAAGCTTCGTCGGAAATCTCGTAGTCGGCAAGGTCCTTTGCCGTCAAGCCCATATGCTCGTAATGCGCAACGATGAAGTCCTGTGCGATGGTCCACGCATCGGCGGTCGACCCCCCCGCAGTCAGATATCCGTCACGGCTGAGGAGAGTCCGCGTAGCGCCGGTGGCCCTGTCGTAGGTTACGGCGAGCCCAGGAATCAAGTCACGCATTCCCCGGATGGCCTCCAGCTGTCCGGGTTGGGGTGTGGCCGCGAACGTCTGGTTATAATCCACTCGGGCGTCGAAGTTGCCCGCTTGTTGTGATCCTGGTTCAGTTACAAGAGCTTGCGCTGTTAATCCATCGGGAACCCATGCCAATACCGACAAAAACAGCGCGCCGAGTGCGACGGTGTTGGCAAACCTGCTCTGACGACTAATTTTAATGTGCTAGTCCGTTTAGGGGAGAGGGGATCGCGAACATAGCAAAAAAAGATCTAGTTTTTAATCGTCCAGTTGGGGTCGTCAATTAGGCTTAGTCAATTAGGCTAAGCCAATTAGCCTGATTTAATTAGAGCTGGTAGTTACTGTTGTTTTTACCTCGATGAATGAAAGCAATATTTTTCATACCCGTATGGTCAAAAAACTCATGCGGCATTCCGATAGCAATATTTCAGCACGCCACCGAGGCTCTCCTTACACTCAATTGACGCTTTGCCGTTGTCTTTTGGTAGAGGGTCTGGAAACAATATCACATTGTTTTTACCCTGATGATTTCTTTCAGTGTGATCGTGGATTAAGTACTCACGTAACACACGTCTCGATGACACTTCGCTGAACAGGATCAGTTTGGATAAACAGTCTTCCTTTACTGATCTTTCCCAGCGCTCTGTGAAGGCATTCAAATTCGGGCTCCGGGCAGGAAGTTTGAGTGGCACAACATCCGATGTTTTTATGATGGCACGAAACGAATCAGTGAATTTCGTATCGCGATCATGGATAAGATACTTACAATTTTTAAGGAAACCCCATCCTTCCATGGTGATATTTCTGGCGATCTGTTTCATCCAAATCTCATTAGGGTGTGGCGTCATTCCCGCAATCTTCACTTCACGGCTTTCAAGGTTTATGAAGAAAAGAACGTAATAAGTCACGAGTCCTCGAAGTGTCAAGACTTCCACAGTGAAAAAGTCAGTACCCACAATCAGCGACATGAAGAGATCTTTGTAGATGTTTAAGACTGAAAACGTGTTTGCTGGGCCGCTCTTGTTGGCCTGCAAACAAAACGCCCGGCAGCAGGTGCCGAGCGTCTCCGAACCTCGTTCTTTTCTAGAAGCTCTTGCGTAGGGTCATTCCGATGGTTCTCGGTTGGTTGGTACGGAAAGCGAGCCGCGCCCGGCCGCCACGTTCACGGTCAAATGACAGATCAGCATTTTCATCGGTGAGATTATTCACATACAGAATAGCCTCCCAGGTGTCCCAAACGATGCCGCTTCGAAGATTGACCTCGTTGTAAGCATCCAGCTTCAGGTTCAGGCTGGTAACATCTGTGCCGGATGCACCGCCAAACGCCAGGCCCGAGGTGAAATCGCCAGCGCCACTGATTTGATCACTCGGTTGGGTGTATCGATTCCCCGTGTACTGGAACACGGCGGTCAGATAGGCTTCACTCGCGCCAAACATCTGGATGGGAAAAGAGTAGGTGCCAGCGGCCGCGAGTTGAATTTCAGGGACGGAAGCCAGGCGATTGCCATCCTCGACACCACCCAGTATTGATCCGGTATCGTCGAGTACTGTGGAATCGAACTCAGCTTCCAGCAGTACGCCCGCCAAACTCAGCAACAGACCGTCGGTAGGCGACACGGTAAACTCGAATTCAACACCAAAGGTGTGCGCTTCTTCCACATTAAAAGAAATCCGCGATGAGCAGGAGCCAGCATCCAGCGTGACCTGTAGATCTTCAATATCGGTGTAGAAAACGGCAGCGTTAAACACGACTCCACCAAAGTGCGTTTTCATACCCGCCTCATAATTCCACATGGTTTCATCATCATATTGTTGAAAACTGCCAAACGTGACCAGGTCGCCAGCGTTACACAAGGTTGCGTTGAGGGGGTCGTTGACACCGCCAAGGCGGAAACCCTGGGAAGCCTGAGCATTTAATGTGACCTCGTCGCTAACATCGTAGCTGGCCATGATGCGCGGGTTGAAACCATCGGAACTGGTCTTGTCCGCTATCTCTCTATTGGCATTGGAAAATAGACCGCTGGAGATAAAGTCCCGCTGTTCTTCAAAATCATACCATCGGCCACCCAGGGTTAGATGCAGTTGATCGGTAACGTCATACGTGAATTCGCCGAAAATTGCGGTCTGTTCGATATCATACGGCAGGTCGGCGGCGTAGGGGGAGTCGGCAGGAAAACCGGCCACGGTGGTCGCAGCTGCAGTGCCGTCACCCAGAGCCAGGTCGGTGTATACATCATACCCCGGGGTAGGTAAACGTTGCGCATACTCACGTTCCATATCTGAGAAGTAGACGCCGACAACCCATTGCAGCGAACCGGCAGTATTAGAGCTTACCCGCAATTCGTGAGTGACCTGTTGCAGATCGGTGGTGTCACGTAAGTTGGAAGGCAGTAGCACTCCGGCATCATCGTAGCCCAGATCAACACTGACACTGCCAGTAAGGGCACTGGCATCACGGCTCACCAGAAGTTCGCGGTCTATATAGCTGCCGGCATAGGTGACATCGAATGAACCCAGGCTCCAGTTCACGACGAGGTCGGCGATCATCGTGTCGTCCTCAAACGCTTCGTTTAACAGCAGGTATTGTTCACGATCCCCCAGTTGAATAGCAGGTCGTGTCGTTGTGTATGGATTTGCATACAGGTTAAAGTTTTCCTGGCGATTGAAACCATCCGCTTCAATACTCTGGAAAATGATGCGCGGCGTGATGGAAAGATTTTCATTAGGCTGCCAGTTTAGTGATACTCGGCCGCCTGTGCGTTCGCCACTGTTAACATCACTTTTCTTACTCCCACCTTCGCCCAGGGCATCGATAAATCCAGCATATTGAGTCGTATAACCGACAGCTCTAAGCGCAAAAGTATCGGATATAGGCAGGTTTACCACCCCTTTCAGGTGCCCGCCCTCCTCACCATCTGCCAGAGTGTGCAAGTTAGCTTCAATAGAGCCTTCGAACTCAATGACGTTGGGCTGGTTGGTAATAAATCGAATGGTGCCACCGACGGAACCAGAGCCAAATAGCGTCCCCTGGGGTCCTCTAAGTGTTTCCACTCGATCAAGATCGAACAGATCAAGGTCCGGTGTGAACAGGGATAAAGAAATAACACTCTCGTCAACATACACACCTACCTGTTCTTTTACACCCGGTTGGTCACGGACGATCTGTCCAGCTGAAACCCCACGAATTGCCACCTGGCTTTGGCCGGGGCCGAGATTCTGAATGGTCAGACCGGCAACGTTACGCGACAGTTCTTCCAGGTTGGTGGCACCAGAGCGATCAATGTCCTCGGCCGTCTGCGCGTTGATCGAGAATGGCACGGCTTGAATGGTTGAAGCACGTTTGGTGGCCGTCACCACAACTTCCTCGAGAACGCTGTCTTGACCAGAATCTTGTGCGAATAACAATGCGGGACTTATTGCAATAATCGAACTTACCATAAGTGCTATTTTGACGCTTTTCATAGGCTTCTCCTTTTTGGGTTTAGCAATAGAGCTACTCCTAGCAGCTAGCGAGCTAAATTAGTGCATTTTTCGCAAAACTGCACGAAAAT
>JAPYTQ010000065.1:0-18704 GCA_029941905.1 Pseudomonadales bacterium | reverse complement strand
ATTCTGACGAGCGCGTATTTGAGTACGCTTGTCATGAGGGTAATTACGCCCTGGGAAACGTCATGCGGGGCGCCAGGCTGCTCGAGCAAAAACAACTGACGGCCAGGTAGTTTCTAGTATAGTCGGTGTATTCACGCGCTAACGCTTGTGCCAGGTTGCGCAGTTAGGACTCAACCCAACAAGACGCAGACACAATGCGTCATTTTGATATCCGGGACACAACAAGTATGAATAGTAACGTCTTATCCCTGGCCGGCACCCCTGCGGCGAGTCCCCTTGGTTACTTTAGTTGGACATTCGGCCAGGGTGCACGTGACCCATATTACATCATGGTCATCATCTACGTGTTCTACCCCTATTTTAGCAACACCGTGGTCGGTGATCCGGTAAAAGGCCAGGCGCTGATCGGTTACATCACGGCAGGCGCGGGCTTTGTACTGGCGCTGACCGCCCCTTTTTTGGGCGCAATTGCCGACAAGGATGGTCGACGCAAACCCTGGGTAGCGGGTACGGTACTGGTTATGACGATGGGCGCCTTTTGCCTGTGGTTTATCAAGCCAGAGGGTCAGGGTTTGAGTCTTGGCCTGTCACTGACCATTTTGTTCACCATCAAAATCTGTTTCACCATCTCGGAGGTATTCCACAATGCCATGTTACCCTCCATCGCACCGATGAACCGGATTGGGGTGATCTCCGGCCTGGCTTTTTCGTTAGGTAACGTGGGTGGATTAATGTTGATGCTATTTGTGCTAATTGCATTTTCACTGCCAGGCACCCAGCCATGGGCGTTTTTGCCAGAAGCCCCCTTGTTTGGCATTGACCAGGCAGCACATGAACATAACCGTATTGTTGGCCCCATTGCAGGTGCATGGATGTTGGTGATGACACTGCCTATTTTGTTGTTTACACCCGATGGCAAAGCTTCACATTTGCCCATGTGGCAGCTGGCCAAAGAAGGTGTGCAGGACGTATTCCAAACACTGAAACATGTCAGGCACTACTCCAATATTGCGCGCTACCTTCTCGCCAGGATGTTCTTTATTGACGGCATGGTGGGGGTGCTTACATTTGGCGGAATCTATGCATCTGGCACCTTTGGATGGGACACAACCACTCTGCTTATTTTTGGCTTGTGCACGAGCGCGTCGGCAATGTTCGGCGCGTACTTGGGTGGGCGCCTTGACGATCGCATTGGTTCCATTCTTGCCCTGCAGATTGCGATTGGCACCAGCGCCCTTGTGTTGCTAACACTCGTGTCAGTGCAGCCAGATACAATCTTGTATGTGTTGGAGGTGGGGTCCGAGCCGGTGTGGGACGCACCTTACTTTGCATCATTACCTGAACTATTTTACTTTGCGACAAACCAGGTGTTCGCCATATTCTTTGTCACAGGGCTGTCAGCATCCAGAACCCTGATGGCACGCATTTCTCCACCAGAAATGGTGACGCAATTTTTTGGGCTGTTTGCTTTGTCATCGACAGTCACCGCATTTCTAGCGCCTTTATTGGTCGCCACAGTTACCGACTTATTTGAATCACAGCGTATTGGTTTTGCCTCGCTAGCCTCATTGATGATTATTGGTGCCGTGATGTTGTTAAAGGTGAAGGAAGAGCAGGCGACGGTAGTGGGGGCGGCGTAGCCTTGCAAATACCGTACTTGACCGTTCTCAAATGCGCGAACGATTAACGTAAATACACTTAAAGGAGAGTGAATGTGTTCATTCAAAAAACCCTGATCCTGCTACTGACGGTTTTTCTCTTGATTGCTAACGATCAAATCAGAGCGGCTACGAAACACGACGCAGAAATTGGGATGCCAATATCCGCCTTTGGTGAGAACAAGGTGCCAACAGTAAAAATACGTGCCGAATTCTCAAAAAAGATGTCATGAATCTTCTCGTAGTTCGCCAGCAGTGAACCAAACAGAAATACTGACAACCCCACAACCAGACCTAGAATGTTAATGGCAGAATAGAGTTTGTTTCTGAGGATGCGGCGCAAGGCAACTGTGACGTAATTTTTAAACATATAGGTCCTGCATCTTTTTAGTCAGGTTTGACCACTTTTAAGGTATTTGACATCAGCCAGAGCTAAAGCGTTGCAAGGCTACGGCTCAGATCGAAAAAATATATAACCGCGGATCAGAATTCAATCCGGTTGATCTGGTGGTCAAGAGCAGTTGTCATGATGTTTCATGAGGAAGGAACCGGGCGTGATCTGCTCCGTATCGGTCGCCACAAAATCTATGCGACAACATTCGAGCAGTACGAGAAAGAGATTCGCGATCAGCTGCAGGCAATGCTCGGCAAGCATGGTTTCAACCACGAGACCGATATACTGGCCATCACGGTTAACAGGATTCCTCATGGCTACACCTATCCGTATCTGGGCCTCGATGATCCTGAGTGGGAGGAAGGACAGGCTCCCCATGAAATAGGACGTGCGAAGTTCGGGCGTATCTCCATTGCTAATTCGGATTCTGAGGCCCGCGCTTATATGGATGCCGCGTTTGATGCAGCCTTCCGAGCTGTAGAAGAGCAGACCTGAATCACAGTCTGATCCCCTCTGGCTAGAACCGTGAAGAACAGTTACGAGAAGAAGAAAGAATGCGGCCGTCCGATAAGACCCTGCAGATATGACCACATTGATTAGCCACCCTGGAACAGAATGGTCGGTTTGTGACGACACAATTAATTATGGTTTAACCATTTTTATTGATATAAATCACAACACCAGGCAGTAGCAACATGTCAATGTGACAATCAAGGCAAGAAGCGGATGCAGAAACTATGAGTGCCAGTGAAACGCAGGATCAATTCCAAACCCGCAATCAGCCCAAACCTGAACGAGACATTATCATTATCGGGGCAGGAGTGTGTGGTATCTATCAACTCTACAAACTGCTCGAACTCGGTCTGAATGTGACTGTGTTGGAAACCGGCACAGGTCCTGGTGGTACCTGGTACTGGAACCGGTACCCGGGTTGTCGCTTCGACTCAGAGAGTTGGAGCTACGGTTACTCCTTCTCGAAAGAGTTACTCGAAGAATGGAACTGGAGCGAGAATTTTTCCGGTCAGCCGGAGACGTTGCGCTATCTTGAGCACGTGGTCGAGAAGTTCGACCTTCTCCAATACATGCAGTTTGGCTGCAAGGTCGAGCGAGCCACCTGGGATGAGGACGCCCGAATTTGGACGGTCTTTCTCGAGAATGGTCGTTCACACACATGCCGATTCCTGATGACAGCAATTGGGCTGCTATCGGCGGCTACGGAACCTAAAATTGAGGGCATGGAATCCTTCAAGGGCGAGTCCTTTCACACCTACTACTGGCCGCACGAACCGGTAGAGGTGAAAGGCAAGAAAGTCGCAGTAATTGGCACGGGTGCCACTGGCGTCCAGGTAATCGCCGAACTCCAGGATAAGGTCGATCAATTGACAGTGTTCCAGCGTCGCCCGAATTGGTGTGCCCCCCTAAACAATAGCAAGATCAATGATGATGAGATGACTGAGATCAAAGCTTCTTATGATGAGGTTTTTACGAGGTGTGCCGAAACAAACGGAGGTTTTATTCACGGGGCTGTTCGACGTGAACTATTCGATGTGCCCGAGGAAGAGCGTTTGGAATTCTGGGAAAACTTATATAACTCCCCCGGCTTCGGTATCTGGCTGGGCAACTACTACAATGTTCTCACAGACGAGAAAGCTAACGCGGAATTCTCCAGGTTCATTGCCGACAAGATTCGTGGGCGTGTCAACGACCCCGAAGTGGCCGAGCAGATGATCCCCACAGATCATGGGTTTGGTGTGCAAAGGGTCCCTATGGAGACCAATTATTATGAGGCATACAATCGAGACAATGTGCACCTTGTGAATATTGAAAAGACCCCCATCGAGCGGATTACACCAGAAGGTATCAAGACGTCGGCAGGGGAATATGAGTTCGATATCATCGTATATGCGACTGGTTTTGATGCCATTACTGGTTCGTTTGATCGCATTGACATCGAGGGTGTCGATGGACTGAAGCTGCGCGACAAGTGGATCGATAATCCAATTACCTACCTTGGCGTTCAGATATCAGGATTCCCGAACCTGTTCACACTGGCAGGTCCGACGGCCGGATCGAACTCGACTAATTTCCCGCGTGGAATCGAAGCCGGAGTTAATTGGGCGACAGATCTCGTAGGCCATATCCTGGCTAATAACATTACACGCGTCGAGGCTACAACGGAGGCAGAGGAAGAATGGACGGCGAACGTTAAGCATCTATACAGCAAGCTGCTGTTGCGTAAGGCCAAGTCCTGGTTCACGGGTTACAACTCCAACGTTGAAGATCACGACAAGATTCGTTACTTGATTTACAACGGTGGTGCCCCGAATTATCGTCAGCGTCTGGCGGATGTTGCCGCCAATAGTTACGAGGGATTTGAAGTCGACTGACAAGCCGGGTAGATAAGCACAGGCAACATCTTCGAGCGCGTTAAGGTCAAGTCGATGACCGATTTCTACCAGCGTAATTCGCTGCGAATCAGTGAGCAACAAGGGAGTTTTGAGTTGGGTCTTGAGAATCCGATTTTCGGCGATAAGATATATTCACTGTAGCACCCCCCGTTCGATCATCGACTCGATTTCCCCCGCATCAACCCCAAATTCCTCGAACACCTCCCGTGTATGCTGCCCAATATCCGGTGCCGGGCCCCTGACTTCAATGTCAGCATTTCTGATATCAAAGGGCGCTGATACGATCTCCAGGGCGCCCGCTTTCTCGTGAACGACGACAGAGAAGGCGCCGCGCTCCCGAAGCGCAGGGTCTTCAATCACCTCGGTCACGAGGGCGATGGGTTCCCAGATCAACCCGGCGTTATCCAGTTGCTCGCGCCAGTATTCAAGGTCCTGGCTGGCAAACAGGTCATTCAGCTCGGGTATGAGCGAAGGACCATGCTCCGCCAGGCCGAGTGTGGTCAGGAAACGCTCATCGGTTGCCCAGTCATCCCGGCCGAGCATGGTGCAGAACTTTGGCCAATAGTGTACGGCGAAAGGCATGACCATAGCGAACCAGCGATCATCAGAGGCGCGATAGTAATTCCAGATGGGATTACCCGGTGCCTTCTGGCTGGTTTTGTCAGCATCAACGCGATCATACAGCGCCGTGGTCACGTCGCTTGCCATTGCCCAGACGCCAGTGCGTTGCAGTGTCACTTCAACATACTGGCCTTCGCCCGTTTTATCCTTGATACGCATGGCGGCCAGGATAGCGGACAATAGGTTGAGCGCAGTGATTCGATCACCATAGCCGCCGCGAGATAGGAGGGGACCATCATCGCGGTCGCCAAACATGGCCATGGCGCCGCTGCGTGCCCAGAAGGCTGTCTGGTCGAATGCCTGCCGTTCGCTGTCGGGTCCCTTTGTACCATATCCCGACAACACAGCATAGATTGCGCCAGGGGACAGCACCTTGATGTCAGTGTCAGTCAGCTGGTAGCGTTCAAGGCGGGCCTGGGTGAGATTGGTGAGGAAGATGTCCACGTCTTTGGCGAGCGTGCGGACCATTTCCAAGCCTTCCGGATCTTCAAGATTGACACAGACCCCCCGCTTGCCACGATTGTCGAACTGAAAACAGGGATGCACTGAGTCAGCACCCAGCAGTGAGTCATAGAGTTTTCGATAGCTGTCGCCGCCCGGCGGTTCAACCTTGATCACCTCAGCGCCCATATCCGCCAGTAGTGCCGCACAACTGGGCGCGGCCAGCCAACTGGCAACTTCAAGTACTCGTATTCCTTCCAGCGGTGCGGTCATAGCAGCGGTCCCTGTTTATCCTTTGAGTTTTTTTGAGAGAAACACTGGCACGTACTTTAAGTCACCAGGATTCTGGCTGGCCTATTCCGCAAGTAATGCCGCCTTCTTTTTGTCTGTAAAAGCCTGCAACCTGGCCATATGCCCGGCACGAAGATAATCCCTGCCGCTGGCGTTCAATTTGTCAAACCAGTCGTCCTCACCAAGCATTTCCCCAAGTCTTGGCGGGTTGCGATGGATCATTTGCGGGTCAATTTTTTTGGGTTCAAGGCCGCGCAGGATACCCCGGTTGAAGTGCGAATGAATCGTGACCCGTTCGCCCGGTTCTTCTCGATCACCCTGCCAGTGCCAGACGCCATGGGTAAAGTATACGACCGAACCCTTCGGCATTTCGATGGCTATACCCCGGTCCATGCCTTCGCCCTTGTGCGGGGCTCGTCGTTCCTTGTGTGAGCCCGGCACGATCCAGGTGGGTCCGGATGCCTCAATCCAGTCTTCCAGTGCCCAGACACCGACCCCGGTCATGGCAAAGGAAGGATAGGGCTCAGGCACCATGGAATAGTCATTGTGGAGTGGAATGCTGCCAGGCCCCGGGCCTCGCCTGATAGAACTGATGGAGGCGATGACAGCGCCGCGACCTAGCGACGCATCCATTAATGTCATGAGTGGCGCATTCTGTACCAGCCGTTCGAATTCGCTGCCGTGATACAACATCCATTGCAGTTGATGTGCATTGTGAGGTAGCAGCGCACGGAGCGTCGCGAGCCTGACCTCATCGGCAAACTCAGGGCTGATCGCGTGCTCAATCACCGTGTAACCCTGTTCTTCAACTTCACGGACATGCCTGTCTACACCAAGCGCCCTGGCTCGATGGTGGATGTCCGGATTCTCGACAGTCATTCGGGCCATGTGATCGTGAAACAGCCCCACAAGCTCAGCCACCTGTGGGTCGGATATTCTGCCCCGCACCTTCATCGCCTCGGTCCCAAACAGGTGGCGCATTTCGCGCGAACCTTCCGCCATCACTTTACTGGACAGGCCGCCAACTATCTGGGCGCTCATTAGACCAGCCTGGTACTCGCCCTCGACGTATACATCCGGCTCAGCTAACAGTTCCCGGCCAATACTTAGTTTGGTGCCATCAAACGCAACGGACCACTCGACCACGTTATCAGGAAATTGAAGGTGACCCGGTGCATTCACAAACCGTTCACTAATCGAAAACGCAGGCAGTCCGTTGCGGACTGCAACCGCATCCTGCAGATGTTCACGCGCTCCCTCGAGCCAGGTGTCTGAGAGAAATTCGCACTGGTGGGGCAGGCACAGTGATGCTTGCCGGCCCATCTCCTTCACCATTTGATCAAGGCTCATTATCTTCCCTCCGAGCGTGCAAAACCCCGAGGCTACCGCATTCGGGTTGGGAGAGCCAATATCGTCTGTCCCTCGCAAATAATGATCCGGAGAAAATTCAAGTAGCTTTACGCCATTCATATCTATGGTGAAGCCCACCTACTCTTGCCATTTCAGAAAATGTCGTTAAAAGGAGTAAAGGTCAAAAAGACCTGGAACGGGCTGCCTTATTCTCGCTGCTGGGTAAAGTCCTGAAAACCTACCTGCCCTGGTACAACCCTGCCAAACTTGAGATTCCTGAAAGTCATGTGCAGATGTCTGCTCTTTACTCCAGGGAGGCAGTTGAAACCCGCCTGGTAGACTAACTGACATCCTGACAAGAGTTATTTTATTTGAACTAAGGATTCATGTTGCGGTGTCTGAAAATGAACCGGCTTTATTCCGAACTGACTGGCACTATGACTGAAAACGCTCCCCGGAGCTCACCGGCACGATAATCAGTGGCCTCATCATCAGGATAAATAGCAGAAATCAGATCTTTCAACTCTGTCGCGATTGTAGTTCCGTGACAGGTCAGGCAAGGTTTTCCCGTCGGGATTGCTTTCATGTACCGGAACTGCAGCTCGTTATTCTTCGATACCAGCTCGCCGAACTCCATGTCTTGTAACGACTCCCCTTTGTCTGCTCGTTCCTGAAACTGGGTTAACACACGCTGTTCCCAGCGACCAGGAGCATTAACCGGATTGCGATACTTCAGACTGGTGCGACTTACAGTGAGCCCCTTCTCGCGAGAAACCTGATGCGTCAGCGATAATGCCTCGGTATTGCAGACGGCAATGGCTGCTTCAGGCCCCGAGTTTTTCATTGCCAACATCAGTTTATTCTTCAACGTTGTGCCAAGCACTTTTACTGCTTCCCTGCTCTGGTGAAAGTAGGGGGACACATCAGGAACCACTTCTGCTCTGGCTTGTGACATTGCAGTCACGATAGTTGTAAAAAGAGTTAACAAAAAGATCATTCGCTTTTTCATTCCAAGCAATTCCCTGGTCTAGTCCTGGTCAACAATAATTATACGGTACGCGAACATCGCTATCAGCATCCAGTATCCTGTTAATGTAGTATGTAAAGTAGTGTTGCTGACGGACTGTATGGTTTTTCGTCTTCGAATCCTTTCTTAAAAGCATGGTGAGCCACCAGGCAGGAGTCGTTAAATGAGTCATGATCTAGTCATCAGAGGTGGCAATATTGTCGATGGCACGGGAGCCCAACCCTATATCGGTGATGTCGCGATTGATGGTGATCGTATCACCCGGATTGGCAAGATTGATGGGGCCGGGAAAAAAGAAATTAATGCGGTTGGCTATCTTGTTACTCCCGGTTTTGTTGATGCCCATACGCACCTTGATGCTCAAATCGCCTGGGATCCCATGGTAACACCCTCCAGTCAACATGGTGTGACGACAGTCTTGCTGGGTAATTGCGGCGTCACATTTGCACCTTGTAGACCGGAACATCGAGAATTGTTGGCAGGCATGATGGAGACGGTCGAGGATATCCCGAGTCACGCCATTATGTCGGGCTTGCGCTGGGACTGGGACCAGTATGGTGACTACCTTGATTCGATTGAGCGTAGCAAACCGGCAATTAATGTTACGGGCCTGGTGGGGCATTGTGCTGTTCGATATTACGTGATGGGTGACCGTGCGGTGGAAGAACTGGCCACCGAAGACGAAATCGAGAAAATGGCTGAAATGGTGGATAAAGCCATGAAAGCAGGTGCAGTAGGTTTTTCGACTTCAAGAGTTGGCACTCACAAGATTCCCGATGGTCGTGCTGTACCGGGGACCTTCTCTTCAGAAGAAGAACTTTGCAGAATGGCTGAGGTGGTTCGCGATAATGGCGGGGGTTTAATGCAACTGGTGTTGGGCATTGAGGGTAACGCGGACAAGGTTTGTAAGCTGCTTGGCAAAATTGCCGCTGTCGGTGGTAATCGACTACTGACCAATACCTCAGTATCTTTTGGCTGGCCAGAACGACCAGGCGACGAAGATGGAAAGATAATGCATGAGAGATTCGCAGCGCTGGCTGCGGAAGGCTTCGAGGTCTTTGGCGGTTGCATTCCAAGAGGTTCTGGTTTCCTGACCGGTTTTTGCAATGAATTGCCTTGTCATACGCCTGCCTGGAAAGCATTGCGTAAACTAAGCTTCTCGGACCGGGTAGTCGCACTTAAAAATCCTGCAACTTACGAGCAATTGCGGGTTGAAGGCATAGAGGCTGTCAATAACGGGATGCGCCAGGGCGGTGTTCTGAATCGAGCGAAGTCCATGTTCTGGCTCGGTGATGGCGATCACCCTGATTGGAGTGCCGAACCGGAAGCTTGCCTCTATGATCAGGCGCAGGCTTCGGGTGAACATGTGGTTGAGGCTTACCTGAGAATTTCAAAGGAAATGGATGGCAAAGCCATCTTTGTGCTTCGGGTATTCAACGGCAATCTGGGTGCGTTGACTGATTGGATGCGCAGCGAATACTGTCTTCCCGGGCTTGGTGATGCCGGTGCCCACGTCGGACAGGTGATGGACGCGACCTGGGCAACTCACGTCCTGGCATATTGGACACGGGACACAGGTGTTTACAGTTTAGCAGAAGGTATCCGCAGGATGACCTCCGAGCCTGCGCGGGTGATAGGTATCAAAGACCGCGGTAAGCTCGAAGTTGGCATGCGGGCAGACATCAACGTTATCGATTACGCAAAGGTCGGTCAGCTCCATCCTGAATTTGTTTATGACTTTCCCAACAATGCAGGCCGGTTTACCCAGCCAGGCTGCGGATTTCGCGCTACCATTTGTAATGGCGAAGTTATTTTGGAGAACGACAAACATACCGGTGAAAGGCCGGGGAAAATATTACGTCGGACTACTTTTTAAAAGATATCTATACAATATCAAACTTAGCGGTGCCGATACTTAACCGGGTGTTGATATCCTGCAGGCAATATCTCATTATCATGACGCAATCAATACCACCATATGGATTTATATCATGACTCAAGCCACATTCGACACAGCCATAGAAGAGAACGAAGGGGTAATCAACGGGCCGTTCCGCTTCCCGGTACAGATGCTGGCAGAACAGGAATATGGCGGACATTTGTCGATTCATGATGACGATCATGCCCAGAATCAACCTCCTGGAACAACTGGCAGAGATCGAACCAGAAGAGCCGGAAGAGTATGATGACGCGGGCGATACAGGATTTACAACACAAGCAGAGGAGTTTTAGGGAAACAATAAGCAATGTAAACGGGGCTAGAACTCAATACAGATTTTCCCGAAATGAGTGGCTGCCTGCATGGTACGGAAGGCTTCTCTCGCGTCGTCAAATCCAAATGTGCGATCAATCACGGGTTTCATTTCTTTTGCAGACATGGCAGCAATCATATCGTCCATCATCGCTCTGCTGCCGACAGAAATACCTGTCATATGGATGTTGCTGCCAAAAATTACGCCGATGGGAATCTCCATTGAAAACCCTGACAACACACCGATGAGAATGATGTTGCCGCCAACTTTGACTTAAGCAATATCCTGAGTTTCTGGTCCATAAATTCGACCATGTCTCCAGACACTATTTTTTTTCGTTTTCTGGTTTCAACCTCACCGTTAACCAGGACCTGGCCATCACTAGTCAGGAACCACAACCAGGGCCGCAATACGGCCTGATAGGTGGCATAGCCGCCGAGCCGTCCCGTTTGGGCGAATTCACTGCAGAAACCATTGAAATAACGATCACTGCCATCCTGTATTTACATCCTCACGGTAAAATTCTCACCGACGACTTTCTCCAGGTCTATATCTTCGTGAGTGCAAAGCAACTCGAGATGAACCTCTAACAAACGACCCAGAGACTCATTCACAGTCATACGACGGAAGAGCAGTTCGTCTTCCCCGAACGGAGTAGTTACAGCAATGAAACGATTCCCTTGTGTACCTGCCATCTGCCATTGAAGTCGCCCTAAATAATGCCAGATGTGTCGTGGTGGTCAGTTCGATAGGGTCAGAATGGGTCAAGAATGAGGCCAACGAGGGTTTGCAGCGCAACATTCTGGTGCCGGTGCGTATTAATGATGTTGATATGGAATCCTATTGAACCCCGTCAATGAACTCACAGCGGGTGACCTTTACTATAGATTGAATAACGGTGAGGAGAACGTCCTAATCGCTGGCAAGAAAGCTGAGGGAATGGCGCATATCTCTCCCAATGGTAAATGGCTGGCCTGGGTAGAGATGGCTGCAGGTGGATCTCAGAATTACGTGGAAGCCTTTCCGCCTGAGGGTGGGCAGAGATTACGCCTTGAAGTCGCCAATGGCATCTGGCCAAAGTGGTCGGCAGACGGTGCTGCCTTGTATTTCATATCATATGATCGCCTGATGCGTCAGGCGGTAGTCGAGAAAAATGGTATCTCCTTTGCCGGTGAGCCCAGGCTCATCCTTAAGCTGGGAAGTCCTCCGGGCCTCGGGTCCGATCTGTACGACGTGGCAACTGACGAGAGTCGAGTTGTTTATACGGACTTCACTTATCTCGAACCAGCTGTTGTTGTGCTGATCAGGAACTGGCCGGCGTTTCAGCGTGATCCGGACTTCTAAGCCTGAAAGCTCTCTGCATGCACCTCTGAGGCCAGACGTGAACAATCCACATCTGTTAGTGATCGGCAACACCTGCCAGTATACAATTAGCGACAAATTACGATACCGCTTTGGACCAAACGGTTAATCTCTCCAGTCGAGTGCCCCAGCGCCTTCAGGATCTCTTTGGAATGTTCTCCATGGGCCGGTGCTGGTGTCAATTTAAGATCAACGCCAAAAATATTGGTTCCGGCACGGGGTTGGAGGAATTCCCCCATATCAGGGTGCGCAACCTTTCTGATCAATTCAGTGGCCGCAACCTGTTCAGTGTCACGAACCATCTCGGGGGATAACACAGGCGCCACTGGCACGTCTGCTGAACGAAGCTTGTTTACAACTTCTGCCACATTGAAGCCGATCAGGCTTGAAGCGAGCAGACTAAAAATTCTGACATGCGTAATGCGCGTACTGCTGCCGTCAGGTAGCGGGGGTCTGACTTCAGATCTTGCAGATCGAAAGCTGAACAGAATGATTGCCATTGAACATCATTGCCGACTGCCATACTGACGTGACCGTCGGCACATTGATACAAACGGTAACTGGCGAGAAGATTGGGGAGATGTGTTGCATCTTCATCCAGCAGCGTACAGTGCATCATAATATCTGGCCAGTTGAAGGCAATGTTGGATTCCAGCATGCTGGTTTCGATATACATTCCCTCGCCTGTTCTTCCCCGTTGGACAAGCGCTGCGGTGATTGCCTGAGCATTTGCCGTCGCTGCGATTTTGTCAGCCACCATCGACTTTACCAGAGTGGACTTCACCATCGATACGAATGGCGTGAAGCTGCTTGAATTTTCTTCGGATCATTATTTGCGAGGGACAAGATTTAAAGGTGGGGCAGGGGTGATTTGGCTTGTTTGTCCGAGCATGTTTCATGATTGGATTGCTGTCGCAGGTCTGATCGGTGGTGAGTGAGTATCACGATGCCTTTGCCCTGCTCGGGCAGAGTCACCATTGTCGGCCTTCAGTCATAGTTGCAACCAGCTTCTCCAAATGCTTCGCGTTTTGATACTTTTTAACGTTCTTTTCAATGTAGGGAATTCGTATGTAGTTGATTTGTATGTTTTTACATTGTTGGCGCAATCATTGCTCTTATAGAAGAGAAGAGAAGAGAAGAGAAGAGAAAGCCAGGATGACAAGAACGGCAAATGCAACATATCGTTAGTCGTGAAATGTGCTTGGCTTCATGACGGAATCTGGACTCAGAATCGCTTCTTGGACGGGATACTGAGGATGGGTTTCGATAGTTATTAAAAAAATCAGAGAGATGACCGACGAATAGCTCTTCATTTTGAGACCTCGCGCGTTTTGAGACTCGCACGTTGCCAGATTATTTCGAGAGGACACACATATGAAATTGAAATACTTAGGCCCTATTGGCTTTTTGTGCTGCATCTTTTAGACGGGGTCCTTGGTGCCGCACAGAGTAACCAAATCAATCCTACCATTCGATCCGGTAAATTTAACATATCAGGCAAATTGAACTACCTGGGTGAAATAGAAATTGTGGGTGGGACTCCACTGTTGGTCATGTCTGTGATGTATATCATGATATCGATAATAATTTTGATTTCAGCTACAACGCCAGAGTAGGGTTTAATTGGGTTATTAAATTAGCTCGTTGCTAAGAGTCAGCAGTCTCAGCTCTAGTATTAGAAAGATTCGACTTAGTCAGCAAATAAGACAATACGCGACCGGTGATGGAAAACTAATCATTGCCCGTAAAAAGTGGAGTGCTGCTCTTTGCGGGCGTTGCTAAATTAACCTAATGAAAAAAATTATGAGTAGAACACAGACAAGTCCTGTTAAAGAGAAAACTTCTGAACAAATAGGTAGAAGCCGAAACCAGAGCCAGATTTTTAATCCGGGCGCCTTTAGTCAGATCACTACCCTGTTGGGCATTATCACTGTTTTAGCCGCATTGGTTTACACGACTACCTGGCTGACATTGTCTGCCTGGCAATAGCATTTGCTTGTTCTTCCTATGTGTCAGACTAAGTGTCGCGTCACTTTGATCATCAACCATCCACAACACCTGTTCTAATCGCTTTTCTGCATGGCAGACATACCGCAGTATTTTCAATTACATCATCACAAACGAATCCTGATTCCGTTTCTCAACCCGGAATACCGTGGTATTCGAGGTATGCTTGGTATCAAACCGTTTTGATTAGCATTTTCTCTAACCATCAGCCGAGTAAACGGAGCGTAACCGGACATGTAAGGACGCACCTATAAATTCTCCAAATCTGACAATAACGGATTGTCAGTAAATTTCTGTTTCCAAAAACTCGCGGCGTCAATTCAATCATGGCGTCTGCCGGGTGTGTTTTGACGCGTTGTAAGATATCAGTCAGATAGATGTTGGGGTTTATCTCCTGCAAAATACAGGTCACGATCAGGCTCTGTATGATGCCAACATATTTTGCACCTACTTCGCTCCAACAAAATAGCCAGTTACGGCGTCCCATTGGAATGACCCTCAAGCCTCTTTCAAGATGGTTTGTGTCCAGCGCGATCGCCGGATCAACAAGAAACTCCTTTAATGATTGCTCCCGATGACTGCCATAAGCCAGTGCCTTTGCCAACGGATTGTTGGGTAATAGATCCACACGCTGCCGTTGCTGATAACACCAGCTAAAAAATCCGCGACAATGGGCTGGCAGTGATTAGCACGATGCTCGATCTTTTTCTCTGCCCGCCAGTCATCTTCAATTTTGTTGTCAGCCGAGTACAGTTTCGCAATCATATCCAGCGCCTGCTTACTTTCAATCGGCTCCTGGTCATGTGCTCGTTCAAGGTAACGCCGGCTATGCGACCAGCATTGGGCATGAACAACCTCGTCCATCTTCTTCGCATATTCTTCATAAGCACTGTTGCCGTCACTCAGGATCACACCCTGATAGCCGGATAACACCGCTTCAATATGCTGTCGGCTCTTCGACGGCGAGTAGTTAAACACCATCTCATCCTGATCACCGTAAACCGGTATATAGTAACCCTGGTGCAGCTTGCCTTTTTTCTTGTTACTCGCTTTGATCGACGTTTCATCGATGGCCAAAACATGACTTTGAAGCACATTGCCCAACTACGCGTCGACAATCAGCGTACAAAGTTCAATCGCTCGATGAGTTAAATTGGTCAATGTGGCACGGCTGAGTTTAATACCATTGCGCGTTAATCGCTGATGCTGGCGATACAGGGGTTGGTGATACAGAAACTTGTCAATCAGCAAAACCAACAATGTAGCTGACATCAAACTGGTTCCGCGTAAAGACGCCTGCCGCAGCGGGTGTTGTACTGACTTGCTGGGTTTGACGATGCTTTACCAAGTCAACCAGATTGCCGATCACTTCATACTCATCAGCGTTGGGACCTTCCAGTTCCGGGCAAGGCACTTCAATGACCTTAACCTCAACATCTTTCTCATCAAAGCGGATGCCGCGGTCTGCGGGTGTACCGGCTTTAGGTTTCTTTTTTCGACGCTTATAGGGCTTGATCTGTTCGACTTCGGTAATCGGATCAACCTTGGCACCGGCATTCATATCCAACTCCACCTGGTTGGGGTTATCGAGGTAGCGGAGTTTCTCTGACTTGTTACCGAAGACACGGCGTTTTAACCAGGTGAGTTGAACTTTGCAACAACGTCTCCTAAAGAAATCACAAGACTGATTTTCCCAGTTATCTGATTGACGGAGAACTCACTCTGGTCATTACATTCTCATCATCTGTGTTGGAGTCGCAACAGAAGTCTTACTGGGAGTTGCCGACAACACCTCTACCAGGCAAAAGAGTCAAGTCTGAATCATCTCGTATACCTTTGATCGTCGCACCAGGCAAATGATCGATTTACCATTGCATTGTGTGCGTCGAGATTGGTACGAAGGTGGTAAGAAAAAAGCCTGACGATCAAAAGATCGTCAGGCTGCTTTCCTTTCCCTGGTCTACGGTACCGACCTTACTATTTCCCACACTTTCGCGTCGTCCAGGAAGATAGCTTCGACTCTGATCCGCAATCCCGCTTCGGCGTTTGTCAAGGTCAGGTTTTGACCATGGACCTCTGCAAAATCGCCATTGCCGTTATCATCGGCAAGTAACGGTTCGAAGACACCCGAGCCAGGCTCCAGTTCGACCGCCCAAGTGAAATCGACCGTACCGTTGATTGCACCTGCGAGGTTGCCAGGATTGATATTGTCTTCATCTGTAACGTCAGCCATCGAGGCCACAAGGGTCGAACCAGCTTCCAGCATGCCAGAAATGGTAGGCACGCCCATTGCCACACTATTAGTGTTGGGGATGAGTACATGGGTTATATCGCTGAACACCAATCTCTCAACATTTGATACCAGATCACTTCCGTCGCTAAGGAGGCGACTGTCAGTAACACGCGTAACAGATGTTCCTTCAGTCGTGGTAAATGCCGATTCGATGGTGTAGTCCGCCATCACGCCGGAATATACGGCGCTATCCACAGAGGTATTGTCTGAATCATAAATGATTCCCCTGAAAATAGAGAGCTCACCAGGATTGATGTCACCAGCGAACACAGCACCCATGATATCCCGCATGCTGGGAACCAGTATGTTCTCGCCTTCCACCAGATCAAGTGCCGCCTGCGCATCCGACTCAGCCATCTGAAAACCTACCACAGCTGCTGCTGACAGATCCCTTGTTGCTTGAACGGATGCCAGCGTCAAGGCTGCTTGTGCTGCCATAGCTTCCGACGCCGCAACAGCTGCCTCCTGCGCTGTTTTTGCAGCCGTAGCATCTACGTCGAAGCCCGCAACTTCAGCCAGAGTACTGGCACAAAGGTCAAGGAAGCTAAACAATGCTTCGGTAAATGGCTGCCCATTATCTCCCGTGGCCGCGGCAATTAAATTGCCGAGGGCACCCGTGACAGTCATTTCGCTTATGCCTACTTTTGACGCTTCTAGCAAATCGGCAGCTAACCGGGCTTCGGCTGCGGCATTTACCGCTGCTTCAGTCGCGGCCTGTGCGGCTGCAAGAGCGGCACCGAATCCCTCCACAGCATCTTGATCCAGGTCTGCCTGCGATCCAGCTGAACTGGCGGCGACCTTGGCCGTTCGAAGTGCCTGGCCCAATGAGCCCGATCTGACCGCCGGATTCGGCGTACTGATAGCCACTCTTAATGACGCGTCACCATCGATGATATCGTTGCCTCCCTCACCAATCAGGAGGTCACTGCCACCACCACCAAGGATGATCTCACCACCGGCCCAGCCGAACTGTAGCTCGCCCGTAATCACATCAGGTTGAAGTTGTCTTTGCTCCGAAAGTGGCACAAGCACAGCCAAACCGGCAATCAGGTCAATGTTCACGAGTTCATTACCCCGGTCGTCGCCCCCAGCATTCGCTGTACCGGAAAGGATATCTGCAAGTGATGAACCACTTATCCCCTCGACGCGGTCGTAACGGTTGTTCACCGTATCGTTCGATGGGGGTAATATCGGTTTGTTGAAAATAGTGAGATCCAAATCGACGTCGACACCGGACTCGTCGTTCACAAAGCTGACCCAGTCGAATCCAAGCTGGCCTTCCACGCGATCGATTCCGGGTCCGTCAATGACGATGTCATCACCATTTTCCATATCCCAGTCGTTGTTACCGTCATAGGAGACTCCGACATCATTGCCAATGATCGCAGGTTCGCCCGCCTCAGGCGCAGCGCCGTTATCACCCTGGAACAGATCCTCACCGCCACCAAGATTTTCCATCCAGTCGTCACCGGCACCACCTCTGATATGGCCATTATGGAAGCCATCAAAGATGAAGTCGTCACCCAGGCCGCCGAAGATCTCGCCAAACTCGCTTGAATTAACAATAAAGTCATTACCACTATCACCAAAAATGACGTCTTCTTCGTTGCCGCTTGAGATAGCGTCATTGCCGGCGCCGCCTTCGATGACGTCGGGGCCGGAGAGATCCGTGATGATATCATCACCCGATCCGCCTTCGATCAGGTCAGCACCATCGCCGCCCTCAATGCGATCAGCACCCGCTCGACCGTAGAGCGAATCGTCACCGATACCTCCAATTATGGTATCGCTACCAACCGTACCACCCACCGTGACATGATCTCCGCCTGTGTATTGGAGAACACGCGTCGTATCGGGTACATCAATGTTGGTTGTTAAGAAGGCTGCGTCGCGGATCACGAGCGGAATCAGTTCCGTCCCGTCCATGGGATCAGCCGTAGTACCATCGCCTGCAGCATTAAGCTGCTGAAACTGCTGGCTTGGGTTGACCTCTAAAATATGGTTCTGGGTGACGAAAATATTAATTGGCAGACTACCGCCACCGTTCTCACCCAGATTGGTATTGCGCATCACCAACGCCGTAAACGAGTTGGACTCCAATTCGCTGAATAAGTGTATCGTGCCAGTTCGTGCGACGTAATAGAGTCGATCACCATTTTGAAGACTTTCCATTTGGGTTTCGAAGACGAAATTATGCGTCGACCCAAGATAGCCGCCAAAGGGCATGCGTTTTTCGGCCAGACCGCCGATCCAGAAGTCGACATCGTCAAGACCCGTCGTCGTTACTCCACCAGCATCGCTTGTCCATTCACCTCTACTGTAAAGGAAGTCCAGCGAATCTACTGGCGTTGTCTGATCCGGTGTTTTTATTGCAAAAGCCGCACTCAAATCTGCCGCTATTGTTTGTGCTGTGGCCGCCGCATTAAGGGCGGCGGCTGCCTCTGCATCTGTGGCTAAGACGGCTGCTACAGCATCACTTGTAGCTTGTGCGGCGGCAGTTGAATCTGCCCCACCGCCTGTCGCCAGAATGATCGCTGCAGCTGCTGCCGCATCTGCGTTAGTCTGCGCAACTGTGGCCGTTAGCGCTGCAGCATCTGCTA